>NZ_AP018227.1:3905795-4427468 GCF_002368095.1 Calothrix parasitica NIES-267 | reverse complement strand
GGGAGATGGGGAGATGGGGAGATGGGGAGAGGGGGAGATGGGGAGAGGGGGAGATGGGGTGACAAGGAGAATCCCCAGATAATTAATGATTCACATCCGACGGATAAAAGCTCCTTGATTTTCCCATCCCCAATCCTCAATTACCAATTACCAATGACCAATTACCAATGACCAATTTCTAATTATCTATTGCTCAGAGCGAACTATCTATTAGTTTTGCTTAGTTTATATATGCTATTTATTTTATAGACAAAAGTATGTTAATTGGCGATTCTTGATTTCAAGCAATTTGCAAAACTTAAAAGATGCAAGGGTAACTATTTTTGTTTATGTAAATTGATATGTTAAGTGTTGATATATCAACTTGATTTTAAAATATTGATGATTACGGATGAATGCTTGTTTTATTCAGATGCTCTTTCAAATAAATACGAGAAAAAAGGGAACTTTATTAAAGTAGATATGTAAGCTACCGATATTCCTTTACAACAAACTTACAATTACTTCATAATATAGAACAGCGGTTAATTTTTTATGCTTTTTGTCGAATTACCCTTAGATTCATTAAGTTATAGATGATACTGTGAGTTATTTTTTTGAATCTAATTAACAACGCAGAAGTTGGCAAATTTATTTGTCAGTTGCTTCAAACGGTATCATCAGCTTTGTTTTAGCTGTGCTACTGTTAGTATTAATTCTAATGAATTATGGTGATTAGATATTTAATAACTAGTTAATTAGTGATGGATAACTAAAAAATAAAATCAGTCTAATCACTATACCTTTATGAATGGAATTTGCTTTTCAATGAATTGCACCAATTTAGAGTATTTATTACTTTTTATGCTGGATATCTGACTAATTGTTTAGGAAAGTTACTATTAAAGAAAAATGGAGAATATAGCAATTCAATATAATGCTGTTCCTGACGGTCAAATCTATACAGTCATAGGGACTGTTAAAGCCACTATGAGAGTAACGAATTCAACTTGAATTTGTTGTTTATTTAGTATGTGGGAATAAGAGTTTTGATGATTGTATGAGTGATTTTATATGGTGTGATTTTGTAACTAACTTGTCAAACATTATTGTTTACAGTTCATAAAATTATCTTCCAAGGCGTTTTAATTAGCTATGGCATTTATTAAAATACAGAACGTTGTCATTAATACGGATTACATAGCCGCAGTAAGGTTTAATAATCAAACCGGCTCCGAAAAAAAGAGCGTTTCTGTTTTAGTAGCTACTCCCAAACATGGTTTATTTGAATGGGAAACAGTGTCTTCAAACAATCGAAAAGAAGAATGGATGGAATTCACTGGACAAGCTGCAAAGGCGTTAGAAGATTATTTTTCTAGCTTCAATAATGTAATTGACCTTTTACCCCAATATCAAGAAAAAAGTTTAATTTGATTTAATTTAACTTTTCTGTTCTACCGTAAGATAGACGCGAAATTAGGATAAAATATTGGAAAGTATAAGTAAGGACAATTATCTAAATATTTTTAAAAGAATAAATTAATCGGGGTTGCATTTTTACTCACATTTTTCTTGGGGAAAAAGTATTTATAATTTACTTATCCAATTTATTAATTAGTAATTGATTGATTTATCTATTTACTAGTTAATTGAGCAGCTATTCTATCCGCTTGCTTAAAGGAGCATCCCAATTATTGAATTTGGTACTCGACTAATGTAGAAGTATCGAGTAAAAGTGGGGAGTCGGAAAAAGATTTTAGCTTTTCAAATTTTCAGTCACTCCGTAAGGTTGGAGCAGCGATTACCTACTATTTAGAGACGAGCAACCCCTGGATATATAGCGTTTTCACTTGGGTCTAATGGATTCTTGTGGGTAATCGCTTCTCTACAACGGTCGAGCAATTTTCTCCGACCTCACTAACAAGAGAAACCTTGCAGCTAATGCACGGGCTTCGATTTTTTAAGCGAGGTCATTGCGATAGCACTCGGAAGGGAATGCTTTCCCGTGGGATATTGGTAAAGCTGAATTTTGTAGTCGCTACAGGTTGAATTTCAGCTTTTAAGAAGCAACAAATACTAATTTTATTTTATGTCTTATGTCGGCTCAATCATTCGATAAGAGTTTGGCGCAATTGGAAGAACAAATCAACAATTGCGAAAAGGCTGTTAAAAGGTTTATTAAGGTCAAACGAAAAATGCCCTCAAAAGATTCCATGTCAATGAACAAAGTTAACAGACAATTGCAACATAATCCTATAGCCATTGTGGGAATGGCATCAATTTTTCCTCAAGCTAGAAATATAAAAGAATATTGGCAGAATATCGTTGACGAAATAGACTGTATTACGGATATTCCCGACACTCACTGGAATGTAGAAGATTATTACGATAGTAATCCTAGAACAAAGGAAGATAAAACTTATTGTAATAAAGGTGGATTTATTCCTTCTATTGACTTTAACCCAATGGAATTTGGTATTCCACCGAATATTTTAGAGGTTACAGATGTTTCGCAACTATTAAGTTTGGTAGTTGCGAAGGAAGCAATGGAAGATGCTGGTTACAGCGAAAAGCGCGAATTTAACCGCGAGAATGTTGGTGTTGTCTTGGGTTCTGCGGCTTTAAAATTGGGTGTTCCGCTTAGTTCGAGGTTGCAGTATCCGATATGGAAAAAAGCTTTAAAAAGCAGCGGTTTATCTGACGAAGATACACAAAAAATTATTGAAAAAATCCAAAGCGCTTACGTTCAGTGGGATGAGAATGCATTCCCCGGAATGCTATCTAATGTAATTTCCGGACGCATCGCAAACCGCTTTAATCTCGGGGGGCTGAACTGTACGGTGGATGCGGCTTGTGCAAGTTCTTTGGCCGCTCTAAAAATGGCGATCGCCGAACTGGTAGACCATCGCTGCGATATGATGCTTACCGGAGGTGTCGATACAGATAATTCGGTTTCAGCATATATCAGTTTTAGTAAAACACCTGCGGTTTCTCCCGGTGATAAGGTTAAGCCTTTTGATGCAAAATCTGACGGGATGATGTTGGGTGAAGGTTTGGGAATGATAGTTCTCAAGCGTTTATCGGATGCAGAAAGAGATAACGATAAAATCTATGCGGTTATCAAGGGTATTGGTACTTCTAGCGACGGCAGATTCAAGAGTATTTACGCACCTCGTAAAGAAGGACAAATCAAGGCTTTGCAACGAGCTTATGAAGATGCTGGATTTGACCCTGCGACGGTGAATCTGGTAGAAGCTCACGGTACCGGAACTATGGCTGGAGACCCCACCGAATTTGCATCTTTGCGAGAATATTTCAGCGAAGATACTTCCAAGGGACAGCATATTGCATTAGGTAGCGTTAAATCGCAAATTGGACACACTAAAGCTGCTGCTGGTGCGGCTAGCTTGATTAAAACAGCTTTAGCGCTGCATCACAAAGTCTTACCTCCAAGCATCAACGTTACTCAGCCTAATCCCAAACTAAATATCAAGAATTCTCCTTTCTACTTGAATACAGAAACTCGTCCCTGGATTCGTGCAAAAGGAGAAGCTCCCAGACGCGCTGGGGTAAGCTCTTTCGGCTTTGGTGGAACTAACTATCACGTAGTTTTAGAAGAACATAACAGCGACCACAAAAGTCCATACCGCTTGCATAACGCACCCGCTCAAATACTCTTATTTGAAGACAATCATGCTCTATTAGTCCAAACCTGCGAACAGACTTTAGACAAATTGCAATCTACCGCAGGGGATAAACATTATTCCGAACTGATAGAAGCGAGCAAATTTAAAGAAATTCCTCAATCATCATCTAGAATCGGGTTTGTTGCATCCTCTTTAACTGAAACCTGTAAAAGACTTAAAGCAGCTATCGACCTGCTGAAAAACAAACCATCCGCAACCGAATGGGAGCATCCCACCGGAATTCATTACCGTGCTGAAGGTCTAAATTTAAAAGGAAAAGTAGTCGCGCTATTTTCCGGTCAAGGTTCGCAATATCTCAACATGGGTAAAGAAGTATTGATCAACTTCCCCCAATTGCGTCAACTATACGGTTACATGGATAGCTTGTTGCTCAAAGATAATTTGCAGCCGCTTTCAGAAATTGTTTTCCCCCATCCAGTATTCGGAGAAAACGAGAAAAACGCTCAAATAGCCGCACTACAGCGCACCGAATACGCTCAACCAGCTATCGGAATGTTGAGCGCGGGATACTACAAAGTATTGCAACAAGCTGGATTTAAACCTGATTTTGTGGCCGGACATAGCTTCGGAGAACTCACAGCATTGTGGGCCAGTCAAGCTTTAAGCGACGCAGATTATTGCGCTTTAGTTAAAGCTAGAGGTCAAGCAATGGCCGCACCCGAAGACCCCAACTACGATACTGGAGCGATGTTGGCGGTTAAAGAAGACTTAGGTAAAATCGAATCAGTACTGAAAAAGTATCCTCAAGTCAAAATTGCCAACTTGAACTCACCCCGTCAAGTTGTATTAGCCGGTCATACACCAGACATTCATGAACTGCAAAAGGTTCTCCACGACTCCGGATGCGCTGCTGTAGTCCTACCCGTAGCCGCAGCATTCCACACACCGCTCATCGCTTTCGCTCAAAAAGCATTTGCGATCGCAACTAAAAGTGTGACTTTCAAATCTCCTAAAACCCCCGTCTACACCAACGTTACAGGAAAGCAGCATTCCACCGACCCCAAAAACCTGCAAAAAACTCTTGAATCCCAACTATCAAACTCTGTATTATTTAAACAGGAAATCGAAAACATCTATGCAGACGGTGGTTACTGCTTCGTAGAATTCGGGCCGAGAAAAATTCTCACCAACTTAGTCAAGGATATATTAGCCGATAAGCCACACATGGCAATCGCTTTAAACTCAAGTCCTAGGAAAGATAGCGACTACTGTTTAAGAGAAGCTGTAATTCAATTAAGAGTTGCTGGAATTACCTTGAAAAATCTCGACCCCTATCAAGTAGCAGAACCAGTTAAACCAGCTGAAACAAAGAAAGGGTTGAATATCAAATTAAATGGTAGCAACTATGTATCAGAGAAAACCAAGCAGAGATGGGAAAAAGCGATTTCCGAACAGCATCAAGTGCAAATTCCTGCTGCAAAACCCGTAGAAGCTGTTGCGACGAAGACAGCAACTGTCTCTGTAGATAAGAAGACAGGGGGACAAGGTGACAGGGAGACAAGGGGACAAGGTGAGAATATAGAAAATTTTACTTCTTCCCCTACTTCGATTTCTAACAACAACGGAAACGGACACAAAAAAGTAGTAGAGATAAAACAGAAAGAGAAAAAGAAACAAGGAGACAGAGAAATTAAGGAACAAGAGAATAAGATAGAAAGTTCTACCCCTTCTACCCCCTCTACCCCGTCTCCTGCTCCCTCCCCTACTCCACAGACAAATTCTGAATTAAATATGCATATGCAAAGTAAACCTAACAATATTCCAAATTACGAACAAGTTTTAGAGAGCTTGGAATACGTTTTAACTCAATTTGGACAGAATCAAAACGAGAATTTACAGGTTCACTCACAATATCTCAACCATCAAGTCGAATACATCAGAACATTTTTCCGCTTGATGGAGCAGCAAAATACCTTGTTCGCTCGAACCGACAAGAGCGAAACACTCAAGCCAAAAATTATCGAAAGCTTAGAACGGGGTATGGTTCAGTTCCACAGTCATCAAGGTGATACCCTCAAAGTTCACGAACAGTATCTACAAGACCAAGTAGAATATACTAAAAACTTCTTCCAACACATTCAACAAGAATACGAACAGTTAGTTCAAAGCGAAGGTATTACCGAAAAACAAGCTAAAACAAGCTTGAGCGTACCGGTTACTAGCCAAATTGCACCACAAACCGCAGAAAAAACCGCGAACCAAACAACTTCAACTAATGGTAGTACCCCAGTTGTTGAAACCAAACCAGAACCAAAACCAGAACCCGTAGCAGCTACTACAAATCAAACTTCACAACCTGAATTAGAAAATACAGTTAGTGAAGAAACTGAAGAAATAGAAGAAATAGAAGAGATTCCAGCGACAGCTACCACAACCTTAGTTGAATCCAAACCAGAACCGATATCGGAAAACGGTCACCACTCAAAACCAGAAACCTCCAGTTCCGAACTTTCTGTTTCTTCTTCAGTAGACCTATCCGATTTAGATACAAACCTCCTAGCTATCACCAGTGAAAAGACTGGTTATCCCGTAGAAATGCTAGAGATGGATATGGACATGGAAGCTGATTTAGGCATCGATTCTATCAAACGAGTAGAAATTATGGGTGCATTACAGGAAATGTATCCTGATTTACCCAAGTCTGATAACGTCGAGGAATTAAGCGAACTGCGGACTATCGGTCAGATAGTAGAGTATTTACAATCTCTTTCTGACCGTGGTTCAAATAGCAACATCGTAGAAATACAAACTGCTGAAGTTGAAGTTAGTCAACCTGTAGCTGACATTCCCGCAGCGGAAACAACGGTAGAATCAGTAGAATCTTCAGCAATCGAAACAATCGAAGCTCAAATTCCTACCGAAATCGTTGCAACCAGCACCGATACCAGCAACCTCGGTCAAACCATGTTAGAAATAACCAGCGAAAAAACGGGTTATCCCGTCGAAATGCTGGAAATGGAAATGGATATGGAAGCCGATTTGGGTATTGATTCCATTAAACGAGTAGAAATCATGGGTGCATTACAAGAAGCATACCCGGATTTGCCCAAACCCGATAATCTAGAAGAAATAAGCGAACTGAGGACAATCGGACAAATAGTAGAGTATCTCCAGTCACTATCTGGAGGTGAAAAAAAAAAGCTACAGTCTCACACCAGTCAGCCATTAAATGAAATCGAAGGGGTTGTCAGATATCCTGCGATATTACAACCCCTTCCAGAACCTGACTTTATCGAATTTGAACTACCAGAAGGAAACATCGTTTTAATTACTGACGATGGTTCCTCCACCACTTCCGAGCTAGCAGAATTATTAAGTCAAAGTGGTTTGAAAGTAGTAGTTTTAAGCTTTCCCCAATCAGTAATTCCAGGACGTTCGGTACTACCGAGCAATATCAAAAATATAATTTTAGAAGACACAAGCGAAAAGCACCTACAGCAACAGCTAAAAGCAATCGCAACAAACTGCGGTTCCATAGGAGCTTTCATCCATATTCATCCAACATTTAACCCTACTTCCAGCGGTGTCAACTACTCCCCAGAAGAAAAGACAATAGTCAAACAAGTTTTCTTCATTACCAAACATATTAAAAAATCTCTTAAAGCAGCAGCAGAAAACGGACACAGCTGCTTTTGTACGGTAACTCGACTCGACGGAGCTTTTGGGTTAGAACAAAAAATCAACTTTAGCCCCATCGCTGGAGGATTATTCGGACTAACCAAAACATTAACTTGGGAATGCGGACAAGTCTTCTGTAGAGCAATTGACATCCACCCCCAAATCGACACTCAAAACTGCGTCAAGCACATTCAAGCAGAACTACACGACCCCAATCATCTAATAACCGAAGTCGGTTACGGTACCCAAGGAAGAACGACTATTACAGTGAACAGTTAACAGTTAACAGTTAACAGTGGTTAGTTGTTAATTTTTCACTAACCATTACCAATTCCCAATTATCAATTACCTATCCCCAAAAAGCAGTAGAGACGTAACATCACGCTACGTCTCTACGGGAACTAGGAGTTGGGGGGTTGGGGATTGGGAATAAAAGGAGTTCTCACGAGCTAAAGAAGGTAAAGGTTTACGACTTCCTTGAACTAATTGGAACTCCCTCTTCAAAGTTAGGAGTTTTGAATTACATATTAATATATCATGTCTGGAAAACAAAAAGCTAATTATATTGGTCGTATTGTTGATTGGAGCAAACAAGCTCCCATTCGGTCAGCAAAGGTCATATTTGAGAATAAAGATGGTGATTCCGTCGTTTCAAATAGCGATATCGAAGGTATTTACCGATTTACGACAAATACCGATAGTAACGGGGTTCTTCAGGGGCAGATTACAGTAGAAGCAAACGGTTATCAAACTCACAAATCCTACATTAGTTTCGGAAAAGACAAGCACGACTTAGGGGATATTACACTCGTCGGAGGTATTAGCAAGGTAACTCCTCAACCGAGTGTAAGTACTACATCTACCACACCTAGTAAGTCGTCTAGTACATCAAGTAGCACTGATAGTACTGATAGAAAGAATAGTACTGATAGTACTAATAGAAATAATGATAATCGCAGCGACAACACAAGTAATAGCGATACAGACAAACTAATTCCAATATTAATAGCCTTGATGGTAACTTTTTTCACGTTTACCACATTCGCTATTGTATCCGCTATTAGGAAAGAGCGTTTTAATGATAGACCCAACAACCTTATCAATTTTCGCGAATTACCGATTTATCAAGCCAAAAGTAAGTAGTAAGTAGTAAGTAGCAAGTAGTAAGTAGCAAGTAATTTATATTTTCATAGACCTACTCAAGGATTTATTATTTAATCGCTATTCGCTACTCCTAGCTCATTACTCATTACTCATTACTCATTACTCATTACCCATTACTCATTACTCATTACTCATTACTCATTACTCATTACTCATTACTCATTACCCATTACTCTTTTTTTATTGCCAATTATTCTATAGGAAAATCTATGCAAACAGCAACTTCAATTCTTCCAGAATCGGTTTTTATTGTTAGTGGTGGAGCTAAAGGTATTACTGCAAAATGCGTGATTGAATTAGCAAAGCAGTTTCCATGTAAGTTTATTTTACTAGGTCGTTCGGCGCTATTAGAATCGGAGCCGACCTTTGCTGAAAATTGCTTTGATGAACCGGTTTTAAAAAAAAGAATTATGCAAGATTTACTTGGTAGGGGAGAAAAACCTACTCCCATCCAAGTGAAAAAGATTTATAATCAAATTGTTTCTGATAGAGAAATAAAAGAAACTTTAACAACAATTAAAGAAGCTGGAGGTGATGCACAATATATTAGTGTTGATGTCACAAATGCTGAGGATTTACAGCAAGAAATCACCGCTGTGACGGAAAGTATGGGTAAAATAACTGGTATTATTCATGGTGCGGGTAATTTAGCTGATAAGTTAATTGAAAAAAAGACTGAGGAAGATTTTGAAAAAGTTTACAGCGCTAAAATTAAAGGCTTAGAAAATTTAATTAATTGCGTCAATCTTTCTCAATTAGAACATTTAGTTTTATACTCTTCTGTTGCTGGTTTTTACGGAAATATCGGTCAGTCAGATTACGCTTTAGCTAATGAAATTCTCAACAAATCGGCTCATCTAATCAAACAAAAGTATCCTCAATGTCACGTAGTCGCTATCAATTGGGGTGGCTGGGATAGCGGTATGGTAACACCGGAACTAAAGAAAGAATTCGCTCGTAGGGGAATTGAAATTATTCCCGTAGAAGCGGGAGCCAAAATGTTAGTAAATGAGCTTGATGATTCCTTCCGAGATTCTACACAAGTTGTAATTGGTAGTCCGATTTCTCCACCTCCACCATCCTTAAATAATAATTCCCAGTTAAGAAGTTATCGCATTCATCGACGATTAACCGAAGCAGCTAATCCTTTTATACAAGACCATATAGTCGGTGGAAAACCAGTTTTACCCGCTACTTGTGGAACACAATGGATGATTAATGCTTGCGAGCAGCTTTATCCAGGATATAGGTTTTATTACTACAACAATTTTAAGGTATTAAAGGGAATATCTTTTGATGAAAAACTATCAGATGAATATATCCTAGATATAGAAGAAATTGCTAAACACGAGCATCAAGAAATAGTTTTTAAAGCGAAAATATGGAGTAGGAATAAAAACGGAAAAGTTAATTACCATTTCAGTATTAACGATATTCATTTGTTACCGCAAGAAACACCTAGTCCGACTTACGAACAATTGAATATGGCAGAAGATAATGTCATCACCATTAAAGGTAATGAATTTTATCAAGAAAATCCAGCAATATTTCCTTTATTTCACGGTGAATCTTTTAAGGGATTAACAAAAGTAATAAATATTAGTCCAGAAAAAATTACTACCGAATGTGTCTGGAACAAAATCGATAGAAAACAACAAGGACAGTTTCCCGTTTTTTGGGTAAATCCTTTCTCTGTTGATTTAAGTACTCATCCATTATGGATTTGGTTACAGCATTATCATCAAGAAATCTGTTTACCCGCTGAAATCCAGAAACACGAACAATTTGCAGCAACTCCTAACAACAAACCTTTTTACGTATCTTGTGAAGTTATAAGTAAAACTGCAACCAGCGTTGCTGCCGATTTTACAATACACGACAATCAAGGAAAAATTTATTCCCGTTTACTAGGTGGTAAAGGAATTATTATTCCAACTAAATCTTTGAAAAGGTAAAAGGTAAAAGGTAAAAGGTAAAAGGTCGAAGGTCGAAGGTCGAAGGTCAAAGGTCAAAGTTAGAAGTTAAAAATTAAGAATTGGGAATTGAGATTGGTAACAATTAGGGAGTTGGAATTAGTTATTAATTATTAGTTCTTAGATATGGAGAAGAAATTAATAATTGGTAACAACTAGGGAGCAAGATGCTCCCACTACCAATAATTGATTAAATATTTTTTCTTCTTCCCCTACTCCCTACTCCCTACTCCCATAATTAATCAATAAATGTTCATTGTTAACTGATAATTGATAACTGAATAAAAGTATGGAAAAAATTGCAATAATTGGGTTCTCGTGTTTATTTCCCGATGCTAAAAATGCTGAAGAGTTTTGGCATAATTTGATTGAACAGAAGGATTCTACTTCTGAACTGAGTATTGATGAAATTGGAATTGAACCAACTATTTTTTATGACCCTGTAAAAGGAAAGCCAGATAAAGTTTACTCTTTACAAGGTGGATTTGTACGTAATTTTAAGTTTAATGCATCGGGATACAATCTTCCTTCTTCACTGCTAGAGAATTTAGATGACACCTTTAAATGGTCGCTTTATGCTGCGAAGCAAGCATTACAAAATAGTGGTTATTTGGAAGACAAATCTGTTCTTTCCAAATGCGGAGTATTGCTGGGCACACTCTCGCTACCTACGAAATCATCAAATAAGTTATTTGAACCGCTCTACCAAAAAGTGCTGAATCCTGCGATTGCTGAACTTTTACAGCAAGAGGATTTTACGACTGCAAGTTTACCTAATTCCGAAGAGACATCAATTTTTAACAGTATGATATCGGGTTTACCCGCTGCTATTATTTCTCAAGCTTTATCTCTGTCTCATATCCATTTTTGCCTTGATGCTGCATGTTCCTCTCCTTTATATGCTGCTAAATTAGCGTCTCACTATCTGTGGACTCACAAAGCTGACTTGATGTTAGCTGGTGGTATTAGCTGCGCTGACCCGATATTTATCAGAATGCTGTTTTCGGGTATCCAAGGTTACCCAGAAAATAATGATATTAGTCGTCCTTTGGATAAATCCTCTAGAGGATTAATCACCTCCGAAGGGGTCGGAATGCTTGTTCTCAAACGATTTAGCGATGCAGTCAGAGATGGCGATCGCATTTATGCTTCGATAACAGGAAACGGACTTTCTAATGATGGTAAAGGTAAACATTTACTCAGTCCCAACCCGAAAGGACAAACTTTAGCTTTTGAAAAAGCTTACACGGAAGCTGATATCAATCCAAAAGTTATTGACTATATGGAGTGTCATGCTACCGGAACTTTATTAGGAGACAGTACCGAATTTAATTCTGTCGAAACTTTCTTTGGTAAATATCAAGCAACTCCTTTTACGGGTTCGGTTAAATCCAATATCGGACATTTGCTAACTGGTGCAGCTAGCGCTAGTCTGATAAAGGTACTTTTGAGTATGAGTAAGGGTATTATCCCCACAACAATTAATATTACAGACCCTATAGGTTCCGAAGACAACGTAATATCACCCAGTCGAATTGTAACTAGTCCTACCAACTGGCATTCAAAAAGCGGTTCAGTAAAGCGTGCTGCTGTTAGTGCTTTTGGCTTGGGTGGAACCAATGCTCATTTAATTTTAGAACAGAATAAAAACACTGCATCTGAAGAATCTACCCAGCCTCTTAAACCAGTAAAAATGGCAATAGTGGGAATGGATGCTTTCTTTGGAAATTGTGATGGGTTAGAAGCTTTTGAAAGAAGTATATATCAAGGCGAACAACATTTTATTCCCCTTCCCGAGAAAAGATGGCATGGTGTAGAAAATCAAAAGGAATTACTAGAAAAATATAATTTTCCTGATGGTAAAGCACCAATGGGAGCTTATATTAGCGATTTTATCATTGATACTATATCAAGTAAAATTCCTCCGAATGAGTTAGAAAAGCTCAACAAACAGCAATTGCTAATGCTCAAAGTAGCAGAACGCGCTTTGAAAGATGCGAATGTCAAAGAAGGGGATAAAGTAGCAGTTTTAATTGCTTCAGAAGCCGAACTTTCCGTTCATCAACTCCAGCAAAGATGGAATCTATCCTGGGAAATTAAAGAAGGATTAAATGCTGGCGCAATATCCTTGTCTTCTGATAAAATAAGTAAATTAGAGACTATAGTAAAAGACGCAATTCACCAACCTGCTGATAGCAGCGAATTCGTCAGCTATATTTCTAATATTATGGCAAGTCGTATTGCCTCGCTGTGGAATTTTACTGCTCCCGTGCTGACCATTTCCGCCGGTGAAAACTCCACATTTAAAGTATTAGAAGTAGCACAAAATTTATTAACCACTGGGGAAGCAGATGCCGTTTTAGTGGGTGCCGTGGATTTAGCGGGCGGCATGGAAAACGTTTTATTACGAAATGAATTATCAACAGTTAATACAGGTGTAAATACCCTAGCCTACGACCAAAAAGCTAATGGTTGGATGGTTGGAGAAGGTGCGGGTGCAGTAGTATTAAAGCGACATCAAGTAGCAAAACAGGAAAGCGAATGCATCTACGCGGTAATTGATGCTGTTAGTTTCAAGCAAAAAAATGCTACCAAAAATGATTTGCTTTTGCGTTTGGGGAACACAGATAATAATACCGTTATATCAGCTTGCCAACAAGCTTTCGATACAGCGGAAATTAAACCTTCAGATGTATCTTATCTGGAAGTTTTTGCTAGCGGTATTTCCCAAGAAGATGAAGCAGAAATCGATGGATTACTTCGGGCTTATCCAAGCGGTGCAAATAACCTTACCTGCGCGATTGGCAGCGTAAAAGCTAATATTGGTCACACCTATGTTGCTTCGGGAATTGCTAGTTTAATTAAAACAGCTTTGTGTCTTTATTATAGATACCTTCCAGCAACACCAAAATGGACTGGTGTAAAAGATGTTAATAAGTGGGAAAACAGTCCTTTCTATGTTGTTCCAGAATCAAGACCTTGGTTTCTTAACCCAGAAAATGAGAAAAGAACGGCAGCCATCAACAGTATGGGTCTAGATGGAACTTACGCTCATTTAATTATATCTGAAGAACCAAATAAACAAGACCGCAGCAGCAGATTTTTGCAACAAATGCCTCTTCAGCTATTTCCAATTACAGGAAATAATCGCGAAGAATTACTAAAGCAAGTTGATAATTTGCAAAATTTAGTAAATGCGAGAAACTCCCTTCCCGCAGCTGCTAGTATGACTTTTGCTGATTACCGAAAACGCAGTCAAGAAAGCTATACCTTAGTAATCTTGGCACGTAATCTTAAAGAATTAGCTAGAGAAATAGAATCAGCTATCAAAGGTGTAAATCACGCATTTGATAAAGGTGAAGAATGGCAAACTCCACTAGGTAGTTATTTTACAGCCAAACCGCTGGGTAAAAAAGGAGAAGTAGCATTTATCTATCCTGCTGCGGTTAATTCTTATCTAGGTATCGGTCGAAATCTCTTCCGTCTATTTCCCGAAGTCCACGACGATATCATACTGCAAAATTTAGACAATCGCGTCAGCCACGTTGAGAAGCTAGTATATCCTCGTAGCTTGAATAAACTATCAAGCAGACAGTTAGAAAAACTTGATAAGCAACTGCTAGATGATTCATCAGCAATGTTTGAAAATGAAATAGTCGTTGCAAAATTGCTGACTACAGTCCTTCAAAATAACTTTCAGGTAAAACCGAAATTTGCCTTTGGTTACAGCTTGGGTGAAGTTAGCATGATGTCTGCTGTAGGAATATGGAATGAGTTTAGTAAGTTTAGCAATGCTTTAAACTCATCTACCTTATTCGGAGACAGATTGTCGGGTGCAAAAAATTGCGTTAGAGAATTTTGGGATTTACCACCTGTAGAAAAGTCACCGGACAATAATTTTTGGTCTAATTACGTTGTTATCGCTACACCATCTCAAGTTAGGGAAAGTCTGGTAGGAGAAAACCGCGTTTACTTGACTCAAATCAACACTCCAAAAGAAGTCGTAATTGCTGGTGAACCAGAAGCTTGCGAACGAGCGATTAAGAAATTGGGTTGTAATGCATTTCGCGCACCATTTGACCATGTAATTCACTGTAAAGCAATGGCTTCCGAACAAGAAGAAATTGCCAAGGTCAACACATTACCAATTCAAGAGAATCAGCAAAATCTAATACTTTATTCTGCTGCAAAATATGAGCCAATAGAGTTAGAAAGTAAAACCATTGCACAAGGTATCGCTACAGGACTTTGTAAAGAGCTTGATTTTCCTCGACTAGTAAATCAAGTTTACCAAGATGGTGCAAAAATATTTATTGAAACGGGTGCTGGTAACGTTTGTTCTCGGTGGATTGATAACAATTTAAGCGATAAAGCACACATGACAATTTCTTTGAATCGTAGGGGCTTAGACGACCATAGCAGTATTCTCAAAGCGTTAGCAAAACTTACGAGTCATCAAGTTTCTTTAGATTTATCACCGCTATACTCAACTGTGGAAGAGACTAGTAATAAAGCCAAAATTAGCCAGAAGAAAGTTACATTAGGCGGTCATAATTTCACTGAGAGTATTTTAACAGCAGAAAATAAAAAGTTGTTCCAACAATCAGAAGTTAGTCCGAAACCTATTGAGAAAGAACATTTACCGGAACCAAAACCTGCTGCAAAACCACAGTCAAAAATTAAAGTTCCCGCAGCATCATTTGAAAAGCCAGAAGCAAATTCAAATTATATGCAAAAAATTGCCTTACCTAGCTTAGAAAAAAAACCACAACCATCAAAAACCCCGACAAAAACTACTCCATATTCTGCTTCTCCTACCATACAAAAATTAGCATCAACTCAGAGCGTGACTAATTACAACAAACCTCAATATCAGCAACTCAACACCAATAACTTAATGGTTCATAAAACCCATTCCACATTCTTAAAATCTCGCCAAGATTTTAGCGAACAACTCAGCGAAATCATTGAATTACAAATTGCTTGCGCCGAACATTTGTTTGATAATTAAGAATTATTTTTTTGTAGTAAGGGATTGAGTCTTCATATCAAGGGATAAGTCCCTTCCTACAAACCTTTATCACCTCGTATAACTACTAATAGCTAAAGTGCAAACATTAGACAAAGTGCTAAATAAAGATAACAACGGACTTGTATTCCAAGGGTCTACTTTGACTAAAAACCGAACTTGGAAAGGTTCAACAAGCTGTATTTCTTTTGACCCAGAAGGAATAAAAGAGCAATTACAGGAAACTGATAAGCCTTGTTATATTGTTAAAGTCGGAGACAAAATAGGAGCAACTAATTATGGTTATTGTCCTCTTGATAATAGCCAGCCAGCGGAAATAGAATTATTAGTTGCAGCCCCACCTGTTTTTACAAAAAGCTTCGGTGACCCCAATTTTCTCTCTTTTCACAATGTGAGATATGCCTATACAACTGGCGCAATGGCTGGAGGTATAGCTTCCGAGGAAATGGTTATTGCACTGGGGAAAGAAAATATTTTAAGTTCCTTTGGTGCGGGTGGTTTGAGTTTAAATCGGTTAGAAGAAGCTATCAAAGTTATTCAAGCATCTTTACCTAATGGCCCTTATGCGTTTAATTTAATCCACAGTCCTAACGACCCCGAAATTGAAAGAGGTGCTGTAGATTTATATCTAAAATATGGAGTAGAAACTGTAGAAGCTTCCGCATTTTTAGATTTAACTCCAAATATTGTTTACTACCGTGCGGCTGGATTAAGTTTGAATTCAGCTAACAAAATTCAAATAAATAATAAGGTAATTGCCAAAATTTCTCGTCGAGAAGTCGCGAGTAAATTTATGCAGCCAGCACCTTTAAAAATGCTGAAAGAACTGGTTGAGCAAGGATTAATTTCCGAATTACAAGCAACACTTGCAGCACAAATTCCCCTCGCAGATGATATTACTGTAGAAGCAGATTCTGGTGGTCATACAGATAACCGTCCTTTGGTTTGTGTCCTACCTTCTATAATTGCTTTGAAGGACGAAATACAGTCAAAATATAATTACGAAAAACCTATTAGAGTTGGAGTAGCAGGAGGAATTGCAACTCCTCAATCAGCTTTAGCAGCTTTTATGATGGGTGCTGCATATGTAGTGACTGGTTCAATAAATCAATCTTGTATAGAAGCAGGAACTTCTACACATACCAAAAGATTATTAGCACAAGCTGATATGGCCGACGTAATGATGGCACCAGCCGCTGATATGTTTGAAATGGGAGTGAAACTACAGGTTCTCAAACGCGGAACTATGTTTCCTCTTAAAGCACAAAAACTATACGAAATATACCGAAATTATAACTCCCTCGACGACCTTCCACCAGGAGAAAAAGTCAAATTAGAAAAACAGGTTTTTCGTAAAAGTATTGAAGAGATTTGGCAAGAAACAGTTGCTTATCAATCAAAAAGTAATCCTCATAAATTAACTAAAGCAGCAAACAATCCAAAATACAAAATGGCCTTGATTTTTCGCTGGTATTTAGGATTATCTTCTAGATGGTCAAATTCCGGTGAAAAAGGTAGAGAAGTAGATTATCAAGTATGGTGTGGTCCCGCAATGGGTAGCTTTAATGACTGGGTTAGAGGTTCTTATTTATCCGAACCAAATAATCGTCATGTAGTTGATGTTGCGAAACAAATAATGAAAGGAGCTTCTTATTTATATCGCGTTCAAAGTCTAAAAATGCAAGGTTTGCATATTGATAATTTCTATTCTCAATGTCATCCAGTGAATCTGACATCGCAAATGTAAATGATTTTGATAAATAAAGTTTGTAGTAAGAGTTTTAACTCTTAAATTGAGGATTTTAATCCTCACTACAAACGACAGTAAAATTCATCCGCTAGATAATCGGAAATATAAAAAAATGACTACAAAACAATCTATGAGCGCTACAGAAATTCAAACTTGGTTACTATCTAACTTGGCTGAAATACTCAATATGTCAGTCGAAGAAATCGATGTAACTCAACCTTTAGATACTTATGGTTTAGATTCAACTCAAGCAATGGTAATTGTCACCAAAGCACAAAAAATGCTGGGATTTGAATTGTCTCCGATGTTGCTTTGGCATTATCCCACTATTGAAGCACTTTCGGGACGTTTAGCCGAAGAAGCAGAAGAATCTCAACAGGAAACCAAATCCCTTGTAGATAATACCAACACTCCCAACTTAGCAGCAGAAGCCGTTCTTGATGAAACCATTCGTCCAGCATCAACTTCTTACAAATTCAATCCCAATCCTCAAAATATCTTCTTAACTGGAGGTACGGGATTTTTGGGAGCATTTGTAATCCACGAGCTTCTAAATCAGACCGATGCAGATATTTACTGCTTGGTACGTGCAGCAGATGCAGAAGCAGGTAAAGAAAAACTGCAAAATAATTTAGAAAGTTATGGAATTTGGGATGAAGAATCTAGTCCTCGAATTATCCCAATCGTCGGTGATTTATCTCAACCCCAGTTGGGTATAAGCACTGAAGCGTTTGATATGTTGGCAACTAATATAGATGCCATTTATCACAGCGCTGCAATGCTTAATTATGTATTTCCATACTCAGCATTGAAAACAGCTAACGTATTGGGAACCCAAGAAATCATTCGTTTGGCTTGTAAAATCAAAGCTAAACCCTTACATTATGTCTCCAGCGTCGCGGTATTTGAATCACCCGAATATGCTGGAAAAGTAGTCAAAGAAAATGATAGTTTTGACCGTTGGGAAGGGATTTTCTTAGGTTATTCTCAAACCAAATGGGTTGCAGAAAAGCTAGTTAAAATCGCCGGAGAAAGAGGACTTCCCATCACCGTTTATAGACCACCCTTAATTTCCGGACACAGCGAGACTGGTGTTGGTAACACAGATGATTTTGTCAACTTAATGACCAAAGGTTGTCTTCAGATGGGATGTTTCCCTGACGTAGACTATATGTTAGATATGTCACCTGTAGACTATGTAAGTAAAGCCATAGTCCATCTATCCACACAAGAAGAATCCCTCGGTAAAGCTTTCCATCTTCAACATCCAGAACCCGCACCTTTAAGTACATTAGTTGACTGGTTGAGTTCTTTCGGTTTTCCTATCAAGATGATTCCTTACGAAGAATGGCAAGATAAGTTAATTAACGATGTCACATCAGAGGAAAATCCTTTATATACTCTCCGTCCATTTTTGCTAGAGCGTTGGTCGGAAAGAAAACTGACAATTCCCGATTTATATTTAACAGAAAATAGACCGATTATTAGCTGTGATGAGACTTTGGATGCACTAGCAGGAAGCGGTGTTTCTTGTCATCCAATTGATGCAGAATTATATACCACTTATGCAACATATTTGATTGCGAATGGTTTTCTGAATTTGGAGTCTGTTTTGAGTAATTAGTAATAGGTCATTTTTAATTCGTAATTAACTAGAAACCCGGTTTTTTTGGAAAAACCGGGTTTCTTAATCCTATGCTATGGGATTAAACTCTATCTTGATTTTTATATCATCAAAATCTTGGTTACCACCGTTAGCTAAGTCTTCAAATGCAAAACTACTGGTATTATTATTGAATCTAATGTGGTCAAAAGTGTCGCTGTCGGTGCTAGCACCCGCACCCATATAAGATAGATAAACGCCTTTCTAGTTATTAAAATGCGGACATTTGTTGATAAACTGATTAATTGACCGAGCTAAGTAGCTATTCATAACTAACCTATATCCGTTTTTAGCTTCTTTTTTTGCATCCTTAATTAATTCATCAATTTCTTGACCAAACAAATTTTGAATTCGTGTATCTAATTCGAGTAGTTTGTCAGGATTTTGAGTTTGAGCAGACGATTCAAATGAGGTTGGTCGGTAAATCCTAATTGAAAAGCTATTTTTTTTAATGCAACTCCATTACAGTGGAATAAATGTAAAGCTTCCAGATATCTTTTAGCTTGTTCCTTTCCTTTCTCAGTTCCTTTACGTTGAAGATAATTAAAGCGAGTTTGAACTACCTGCTTTACAGATTCATGCAAGCAATTATTAAGTGGTTCAATACAGAAATCTGGTAGTTTTGTTATTGTTTTCTTATTATTACTTTCCTTCTGAACTTGTTGCTGGGTTTGAGTCCAAGTTTCTCGTAATATATTCGCAAGTTTTTGTAGTTCTTCTAATATTTATTCTGAAGAAATGGTTTTTGTATTAGAACTGTATTCTGTATCTCCAGATAAAATTTCTGCAATTTGATTGAGTTGCTCCTTTGTTGGTTGAGGATATTTAGTAGTATAGCGTTTCCCAGTCTATTGAAGTACATTTTAAAACCTCACCCCCAACCCCTCTCCTTATTAAGGAGAGGGGAGACAAAGCACAGCTTTATCGGGATGAGTTAATCGCTGCACCTCAGTTGCTTGATAAACGCTATATTAAATTTACTATCAGGTTTAGCTTTGCGGTGCTTGGATAATTGAGTACAATAAACCGGGTGAAAACTATCGAACAATTTCACAGCTTTAGCAATTTCAATAGATGTTAACTGCAAACTCGATAGAACCCGCTTTAATCTTGTGTGAGTTGTATAGCGAAGAATTGTACAATTAACTGATTGGACAATTCCATGTTCTTTTAAAGATTGTTTAACAGCGTTACAGCTTTTGAAAATAACTGTTACCCAAGTCGATAAATTACTTTTATCTGGGTTAAATGTTGACAAAATGTAAGTGGTAAGAGATTCGCTACCTTGATTGCTATGAGTAGTATCGAGCACCAGCGGTAATAATTCAGTACTGTAAAGGTAGTGTTTTTCGCTAAACTTCTGCTCTAAGAGGATGCAGCTTTCTTTAAGCACGTTCGAGACAAAGCAGCGCAAACATTTTTCAGCCATCTCACCACGATGGTCATTTGACTGATACCATTGTATAAGTTGACGTTGAATATTTCTATCTGGTATTTCCTTTTGCTGTGCTATGGTGGGGAATTGCTCGTCAAAAAAACTTTCGCTGCTTCGAGTATTTCACTTTTACAGCGACTAAAACTGTCAATCCTTACTAAAATCCAATATTTTGATGCTACACCCATTACAATTTTCCCCGATTATCTTATTATTTTGCCTTTGGGTAATACTTGATGTAAGGATTTTTGGATAAAAAATTAATTCGGTTCATTTCGACTATCTCCTATATCTTTCACTCATCTATATCTTTAAGTCGAATCAGCTTATGTATTTTTTTGCTTTTAACTAACGCTCAAGTTTTGCCGAAGCTTAACTAGGATAGTCCCAACCCAGTCTAACTTAAACTTGCGTCTTGAATAAATCATAAATCAAAATTATTCATCCAACTTCTGCATTACATATTCATAAGCTTGATTCCAAACATCATTAAAGTTATCCGAAGTATCAAAATAAAGAATATTCGCTTGCTGACATTTTATTTGTTGCTCTCGACTGAGTTCGATATATTCTTTTATATGTGAAATTAACGAATCATCATCGTGTTGGTTAGTCCAGCATTCAGGATGATTCGCACCATATTCTCGTAATTCTCGAATTTTGTTATCAATATTTACTTGCGGATATCCGAGAAATAAAAAAATATAGCTGGGATAATTTAACTTGCTTTTGGTAATAATTGGGTCAACATGGCAAGATTCAAATATTCTTGTATAGCCAAACTCCTTCCCCATATTTCTAATCAGTTTTATTAATACCTTGGGGAATTCATCTTTAACTGAATCCGGAAAACCATTGTATAAAATATTCATCAAATGGTCGCCATGAAACACCGTTGATTTAGTATTTTGAAAAATTTTATTTGCTAACCTTGATTTACCAGTTCTACAAACTCCACCAATTACAACTGTTTTCATATACAATGGCTAATATAAAAACAATAAAACAGTTATCAGCACAAACTATAACCTTAGAAAACTTTCAACCTTACGGTCAAGTTATTTTCCCCAGCAAAGATGGGAAACTATTCGATGCAGAAGATGCTCAATTAGTACTTGATAAAGGTATTCCCAGATTTTATATTATGCAATTGCAGGGACGCGGAAATAAGTTTCATAATATTACCCGTCACGCAAAATGTACTCAATGCTTGGGTTCTTTAGCCGGTAAAGATTGGCTAATGGCAGTTTGCCCACCTAATAATAATATAGATGAACCTGCTTTAGAAAATATTGCAGCCTTTCGCATTCCCGGAAATTGTTTTATTAAATTGAATGTCGGAACGTGGCACGCTGGTCCCTATTTTGAACACGAACAAGTTGACTTTTACAACTTAGAATTAAGCAACACTAATGAAGTTGACCACTTTACTCATAGTTTTTTGAAAAGCCATCAGTTAGAGTTTGAGATTGTTTAAGCCATCGACAAACCACAGCTATCAAGGTAAAAGCTAGTAAATAAAGAAGCATCCCAATTTTCAAAGCAGATTCTAGTACGTTTGCGCGATAAAAACAGCGAACGTACTAGAAGTTTAATTATCTGGGATGACTCAGATAAGTAATATATTATTTAATTTATTTTTTCATTTAAAACAATTAATTACTTCCCTTAGTTGAATTATCTCTAACATCTATTATCGGAAGTCTATGTAATTTCTTGCGACGATTCCCTATCCTCTCGTGATTTTCATAAAGATACTTTTCCAAATCTTCCATACTTACTTGTAAAGTCTCTTCTTCCTTCAAATAAACGGTAGACATTAGCTTCACCCCAGCATTAAGTTAAATTTTCTAAAGTATTTTTAGTTACTTACTAGTCATAGTCTTGCAACATAAACTAGTAATTAATACATATTAGACTTTTATATTACTCATTTGTCAACTGTTGCGCTAGTATCGTATGAAAGCTCAACATTCTGACTCGTTGACTTGATTTTATTTACCCAATTTGCATCAAAAGGCATTTATTTTAATGGTAATTTGGAATGCTAATGGTTTTAATTCTGCTTGGGTGAGAAGCATTTTCAATAAGAAGCTTTCCTCAATAATTATAGCTGGCTTCACCACATTAACGGTGCTGATGTTCGCTTCCCTAATTATGTTCTCTAATATAGCTGCTTCCGATGCTCAGGTTAATACCGCGACTAAGCCCATAGAAGTTGATTTATTTGTGGATGGTTTAAATTTACTTCGTCCTGAAGATTTCTTGGAAACAAGTTTAAAAAGTGGTCAAAAAACTGACCTGATAATCGATAATAAACCCTCCGGATTAATGACGATAAAATCCGTCAAGCAGTTACCAATCACTATCAATGTAACTCAACCCGATGGTTCGGTAAAAGAATTACCAGACCCCAGCGCGAAGTTTCAAACAGACATTTTTATCACATTGACTGGAAAAGCCCAAATCCAAAATACTGGTGCAGTGCTGGGTGAAAGCTTGGTTAAAATCGGGAGTCCAGCTAAAATAGAAGGCTTTAATTACGATATTAACGCTACCGTTGCTGATTTAAGAACGAAATAGTAAACAGTAAACAAAAATAAATAAATAAATAACTAAATAACTAACCACTAACCGCTAATTTTTTCCAAACTCTTTCGGGTGTCATTGGTAATTGTCGTAATTTTGCACCTGTAGCATGAGCAATTGCATTTCTGATTGCTGGAGCGGTGCAATTAGTTGTAATTTCTCCTACACCTTTAGCACCAAATGGGCCGTAGGGGTCGGTTTTTTCGATTAAAAATATTTCCATTGGTGGCATATCTGCCGCTGTGGGGATGCGATATTCTCTTAATTTTGGATTAGTTATTCTTCCTTGTTCGTCAAATAATAATTCTTCGGTTAAAGCATAACCAATTCCCATCGCAATTCCTCCGGTTGCTTGTCCTTCGCAAATTTTGGGATTAATTGCTTTACCGATATCAATTGCTTGAATGCATCTCAATACTTCTACTTTTCCGGTTTCAATATCAACTTCAACTTCCACACCTTGAACCGCAAAAGTTAACGTTGCTTCATCTGCTGTATAACTTTCTTCAACTTCAATTATCCCTTGTGGTACAACTTGACCTGCTATTTTCCGCTTTAATTTCTCTGCTGCTAACTTAACAGCTTGTCCGGAAATATACATGGTTGCAGAAGCATAAGAACCCGCATCGAAGGGTGTCAATTGCGTATCCCCAGAAATAATTTTGATGTCAGTAACGCTCACTCCCAAAACTTCTGCTGCAATTTGTCGTAAAGTTGTATCGGAACCAGTACCAACATCAACCGAACCCGTTCTTAACTCATATTTACCATTAGCTAACCGCGATAACTTAACGCAAGCAGTGTGAATTTTACACAAGCCGCTTCCCTGCATAGAAACAGCAAAACCAACGCCACGACGGCGATTTTTATTGATAACTGGAGGTTGACCGGGAATGTAATTTAAAGATTTAATTACTTGAGCAAAACATTCTTCCACAGCATAGCTACCAATCAAATTAAAATGCTCTCCATCGTTTCCTAAACTAACTAAATTTCCCGGACGAATTAAATTTTTCTGTCTTATTTCTATAACATCAATGCCTAATTGATTGGCAATATCATCAACTTGAGATTCCATTGCAAAAGTCCCTTGAGTTGCACCGTAACCACGAAATGCACCTCCAGGCATAGTATTAGTATAAACGGCATGTGCTGTAAATCTTTTGTTATCGCAACGGTATAAACCCAAAGGAATATAACCAGATAAAAATACCACTGTCTTACCATGATTGCCGTAAGCACCGGTATTAGCAATGATTTTTAAGTCTTGAGCAATAATTGTACCATCTGCTTTGACTCCAGTTTTTAATCTAATTGTCATTGCATGACGGCTATTTGTAGCGGTAAATTCTTCATTTCTGGTCATCTCCCACTGTACGGGTTGACCAGTACGTAAAGTCGCTAAAGCACATAAATCTTCTGTTAATATTTCTTGTTTATTGCCAAAACCACCACCAAGTTGTGGTTTATAAACGCGGATTTTATCTTGAGGAATATTGAAAAGTTGCGATAATAGTCTTTGACAGTGAAACGGTACTTGGGTACTGCTACGAACAACTAAAGTACCATCCGATTCCAAATGTGTTACCGTTACATGAGGCTCTAAATGAACGTGTTGTACTGCTGGTAAAGTATACGTATTTTCTACTATTAAATCCGCTTCCATAAAACCTTGTTCTACATTTCCCGATTCCAAAAATATCTCACCTGCAATATTATGATTTCTATCGGGAATTTGGTGAGATTCTGGTTCATCATGAATAACAACGCTATCATCTTTCATCGCTTCTATCGGATTGATAACGTAGGGTAAAACTTCGTAATCAACCTCAATTAATTCGCAGGCTTTTTTCGCAATCTCCACCGACTCAGCCACCACAGCAGCAACCCTATCCCCCACAAAACGCACTTTATTATCTAATAAATAATGGTCTAAAGGGTCGGGAACTGGGTCAGCATGTCCAGCGGTAGTATAGGGTATTCTCGGAACATCTTTGTATGTAAAGATATCAATTACCCCTTCAAGCGCTTTTGCTCTGTCAACCTTAATATTGCGGATTTTTCCATGGGGTATGGGAGAGCGCATAACTTTTAAATGTAATAATCCGGATTGCAAATTATCAGCAGTGTAGTATGCTTTACCTGTGATGATTGCAGTTCCATCTTGTTTGGGAACGCTTTCTCCAACGGAGTGTGGTGTGAGTATTGCTGGCGTGGCAACGGTGTCACGTCCATTTGACTTTTGATAAAGTAAAATACTTTCAATTATTGATTGGTAGCCGGTACAGCGACACAAGTTACCTTTCATACAAGTAAGTATTTCTTCTCTTGACCTTTGAGGAAACTTCACGGAACTCATAATCATTCCCGGAGTACAAAACCCGCATTGGAATCCTTGAGCTTTCAAAAATGCTTGTTGTACTGGTGCTAATTCGTTAGTTGTTGATAACCCTTCGATGGTAGTTATAGATTTTTCTCTAATTCTCATCGCTGGGTAAATACAGCTATGTATGGGTGTATCATTTACCCAGACAGTGCAAGCTCCACAATCACCAGTTTCGCAAACCCGATGTACCCCGAAGTAATTAAGCTGACGAAGGACAGAAAGCAAACTGCTTCCGGGATGACAAGTTGTGCTGTGATGTTGGTTATTAACTTTGAAATTTAGAGGTTGCATATATATCGAAAGTTGGTAATTGGTAATTGGTAATTGTTAATTGCTGATTGTTAATTGCTCCAAACATTGTTTAATCAAAACTTGTGTGATTTCGCGACGATAAACAGCACTAGCTCTCATATCTTCAATAAAATGCATATTCCTTAAAGAAGAGACATAATTAAAATTCGTCTCTAAATCACCTTCAAATTCCAACAAAATTGGTGCAGCAACACTCGCAGCGATAACCAAACGCAATTTTTTTACAGCCGAATTATAAGCACTTACAACAATAGCTAAAGCAGGGTCACTCGCTGCAATTCCAAAGCGTTTATAATCAACTTGCCATTTTAAATTTTCTACAGGAATTAAAACTCTTCGTAATAATTCTCCAGATTGCAAAACCGTTTGACGAAAACCGATTTGAAAATCTTTTGCTCTAACAATTCGCGATTTTCCTTTACGATTCCAAATCTCATAACTAGCATTCAACGCTACCATTATAGGCGCAATAGTTCCTACCGATAATGCCAGACAAATATTACCTCCCACAGTGGCTGTATTTACTACCTTTAATGAAGCCGAAAGGGCATTTATCGCCCCTTTAAAACCTTCTACAGCAATATATTCAGACAACCAAGGATATTCTATTAACTTAATTAAAGGACAAGTTGCACCAATAGCTAATAGTTCCCCTTGCTGAGAATGAGAGGAATTAATAAACTCAATTTCATTCCAACCCAAAGACTGTATATCTACTAAAGTTTTGATATCCGGTTGTGGTTCCGAAAATAACCAAGTACCTCCAGCCAACCAACTCCAACCTTCACCCCAATCAGTAACTTTATTAATATCTGTAGGAAGTAAATAATTATCTACATTATGCAAATCCATTATATTTATTGTGTTATGAACAAATGTAACTCACGTTACTAGTTTTAACTCAGTAATCTAAGATTTAGTAGTTGTATTTTCTGTATATTAGAAGACAAAATGCCACGATGATTTCAGTCACCGTGGCATTTTTTATCCTAGTATTAAAAATATCGGATTTTCCTCTATGCAGATTTTTTGCTATTTTTTTGAGGAACGTGTTTTCATACTAATTCTGTATGAGTTTGCGCTTAATCACCCGCAGCCTTATGGGCTGGGACTATAGTATAGCTACAAAGCCCATCTGTATGGGCTGAACTTAGTGCATCTTTGATAAAGTAAGATTTGTTAAATTGTTTTCTCTAGCTTTCTTTTGCATTTCCCAAGCTAAAGTAGTAGCAATAATTGTATCTAACTGATTGTATTTAGGCTGCCAATTAAGTAAACGACGAATTTTATCGGATTCAGCCATCACACAAGCTGGGTCTCCAGGACGACGTTCAGTTTCAATAACTGAAAAGTCAGTTTCAGAAATTTCTTTCACCCGTTCGATTACTTCACGAACGCTATACCCTTTACCGTAACCACAGTTAAATATTTCGCTTTGATTACCTTTTTCTAAATAGCGCAAAGCATCCAGATGGGCTGATGCTAAATCTTCAACGTGAATATAATCCCGAATTGCTGTACCGTCGGGAGTCTGAAAATCAGTACCAAAAATTTTGATTGCTGGTCTGCGTTTTAATGCTGCATCGCAAACAACTTTTATCAAGTGTGTTGCATTCTCAGATATTTGTCCCAACCTGCCACTAGGTTCGGCTCCGGCTACATTAAAATATCGTAAGATTACGTACTCAAGGTCAGAAACAGCGGCGTAATCCTGAATCAGCCATTCGCTCATCAGTTTTGAGCGTCCATAGGGATTAATAGGCTGGGTCGGAGTTGATTCTGTCACTGGAACTTTTTCTGGTTCACCATAAACCGCAGCAGTGCTAGAAAAAATAATTTTATTTATACCAGTCCGATGACAGCATTGAAGTAAGTTCAGAGTGTTGCGAGTATTGTTGCTGTAATAATCTAAAGGACGAGCAACCGATTCAGGTACTATCAGACTAGCAGCAAAATGAAGTACCGCGCTAAATTGATGTTGAGAAAGAACATTATATAGAAACTCGGTATCAGCTAAATCTCCGGTAACTAACTCACCATAAAGAATAGAATCAGCACAACCTGTTGAAAAATTGTCGTAAACAATCACATCATAGCCAGCTTCACCAAGTTGACGTACAACATGAGAGCCAATATATCCGGCTCCTCCAGTTACCAGAATCTTCTTGTTCATTAACTATTCTCGTTTATTGGATAGACTTCACAGACAAAACACCCTGTGTTGTTTGATAGCTAGATACTTATATCTTTAGTTTGAGATAAATAATACAAACTAAGAAATCAAAGGTTAGTCAAAGAATTAGGATTAGATAAATATCGATTTTGGAGTAGCTTATCAACTGAAAAAGCCAAAATTCAATTTATCTACCTTTACCCAAGAAAACAACTCGAATAGTCTTGAAAAAGATAGCTATATCCAACCAAATGGAATAGTTTTTGATGTAATAAAGGTCGTAAGATAGCTTTTCGTAAGCATCTTCTATTGATGCACCATAAGGATAAAGCACCTGTGCCCATCCTGTAATCCCCGGTTTAACTAAATACCGAATATCATAATAAGGAATTGCTTCTTTTAGCTGAGCATCAAATTGCGGTCTTTCCGGACGCGGACCAATTAAACTCATTTCTCCTTTGACCACATTCCACACCTGTGGAAGTTCGTCAATTCGCACCAAACGCAACCAATATCCTACCCGCGTGATTCTAGGGTCGCGCTCCTGTGCCCATTGTGCCCCGCGTTTTTCCGCATCCTGATACATCGAGCGGAATTTATGAACTTTGAAAGGGATACCGTTTAACCCTGTACGTTCTTGAGAATAAAAAATTGGACCGCGACTATCTAATTTGATTGCTAAGGCTACCAACAGCATTAAAGGAGATAAAACCAACATTAGTAATGTTGAGGCAATCATATCAAATACTCGTTTAACCCTGGCATTAAAACCACCAGACATTAGGTTAAAACCCGTACTGAAAGTAAACCAAGTATCTTGTAATAAAGATGGAGGAAGTTTGTACCACAGATTTTCATAAATATCAGGTAATCTGTAAACTGGAATTCCCTGCAATCGTATCGACATTAATTGCTCTACGAGCGAATCAGATAGTTTTATTTGGCTTCCTAACAAAATTCCTGTCCAACTCTGGGAGCTTAAAGCTGGTAAATCTGCAATTGTACCTACCGTATATTCTTTTGTTGGAGAATCAATATCTTCAGAGCAATCTAAATTATCAGACTTATCAGATAAAACTACTAAACGTCCTAAAGAATTTTGCGCTTGGAAGTTTTGAGCAAATTGAATTGTATTCTTATTAGCACCTAAAATCAGCCAACGAGTTTGTTGAGCATATTCACGAATCAATTTAGCCGTCCAAATTCGCGTTGCTACAGTAGAGACTGAAAAAATAGCCAAGGTCGGAAGTAAGACGCTTCGCCATAATAGAGGATTACCTCTCCAAGCACCAGACATGTAAATAATTGCAGCACTCACACTAGCCACAAATATATTGCTAAGAATAATACGTGCTGGCGCTCTTAAACCAGCGATTTGTTTCTCTGGTTTATAAGTATCTGCTAAATATAATGCTCCTAGAGCCAGAAAAATAAATCCATAAGAAGTTGGATTTAGCCAATCAACCGACCGATTAAAACGCAACCAGAAGGTGAATTCTAAACAGCAAACTAAACTAATAATATCCGTTAGCAAAAGTAATTTCGGGAAACTTTTGATAATTTCTTGTGACTCCGAAGTCAGCGAGTTGTGAGAAAGAGCCTCCTGCATTGGTAGGTATTATTCCTTATCTAAAAGTTATACACAGTTTTGGTTGTACAGAAGTAATATCTCTACTGAATATTTATCATGCAAATATTTCGGAACAACTAAACAAATATTATTTGTAAAGTAAGTAGTATTACTAAGCTTTAAAGTTATAAGTTATGAATAATAATATCAAGTTTAGATGCGATACATTTTCTTAAAGAAAAATTACTTTTATCTAAACTTCATTACTGAAGGGGATTAACTATATGCAAATTTCGCAATTGATGACTTTAAAATTACACAGATTATTTCCAAAGGAATAGGTAGTGTAAAACAGTAAAATAATTTCGCAAAGTACAAAAAACGTATCAAATCCGACTTTTAAAACATCCTTTGAGATTTATCTAAATTCTATATATATGCAGAAATAAACAAATACTTATCACATTGTTAGAAGAATCAATCATATCTTTATATAAATCAACTTCAGTTTTATGTAATCAAGAATTTGTTAATGTCATCTGGAAAATACAACCAAAAAATATCTTACTTAATATGTATATAATCGAAAATTATCTTGACATTAATAAAAGTAGTTGTAGATAATACAATAATTAGACTAATTTAAAATTAACCAAAAGCTTAACTTATAGGTATACCTCAAGACTTTTCAAATAGAAAAAATACTGTTAAATGATTAATGCAAACCCCATATTGGAATTTAAGTCATTAACAGAGAAACGTCTTCTATCTTAAGTAATAAACGAAAAAATATAAAAGTTTATCAGAGAATAATATTAAATCTGTCCAGATGTAGTGGATGCATCGTTCGCAAAAATTAGCGATTAGTCGATAGTGTGAGTTGTGTGTTCTATGACAAATGAGATGCAAGTAAACCAAGAAGAACAAGACTATATTGATTTAGGACAATACTGGCTAATTCTTAAAAGACGCTGGTTGCCTGCGCTGCTTGTAACTAGCTCTATTTTTGGATTAGCAGCTTTTGTCACCTTTCGACAAAAACCAGTTTATCAAGCAGAAGGTAAATTACGTTTTGATAAAAATAATAATGTTTCCTCCCTTTCAGGCTTAGGGGGACAAATTGGCGAACTCAGCGGTATTACAAATTTGAGCAATCCTCTGGATACCGAAGCTGAGGTTATCCAATCGCATCCTTTAATTAAAGAAACTATAACCAAACTTAATCTTATAAATGAAGAAGGTGAAACCCTCAGTCATGAAGCTTTTCTAAAACTACTTCAGGTAAAAAGTATCCGGGGTACTGATGTCTTACAGCTTTCTTATAAAAGCACCGACCCCAAAGAAGCAGCAAACGTGGTTAATTCCCTGATGGGTGACTACATGGAAAATAATGTGGAAACCAACACCGCTGAAGTCAGAGCAGCACGAGAATTTTTGCAAAAGGAATTACCACAGGTTGAAGGAAGAGTCGTACAAGCGGAAGCAGCTTTGCGTCAATTCAAAGAGCAAAATAATGTAGTTGCTTTGGAAGAAGAAGCAAAGTTTGGGGTAGAAAGTCTAAAGGATTTATCAGAGAATATTACTCAGTCTCAAGCAAACTTAGTAGAAGCGATGACTCGTTCTGAAGCTTTGCAAAATCAGTTAAAATTGCAGCCACAACAAGCAGTAGCTTTATCAAGTTTGAGCCAGTCACCAGCTGTACAGCAAGTACTGACAGAATTTCAGAAGACGCAAAAAGAGTTAGCAGTAGCGCGAACTAAGTTAACCGACCAGCACCCAACAGTAATTAATCTTTCTAAAAAATTAGAAGCTTTAAAAAACCAGCTTGAAGGCAAAGTTGGACAAATTGTCGGTAACGGAGTATCTGTTAGAGAGCCAGATTTGCAAATCGGTGAATTAAAACAATCTCTAACAGCAGAACTAATAAAATCAGAAGTTGAAAGATTAGCAGCAACAAACCGAGTTGGCTTGTTAAGAAAAGCCTTCGTATCAAACCAAGCCCGGTTAAGCGTTTTACCGAAATTAGAGCAACAACAGCGACAGCTACAGCGAAAACTACAGGTAGCGCAATCAACCTATCAACAATTATTGAAGCAGCTGCAAGAAGTTCAGGTAGTTGAAAAACAGAATGTCGGTAATGCTAAAGTAATTGCTTCGGCTTTAGTCCCCAATAAACCAATTTCACCTAAAATTGCTCTAAATTTAGCTTTAGGTGGCTTTTTAGGAATTCTCTTGGGTGTAGGAACTGCGTTGATACTTGAAGCGATGGATAAATCCCTCAAAACCCTTGATGAAGCGAAGAAACTCTTGGGTTATCCCTTGTTGGGTACTATTCCTCGGGTAGATGAAAAAGACAAAGACAGACAAGAATTACCCGTACTCAACAATCCTTATTCACCGGCTAGTACTGCTTTTGAAATTCTTCAGACAAACCTCGGTTTCACCATGTCTGATAAAGCATTAAAAGTAATAGTAGTCAGCAGTTCTATACCGGGTGAAGGTAAATCCTTTGTTTCATCTAACTTAGCTGTTGCTATGGCTCAACTAGGACGACGAGTACTATTAATAGATGCAGATATGCGTCGTCCCACACAACAAAATATTTGGGATTTACCAAACATGATAGGCTTAAGCAACGTCTTGGTGGGACAAGCAGCATTAAACGGTAGTACGGAAGAAGCACTTGTAACCTTAGACGTGCTTACCAGCGGGAAAATTCCACCAAATCCCTTAGCTTTATTAGAATCCCAAAGCATGGCTAATTTAGTCAAAGACGCTAGCCAAGAATATGACCTTGTAATCATTGATGCTCCACCGTTAACAGTAGTCGCTGACGCTTTGAATATAGGAAAACTGGCCGACGGCATGTTATTGGTAGTACGTCCCGGCGTTGCCAATACTGGCTCGGTGAATGCTGCTAAGTCATTGTTAGAGCAGTCAGGTCATCGAGTATTGGGTATGGTTGTTAATGGTGTCACTGCTGATAATAGTTACGGTGGTTACTATTCTTACAAGGGTTATTACGGCATTAATCCGGGCGAGATGAATGGGAAAGTTGATGCGGAAGTCACTAAGGTTGAGATTGGGTAGTGCTTCAATACGTTAATTGTGGATGGTTCGTTTTCTCGATAATGTTGGGAGACGTAGCAGTGCTACGTCTCTACAACCCGTCGTAATTAATGCGGTAAACTACTACTCAACCACATTAAATATGACGGTTTTTTACGTTAACCCGACCGAGGTTGAAAACCCCGGCCTAATAGCTCAAGTCCTATAAATAGGACTGGGTAAAAGTTATCAAAATAAACGGGACAAAGCACTAGGCTTTTTATTTTTTATGTCTTCCCACGCCCAACTCCGAATAAAATAGTAGTATTACTAAAAATAAACTTGGAGGGAAACATGAATTCCCAAACAGTTAATATAACTGAAGGATTAGTTACCAGACTGCAAAACTTATCCCCGGAACAACAACAGCAGGTAGTAGATTTTATCGAATTCTTGGAACAGAAATACATTCAACAGCCATCTAATCAAGAACAACCAAAACGTCGTATATTTGGTCTGCATGAAGGTCAAGGTTGGATGAGCGAAAATTTCAATGAACCTTTACCCGATGAATTTTGGTTCGGTGAAGAATGAATATTTTGTTAGACACTCATATATTTATCTGGTTTACAGCAAATCGATAAGGATTGTCTCAAACAGTCACAAACTTATTAATCGACACTAGCAATACATGGATACTGAGTATTGTTAGTGTCTGGGAAATGCAAATCAAGCTACAATTGGGTAAGCTCAACTTGAATTCAAATCTTCCTGAATTAATTGACAATCAACAGCAGGTAAATAATCTACAAATTTTACCTATTGATTTAGCTCATATTTACGCTTTAAATAATTTACCATCGCATCACAAAGACCCTTTTGACAGACTTTTAATTGCTCGGACGATAGTTGAACAAATGCCGATTGTTAGTATTGATGAAGTTCCTGCTAATTTAATCGCTAAAATTAACGAATTAGGTGATAAAGGATATGTCCGGGCTAAAACAATTACACAAACAAACTGTTACTATTAATTCTCTTGAAGAGTTTGAAAAAATTTTACCAAAATCATAGTTTGTAATTCGGATACAACATTAGCGATATGCTTTGGCATTATTTCCAAAGCGTATCGCTTTTTTATATTTTTCAATGCCCCATACCCTTCGGTCTCATGCCCAATCCCCTATGCCCCATGCCCAATTATAATTATTCTAATAAATAATAATACTTTTTGCTTAAGTATAATCTAGCAGACATTTTTATTTGATTTACTCTGTTATATTATTTTCGTGATGAATAGGGTTAATTGCTCAAATCATCAAGCAACTATAAAATTAGTTGTTTCGCTTAATTTGAGGGAAAAACCGTATTTATTGTAGAGATCAGATATCTGCGATAACTTTTATAATATCTCTGCGATAACTATCACTTAGAGGGTGTTTACATGATTCATCCCGCATTTATGCAACGCCATAAATCAATATAGTTTCAGCTAAAAAATAAATATGGAAACTTTAGTACCCAATATTACAAAAAGTTTAAGTGAGTTAGAGCAAAAAATTATTAATCGTACTGCGACTGTTGGGGTTATTGGTTTGGGTTATGTTGGTTTACCTTTTGCTGTGGAAAAGGCAAAGGTCGGCTTTAATGTAATTGGTATTGAACAAAATCCTTTAAGAGCGGAGCGGGTTAACTGCGCTGATAACTATATTAGCGATGTTGACGATGATGAATTAAAACAGATAGTGGCAGATGGTAAACTTAAGGCTGTAACTGGTTTTGAAGTGGTTCCAGAAATGGATGTATTGGTAATTTGTGTTCCAACTCCTTTAACTAAGAATTTGACTCCTAATTTGAGTTACATTGAGAGCGTTACAAAGGGAATTGCTCAAGCTTTAAGAAAAGGTCAATTAATTAGTTTAGAATCAACTACTTATCCAGGGACTACTGATGAGGTCATACGTCCGGTACTGGAACAGAGCGGTTTGAAGCAAGGTGAAGATTTCTTTCTTGCTCATTCTCCGGAACGGGTAGACCCTGGTAATAAGCGTTATACAACTAAGAATACTAATAAAGTAGTTGGTGCATCTGACATTAATTCTCTAGCTGTTGCTAAGTTATTTTACGAGCAGACTATTGAGAAAGTTGTAACAGTTAATAGTGCTAAAGCTGCTGAGTTAGTTAAAGTATTTGAAAATACATTCCGTGCGGTCAATATTGCGTTAGTAAATGAACTTGCATTGTTGTGCGATCGCATGGATTTGAATGTGTGGGAAGTCCTTGATGCAGCTAATACAAAGCCTTTTGGTATTATGCCTTTTTATCCCGGTCCTGGAGTGGGAGGACATTGTATTCCTTTAGACCCTCATTATCTAGAGTGGAAGGCTAAAGAATTTAATTTTGAAACACATTTTATCGCTTTGGCAGGGGAAATAAATCGCCGAATGCCTGAGTTTGTGAGGGAAAAAACCTGGCGAACTTTAAATAAGGTTGGTGTGGCTCCAGCTAATGCGAAAGTACTAGTAATGGGAGTGTCTTATAAAAAAGACTTGGGAGATTGGCGAGAGTCTCCAGCCATTCATGTTATTAGTAGTTTGCTAAAAGATGGGGTAGACATTGCTTATTATGACCCCTATGTTCCAGAAATTAACATAGCAGACAAAACTTTTAAATCAGTAGGATTATCTCCAGAAACTATATCAAGTTCTGATTTAGTCATAATTACTACCGACCACAGTCAAGTTGATTACGTTAATATCGTGCAACACGCAAAGGCTGTGTTGGATACGCGGGGTATAACTAGACATTTAAATTGCGCTCAAGAGAAGGTGACGTTATTGTGAGTCAAGTTGTTGTAGTTGGTGCTGGGAATTGGGGTAAAAACCTGGTTCGTAATTTTCATGCTTTGGGTGCTTTGGCTGGAGTTGCTGAAGCTAGTACTGAGTTAAGAAGCAAAGTAGAAGTTGATTATCCTGGATTGATTACTTATTCAGATTTTCAACAGGTATTAGAAACTGATGTAAATGCAGTTGTTTTAGCAACTCCTGCTCCAAGCCATTATAAATTTGCGATCGCGGCTTTGGAAGCAGGGAAAGATGTATTTGTAGAAAAACCCATGACTCTACAAACTGCTGAAGCTAAAGCATTAGCTGAATATGCCGATAAACACTCGCGTATCCTCATGGTGGGACATTTATTGCTTTATCAATCTGCTATTAGTTGGATGCGAGAGTATTTAGCTAGCGGTAAAGCTGGAAAGGTAGTTCATGTGGCTACTCAAAGAGCAAAGTTGGGTAGAGTGCGTCGGGAAGAGAATGTTTGGTGGTCTTTTGCACCCCACGATGTTTCGGTAGTATTAGATTTATTGGGTAATCCTGAAATTGAGACGGTAAAAGCTAGCGCTCAGGCAATTTTACAGCCAAACATCGAAGACAATATTCATGTAGACTTATCTTTCGTGGGTGGTCAAACGGCTCATTTACATTGTTCTTGGTATTGGCCATTATTGCAGCGCAGTACAACTGTAATTACCGAGCAGCAAATGTTGGTTTACGATGAAGTTGCTCAACAGGTAACGATTTATCACAAAGGAGTTGACGAAAATCTGAAGAACCGGGATGAAGGTAGTCAAGTTGTAGATGTGGCTGCATCGGAACCTTTGAAAATTGAGTGCGAACATTTTCTCAACTGTTTGCAAAGTCGTGAAAAACCTCGTTCTGATGGTTGGAATGGGGTAGCTGTGGTGGAGATTTTGGAGAAAGCACAATTAGCTTTGAAGGGATAATTTTGTAGGGTGCTGTGACGGTTCAGATAATTTATCAAGGCTAACGAAATAATTTGAACTTACCGTCACGCACCAATTAATTACTTTAAAGCGATAATCTCTCGTAGGGTACTGTGCCGGTCACGATAATCTATCAAGGATAACGAAATAGTTTAAATTTACCGTCACGCACCAATTAATTACTTTAAAGCGATAATCTCTCGTAGGGTGCTGTGACGGTTCAAATAGTTTATCAAAGATAACGAAATAATTTAAATTTACCGTCACGCACCAACCAGTGTATTGTGACAATTGCGGTCATTCCTGAGTAAATTAAAGATTACGGTTTCATTGTGGGTCAATTGGTGCGTGACGGCAATATCAAATTTCTTAATTGGACTAGATAAATAAAGGTAGCCGTCACAGCACCCTACAATAATTTTTATAAGTAATTGAGCAAAATTGAAATAAATACAAAATACAAAGAAAAAGCTATGGATAAAAAATATTTTGTACATGAATCGTCTTATGTCGATGAAGGGGCTGAAATTGGTGAAGGAAGCAAGATTTGGCACTTTTCTCATGTTTCGGGTAAAGTCAAGATTGGAAATAAATGTTCTTTTGGACAAAATGTTTTTGTTGCCAATAATGTAGTTATTGGCAACAACTGTAAGATTCAAAATAACGTTTCCCTTTATGAAGGGGTAATTTTAGAAGATTATGTTTTCTGCGGACCGAGTATGGTGTTTACCAATGTTAAGACACCCCGTTGTGAATTTCCCCGCAACACCAGCGATGATTATCATCGGACTTTGGTTAAAAGAGGAGCAAGTATTGGAGCAAATGCCACGATAGTTTGTGGTGTAACTTTGCATGAATGTGCTTTTGTCGCTGCTGGTGCTGTTGTAACTAAAGATGTTCCTCCTTATGCAATGGTTGCTGGAGTTCCCGCAAAAATCATCGGTTGGATGAGTGCTTATGGGGATGTTTTGAAATTTGATGAAAATGGTGATGCAGTTGACTCGACTGGTACGAAATATCAGCTAGTATCTACAGAGGAAGTTAGAAAAATTAGTATAGATACTCAAAGTTCTGAGTTGGTTAGTGAAGTTCATTAGTTGTCATTGCGAGCGAAGCGAAGCAATCACAGAACTTTGCGATTACTTCACTCCGCTATCACTACGTTCGTAATGACAAGTGTTTATTTGGACACGATATGAATGGGTTCTCAGGCTGGAGAATAGGAACCACTCATGCCAATACCACAAAAATTATAATCTCGAACTCAATTAAACTAAAATCCCATGAAAATCCCAATTTTAGACTTAAAACCACAATATGAAAGCATCAAGGAGGAAATACAAGCAGCTGTTTCCCGTGTGCTGGAATCTGGTCGATTTATTATGGGACCGGAAGTTCAGCAATTTGAGCAGGAAGTTGCTCAATATTTGGGTGTAAAACACGCTATTGGTGTTAACTCCGGAACTGATGCTTTAGTAATTGGTTTAAAGGCTTTGGGTATTGGTGAAGGGGATGAAGTAATTACCACTCCTTTTTCTTTCTTTGCTACTGCTGAGTCAATTAGTAATGTGGGAGCAAAGCCGGTATTTGCTGATATTGACCCCAGAAGCTTTAATATTAACCCGGAGGCTATCAGAGCTAAGATTACACCCCGCACTAAAGCAATTATGCCGGTTCACCTTTATGGTTGTCCTGCGGCAATGGCGCAAATTATGGAAATTGCTCAAGCCCATGACCTGAAGGTGATTGAGGATTGCGCTCAGTCTTTTGGAGCGCGTTATTATGGGGTTTGTTCTTCCTGTAATGGGGTTTGTGAGGAAAGTACTCGTAATGCTCTCAATGGTAAGCACACGGGGACAATTGGTGATGTGGGGGCTTACTCCTTCTTCCCTTCTAAAAATTTGGGTGCTTATGGTGATGGTGGTTTGATTGTTACTGATAATGACCAAGTAGCGGAGTTAGCTAAGGCTCTACGGGTGCATGGAGCTAAGAAGAAATATCACAATGAAATGCTTGGTTATAATTCTCGTTTAGATGCAATACAGGCTGCGATTTTACGGGTGAAGTTGCAGTATATCGATGCTTGGAATCAGGGTAGGTTTAGGGTTGCGAAAACTTATAATGAGTTACTTGCGGATGTTGCGGGGATAATTACACCGGAGTTGGTTGAAGGTCATGTTTTTCATCAGTATACGATTCGGGTGACTGATGGGAAGCGGGATGAGGTGAAAGAACATTTGGCTTCTGAGGGGATTGGTTCGATGATTTATTATCCGATTCCGCAAGACCAATTACCTGTTTATAAGGGTCTGTATGAGATTAATCCGGTGAGTGAGTTGTTGGGTGGTGAGGTGTTGAGTTTGCCGATTTGGGCGGAACTTCCAACAGAAGTGCAAGCAGAAGTTACTCAAAAAATAATTTCTGCTACTAGTAAAACAATTTCTGCTGTGGGATGAAAAGTCAAATTCAACGACTTAAAAACCTCATATCTAAAAGTGCTTTTGTCCGTAGTGTTACGGTACTAGCAGGGGGTACTGCAATAGCTCAGGGCTTAGTTATTTTAACTTTACCTTTGCTTACTCGCTTATACACCCCTAAAGATATGGGTTGGTTTGGTCTGTTCACAGCATTTATCAATATCGCTACAGTTGCAGCATCATTATTGTACGAAGCAGGAATTGTTGCAGCAAAAGATGAAGAGGAAGCTGCGTATCTAACCATTTTATCTCTTATTCTTGCAGTTATAACTACACCTATAGCTGCATTAAGCTTTTTTGCCTTAGTTAAATTTAATTTACTTGGTTTTGCTTCTATTCCTATTCAAACGATATTTTGGATATCTTTAGCATTTTTGTTAACGGCAATATTTAAGGTATTAAGATACTGGCTGATTCGGAAAAAGCTTTTTAAGTTGATTGGTAAAGTAACAGTAATTCAAAGTGGTGTTAGGTCTTTAAGTCAAGTGGGATTGGGTTTACTTCCATTTGGATGGTTAGGTTTACTTATAGGTGACATTATAGGTCGGGGTTTCGGCATTGGAAGAATGCTCAAACATACTACACAAGATATGCTTCACCTTACTAAACCCATTAATATAGAAAAGCTATCTAAAGTTGCTCGTTGTTACTCAGAATTTCCTATTTACTCTTTACCTTCATCACTTATTAACATATTAGCTCAAAGTTTAACTGTTCCTATTATCACTCAACTTTATGGTGTAACAGCAGGAGGTTATTTTGTACTTGCTCAACGAACTCTTGCACTTCCCTTAAGTTTAATTAGTCGTAGTGTTGCTGATGCATTTCATAGCCAAATTGCTTCATATGCAAAAGAAGAACCTACTAAAGTAAAATATTGTTTTTTGCGAACGGCAAAAACTTTAGCTTTAATAGCATTCATTCCTACTTTAGGAATAGCTATTTTAAGTCCTCAGCTATTTAGTCTAGTTTTTGGGGAAAATTGGAGTCAAGCAGGTTTATTAGTTACCATTATGACACCTTGGGCATTCGCTGGTGTAATTGTGAGTCCTCTGAGCAGAATCGTATTTGTTTTAGGAAAGCAAAAATGGAAATTGATTTATGACGTTTTTGCTCTAACTACTTTGATATCAGTTTTATATATAGGGTTTATATTCAAATTATCGCTGATTAGTTCAATTACGTTTTTAAGTATTATGAATGTAATTGCATATGGGTTATATTTTTTAATTCTACTGCGAATTTCTCAAATGAATTAGACATCAATTATATCCTTGTAAAAAAAATAAGTATTAAATATTAAAATTAATATAAATAAGATGAATAAAAATTTGTTTCTAATACATAAAAATATTATATCAACATTACTATGTGCTTTTTTATTTAAATTTTTTTTAGATTTAAGTTACTATTTCATAATAGTTAATAATTTTAATATTTTTATCATCTCTAGTGAAATATCAATTTTAAAACTATTAGAATCATATATACTACTCTTGGTTTCAACATTTTTTATTGCCAAGTATTCGATAGAAATAATAAGTCCCAGCCGTATAACAATAATTTTATACTATATTTTTATTATTATTCCAATGCTATCTGTGTATGGATTTAAATCAGATATAGCAAAAACATCATATATGTATATGACAATTATTAGTTTTTTATCTCTAACAATCTTTGTTCAATCTATATCAAAAATAAAATTAAAAAAACTAAGTAAAAACTTTTTGAAAATAGCTTTATTTTGTAGTTGCCTTATAACATTATATGTCTACGGTTTTCTTATCAGTTCTGGTGGCTTAGGAAGAATTAATTTTAATCTTTACAATGTTTATTTAGTTAGAGAAGAACTGAAATCATATTCTGCGCCTTTTATCAATTATTTAATACCTTGGCAAGCATATATAATAAATATTTCGTTTTTTGTATTTAGTCTATACAAACGAATATATTTACTAATATTTATCTCTATATTAGGCCAAATTTTAATATTTGGAATGACTAACTTTAAATCTTTTTTATTTGCCCCAGTTTTAGTGCTTGTGCTCTTATGGATTGGCTCTGAGAAAAAAATACTTATGTATTTTATGATGTTATCGTCTATAGGATTGATTTTGACTTATACAGTTTATTTAATTACAAGTGATGTAATTATACCATCTATATTTATTCGTCGTTTATTTTTTCTACCAGCTAATCTTCACTTTTATTATTACGATTTTTTCTCTAAAAACCCGCATGTATTCCTGTCAAATTCTTTATTATCTTCGATATTTGATTACCCCTATGATATAAAAGTGCCTGAATTAATTAGTTATACATATTTAAACAGCTATTCAAATGCAAATGCTGGTTACTTAGCAGATGCATATGCCCATTTTGGATTCGCTGGAATGATTATATTTTCTTTTATACTTGCTGTTGTTCTCAAAATTCTGGATAGTATAGGAATATTCTTACCTGTTAATATTCCTTCTGCAATTATTACTATACCTTCAATGTCACTTGTTAACTCTGCTTTATTTACTACTATGCTAACTCATGGTTTTATTCTTGCACTTATTACTATCTGGGTTTTAAGTAGTCAAATAAATCAAACTGTTTATAACAATTCATTATCTAGTAAAATCTAATTTTTATAATTAATCTTAATGAAATGAATAAAATTTGTCACTTGACATCCGTTCATACTCCTTTCGATACTCGCATTTTTCGTAAAGAATGTGTATCACTTACTAATGCTGATTACAAAGTTACATTAATTGTATCTAACACTCAAGACGATGTAGTAGAAAATATCAACATACGTTCTCTTACAAAACCAAAAACACGTTCAGAACGCATTACAAAAACTATTTGGAAAGTTTTAGAATATGCCATTGATGAAAATGCAGATATTTATCACTTTCACGACCCAGAGCTTATTCCAATTGGATTAATTCTAAAGGGAAGAGGCAAAAAAGTTATTTATGATGTCCATGAAGATGTACCACGTCAAATACTTAGTAGTAAGAATTATATACCGAATTTTTTTAGACGACTTGTCTCAGGAACAGTTGAAAAAATAGAAAACTTTGCAGTTAAATATTTCGATGCTGTTGTGACAGCGACACCATATATTCGCGATCGCTTTTTAAAAATCGGTTGTAATGCTATCGACATAAATAATTATCCAATTCTGGATGAGTTATATATAGCTAAAACGACATGGGAACAAAAAGAAAAAGCTGTATGTTATGTCGGTGGTATTTGGGACAAGCGGGGATTATTTGAAATGGTAGAGGCAATAGGAAAAACAAACGTTTCTTTAATATTAGCTGGCAAGTTTGCATACTCAGAGCAACGTGATAAAGCATTAACTATGCCTGGATGGAATAATATACAAGAATTAGGATATTTAAATAGAGAGGGCGTGGCTCAAACTTTAGCTAATTCAATGGCTGGATTAGTTGTATTACATCCAATTATTAACTACTTATATGCACTTCCTGTAAAAATGTTTGAGTATATGTGTGCAGGAATTCCTGTGATTGCATCTAATATTCCTTTATGGAAAGAGATTATTGAAGGTAATCAATGTGGGATTTGCGTAGATCCAATGAATTATGAAGCAATTGCTAAAGCAATTCAATGGATTGTAGATAACCCTGATGAAGCAAAGCGTATGGGTGAAAACGGACGTAAAGCTGTTGAGGAAAAATACAACTGGGAAAACGAAGCGAAAAAATTAAGAGCGCTTTATAAGGAATTACTATCATGAAAATTATAACCATAGTTGGGGCAAGACCTCAATTTATTAAAGCAGCAGCAGTATCTCGAATGCTTAAAAAGCATAATTCAGAAAATCCAAACCAAAATATCCAAGAAATAATAGTACATACTGGTCAACACTACGACCACAATATGTCAGAGGTATTTTTTGCTCAAATGCAAATTCCTCACCCTGAATACAATCTTGGCATTGGTGGAGGCTCCCACGGTGCGATGACCGGAAAAATGTTAGAAAAAATAGAAGAGGTAATACTCCAAGAAAAACCTGACGCACTTCTAGTATATGGAGATACTAATTCTACCCTAGCTGGCGCTCTTGCAGCAGCCAAATTACATATTCCCGTAGCCCATGTAGAAGCTGGCTTACGCTCATTCAACATGAAAATGCCAGAAGAAATCAACAGAATTCTAACAGACCAGATTTCACATTGGTTATTTTGTCCAACGGAGACTGCAGTTAAAAACTTAGAGAGAGAAAATATATCTGAACGTAAGCAGATAAAAGTAAATAATGTTGGAGACGTGATGTATGATGCAGCATTATTTTATCAACAAATTGCTGAACCAACAGAAGCTATTACTTCTCTGATTGATAAGCTAGGCAATAACTTTTACTTATCCACCGTTCATAGAGCAGAAAATACAGATAATCCAGTCCGTCTCAACAATATTATGGAAGCACTGGATACAATTTCTCAGAAAACACCTGTAGTTTTACCTTTACATCCCCGTACTCGTAAACTACTTGGAAAGCAAGAAATACAAAACATTCATATTCTAGAGCCAGTAGGCTATTTTGACATGATAACCCTCTTATCAAATTGTAAGGGAGTTTTTACTGATAGTGGTGGTCTGCAAAAAGAAGCTTATTTCTTTCATAAACCCTGCGTTACTCTTAGGGATGAAACCGAATGGGTAGAACTAATTGAAAATGGTTATAACACTTTAGTTGGTGCAGATAAAAATAGAATATGGAAAGCAGAAGAAAATGTAAGAAATTCCATACATGATTACTCTAAACCTTTGTACGGAAAAGGAAATGCAGCACAAAAGATTATTAAAAATTTATTAGATATTTTAAATCAAAATTAATGAATATTCTAATTCTAAATCAATATGCCCTGCCAAGTGGTTCACCAGGAATTACACGTCATGGTGACTTGGCAAGAATTTTAGTTAAAAAAGGTCATAAAGTCACAGTAATAGCTTCTGGTTTTGATTATTTAACACGTCAACAAGACAGAACTGCTGGAAAAAAATTCCTCAAAGAAAATTACTTTGGTGTAGATTTTATTTGGCTGAGTACTACTAATTATCAAGCTAATGATGGCAAACGAGTTAAAAGTATGCTGGATTACAGTGTAAAAGCTTTTTCTCAATGCCTAAGATTAGAAAATAAACCAGATATTGTAATTGCGTCTTCCCCTCATCTATTAACAGGCTTAACAGGTTTTTTTGTCTCTGCTTACCAAAAAATCCCATTCTTATTGGAAATTCGAGATTTATGGCCATCTTCACTAGTTGATTTGGGAGCAATCAAAGAAAATAGTTTCTTACACAAAATATTAGTAAAGCTAGAAAAATTTTTGTATGACAAAGCAACGCGGATTATTACGATACCACCATTAGCTCATAAAAGAGTACAAGAATTATTAGGGAACTCTGATAAATGTATACATATTCCTAACGGTATAGTTATAAATGATGATACAAGTACCTCAAATAACGCAAAACTACCCGAATCTTTTCTAAAAATTTTAGAAGATGAAAAGAATCGAAACATAATAATGTATGCAGGGGCGCATGGAGTGGCCAATAATCTTGAAAACGTATTAGAAACTGCTGATTATTTAAGAGAGTATAATTTAGATATTTACAATCAGATATCTATAGTATTCATTGGTGGAGGGCAAAAACGCGAACAGTTAATTAAGCTCACCCAGGAAAAAGAACATCATCACATACATTTTCACCCTCCTGTTGATAAATTTTTATTAAAGCAAATACTTTCTCAGGCAGATGTGCTTTTATTGCATTTAGCAGATGCCAAAGTATTTACTTATGGAATTAGCCCTAATAAATTATATGATTATTTCGACGCAGCAAAACCTGTCTTGTTTTCTTCTCCTATAAAAAATAATATAGTTAACGAAATTCAGGTGGGTATATCATTTTTACCGGGAAGACCAAAAGAACTTGCTAGAGCTATTGAATCTATTCTTCAAATATCAGAAGAAGAAAGAGTGAATATGGGAGAAAAAGCAAAAACTTATGTAAGAGAATTTCATAATTGGGAAATATTAGGTACTAAATTAGAACAAATAATGTCTGAGGTCTAGAAAGTTAAATTATTCAATTGATTCAAGCAACTTAGATTAAAATTTTACTGATTCTATATATTAATAATAAGGAGAAAATTTGATGATTCAAGAAAATGTCCGAATCCAGCGGGAAAAAGCTTTTCAAGATGAGCGTTATTCTGATGAAAGTCTTCAAAATAAAAGAACAAAAAAGGTTAGTAGATTTTATCAAGTAACTCGCTCTATACACGAAGAATATAAACAATTTATATTTGAGCATTCTAAAAATGTAAAAACTGTTGAAATTGGTTGTGGCGCTGGGAGCTATGCTATAGATTTAGCTCAAAATGGAGCTGAGATAGTTAGAGCTATCGATATTTCCACTGCTGCAATTGAAATCGCAAGCTCCGAAGCAAAAAACAAAGGAATAGGAGATAATCTATTCTTTGAAGTTATGAATGCAGAAGAACTGACATTTAATAGTAGTTCAGTTGATTTAATCTGTGGTGGAGCTATTTTACATCATCTCGATATTGAGAAAGCAATGCAATCAATGACACGGGTTCTACAACCGAATGGAAAGGCTATTTTTATTGAACCACTAGGTCACAATATACTTATTAATCTATTCCGTAACTTAACACCTGCAATTCGTTCAGAAGACGAACATCCTTTACTAGATAAAGATTTAGTATTATTTCAAAAATATTTCAAGAAAGTTGAAATTAAATACTTCTACTTAACAACCCTTGCAGCAAGTTTTTTTGTAGGATTACCTGGATTTAATATTATTCTCGGTGGAATGGAATTTCTTGATAGACAGCTATTTAAATTACCATTTTTACAAAAGCAAGCATGGCAAGTACTTATTAAACTGTCAGAACCTGTAAACTAGTAAATTACAGCCAAATGACTTATATAATTAATGCCTAAGTTCTCAAACGAGGATTTAGGCTTGCTCCCGTTTTCCCACTCACAATCCACAACAAACTACGCGCAACATCCCTCACCACCCTCATCAAAGACTCATCCTCATCCCTCCCCGAATCTACCGCAATCGGCGTTACCACAACCCCCCGACTACCTAAAACAACACTTGCAATAACCCTCGACCTCCTCATATGATAATCCGAAGTAATCAAATAAATATGCTGTAGATCGGCATCAACAAAATCATCAACCAAAGTCGTAAAATTAGTCACCGTATCCGTCGCTGCACCATCCAAATGCAACTGCTCATCAGACACACCAAACTTCTTCAAAATCTGTCGCTGTCTATCTAAATTCCAACGAAAATCAGAAACCCAAATATCCAAATCCTTTCGAGACTGCCAAAACTCACCAGCAAACTTAGTCCGTTCAAAATCACCCCCCAGCACAAAAATAGCCTGGGGAGTTGCTGCTTGCTGAAAAGCAATAGTTATCCTCACCGGAACAAATCCAAGCAAGACAATTACTAAAGTTAATCCGAACCAGAAGAGAAAGCGACGGTTGGGGAAATAAATAACTTTCTCCTTAACTTTCTTAAGTTCTCTTGTCTAAACGATGTAAATCATGTGAGCATTATACTGTAATAAAGAATGATAAAACGCTCAAATATAATCTATGGATAGACTATAGCGGTTTTAGGTTGATTATTAGTTGATGCCGGAAAACTCAATCGTCGGCTTTTATTTCTCCTATTTACTAAGCAAAAGGGAAGGGGGTAGTTTGCTGTATTCTAACCAAGCGAACGCTGCTATATTACGTCCAAAAACATTTCCCCTATTAGCTGTTCCATTGTTGGAGGATATTTATTAGCAAACTAAATAGGGCATATTAACAAATATTTGACTCAAAAAGTAATGACGAAGATTTTAGTGATTCAATCGGAATTATCTAATAATAGTATATTTATAAAATTACTGGAGTTGGAAGGCTTTAATATAATAGTCTCAGAAAATGCTGTTGTCGGTCTGTGCAAAGCACAATCAGAGTTACCCGATTTAATTATCAGTGATATTGTAATGCCGGAACTTGATGGGTATAGCCTTCTAAAGGCACTACGCGAAAACCCTGTCACAGCGATTATACCCTTAATTTTTCTTACTAGTGAAGTGAGTCAGTCTCAAATCCGCAAAGCAATGGAAATGGGGGCTGATGACTTTATTATTAACTCTTGTACCCAAGAGGAATTTTTGAAAGCAATTATAGTCCGTTTGGAAAGACAAGCTTTTCTCAAGGAATGGTATGCAACACGGACAGTGAAAAAGCTTGAATAAACAGCAATAAACTTCTGAATTTTACTTAAAGTTGAAGTTGAAGTTGTGCTTAACTTACTTAAATTAACTTTTAACTTCAGTCTTATTAATTCAGCAATATCTAAATTTTACAGCTAAATAATATTATGAACAGCGAGATTTGTTGCCTATTTTTGTATCAGTAAATAATAATTTTGGATAACCAATTTATTGTACTCTATCCCTGAAAAATTAAGATGCCCAAAAAAGAACATCATAATTCTCAATACTCAAATCTGGTTCATATCCCAAATCTTGATTTTGAGATAAATAATTATTGGAGTCCTTATATAGAAACAGAACTGTTATCAGAAATTAAAGCATCTGGAAAAGCTAGGAATAATCCTCATAAATCAGAGCTTAAATCTATATGTTTACTGATTGGGGTAATTGGGCTGCTCAGTATTGGTATATGCGTACAAGCAGATTCTATTGCTCAAGTTTTACGGGAAATATTTAGGACTTCAGCAGAGCAAACCATTCAGGTACACAATCAATAACTATTTTCTCTAACAGTTTTACTTGGTGGCTCTGTCTTTTATTTAAAATAGGGCTATTTGGTGAAATTAAACTGACCTTTATACATGGTTACAAGCTGATTAAAATTATCTTCAGGATTTACGCAATTGTCACAACACTTGGGTGGTGCGTGACACTCAAAACATTATTACTACGTTCGGGCATTTTCAAAGTGTCACAGCACCCTACAAAAAAATGTGCCGGTTGCGGCCATTCCTAATCTTATTTGTGGACTGGTTCTATTAATAGTCTCAATTTGCATTCAAATATAATTAATTATTGTCTTATAAAAACTAATATAAATTGTTTATTTTATCGTCACTCGGCACGCTTTGCGTGCCATTGCTTATGAGAGTTGCCGACCTATTGATAATATTAGATATATGAGATAATTTACAAATTATAGGAAATATACATTTCAATCAAATACCAATTTACTTTTTATCCTTTACAACTCAAATTTTTCCATAATGCTGGAATCTCCTAAACTCACTTTTATACTAAACTGTTTTCCCGGTTCACCTTTTAACACATTCAACTGAATGCATTTATCTTGAAAGTTTGAAGTAATTTCTTGTAGAACTTTACCAGCTTTAGATATCAGGATTAATTTAATATTCTGTGGTAAATAATCATCTCCATCCATTGGTCTTAGTTGAGCTAAAACGCTGATTTTAGATTGATGATTAGCACTATCTAAATTATCGGGAGATATACATATTACTAAGGCTACTTTGTGACTGTCTAAATTGATTCCTAAATCTATTATTTTAGTTCTTTTAGTTTCATCATCAATACTTCTTAAACTGTAATCTAAATTGAATTCAGGTCTTTTTAAAGAATCTAAGGCTTGCCAACTTTCATCAATTACTCCTTGTAACCACTTACTTAATTTAGTCGTAGTTTTACTTATAATATTCGCTGCTATTTGGTTTGTTTGAGTTACTTGACTTTGAGCTACAAGTGGAAGAAATTCCGATGCTTCAACATAACGCTGATAAAGTGATAGATGATTTGGTTCCATATCAAAGAAAGATAGCGGTATTTGATAACAACCGTCGCTTATGGGCAATTTAAAATTATTTTTACTTTCAATTAGTTGTTTGTGAGATAAAAATCCTTTAATTACAACCTCCTCATTTTCTTCGAGAACCTCAACCACTACATAAAAATGGGCAAAATTACCAGGATTTTCGATTATTGCTTTCGGTATCTCAACAACCTCACAAAGTAAACTTTCCGTTGCGATCGCACAAATTTTGAACTTATCAGCGTTGAGATAACCAGCAGTTGTGATTCTGTCAATATCTCTAATAATGACTTCATCTGGTAAGCTTTTTTCTAACCATACCTCCAAACCAAGCAACGCCAACGTGTTTAAATAGATTTGCCAGGAAGTATTATGGTTAGTCTTCTCAAGAGAACTAATTTTTTGTGCTAATGCAAAATGTTCTGGTTCTAACCAAGCGTTTTCTTGTAAAAGAATCCTCAAGTCTTGAGGAGAATTTGGATTAGGCATGATTTTCCCTCGCATATAAAAATAAATAGATGTAAGTGAAAGCAACTTATCCACTTTTGTATTGGACTTTGGAATGAAATATCTCAAATCTTGCACTAGTGTCATAAACCCGGTTTCTTATTGCTTAAACAACCACATAATAATGCTTTCACTTCGGAGAAACCGGGTTTATTTGGTCTTCTTGAGAATGGTGCAAGATATAAGATATGAAAAAATTTAGTAGTTGCGGTACAAAAAATTTAAAACAATAAAGTAAATTAATTTTGCAATCTTAAAGTCTCCTAAATAGCTAAAATAATTCAGATAGACATTTGATTGCTATTCCTCCAAAGATTATTCATCTCAAACAACAACTGGAACTAAGTACTATAAGAATGCACTTGACTCAAGTGTAACTATTTATCGTAACCATTAGCAGGAGTCTTAAACTTTAGCATGTTTAAAATAAAAACAAGTTTTCAGGATGCCAAGATTAACGACAAATTTAATACCTTGTTGATTATTGCACTTATATTTGGCATCATTTTGAGCGGTGTAACCCTATCGAACATACTTTATCAAAGAGCGCAGCATGAAGTTACGATTCAGGCTGAGTTGTTTATGGAAACGATGAATTCGCTCAGAGTTTACACTCAAGAACGTGTTAATCCCTGGTTAAAGCCTAAGCTGTCAGATGTTCCAGAATTTATTCCAGAAGCAATTCCGACTTTTTCAGTAAAAAAAGTATCTCGTCATCTAACTCAAACCCCTGCTTATAAAAACTTTTCTTATAAGGACGCTACCCTAAATCCTACTAATCTAGAAGATAAAGCTAACGAATTTGAAACGAAATTAATTGAAAAATTTAAGTTAGATCCAAAACGTTTAGAAATCAGTGGTTTTCATTCAGATGAGAAAGGAGATAGGTTTTATACCGCTCGTCCGTTTATTGTCAAAGAACAGCGATGTCTTGAGTGTCATTCTACTCCCGAAAAAGCACCTCAAAGTTTAATAAATACCTACGGAGAAAATGGTTTTGGTTGGAATTTAGGTGATATTGTTGCCGCTCAGATGGTTTATGTTCCTTCTGAGGATGTATTTAACAATGCCAGAAAAGCTATTTTCAAAATGATGGCTGTAGTAATTTTTATCTTTATTGCAGTAATCTTACTAATTAACCATTTGTTGAAAAAAGTTGTCATAGCGCGAGTGAGAAATATTGCCAATACTGCCAATGCTATCAGTAAAGGTGACATGACCAGTAACTTCAAAGAAAGCTCTAAAGATGAAATTGGTTTACTCGCAATTGCTTTTGAGCGGATGAAGTCTAGTTTGCTGATTGCAATGGATTTACTTAACCAACAACCTCGTTAAAAATTTGGAATTTTGCGGAAAGTTGGGTGATTTTTTATATAGCAGTTTTCAATTAATTTTCCCCCCTCTCCTTAATAAGGCTACGGTGTACACACAAGTCTTAAAATCCTACCTGGAAGCGGGTTTTGGATTCAGATGAAAATCGCTCAAAACCTGTCATTGCAAGGAGGAACGACGTTAGCGGAGCGTGTCCGTCAGGACATAGCAATCGCAATAATCTCCGCATTAATGCGATTGCTTCGCTTCGCTCGCAATGACGATTTAAGGGGCTTGAAATCCCTGAAACGTATGCTGAGAGTACTTGTGTGTACACGGTAACTCCTTAATAAGGAGAGGGGAAGGGGGTGAGGTTTATCTGTATTCTAAGAGCGTGAAAATTCCTATACTATTATCATCAAGTCCTAATAAAAAATCTAAAACCTAATACCATTTCTTCATAAATATGCGCTTAATTCAGCCCAGTTCGTTGGGCTTTGTGAGTGTAGCTCAAGCCTTCCAGGCTGAGAGCGATTCAGCGCAGCCTCATACAGAATTGGTATAAAACCAAAAATTTTAAATCAAAAATTTAAAATCAATCATCCACTGATACTCGTTGTTCAAATTCATTACGTAGCTCGGGAAAGGGAATTTTTTCAGCTAAATTTTCAACAAATTTTTGACGACTTTGATTGTCTAAACTCAAAGCTTCTTGAATGAGCATTGGTGTTACAGGCCCAATTATTTGAGTTAATATTTGCTCGCATTCATGAATAAATTCTTCAGTAAGATTATCATTTTCATCTTCTTCGGATTCGGCTTCTGGTTCTGCAAAAAGTAAATTTACTAGTTCGAGGAATTCAGCTTTTTGGATGACGGTTAAACGAGTTAGTAGTCCCTCAATCAAAGCATCAAAGTTTCTCGCTTGTGCTAATGTTTTTTGCAAGAAAGTAGGAGCGATAGGCCCAATATAATTCAGCAAAATATTTTGTAGCGCATATATTTCTTCAGAAGATAGCACTAAACGCACGGGTCTGGCGATATTTAACCAATCCGGTGGTTCTACAGCAGGATTTTGACAAATAACAGGTAGCCAGGAAGCTCCGGGAAATTCTTCTTCAAGGATTTGTAACTGCTCCCTTGCTTGTCTTACTGATAAATGTAACGACTTATGGGAAAGAGCAAATGCAGTCAAAAAATGTTTAAAAAATTCTTGCGCTACTTTATTCGGTACGGGTTCGCGCATAATAATAATAGTGGGAATATGTAATTTTTCTAAAGTATTTGCTAATCCCAAACCATCACAGGAATTAAATATTGCTAACTTCAAACCATTAGCAATCGCAATTTTTAAAGATGCTTGCAACTGTTCGATTGTTAAACTATTATCTTTACTTTGTTCATTTAAATAAATTCTTCCTGTTTCACCTTCAGTTTGACTGTGCCCTGCAAAAAACAAAATTTCCCAACCTTGGTTATTAATCAACTCCCAATTCAATTCTCTAATAGAAGGTTGAATCAAAAATTTTGTTTGTGCATTTTCTAAATTTTCTAAAAAACTTTGTTCTGCTGCTAAATCAATTCCTTGAGTACTAGCTAAAATAGCTAAAATCCTGACCTTTTCAGTTTCCTGCTGCCTTTGTACCTGACGGATATACTCTGGTTGAGAAAGAGCTAATTCAGCTTTCGGATAATCTTCAAAAAATTTCCAGCAATGCCAAGGTAAGCGACGGATTAAGTTATCATTAGTTTCTAGGGTTACTTGTATTTCCGATTCTCTATCGAGTTGGCATAGCATTTGACGTTCGATAGACAAAAAATGGGGGGTATTTAGCCATGAGTTCAGACTATATGTTAAATTTTCACAAATTTCATTAAAACTAACTTGTGAGATATTATTAATCCCTTCACTTTCAATTTCTAATTCATCATCAATATCTTGATCTACTAGCTCAACTGTTAGCTGTCTGCCGAACTCTTGAACATTTACTAACTGTACACAAATTTCTTTATAAACTATTTGCCAATTCTTGTATAAACTTGCCAAAATTGGAGCAGCAGGTAAGCTACCGATAAATTGCTGGGGTCGAGAATTGCCACCTATCCATACTTGAACAGTAACCCGAGGGAACCCATCGTCTAAATTGCCATTTCCAAGATTGATTAGAACTGCTTTATTCATTCATGAAGGGTATATTGAAAAATATAGAATTACGCTACATAGACTTTTCTCCTAACTTTAATATATATTGATTGCAGCTATCGTGTAACTATGCAAGCTACAGCTAGGAATTCCCCGCCGATAGTATTTTAGTTTTCAGACTGGGTGTAAAAATTTTATTCTTTTATTTTTTTGCATCTATCTATAGAGATAAATTTAAATATATTGCTAGTAAAAATATTAATCACCATCAACAGAGGGATAAAATCGTAAATTTATAGCTTTATAAAGCATAATCAATTGAATTTAAACTAAATCTTGAAGGAAAGAAACAATAGCTTGAGCATACGGGCTATTCATGCTGCGATTTCTCCCTGCTCTCATTTCTTCGCTAGCTTCTTGAAAAATTTCTTCATCAATATAGGATTCAACTTCTTCAGCTAAAGCCTTGAAATAGCTGGCTTTTGGTGGAATTGGAGTAAAACCTCTTTGTCCAGCTAACCTCAGAATACTTTCTAACATTGAGTCTTCTGTTTTAGCACGCACTTGCAACAATAATTTTCCTGGATCTAAAATTCTTCTAGCTTGGTTCCAGCTTCTCATCCCTAAAATGGGAGCAATATCTCCTAACGACATCGACTCACTGTAATAAAGTTTTAATCCCTGAAGATATTGTGGGGCAAAAGGTGCATATCTGCTACTATTTCTTAACTCTTGAATCTTAGCTTCCACCTCCATTCTTATTGCTCTAGTTAAAGCTGATTCAAGATGCTCCTGTAAAAATTGTGAGATTTCTAGCCGTTCTATGTCTACTTCATCAAAAGAATCGGTAGGTAAATCGCTTCTGGGTATAAGGGTATCGCTTTGGGCATCGTATATTTCTAAAGGTTCTCTATAACTCCAAATGTCATATCTTCTTAATTGTAGAGCAATTCGGTAGAGTTCTTGAAGTAATAGGGTTGGAGTATCAATTGAAACTTTTCGATAACGCAAATAAACTGACATTTCTTGTAATTGAGCAGAAGTGGGGTCGGGACATCTTATCGGTTTCAAGCAGGGTTTTTCTATTCTGTCTCGACGATAAACTGCGTGATATGCTTCAATAATTCGCTGTTCTTGCAGTGATAAGCGTCCAATTTGTTCGGTTGTAGCTCGATTTAAAATTGCCCAGTCACTCAAGTGGTTTAGGCCCGAATTGGATAAAAATGTCCTCACTTGATGATTTTGTCTGGTTCTTAGTCGTACCCAATTATACAAACTCATTCCTGATTCTAAATCAGGGTCAAAGCTTTGTAGCACTTGTACAGAAAATAAATTAATTGTTGATTCGTTAGTTACAGAATTTGTATCCAGAGTTAGCTGTGTTCTACCATCTGAAGCTAAAATGATTAGTTGTTGTCCATCATCATTCAAAACTAGAGGTAAGAAATCTCGATAACTAAATTTCTTATTACCACTGTATAAATTATCTATTCTCCTGCATTCCTCCACTATTGCGTGAGAGACGTAACATCTAAGACAAAGACCTGCCTTGGCGCGATTAATCACACTTGAATAGGGGTTTTTGTCCTTAAAACAAGACAATAAATCATCTAGAAGATTAGAATTTTCTACATCATATACCGACGTATTTACAAACTCTCTAGCAATTCCCAATCTAGTTTTTGTATATCCTACACTGTTTCGAGCAGGGTTGATTCGCAAAATATTGTAATATCTTTCTGTATCTGATGTATTCATAATCACTCCATTATTCATTATCGTAGATTTCCCACTGTTAAGATATTTATAAAATTACCTTTTTATAGGTGATACAAGATAGTTTTACTCAGGAAAATATGCTTTTATGCTGTTACAGCTTTTCTAATCTCCCTTACTATTAATCGGTACAAGTGTTCCGATTTTATTCAATATTTAAAAATAAAATAGAGTGTTTACTTTTAATTAAATGTCTGGTACGCAGATTTAGAAAAGTTTCCATTAAGTTTGCGATTAGCCTTATGGCTTACCTGGATATGACTGAAGCCACCTTGCGTTAACAATGAAGCTATTTTCTCCTATCTATTGAGTGACTTTGCAAAATCCTTAAGTTGCGCCATAAGTTAGTTAAGTTATCTGGTCAAGGAAGAAAATCATCTGTATTCTAAGAGTACTTCCATTTAATCGAGGTAACTGGAACTATAAAAATTTTGAATTCGATTGTAGTAGGCTGATGTGTGTTCTGCATTCTACAACGCACCGCATCTAATAGGAAAAATCTTGTATTACGACTCAGACAAGTCATTGCTAGTACTATACAAATTAAGTGCGTAAAAGCTTAAGGGAGATTCAAAAAATAAAATATCCAGCTTCTGAAGATACATTTCGGAGAAAACAGCAAATATTGACTCTAATTGAAGTTCAGTGGTCTAGAAGAAAAGTATATTTAGTTCCTGATATTTCTAATAAAATTTTTGGTGTTGCTGATTAAAAGTATGAATAGCCCCCTAACCCCGAATCATGGGGGAAAAGATAATTATAAGTCCCCCATAATTGAGGGATTTAGGGGGGCTTAACTCTCCGCAGAAAAGTAAATTTATATTTCAATTCAGCAAAGCCTAATTTTTGGATGCTGTATTTACGAAAGCATGAGGCTTAATACTAAAAGTAGAAAATTGTTTTTTTAAGTGTACGTTCGATTCCCTGTGTCTTATTACCCATTGACTAATTTGCTGAGGAAACGATTCTATTGATTGATTTATCGCATATTCAATCACTACTGGTTGAATAAAAAAATGCTCGCCGTTCTTATCAATCAGTGACCTTTGCAACAATGACAATATTGTTTTTAGTACTAGAACCTTGCTACAAGGTGTAACTACATTTTCGACTAAATCCTTAAGAGAGAATGCTTTTCCATTCACAGCCAGACAGTACATTAGTTCTTTTTCCGACAAAGATAAACGTTGAAACTGGGATTCCAATAAGCCGTAAATTTCCTCAAGCATAAATGGTCCTTGCTTAAAACAATCTAAAAGTTCGATTATTCCGCTGTTTGGAAGTTGCTTCATCCTCGATGCTAGCATCTTTAAAATTAAAGGATTTCCTGCATAATGCTCGATTAGCGTTTCCCACTCTTGTTCTACATCCGAAAATTGTCCTGTTTGCTTAAATAATTGACATCCTTCAGTAAAGTTTAGCCCCCTCATTTGCAAACATTTCACTTTTGCTGCTTCACCTTCTAAATGTATGATGTCTATGGGTTTTTCTCTAGAAGTTAACAAAATACAACTGTTGTGATCTGCTTCCCCAAAAAATTTGAATAATTGGGAATATCTTTCGTACCCATCAGGAAACAGCCCTACTTGACCGTCAGTAGATAAAATTTTATCAACATCATCTAAAATCAGTAGACAATGCTTATTAGTCAAATATTCCATCAGCATTGATTGTTTTTCATCAAAGCTTTGGGGTATCACTGTATGTTTTTGTGAAGTCGATATAAAAATTTTCAGTATGTTGGTTAAAATTTCCTCTGGTGGTAATTGGTTTTGCAAACTTTGCCATATAACCACATCAAATTCACTTTCAATTTCTTTTCCCACCTTTAAAGCTAAAGTACTTTTGCCAATTCCCCCAATTCCTAATAATGTCACCAAACGACATTTTTCTTTTAATATCCATCTTTTCAGTTTCTTCTGTTCTTGCAAGCGTCCATAAAATACAGATACATCTGGTGCTTTTCCCCAGTTATATCGAAAAGTAAGCTGGGTTTGACAATCTGCGTTTTCCCTAGATGGTTTAGTATAATCAGATTCACACAATTCTAAATCAAAGCAATCAAACACACATTCTAACGACCCTATATCTACAGCTGTCAAACCTTTAAATATTTTACGGATAGTTGTGACGCATAAATCTTCCCTACCTGCCGATTTTTCAATTATTTTATCTTGAATCTTTTCATAACTAATACGATTGCCTTTTTCGTTAATCGTTTTATTTCTCGCATCTTGAAGCTTTCTCAAACCTTCTTCTGTAAGAATAAAACCCCGGTTTCGTTTGTTTGGTAGTTTCGTCATCAAAGGGATCACCTCGAAAACTTCTATCTTCTACACCTATATCTATAAGTAGATGCGAAATTATTTTACTTATTCACTAATTCTTTTTTCACCGATACCGTGGGGTTGTAAAAAGGTTATATATAAAGTGTTCCAAGGATTGATTCCGGAAAAACTACTGCTATGGTGACTTTGTAATTGCCTATGCTTGGGAAAAGGGGAAAGGAGCAAGGAATGTAATATGAAATATCCGCATATTAGCGGATAGTCATACAGTTAATCTATGTATAAAAAGTTAGATATCAAATGCTAATTTTGGCGTTGCTGTTAGCGCAGCGTGGCTATTACTTTTATCAATATAAGCCTCCTAGGCATTTGCAAGTAATAAAATATCCAGCTTTGGGTTTTGCCTAAATCCTCTGCCCCCGTGACCCCCAACCTTGGGAATCGGGGAGACTTTCAATTATATTTTCTCCCATCATTGGGGGATGCTATTCATACTTTTAATCAGCAACACCTTAATTTTTATTTTTTAGAACTCAAAATGTTCTGTAATACTCGAATTTTCTAAACTAACTTTTATACTAAATTTTTTACCAACTTCTCCTTTAAAATTGTTCAGTTGGATGCAATTATCTTGAACTCTTGAAGTAATTGTTTGGAGAACTTTACCAGCTTTAGATATCAGAGATAATTTAATATTATGGGGCAAAAAATTATCTCCATTTATTGGTATTAACTGAGCTAAAACTTTTATTTTATTTTGATGATTATTTTTATTATCTTCACTATCGGTCGATATGCCTATTATTAGAGCTACTTTGCGAATGTCCGAATTTATTTCCAAATCTATAATTTTAAATTTTTTGTTGTGTTCGTTAATTTTTCTGATACTAAATTCTAAATTTAACTCAGCTTTTTGAATAGAATCTAAATCCTGCCAACTTTCATCAACTAATCCTTCCAACCATTTGCTTAATTTAGTATTAGTTCCACTGATAATATTCTGTATTACTTCGCTAATTTGAGGAACTTGACTATCTACATCTACTATAGGTGTAGTGAATTCTGATGGGTCAACATAGCGCAGATAAAGCGGTAAATGATTTGCTTCCATATCAAATAAAGATAGTGGTATTTGATAAAAACCGTCGCTTACGAGCAATTTTGAATTATTGCTACTCTTAATTAGTTGATTGTGAGATAAAAATCCTCTAATTACAACTTGTTCCTCTTCTTCCAAGACTTCAATCAATACGTAAAAATGAGCAACATCTATTTTTGATATCTTGACGACCTCTGAAAGTAAATTTTCCGTTGCAATCGTACAAAATTTGAATTCATCGACTTTGAGGTTACCAGCAGTTGTGATTCTACTAATATCTCTAGTAATAACTTTATTTCGTAATCGTTTCTGTAACCATATTTCAAGACCAAGTAAAGCCAATACATTGAGATAATTTTGCCAAATATTGTTATGATTAGTCCTCTCCATAACACTAATTTTTCGTGCTAATAAAAAATGTTCTGGCTCTAACCAAGCGGTTTCTTGTAACATGATTCTCACATCTTGAGAGCAGGTTAAGTTAGGCATGATTTTATCTCGTATCTTAAAAATAATTAGATGTAATTTAGACAAACTTATTCAGTCTGTGACCGACAAATTTATATTTTGTATTTCGCTTTAACTTAAAGATATATAAAAAAAATCTCCTTCAAGCTTCGCTAAGTCAATCAAAAATCAGATAATTTTCTAAATTGATACTAAATTGATAGACCAAACTTTGGAGTTCAACAGATAACAACTTCTTTAGTTGAGTTTTAGCTTCTGTTGCTTTACGTTAATCAAATCTTCTAAGAGGATGTTTTAAAATTATCTGGCGGTTAAAACCGCTACTACATAGGCAAAGTCCACGCAGGTGGACTAGTAGATTTATAACCTAGGTCGCCGGGTTTTGCTTATGTAGCCAAGCCACTGCGTTGCGGAGAGAAGTTGGCGGGGAGATGTTCTTCCTGCCAAACTTCGGGAGGTTCCCTCCGTTGTAGTAAGTGCCAGGTAAGGTATTAAATTAAACGCCTAAGCTGGATGGGATACCACGTCTATGAAAGAGCGGGGTCGCTGACTACCGATAATCGCTTTTCAGTTCAACAAACAATAACTGATATAGAATTTACTCATATAATTTATTAATTCAAAACTTTCCCTCAAGAGAGTCGCATTATCTGCCGATTCCTTGGTTTAAACATTCTCTATTTTGACGAATGTTATTAATATGACACTTTATGTATCAGTTGGTAAATTTTTGAGAAGCCCCCTGTTGGAAGAATTAAGAATTGGACTCTTAGATATAATCTTCAAAGAATGTATCATTATTGTCTTAAAGCTACTGTAATTTCAATCTAGTATGTAGCTGCGAAATTTATTTGTTGTAACTGCCTCAATTTTAAAACAAAACTATGCACAACCTCTTACGAATGTCGAGTAATCCCCGTTCCGCATTTGAATCATTAAAAAAAAATCAGTCATCCAAGTTGGCTGCTCGCTGTGGAACTAGGGATGCAGATATATTCTGGTTGCGGTTGGAACGTTATTTTGAGGATTTGTACTATCCATTGACGGAACTTTATGGTAAGCGCTATGATGCCGTAGAGCAATTTGAGTTGCTGTTTGACCAGATGATTGATGCTTATGCAGCGAGACCGGAACCTTTGCGGATTCTGGATTTGGAAAGACAATTTACTCAACGCTGGTTTCAAGAACCCAGTATGGTGGGTTACGTCTGTTATGTGGATTTATTCGCAGGTAATTTGAATGGGATACGGGAAAAAATTGGCTATTTTCAAGAACTCGATATTACTTACCTGCATTTGATGCCATTATTGGAGCCAAGTCCGGGAAATAATGACGGTGGATATGCTGTAAAGGACTACCGTAAAGTGAATCCGGAATTGGGTATGATGTCCGATTTAAAGCAGCTATCTGAAGAACTTCATGCTTGTGGTATCAGTCTGTGTTTGGATTTGGTGCTCAATCATACCGCGAAGGAGCATGAATGGGCGCAAAAAGCGATGGCTGGGGAGGAAAAGTATCTTAACTACTACCATACTTATCCCGACCGCACTTTACCAGATATCTACGAGCCAAAGTTACCAGAAATTTTCCCCAATGACGCACCAGGAAATTTTACTTGGTATCCAAATATTGGAGATACTGGTCGTTGGGTTTGGACTACTTTTAATGAATTTCAGTGGGACCTCAACTACACGAATCCTAATGTATTTCGAGAAGTAGCTGACGTTATGTTTTTCCTGGCCAACCAAGGTGGTGATGTCTTACGATTAGATGCTGCACCGTTTATTTGGAAGCGGGAAGGAACCAACTGCCAAAATCAGCCAGAAGTATTTCAAATTATCCAAGCTTTTCGCGCTGTAATGCGGGTTGTTGCTCCAGGGACAATTCTTAAAGCCGAGGCAATTGTACCACCAGACGAACTGCAAAAATATCTTGGTGTGAAAGCAACGGTAGAGAAACAGTGCGAATTGGCTTATAACAATCAGTTAATGGTGCTGTTGTGGAGTTCTTTGGCCAGTCGTAAAGTTAATTTGATGACTCACGTGTTTCATAGTTCGCCAAAAATGATGATTGGTTGCGCTCCCATCAACTATATTCGCAATCACGACGATATCGGTTGGGCCATGACGGATGAAGCTCTTGCAACTGTTGGTGAGGACGGTTTTCTGCATCGTCAATTCCTTAATGACTTTTACAGCGGTAACTTTGAAGGTTCTTTCGCTAAGGGAAGTTTATTTCAGTTTAATCCTGAAACTTTAGACGCTCGGATTACCGGTACCACAGCATCTTTATGCGGTTTGGAAAAAGCCCTAGCAGCAGGAGATGAGCGTGAAATTGATTTAGCGGTACGTCGAATTCTGCTGATGCACAGCATTATTTTTGGCTTTGGTGGTATTCCAGTCATTCACATGGGAGATGAATTAGGTTTATTAAATGATTCGTCCTATATGAATGATGAAACAAAAGCTTCAGATAATCGTTGGATGCATCGACCGTCAATGGATTGGGATAAAGCACAATTACGCCACAATAAGAATACCATTGAAGGAAGAATTTTTAGAGGTTTGCTGCATTTAATTAGAGTTCGTAAATCCACTTCACTGCTTCACTGTTTTTCCTACTTTCACCCGATGTGGACTGGTAACGATAGCGTTTTATCATATTGTCAAACTCGTCCGGAAGGAACTTTGATGGTATTAGCTAATTTTAGTGAAAGGGAACAGTTAATTGATGCCAAGATATTAGAATACGCCAGTATGAAAGGAAATATTCATAATCTACTTGCTTCCGGAGCAGCTCCAAGTATTATCGACGGACGGATTTATTTACAAACCTATGAATCTATGTGGTTAGCTGATTATGATTAATTTAGGGAATTGGTAATTGGTAATTGGTAATTGGTAATTAAATCAGTTCTATATTGATACCGAAGAATTATTAGTTTTCTGTTTTTTCTGTGATGTATGAAGTTGCGATTTTACAATCATTGGAACACCACCACTAGGAACAATTGTAATTCCTCTTCGCACCGGTTTTACTGGTTTTTTATCCACTAATTCTAATTCAAATTTTTGGATAATCGTTGCTAAAATCAACTTCATTTCATACACAGCAAAAGCTGAACCAATACAGCCGCGATAACCTCCACCGAAGGGTAGATATTCAAATGCAGAAAATTTTCTATCTAAGAATCTTTCGGGGATAAATTTATCTGGTTGTTGATAAGTTGTTTCCTGACGATGGGCTAAATATATACAGGGAACTAAAACAGTACCTTTGGGAAAGTTTTCTCCAGCAACTTCTACTTTATCTACAGCCATCCTCGGAGTACAAATTAAAGCTATGGGGTGAAGTCGCATGGTTTCGGAACAAACTGCGCTTAAATAAGGTAGTTGAGCAATTTTTTCTGGAGGATTATTATCTAAGTTATTATCTAAATTATCTAGAATTTGTAATTCGTTAATTAATTTATCTTTCACTTCTAGATGCGAGTGAATCATGTAGAATAACCAAGCTAGAACTCCAGAAGTAGTTTCGTAACCTAATAATAATAAAGAAACTAATTGGTCGCGTAACTCCTTATCCGTCATTTTCTCACCGTCTTCGTCAAGAGATGACATCAACAGACTTAAAATATCTTCACCAAAACCATCGTTACTTGCTCTACGTTCGGAAATCTCTGCATATATTAATGTATCAATTTCTTCCCTTCTTTTAAGATAATTTCCCCAAGGACTCCATTTTCCTAAATCTTGCTGTAAAGGGGGAAAGAAAAATAAGCTGGAAAATAACGGTTTAGTAATATCGTCTAATAAAGCAGTTAATAACTTGATTAACTTTTCGTAACGTTCTCCCGGAGTTATTCCAAATACTACCTGTAAAATAATTTGTAAAGTAATATCGGGCATTACTTGCTGCATCGAAACGATATTACCGGGTTTCCAATCACGAATGACATTATTAGTTATACGACAGATTGTATCCCCATAAGATTTTAGGCGACCGCCATGAAAGGGAGGCATTAACAATTGTCGCTGTCGATTATGGGATTTACCTTCTTGAAAGACAATAGAATCGCTGCCGAATAACGGTTTGAATACGTGAGTAGCTTTTTTAAAATCTAATTTATGAGCGGGGATAGCAAAACAATCATTAATAGCTTGGGGACTGCTGAAAAAGACAACAGGAGGAGAATTTATTCCTAAAACTCGTAAACTAAAGGTATCACCATATTTTTTGAAATGGTTATCGAAAAAGTTGGTGGGATTGGCAATTAATTGGAGAGTTTGGATTAACGGTTTAGCCATTCGATTTTGGATTTTAGATTTTAGATTTTGGATTGTTTGTAGCTTCCCTATTTTCTCACCTGAGTGATGTCTAAAACTCTTAATTAATTGTAAATATAATCTGATAATTGTAATTGCTCGTAGGGTGTATATCCAGGAAAAGAATATCTCAACGAATCCTTAAATTATCAAATATTTTAAGAAAGTATCGGATATAAAACAACTAACGAACCCGTAGGGAGGTTCTGCCCGTTGTAGCGACTGCGGAGAATTGTTTGTGAAAGCTAACTGACACTAGTGCAAGATATAAGATAAATAGGACTGAAATATAAACTATCAAAAATAATAAAAATAACTCTAGTTGTAATTATTCAATTTCATAAGTTTTGAAACTCTCTAACCGAACAAAATCCCGAATATTAACTCAACTAATATTTACTGGAAAGATTGATTTAAAAGACAGATATATATAATTTTACTTATCTAAATATTTTGCAATGTTTCAATCGCTTATTGATGCTATTATCAATAGTCCAACAGCATTATAGGAGTTACAGTATGTAGCATACTATTGGTAGGCTGGCAAAAGTAATTAAAACTTTTATTATTCATGACTTTAAGCTTGAAAACTCGTTATTTTTTTGTAGTACGCAAACTGTTTTTTAAGACTTTTTTCTATAATTTATAAAAAAAATCTGATTGCTGTTTACATAAGTTAGTATTCGATAATTGTCTATTTGACTCTGATATTTAAATAGTGAGATGATAATAAACTTTGTTTTCATCAAGTAAATTTTTATTTTGACCAGAATTGAGTTTGCTAAACTTTAAGGGACAGACAGAATAATTGATAAAACTGCAATAAGATTTAGTTTGTATTTACGTATTGGATGCTCATTGGATTTGGAAAACAATTAACTATAGTTCCGAGCAACCCAGAGAGAATAAAACAATAATTTTGTAAAATTCTGCTACACTATTTTTGACGGGGGAAAGCGGGGTCGAAAACCCTTATGTCCCGTCAAAACGCCGGAACCTCGATAATTGAATAGTTTCAGAGTTTCATGCTCTTATGTTTCAATATTCCTCAATCGCTGGAATGGGGTTTTTAAACTCCCCCGTCAAAATCGGTTGTGGAATTCGCTCTGGTCAACGCTTTTGGGTGGCAGAGTTTCTTATTTATGAATCCCGGAAACGGGATTGAAACTACCATTGCCGACGTCTCTGCTCGCATAGATTTAGTTTCTTATTTATGAATCCCGGAAACGGGATTGAAACCTTCAAAGCAATGCGTGCCCTACGTGTCCTATACTTTGTTTCTTATTTATGAATCCCGGAAACGGGATTGAAACTCTAATGACATTCCTTCTTTGCCAGCTAGCAAAATTAGTTTCTTATTTATGAATCCCGGAAACGGGATTGAAACTTCGCCAGTTTTCTCGTTTATTTTAAATTTTCCCGGTGGTGTTTCTTATTTATGAATCCCGGAAACGGGATTGAAACATAAAGGTCTATTACCGCACAATGCGAACCGTCGGGATTGTTTCTTATTTATGAATCCCGGAAACGGGATTGAAACATCCATATAATCAAAATTATCGGGGTCGGCTTTTTCGTTTCTTATTTATGAATCCCGGAAACGGGATTGAAACTGGTTTGCGTATTGCTTAATAACTACTCTTCGGAAGTTTCTTATTTATGAATCCCGGAAACGGGATTGAAACTTAAAGTCATAATATAAAACGAGCTAAACTATAATTGTTTCTTATTTATGAATCCCGGAAACGGGATTGAAACTTCCGGTTTGTTTTCGGCTAGTTCCCAAATATCAAATAGTTTCTTATTTATGAATCCCGGAAACGGGATTGAAACAAATGTTCCGCCAGGTGCGCTCAGCCCTTTTAAAAGTTTCTTATTTATGAATCCCGGAAACGGGATTGAAACTTTTCTATCCCTGCGACAGGGACATACTATACAATGTTTCTTATTTATGAATCCCGGAAACGGGATTGAATCATTATAAAAATGGCGATCGCCATTTTTATATTCCTCGTTTCTTGTTTATGAGTCCCGTTTCGGAATTAAAGCTTGTGACGATTCGAGAAAAAAATTTGTGTTGAATTGGTATTTTTCCTTCCTTATTATTGGGCATCTCTTGTTTCGATTGGTAATGGTTTGTAAGGTTTCTGTAGATAATTCACACCACCAGGGGTTGCAAACCCCTAGCTAATAGCACAAGTCCATTAAAATGGACTGGGAAAAATATTTCAATTGGATTTATTGAATACAAAATCTACATCAAATACTTTGCTCATCATTATTGGAAACCGTTTGTTTGAATTTGGAATGGTTTGTAATAATTATCCAATTACCAAATACCAAGGCTTTGATTTTAGTCCTATTTATAGGACTTTTGCTATTAGCTTGGGATTTACAACCCCAAGCAGGTGTGCAAGAAAACCCTCTATGTCAGAAAAGCAAAATCACTTTCCCCAAGTCCATCTACTCCTAGTAAAACAGCAACATCTTGATTCAAAATATTTATCACCGTCTTCCCATCATCAACCTTAAACGAAATATCTTCAAAACCACCAATACCACCAATCCCGATTACATCAATTCCACTTTCAAAATCAGTAATCGTATTTATTTCCTCGGGTAATTGAGCATTCGCAATCCAAAATTGGTCTTGACCGCTACCACCACTAATTGTATTCCCACCTTTCTCGATAATAAAAAATCTATCATTACCCTTACTACCAATCAATCTATCGTTACCACCAGCAAAAAAGGTATCATCTCCATCACCACCATTTAAACGATTTCCTCCCCTACCAGTAGAAGCATCCAAAATATCATCACCTTTACCACCGTTGATATAATCGTTCTTCCCAGCCAAGAATTCATCATCACCGCTACCACCAAATACCCGATTACCACCGGAAATACTTTGAGTAGTATCGACTAAATCGTTACCTTTACCAGCAAACACAACATCTTTATTTCCATCAAAATCTGGTAATAATCCAGTTTCCAAAACATCATCCCCACCATCACCAACAATCAAAACTTCGGTGAGATATTCAAAGTTTTCTCCTGGTAAAGCTGGTGTATTTGATGGTGGAACTCGAACCGGATTTTGCTGTTCGTAAGCGTAAGCTAATCCAATTAACGTAGATTCGGTAAATTCTTGACCGAATAAAGACATTCCCACGGGTAAACCTTGTTCTGTATATCCCACAGGTAAAGTTAAATCGGGAAAACCAGATAAATTTCCTAAATAATTTGCTCGATAGGGATCTCCACCGATATTATCTAAATTAGCTTGATAAGTTGGGTCTTCTATTTCGTTCCCTTCGGAGTCGGTAATTGGAGTTGCGGTCGTTGCGATTGTTGGGTAGACTATCGCATCTAATTTATTGCTATCAAAAATATTATTTAATTCCGACTGCAATTGGGGAATACCTTGATTAATCGCTGCTTGATATTCCGGATTATCCAAACCACCAAATTCTAAGGAATCTTCGTAAACTGCAATTCGATTGGGATTAACCGGAGTTTCTGAATTCACCAATTCCGGGTCTTGACTCGCTGCAATTAATTCGGACAAATTCTGCGGATATTCCCCATCAAGAGTACCTAAATATTCCTCAATCTGGGGATTAAATTCAGCTTGAACCACAGTATTTAATAAAGTACCGTAATTAGAAGCTTCCACAACAGAATCAGGGAAATCCAACTCTATAATAGTCGCTCCCGCAGCCTTCATATTCTCAATAGCTGCTTCCACCAACTTATCAACTTCTTCATTTCCACCGAAATAATCCCGAGCTACACCAATTCTTGCTCCTTTTAAAGCATTTTTATCCAAGAATTGAGTGTAATCATCAAAACCTTTACCTTTACTCGCTGACGTTGCTGGATCATTTGGGTCAACACCAGCCATTACCCCCAGAGCAATAGCTGCATCTTCCACAGAAAGAGTCATAGGACCAGCATAATCTACCGTCAATGCTAGAGGAACTATACCATCAGCACTCACCAATCCCCGAGTCGGTTTTATTCCCACCAACCCAGTCACAGCAGATGGACCTCGAACCGAACCCGCTGTATCGGTTCCGGTTCCCAACGTTGCAAAATTCGCCGCAATTCCAGCACCAGTTCCGCTGCTCGAACCACTAGCATCGCGATTGAGATTATAAGGATTGAGCGTTAAACCTCCCTTGGAACTGTAACCAAGTCTTCCAGAAGAAAGAGCAAATTCGCTCATATTGGTTTTACCCAAAATAATTGCTCCAGCATCCCGAAATTCTTTCGTGGTAAAAGCATCATCCGGAGGAATCGAACCATCTAAAACATCGGAACCCGCTGTAGTTGGTAAATCAAAGGTGTCATAATTATCTTTTAAAAGTACCGGAATTCCATACAAAGCTCCATCAGCACCTTGACTTCGTAGCTTTGCATCTAACTCCTTGGCTTTATCCAAAGCATCGGGATTCACAGAAATAACAGCAGAAATCGCTGGTCCTTGGTCGTCATATGCTGCAATTCTATTCAGGTAGAGTTGAGTTAATTGCTCAACACTCAGAGCGCCAAAACTATATGCTTTTTGAATATCATCTACAGTCGCTTCTTGTAAATTAAAGGTAGATGCTGCTGAAAGATTGAAGGTAGAAGCCATATTTTTTATTTTTCTAATCTTGAAATTTGCAGGGTTTGAAATTTCTCTGTCAAAATTTCCCTAGTTATGCAATAAAAATTACGTAGAGTAAATTAAGACAGTGATACAACTGAACTCCAAGCAATAAAAGTCACTTAATTAGGGTCAACTTATTTTTTTAAAGGCTATCTAGCAAGGAATTCAGACAAAAAAACCTTGCACTAGCAAATGTATCCCACAACTAATTTACACTGAAAAGGACATTTTTTATCAGTAAAATTTATTACGAGCTTTTCTTGAAAAAGAACTAAATTTTAGTCAAATTTTAATTTATTTTTAGATAGAATTGTCATTGATTGTTAGAAACCAATTTCTTGAACAGTTTCGAGTCAATATCAATGTTTCATCCAATCTTTTTTAGAATTAATCTAAAATTGAAACTATAGTCATGCAAGGTAAGGCTTATGTCTTCTCCATTTCCGGGAATGAATCCTTATTTAGAAAACCCTGAATTATGGTCGGAAGTTCATCATCGGTTGATTACAGCAATTGCTATTGCTATAGCTCCACCAATTCGTCCTAAATATCGGGTAGCTATCGAAAAACGAACATATTTAGGCGATACTGAAGATTCGGTTTTAGTAGGAATTCCTGATGTAGCGGTAACGACTCAAAAAAAGAGTTCTACTAAGGAGAAAATAGCAACAGCAACTTTACCCGTTCAAGGAGAATCGGTAACTGTTAAACTTCCCGTACCGGAAGAGAAAAAGGAAGCTTATTTAGAAATTAGAGAAGTAGCAACTGGATATGTGGTAACAACTATTGAAGTTCTTTCTCCTACTAATAAACGTACTGGAAAAGGACGCGATGCTTATGAAGAAAAGCGTCGAGATGTATTAAGTACTCCTACACATTTGGTAGAAATTGATTTACTTCGTGCTGGAAGACCGATGCAAATTCTCAGCGAAATTCCTAAAACTGATTATCGCATCTTAGTTGCTCGGGGAAATCGTCGTCCTTTAGCGGAAGTTTTCGGATTTAATCTTCAGCAACAAATCCCCCAATTTTTACTTCCTCTCAAATCTGAAGATAACGAACCTTTAGTTGATTTACAAAGTTTGTTAGAGCAAGTTTACGAACAAGCAGGTTTTGATTTAGCAATTGATTATAGTATTGAACCAGTAGCAGCATTAAATTCAGAAAATAAAATTTGGGCTGATACACTTTTGAAGGAGAAAAAATTACGTAATTAAGCTTTGAAATATTTTGCAACTAATAACTATTCACAGAAATAACCAGTGTAGCAAGAACCAATCTGTCGGAAATTTGCAGAATGGTAAAGTGAAATTGCGGGAATATTCTCTTCATCTACCCACAGTTTTAATGCTGTATATTCTTGAAGTAGTTCTTTAGCCAAAAATATTAATAGCTTTCGAGCTAATCCCTGTCTGCGAAATTCGGGAAAGGTGAATGGTGCTACTACTAAAGCATAATTTTTCGTGGGGTTGTATCTAATAACCGAAGCAATTTTTCCAGAGTATTCCAAAACAGCTATCTGACGTTTTTGAATTAAACTATTCCAATCGCGATTTAGATTTCCATTACCGCGCTCTTTAATATATGCTTGTTCGTAAGCTACAAGTGTAGGTTTATCTTGTAATGTTGCCCAACGACTTTCACTATTATCTTTACTATCAGATAGCGATTGAGTACAAATCATCACTGCTTGGTCGTATTCTTTTACGATTTGATAATGTTCGAGTATCAGCGGACGAATCCACTGTTTAACTTGGCTCGAAGTGATAATTTTCTTGGGTAAACCGCATTTTTTTAGCAGAGAAAATAAGTTTTGGGTAGTAATTTTATTGCAACTCTCAAAAGACGTTTGAGTATTTTGAGAATTTATCATCATTGCTCCTTGAATATTATCTGGAGTTACCTTTTGATTGATGGATGGTTTGTAGGAAATAGCTACTAATTCTCCGGTTTTATCGGGAATGATTTTTCCTTGACTAACAAGATTGAGAGCGTATTCTAAATCTGGATTTACAAGATGATATTTTTGTAACCAGTTGATTGCTGCTTGAATTTGTTCATGGGAAGGAAAGATGATAATTTTATTGCTATTAGTTTGATGCATTCAGATAATATCCCAAGGTCTTGAGTTGTACTATTTATTTAAATTATTCTGCACAGAGGAATGTTAATTAAATAATAGTAACAAGGAATTGGGGAGTATAAAAAACATGAGATTAGTAACTAATGCTAGATAAAAAAGCTTTCCGTAAAGCATATATTATTAAGAGACAGTTGAAGTTTAAAGCTTTCTTGAGAGCTACAACGAAAGGAAGGAAGTTGAATAAAATTATCTATGCTGCGAGAAGTTACTGCTTTTAAAGTTTTTCCCGAATCAGATAATATAGCTAATTTGAGATGTTCGGGAAGGCAATTATTTTCTGAATCTGGATAAATTCGCACCCGAACGCTTATTTGCTCGTTTTCTTCTGGTTTGAGTGCTACTAACATTAATACAGATTGCTTTTCAAATTCAAACCGTTTTACAGCTTTAAAAATATCTTCTGTGGGAGAACAAGTATTATCTTTAAAACTGGGATTTAAATTTCCGAATGATTCAGTGTTTATCAGCGATTCCAAAGTTTTCCAACCTTGCTGTACAAAATCTTCAAACCTTTGCACGGGATTTGTGTATTACTCAAGGACGCGACCGCGCTCTTGAATAATTAATTTTATGTTTATAGATTTTGTTGAGTAATTCCTTTTTTATAATGCTCAACAAATTTTATTACTATATACATTATTTATCGAAACTCTATAATATCAAATTTTTGGTTATTTAATATTTTGTATAAAAGTTTGAGTTTTAAAGTGATTAATAAATAGAAAGACGAATTAAAAAAATAAGCAAATGAATAGAATAAAAACTATTGCAATCTCAGGATTTATAGCTCTAACTTCAACTGCTTTTTCACAACCAGTTCAAGCTCAAATAGCAGAAAGATGCACAATTATTTTTGGAAGAGGGGGAGCTTCACTTCCTATCAGTAATGACAGAGAAAATAACTTTAGAACTATAGATGGACCTTGGGATTTTATTCGTGAAACAAGCGGTAATTGCCATTTTGAAGTATTTAATGAAAACAGCTTTTCTGGTCGCCGAGTATTGTATGGTACAGATGTCAGCAAACGTATTCGTATCGGTGCAAAAGGAGCGCAAAATAAAAATGGATGCCGTTCCCGTTCCCTTAGAATAATTCCCAGACCTAGAAGAAGATGTTCGATTACTTTAGGAGATAACAGAGTTTCACAAACTTTTTTGGGACAACCTACTAATTTAGTCAATAATATCTCTGGTTGGAGTTTTATACGCGAAACTACTGGAAGATGTACATTTACAGTTCGCATAAAATTATAATAAGAACAGCAATTCCGACAGTAATTATAATTCCAAACCAACCTTTATGAGTAATATTAATAGCTATTTTACCCCTAGAAACTAAAGGTATCAAAATTGCAGTTATAAATGCACTAATTAAAGAAGAATTTACCACCTTAGTGCTAGTAACAATAATGAGAAAAGAAAGAAAAACAGCAATACTAGCAACTGTCATAATGCTCAAACAAATATTAGTTGCTGTCGAAAGGGTAATATAGCCAATCTTAACTTGATTAAAAGCAATACAGCAAAAGCCTGCTAAAGTACCGATAGCTCCTAATATTCCAATAACAGTAATAAAAGCATTAGCAAATCCTTTTTTCACAGAAATAATTAAAAAAGCTATGCACCCAATAAGAGTTACTGTACCAGCAATCAACTCATTAAAATTTTGACTGCATAAAAAGGAACTAATAAAAACAGCAACCGCACCTGCTAAAAATCCTAATACTAATGATAATAAAAATGATATGCCTACCCAAGAATTATTTAATCCTGCTTTTGCATAACTAAAATCTGCATTACTTAAGTTAGCCCCAGTAAAATCTGCACCTCTAATATCGCAATACGAAAAATTTGCACCTGTGAGTTTTTTTCCCTTAAAAGAGTTACCTTGAAGATTTTGTGTTGAAAAATTTAAAGACTGCTTTAGCTGACGAAACCCAAAAACCATAGCTCAAAGGTGCATTTTACAACTATTAATTTTCTCTATTCCACAAATGTAAAACCAAATCTGGAAATATGTAAATTTTGTTACTTTAAAAAATAATATGGAACAAATTGCACAGGCACTTAGTTTGTCTGTGAAAGACGTAGAGTTAATCAGATAAAATAACAGCAGTAGTCTTTTTCAGAGCTACTGCTTTAAATTATTTTTCTAGATACAATTTTGTCATAAATCTCGGGTGGTGCGTGACGCTGCAATGAAAAGTAAAAAATATGTACCTTGATTTATTCTTGCGTCACACACCCTACAATAAAAATCAAACAGCCTTCAATCCTTCTGCTCTCAAAATCACTTTACCATTTTGACGAACTATTAAAGTTGAACCTTGAGGATTATTTCCATCTTCAGTAATCAAATCTTCTATTACATAACTATAATTTCCATTTTTCCAACCAGTTACACACTTACCATTCCGACAAGAAACTTTTCCACCTGTAAGTTCGATACAATTTCCTTTAGAATCGCAGCCGTAATATTTAACATTTCCGGTATTATTAACACCATTCCAAGAATCGTAATTGCTCAGTTTAATAGTCCATTCACCGTTACTGATAGTTTGAGCATCTCCAGAAGATTTTCCAGATTTAGAAGCATCAATAACTTCCATTTTGACAATTGCAGATTCTTTTTTGGTCTTTCCACAGGGTTCGTTACTTTCACAGTCGTTGAAAGGTAATATTTTGTAGCTGAGTTTTACTTTTTTATTTATAAATTGTTCTTTTTGAGGACAGATATCAAAATCAGCGTTAATGTTATGCTCTTTTCCTTGTTCGTCAATTAAATTTACATAGCAAGCTAAATCACCTTGTTCTATTCTTTTAATAGTTCCTATTTTTGGTTGTCCTTTTCCTGCTACAAGATTTGTGGAAATATTCTTAACTGGGTTTTTTGTCTTGCTAGAATTTTTATTGTTGCTAGTTGAAGAATTATCTGCTCTATCTTCATTGACTGAATCTACTCCAGAATTATCTGCTGTATCACCCTCATCAGAAACTACTTCGGTATTATCAGATTCAATTTGATTATCAGTATTATCTGTTTGAGCGTTATTACAACCAGTGAATAATAAAGAAGTTATTAACAATGCAGTCATGAAGATAGACTTTTTCATATTCTTTAGAATGTTAGGAATTATAAATATTAACTATAGACATTTTTAAATACAAGCTAAAGTATGTATATTCCGAAAATTATTTTGTTTGTTTGTTTGTTTTTATTTATCTATTTATTTATTTATTTATTTATTTATATATATATATATATAGCGTTTATCAAGCAACTGAGGTACAGCAATTACCTCACACCTAAAAAGCTGTACTTTATCTCCCCTCTCCTTAATAAGGAGATGGCTTGGGGGTGAGGTTTTGAGATGTACTTCAATAGACTGGGAAACGCTATATAGCAGTCTCAGTTGGATAGAATACACCCCTCTCCTTGACAAGGAGAGGGGCTGGGGGTGAGGTCTATCAAGTGTATTTCACCCAACCGAAAAACGCTTATTTATTTGCAGAACTTACGCAGTTGTCACAGTAATCGATTGGTGCGTGACACTGAAAACATTGTGACTACGTTCGTGCTTTGTTCAAAGTGTCACGTGCCTCGGCAATAATACGGGAAGAAAATCTACACCCTCCGGGTTCCTTAGTTGCTCATGGGGGAAACCACGCCATTTGCTATAACGCGCTTGTTCCCCTTCGGGTTCACTAGGAAAGGGGGACGGAAACCGACACCCCCTTTCCTTGATTCACCGCGCAACGCAATGGCTCCCCAAGACCGCACTAAGGAACCGTATTTTGCCTCCCCTACTAGAAAAATGTGCCAGTTGCGGCCATTCCTAATTTGTATGAAATAACAATTTATTAACGATGCTCAAATCACAAAGCCCGATTATTTGATAATAAGAATTAATGTTTGTAGTTGCGACATCTTCGCCGTTGGATGTATTATATTGGCGCTGTTAGCGTAGCGTGTCCGGAGGACATAGCGCAACTACGAACACAATTTTCACATCCCATAAACCCGATTCCCATCACCGGGTAAGATTGTCAAAGACCGAGGATTTATTCTATTACCGATTGTTACCTCAATTTCTCCGTCCCAAACTTCAATTGAAAGCACTTTATCCCCCGAACTTTTGTAATCAAAGTATTGACAGCGCGAAGCTGTACGTCTTTGGACGGTACCTTCACGAGTCATGCTTGCTAACCCAGAGTCAACACATTTATAAGTTTCATCCCCAAAAGTTAACTTTTTAGGTGGTGGTGTTTCGCTAATATCTAATTGATTTGTTGCTTCGAGTAATGTAACTTCTACGGTGTCGTCTTCCTCAACGCTCAACCAGCGAATATCATTATCATCTTGCAGCATATATTCCATCCAGAAATAATCATCAACTGTATAGGTAAGTTTTCCTTCTACTACCCAATCGATACCCATATACTGAACAATATCGCCGATTTGTAAATTAAATACGTTGCGTTTGAGCGACGGTAATTCTTTTTTTGGTTTGCTACCGGGTAATTTACCTTGTTGTTGAAGCACTAATAAGTAAGCTCCACCACCGATGATTACGAAAACTCCAAGCCATAGTAATAGTGTCATAGTTTTTTCCTTTAAATGTTTTTTATAGACTGGAAGATAAGGGGACAAGGAGGAATAAATACTTCTTCAGTTTATAGCTCCTTGTTAAGAATGCTCTGTCCCTTCAAAATGATTGCTTTACGTGCCGACTTTAGTCCTTAAATTTGAGCGATAAGTCGCTTAGTACGAATCTTAATTGTTCATGGCAAAATTGAGTGGGTTTTGGTCGCGTCGATGTCTGGTAGGAATTGGTTCCGGTTGGCGATCGCCTGCGAGGGCTGCGGTTTTTTCCAAGGATTCCCTGAAATGCTTGGCTGCATAGATGGACATATCTCTGGGTACGTTTATGCGGTCGCGCAAATATCGTAGACCAACCTCAGAACCTGTTGGGGGTACGCATTCTTTACCGGTCATCATGTACGTTAATGCACAGCGGAGTGCTTCATCGAATAACTTATCGTCTGCGGGATTAACTCGGATAATGTTGGCATGATGTTTGATAGTATTTTGCAGGGCTTCCTCGCGAGAGTTTTCGGGTTCTGGATAACCAACATCTGGTAGACCAAACCAAGGACCATTATTTACCCGCGCTTTATTAATAAGCATTTGAGGTTCGCCGTTTTCCCAACAACCCCCCATTTGTGGTGGTAAATCATGTACGTGGGTGTGAAAGTCGCTTTGGGTACCGCGATAGGTTGGTCGGGTTTCCATTGCGTCAAACCATGCGCTAAAGCGAGGATTTTCTTCCCGCATTGAATAACCTTTATAGTAGTAAAGGCTGGCATTCATCCGTTCTACATAGGGTGTGAAGATAACATCAACTATGCCGAATTTATCTAAAAAGTAAGGTCCTGGAGTTCGCGCTAAAGCTTCCTCAACTTTTCCTACTACTTGTGTAAATTGTTCTCGGTTGTGCTGTTCTTGTCGAGAAGAACTTGCTAGATAGCACAGCCAAGAACACCAAGCTCTAAATAAAAGTCGTTCTAGTTGACGTAGAGGAAGCACCTCCCGGTCTTTCATTCCTTGATTCAATGGGCCAAAAACTTTTTCTAAAGCAATCAAAATATCATCGCTTTCTTTAATAATTCTTCCATTTAGCTCGATAGCTGGGAGCATTCCCGACGGGACTTTACGTTTGTACCAGCTTTCTTTTTCCCCATAGCAGAACATTGTCACCTTTTCGATGCGGTAGGGAACTTGTTTTTCCTCCAACCACAACCAAATTTTTTGACAGTAAGGACACCAAGCGTGATTATCGCGGTAAAGCGTCACCCGCACATCAGATTCAGATTTACCAAACAAGCGCAGCTTTGCTTTAGCATTAGTGGGGCCATTTACCGTATCTATTTGATAATTCGTAAGGGTTTCTAGTTCTTTCCAGCTAAGGGGTACAGTATTCATAAAACGACTTGCTTCCAGGCTCTACTGAGGACTTTTCTTGACCATACAATATTTTGAATTGTACTAAGTAGCTCGGTTGGGGGAAATTGTGATGGAGGGAGTGGTAATTATCAATTTCCAATCCTCAATCCCCAATTATTTAATAATTCAACCATCGTGCTTGCATTTGATAGCTAACGATTACGGGATGGGATAGTCGATTTATTTCTACTTTTCCTAACTGCATGTCTTTTGGTAGTTCAAATAAATTATGTAATAAGTTTTCTGTTAAAAAGCGGGTTTCCACGGGTAGCTGGAATTTTTCTGAGTTTAATTCTTGACGGGATGCTAAAACAAAACCCCAAGGACCGAAGCTGGGAACGCTGATGGTATAGGGATTTACTTTTAATCCGACCTCTTGAAGTGTCGCAGCAATACAGCTAATTACTTTGGGTGCAAAGAATGAACTCGATGCTTGCGTTACAAAAACACCTTTATCTGTAAGTCTTGCTAATAAACGTCGGTAAAAACCTTCTGAGTAAAGTTTGGCGATAACTTTTTGGTCTGGGTCGGGGAAGTCTGCAATAATTACGTCGAAGGTGTCTTTGAGTTTGGGTACGCTTAAGAATGCGTCGGCATTAATTACTTCTACACGAGAATCTTCTAAGGAACTACCGTTTACTTCTTTTAATTGCGGGTGACTCTTGGCTATTTTAACTACTTCTGGGTCTAATTCAATTAATACTACTTTTTCAACTTCTTGCCATTTGAGTACTTCTCTAATTGCCATTCCATCCCCAGCACCCAATACCAAAACTCTCTTTCTATTGGGTGTTGCGCTCATTGCGGGATGCACTAATCCCTCATGATAGCGGTATTCGTCGATTGTTGAAAGTTGTAAATCGCCGTTGAGAAACAATCTGGAATCTTTACCTTTACGAGTTAATACTATTCTTTGATATGGGGATTGTACTCTTTTAACTATCGGTGCTGAATACAAGTTATTTTCTAATTTATTGCTGATCGGAATAGTTGCAGGTGAGAGAACCAGAAGCATTACACCCAAAGCTAAACCGATATAGCTCCAACGTTTTAAATGGGAAAAATTGCGTCCGATAAAAAACACCATCAAAGCCGGTAATGAACCCAAAATAAAAGCAGTGGGAAACATTCCGCACAATGGTAGCAGCAGAACTGGAAAACCTAAAGAGCCAAACAGCGCTCCCATATAATCCAACGCTAAAACACCAGCCAAGGCTTCGCGCACCCCTTCTTCCATTTCCAGCACCCGCGTTAAAATTGGCACTTCCAAACCAGCGAGTATTCCCAGCAAAATAGTTACTAAAAATAAGCCCAGCCAAATCTCACCGTTCATAACGAACAATGCAAACAAACCCAGAGGTAGCAAAGCTGTCAGAGGTGCGATCGCCAATTCCACACCAACAAAAGCTAACAGCAATTTACGTTGCAGCAATCGACCTTCCATTTTAGGTGCAATGAACTGACTCAAGTAAGAACCGGCACCCATTGCCGCCAGGAAACCACCTACTGCAATCCCGTAAGCAAGAGCTTGATTCCCCACCAAATAACTAGCAAGAGTACCTAAAAGTAGCTCCACAGCCAGCCCGCAACCGGAAGAAACAGCCGCCGCAGCTAGCAATAATTTACGTTGAGTACCGCTCAAAGAATAACTATTGTTAACAGTACTTTCCCCTATATCCGAAAAATTATTCGCTTCCATTTCATTTCATCAAACAGTTAATAGTTAACAGTCACCAGCTAGTGGTCTGTTTCATTAATTCGGCTATGGTCGCGTTTTCTTTGGAAATGTCGGGAGACGTTATTTATAACGTCTCTACATTACGTCCGTAGAAAACAAAACTGTCAAAATTAATGAAAAGGACTACTAGTGGTGCGTTTCATTAATTCGGCTATGGTCGCGTTTTCTTTGGAAATGTCGGGAGACGTTATTTATAACGTCTCTACATTACGTCCGTAGAAAACAAAACTGTGAAAACTAATGAAAAGGAGTACTAGTTCAGAATTAATTTATTTCTCCCCATCTCCCCATCTCCCCATCTCCCCATCTCCCTTACTTCCCACTACCAGGACCTCCACCTTGAAAACTACCGTAGGAAGAGCGGCCGGGAACAAATATCCATGTACCGTTGCTACCGTAAGAGCCTGATAAACTAGTTCTGCGACGAGGGGAGAAGTTTGTTTGTTTTTCTTCGCGTAATACGAAAGCTGATTTCTGAGTATAAGCGTCGGAAACTGACCATAATGCCATTAGTACCGCGATTCCAGCAAAAACTTTTGTAAGCATAGTTTTTAGTTTTGATTTAATCTTTATATATTGTTTATTTTCCTTGGTTTATTTGTTGTTCCAAATTGTTTATTAAGATTAGAACTTAATGATTTGATTCCTAATTCCTAACTGATAACTGATAACTGTTAACTGCTAGTAGGACCAATATGAACAGCTTCCACCGGTGTACGAGTACGATTACCGTCGAGAACTGTAAGAGTTGTCACATCAACTGGTGCATCTGGAATCACTTCTACATGAAAACCGTATGAATCTTGGGTTTCTAATACAAAGAATTTTTGTGCAAAACCTGTTACTTTTTCAAGTTTCCCTTCTTCCCGATGAAATGTTAAATCCAAAGGAATAGTGTCGCTGTATAGCTGTTCTCCATAAGAATCATTGATAACTAACCTAGCCTGCATTGAACGAGGACTCGTTTCGTCAGATGTTACTTTGATTTTGACCCGTACTAATTTATCAGCACCACCAAGAGTTGCTCGTTCGCTGGGGTCGCTATCGTTGACTGTTTTGGAAATTACCTTTTTACCATTAAGTGGGGCTGCAATAAATGTCATTATGGCCAAAGCTGAAGTCCCGAATAAACCGGGCCATAAATGACGGGTATCTACAACACCGTTGGCAACTTTCACGTTGATTCTTACGGGTTGACTGGGTTTCGGTGTCGGTGTCCCGATTCCTAGTTGTGAAGGAGTTATGAACCGCGATGCACTTCCTTTTTCTAATACAGAAATAGCAAGTGTCACTTCTTCATTTTTCTTTGCACGGACATCCAAACCAGCGTCTAAATCGTTCTCACTCCAATTACCTTCATCATAACCGGATTCTCTCCATGCTTCTTTTGTAGCAGAAGCAATCAATTTTCCTTGCTTATCGAGCAGCTGAATCTCGTAAATGACCCAGCGGTTAGTCGGTATGCTAGCTGTAGCGTCAATCCGTAACGCACCAATTAATTGGGGTTCCAGTTTGAGTGCTTCAATTTTGACTACTTCTTCTTCACTGACACTAACAGTTTTAGAAAAAAGCACTTTTTCAAAAAACGCAGATGCAATTAATCCTAAAAGAATTAAACCAGTAGCACCGAAAGCAATATAAAGGGCTGGATCTATAAAACGATTTGTCTTTTTAATATTTATACTTGCTGACATAATATTTTCAGCTTGACGGTATTATCAACAACACAATGACATAATAACCTTCCGGAAAAAGTAAACTTAGTTTGTAAAACTACCGTAAGTCAGATTTTATCAAGTATTCAGCTTTTTTTTAAATGTATAAAATCGATTTTATTCCGTTAAAAATGATGATTATACGGATAAAAAGCTATTGGTAGTTAAGAATTTGTGCGTAAAAATACAGTATTTATTCGTATTAGTTTACAGAATTATTTAAGCTGATTTTAAATAGTAAATTTACTGACTCTTTTACTTTCCTCTACTAGGTCCACCACCTTGAAAAGTACCGTAGGATGAGCGACCTCCTGAAGGAGCATAGTAGCTATTTGTATTAGCACATCGCACTAAAGTCCATAGAAATGTGAATGAAATTAGTCCAACCAAAATTATTTTCATCATAGTTATTTATAAAATTAAGGTTTATGCAGCCTGAGATAGAATCTTAGCTTCACAGTTATCTTCAGAACAAATATATGATAACCTTTTATAAAACTAGATTTAGTGTATAAAATAATCAAAGTTCGGGCTATACAAATCATTGAGCTTTTTTAATTGATACATAAATAACTATTGTTAAACAAAAAGTGTAGATTATACGGTTGAGTAACGATTATACAAATAAAAATAAGTAAGTATAATCACAGTTGCGGCTTTCTATGTTTATCAATAAATTTATTTATAGGTTAATTCGCATTTAAATATTTATTTAACTATAAATTCTTAAACTTTAGTTTTTATAAAAATTAATATCTACTTTCTTGCTAAGACAAAAAATGTTGTAATATCATGCCAAACACCTTTGTCTGTAGCCAAGCTTTCGATAATTTTAGCAAATTCAGCTTTTAGTAATTCTTTTTGCTTTACTGGCAGTTTTGATAAAGGGTTTTTGGGATGAATCCAAGTATTTCCATCAAAAATCTTTTTAGCATCATCAACCGATATATATTTTCCAAATTGTTCGGTTGTCACTTCAATATGATTAAAACTAGCTGATTTCAAAAGGTTTTCGCATTTTTCAACCGTACCTAATGGTTCGTGTATGTTAGGTAAAGCAATACCATAATTAAAGCAAGATTGAATAATCGCAGGTGTCATCAAAGAAGTTTCTGCATAAGCGTTAAAAGCGACTATTCCACCTGGTTTAAGAAAACGAGACCAATCTTTAAAAGCAGCAGAAATATTTTGAAAAACCATCACAGCAGAGCAGCATAAAACTGCATCAAAACTGTTTTCCTTAAAATTCAGATATTCTGCATCTACTTCAAGTAACTCAATATTTCTTAAATTTAATACATCAATTTTCTTTTGAGCTTGCTGTAGTAAAACAGAAGCAATATCAACTCCGACAACTTTCCCCGTATCACCTACAATTCTAGCAACAGGAATAGCAATTAAACCCGTACCAGTTGCAATATCAAGTACTTTATTTCCCTTTTTCAAAGGTAATAATTCTAAAAAACGATTAGCACGACGGTTTGCAAATTCGCTAGCATCATAGTTAATTCTATTGTTGAAATAGCTAGCTACTTGCTGCTTATACTCGTTGAGGTTTGTGTGATTTGACATTTACAGAATTACTTTTTTTAAGTATATTTAATTAAATTAATCAATTAAAGTCGTCGTAATTTAACAATTTGCGACAAAATTTATTTATATAGAGTGCATAAGCTATATCTTTATAACCCATATAATTATTAGATAGTCATCAAACAGGAAAGTAAGAAAAGTAAAATATTGTGAATGGTTGGTTATAGCTTTCCACTTCATCTGAGACTAAAGTTACTGCACGGTAGCTGAAACAGATTTTCAAATGTGCTAACACAGCATAAGTCTAAAAGCTATATTTTATATGATTTATTGACCAATATAAAAGCCGATGTTAAATTATTTCCCTAAATCAAGGATATGATAAAATTGCTTTCGATGGATAGTAACAATGTTATAGGTGTTTCAATCAAAGGGAATGTAAAGACTAAAGACTTTGAATTAGTAAAAAATTTTATTAGTGAAGTAGAGTTTCATTACGAATTCTTACGAATATATGTTGAAATTGAAGATATCGAAGCATATTCTTTAGAAACTTTAATCAGAGAATTTGAGTTTACCTTGAGTCAGTTTCACAAATTTGAAAAAGAAGCTATAGTGATTGAGAAAAAATTAGTTCAAAGTATGGAAAGTATGAAAGGTTTGCTTGTTGCTGGTGTAACAGTTAAGTGTTTTACCTTTGAAGAGAAATGCGAAGCACGTTGTTGGATATTAAATTAATTTAGTTTTTAATAGCAATGAAAAAGAAATATTAACAGATAAATTTTTTATAAAAAAATAAAGACGTTGTACTGCAACGTCTCTACATTTTAGAATATATTTAGTTGTAAATTAAGTATTGAATTATCTCCCTAAAACCTGAAGCGTTACAGGTGCAACTCCCGAACGAATCATTCCTAGTTGTCTAGCTGCTTTACGGGAAACATCGATTACTCTACAGCGAATAAATGGACCTCTATCGTTAATTTTTACTATCACAGAACGACCATTATTCTTATTTGTAACCTTTACTCTGGTTCCAAAAGGTAAGGTTTTATGCGCTGCTGTTAATTTTGTCTTACTTCCGTAATAGGAAGCCATTTGAGACGAACATTTACGAGCTTTTTTATTCTTTCTACGTCTTCTTACAACCAGTATAGGCTGATTATTATCTACTTTTTCTACTGCATTGCTTTCTCTATTCTGTGAAGAAGCAAAAGCTGCTTGCTGATTGTTGAAAGAAAAAGCTGTTAGAGAAATTCCTGTAACAGTACCCAATAAAGCGAGCAAAATACGTTTTTGAATCATGTATCCAGCTGATAAATTAATAGGGAAACACTTTGATTATGATTACTTAAATTGCATCTTACATTAAGAAGCAATTAGATATAGCAATAGGAGGAAACAGACAGATAGAAATCTTTAGAGTTGATAATTACTGCTTTAGCCAATTTCTCTACCGATTTAAAATGGATAGAATAACTGTTTATATAGTTATACAACTGTCTAAAGAAGTAATTACCTTTTAAATATATCAACTAAAAGGAGTAATTCCAAGTAAAGGAAGATACGAAGAGGGGGAAAGAGAGAAGGGGATAAGGAGAATTTAAACCTTTGACCTTAATTACTATTAGAAGTAAATAATCTTAATGCTGGAGAATCTTGTAATTGTAGAGAATTTTGGGGTATACCGATATCTATATTTTCTCTATCAAAAGCATACTTGAGACGACGACGAAATTCTCTAGCTAAAGCAAATTGTGCACCGGGTTCTGTTTTAAACCACAGCATTATTTCGATACCGTTTGAACTAATATTGTTAACACCTAAAACATTTACTGGGTCGAGAACCGAATCTTTCCACTCTTCATCAGTTTGCATTCCACAAGCAGTTTCTCTCACAATTCCTAATGCTTTATCTATATCTGCTTCCGGACTAATGTCTACAGTAAAAACTATCCGCGACCAGTCTTTTGTTAAATTATGAACTGTTGAGATGCTGCTATTGGAAATAGTACTCAAAATACCGTTTGCTTGACGCAGTTGAATCATTCGTAAATTGACGTTTTCTACAACACCTACAGTTCCACTGACATTAATCAAATCACCAATGATAAATTGGTCTTCCCAAAGCATAATTATTCCATTGATGATATCTCTAATTAAATTTTGGGAACTGAAGGAAACGGCAAAACCGACAATTCCGGCTCCTGCTAATATTGGGATAATCGGAATATGTAGTTTTTCTAAAAACCATAAAATACCTAATACCATCCAAATAAATGTTATCGCTCCTTTTATAACATTGGAAAATGTGGTCAAGCGAGAAATACGTCGTGCCGATACATGAGGTTTTTGGGATTCTTTATCTAAAATTTTTCTGAATAAAAAATCGATAATAACGTCACTTGCTTTGATACCTAAAATTGTACTTAGAATAATTGCTAATAATAAAGGTTTTGTCAGCAACCAATCTTGCAACCAGCGGGTATAAGGAAACATTCCTACAATTGCGGCTAATCCTGAGACCCATAACATAAATAAACTAATTACTAATATCCATATTTTGAGTCTATTAATATTTAACTTCCGCTGCCAAATTAATTTTTTCTGACAGTATTCCATCATTTGCGCGTCTTCTTCTGCTTCCGAAGCTGCATTTTCTGACTCAATTCCAAAATCACTTACAGATGGTTCTTCTTGTTGGAGTGTTTCCTCTTTTTTGACGAATTTTTTATAATAAAAAACTAATAATGCAGTTAATAAAATAATTCCTGCAAGTATTCCCAAAGAATTAAAAAATCTCTGCTGTATGGTTTCTGGTTGTCTTTCCTGCAATGCTTTAATTAGTGCAGGACGAATATTTTTACTGTATTCACCAGCTAAATCAGTTATCGATAAACCATGAAGTTGAGCATCTAACTCAGTAACGCTCATTAGTTTACGTCGTTTTAAGTTTTCAGTATCACCAACTAAAATGACTGTTTGTTGTTTGTTTTGAGCGGGGGTAACGTATAGTGTTTTGGGATTAAAACCTGTAGCGAGAATTTGAGAGAGCTTTTCTTCGTACATCTCTACCCGAGTATCGAGCGGTGAAATAGTATTTTGACTCAGGTTATTACTAATTCCCTTCCTAGCAGCTATATGGACAATTTCCCGTCCATCCAAGGTTATGGGAGCATAAACAATAGTACTTTGATTGCTAGAAGCGTTAGTAAAAGGATTTTGATTTGAACTTCCTGCTTGAACTTCGGTATTTGTAAAGATAATTAAACTAAAGGTTAAAAGGCTAATTAATATAAAAGCTTTAGCACGTAGCTGCTTTCTCAAACCTGTTAGTCGATTCACCATATCTCTACCAAAGTATTTTCAACTGCTTGACGGTTATTAGTTTAAAGCCAAAGCGTACTTATATGAGTAATGAGAAACGGCTGATTTCGCAGCACCACTATTTTACTGCACGCACGAAAAATATCGGCGCATCGCACCAAATACCTTTTTCTGTTGTTGGTATATTCTGCATTTCTTTGATATACTCGGCTTTGCATTTCTCTAATTTATCTGCTGGAAGCTGAAAAACTTGATAACCAAAAACGTTTTTCGCGTTCATCAACCAAATATCTTGAGCAATTTTTTCATCTACCGGAAAATACCAACCAAATTGCTCGGTTTCTATCTGAATATCCCTAAAACCTATTTCCTGTAATAATTTAGTACTTCTTTCAATAGTTCCCATGGGTTTGTTAGGGTTAGGAACGTTTACATCAAACTTCTTTGCAACTTCTCTGAACAAAACGGAAGCTGGAAAAGCATTTTCAGACCAAACATTAAAGCCTACAAATCCATCTTTTTTGATTAATCTATACCAATTTCGCAAAGCTGTGGGGATATCAGTTAAATAACAAACAGCCAAAGAACACAATACAGCATCAAATCTATTATCGTCAAAATCTAACTTTTCAGCATCTGCTTCGATAAATTCCACATTCTCTAAACTTGTTTCAGCTAACTTTTGTTTAGCGTTACTTAACATCCCCGATGAAATATCAACACCGATAACCTTACCTTTGCTACCAACTTTTTCGGCAGCATTTAGCGCAACTATACCAGTACCCGTGGCAATATCCAAAATTTTCTGTCCGTTTTGTAGATTTACAAATTCAATCAACCGATTAGCTATAGGAAGGTAAAATCGACCATTATCGTAATTACTTCTGTTATTAAAGTCGGTTAATAATTGTTGTTTGTAATTATCTAATTCTTTTATTTCTCGCATATATTTTTTAAATTATTCCACAATTCTAGATAAGGTATATGGCTAACACCAGCAAATTGAGCGTCGCTAATTTCTATAACTATCCATTCTCCCGTTTCTAATTGTCCGATATCAATAGCAACATAAGGAATATTCAAACGTTGCGATGCTAGCAAAGCTAATTCAAGCACTTCTTTTTCTTCTAATGAAGATAACTGACTTAAATTATCGCTGCCATGCCAATAATACCCGTATCCGACAATACTTTGTTGGCAAATGAATACTCTAAATTCTCTTCCCATCGGAAAGCCATTTGGTGCTAAGCGTTGATATCGCAGTTTCACCAGCTTTCTAAGAATAACTTTTCCTCGCGAACCGTATTTTAGTTTTAATAAGTATTGGGTAAGTTGTAATAATTCCTCTTGATTATTAGCAACGCATGATTTCCAACCTTTTTGTTTTTTGGATTGCACCGCACCTTTCACAAATACGGGGAATCCCAATATACTACCAGCACTAATAGATTTTTCTGTAGATGTAATGATAATACTTTCGGGTGTTAATCCCTGTAAATAAGGATAGAATAAATCAAATTCGATTCCTTTTTTATGTTCTGATGGAGTATTTATTAAATTAATATTTTTCTCTAATGCAGCATTGTAAATAGCTTCATAGCGTTCAAATTCAGGAATAAATCCAATCCATATGCCAGTAATTTTCTCTTGATATTTAGGTAAATGGTATAAAGCATTTTCCGCAGTTTCGCATCGTTGAAAATCTCGCGGAATATAGTAAATTTTGCAGCCTAATAATTGAGCAGCTTGTGTCATCTGCTGATTTTCTTTAGCACTTGCAGATAATTCAATCTCTTCTGTAGATTCACTAAGGATAATCATTGTGTATAATATTTTTATTTCATTTTTATTGGATTATTTTAAATTTTGGATTAGTACTTTTGCTCATAAAATCTGATGGATTCGTTTGTTTCCTAATTGTCGGGAGACGTAGCACTGCTACGTCTCTACAAAGGTTAAAATTAATTGGATAAATTATTAGCTAAAAATGAAATTATTCCACCGTAAAATGTCGCGAATTTGCCTTCGTCTACTGGTGCTTTACTATTATTCCAAGTCGCAACTACACAATACTGTTTATTATTTTTCCCTTTCAACCAAGTTGTTATGTTAATAACACCGGGTTCGGAACCACCTTTAAATGCGACTCGTTCCCAATCTTTGGGGTTAGCGATTCCAGGATTAATGCTCATTAATGGTAAATCTGCAACTGCTTCGATTAATTCGCAAAGTTCTTCAGCATTGTAAAACCATTCTATATCCAATGCATTGGGATTAGTTATAAAGTCGTTTATATCAGGAAGCGGTTGATTCGCTATTTCTGCTAATATTTCGCGACGCTGTTTTACATCACCTTTACGGTAACGCTGCAATAATTTACTATTTTGAGAAGCTTTTAAACTATATAGTTCGCGGGTTGTGATAAAAGGAATATTTTGATTAGAGGAGATTGATTCGATTGATTCTCTACCAATTTGCTTAATTAAAATATCTGTAGCTGTATTATCGCTCATAGATATCATTAAAGTGGCGAGTGTTTGCAGCGTCAATTGTGAATTTTCTGGCCAAGTTTGCAAAATACCAGATGGTAAGCTCTTATCTTCATTTTTTAAGGTTACTGTGTCCGACCATGATTTTTGACCGGAAGCAATTTGCTGTTTTAATGTTTTTAGTATGGCTAATTTAAAAGCTGAGCCTACTGCTAAAGTTGTTTTACCGTTAAAATCAGCAATAATCGTAGAATCTTCTTTGACTATAAAACTAACTTTTCCAGGCAATTTTTCAAATTCGGCGATCGCATCGGATAAGCTATTAATATTTAAGCTTGGTTTCAACAATAATCCGACTATCTGACCGTCGCTATTTAAAGCTATTTGAGTTGCTACCGAACCTTGACTAAAATTAACTATATAGTCATTACTCTCTTGTTCGACTCCTTCATAGCTTCCTAATTGATTTTTAGTGCCACTGACTATAATCTCTATTTGCGTTATGGGTACTGCTGCTAAAAATGTTGATGCAAACCATTCAGCTTTGACATCTTCGCTGGTAAATAATTTCTCTAATACTGCTTCTGGAGTCATTGATTTAACCGAATTATTCACTTGAGCTAAGTATATATTTTTTATCAGTACGGCTGATGCGTAATTATGAAAAATTAACCAAGGAATAATTAATAATTTAATTAAGAATAATGATGTTAATATTTGTTTAAAATCCATTTATAGTAAATATAGATATGATATTAAAGTATTCTCAAGCATCAGAACTATGACAATAATAATGGTGCCTTAGACCGAAGCCATAACGCACCCTGTAAATAATTCAAATTGTCAATTCAAATAATCAATTATTACCCTTTAACGCACAGAACCTGTTTCAAAGTAGCAACAACTTCGACTAAATCCGCTTGATTTTCCATTACTTGCTCAATCGGTTTATAAGCACCAGGAATTTCGTCTAAAACTCCTTCATCTTTACGACATTCTACACCCTTAGTTTGTTCAATCAAATCATCAAGCGTATAGGCTTTCTTTGCTTTAGTTCTTGACATTAATCTGCCGGCACCATGACTGCAAGAACAAAAGCTTTCAACGTTACCTTTACCCTTAACAATGTATGATTTCGCTCCCATCGAACCGGGAATAATTCCATAATCTTCCTTATCTGCTCTCACCGCTCCTTTACGAGTAACATAGACATCTTCACCAAAATGCACTTCTTTTTCAGAATAATTATGATGACAATTAACTACTAATAAAGGTTTAAATGCTTTTCCACCAGCTAAATGCTTTTCAATAATCTTTTTAAACCTCGACATCATCACATCTCGGTTAAAACGAGCGTATTCCTGTGCCCATTGTAAATCTCGCCAATATGATTCAAATTCAGGAGTTCCAGTGACGAAATGAGCTAAATCTTTATCTGGTAAATTAGTATCTGCCATTTTAGCCAAATTCTTAGCCGTACTAATATGATACTGCGCCAACTTATTCCCAATATTGCGAGAACCAGAATGTAGCATCAGCCAAACTTGATTTTCGGTATCTACACAAACTTCGATAAAGTGATTCCCTCCACCAAGGGAACCCAACTGTTTCATTGCTTTAGTTTCTAAATTTTGGACTCCACTATGCAAGTCTTTAAAGTCGCTCCAATTTTGCCAGTTAGTGACAGCTTTTTCTACATCTTTATTTTCATTGAAACCAGTAGGAATTGCTGCTTCAATATCAAGGCGAATTTTCTTTAGTTTACCTTCTAATTTATCAGCTTTGAATGGGGTTTTTATCGCACCCATACCGCAACCAATATCAACCCCCACAGCCGCTGGGATTATCGCTTCTTTCGTAGCAATTACCGAACCAACCAAAGCACCTTTTCCCAAATGAACATCGGGCATCAAAGCTACATGTTTAAATACAAAAGGTAGCGATGCTACGTTCTTAGCCATCTGGATTTCATTCTCTTTTAATTCGTGATTTGCCCAGGATAATACGGGTGATTCTGTTGATAATTCTAACTTTTTATAAGGCATAATTTTGTTTTGGATTTTAGATTGATTTTAAATAAACTCGGATAACTCTACTTGACATAATCAATAAATTTAAAAATATTCGATATTAGTAGTTGTAGGCGCTTTTTGGTTCGTACTTAAGCTCTAACCGCTCTAAATAACAATGCGCGATTATCACTACAACGAACATTAACCCTGCTCTGTAATACAATTGTAGTATACAAGATTAAAATGTCAAATTTGTCCTATGGAAATAAAAAAATCACATAATTGACAAAAATATATTAAAATTTTCTACAGGAAATACTTCTATATTTAGCCCATAAGGGAATTTGAGGAAGTTATTTAAAGATTGGAAAACGCTCAAATCTTCCACTCTATCCTCTACCCGCTAAATCCTACCCACTATCAAGGAATTACACAGATGGCAGTTCGTGAAGATACAATTTGGGAACGTTTTTTATCTCCCGTGGCTGGTCTGTTGATTAATGAAGAGGAACTTAAACGCTATTCTCAAAGTGTGGACTGGGAAGTAGAAAGCGGTCGCTTCCGAAGAGATGATATTGTAATTCCTGAGTACTACAGCTCGCAAAATTTTCATGGAGTGAAGCAAGGATATTTGAATCCTAGCGCTGCGGTGACTTACGATGCGGTTACTCAGTATCTTTTACCACCGAATGAAACCTGGATTCGTCAATCTTTAGTTAATGGTGTAAAGGTAAAACCACGACGCATTCTTGATTTGGGCTGCGGTACGGGTTCCACAACTATTATGTTAAAGCAAGCTTTCCCAGACGCAGAAGTAATTGGCTTGGATTTGTCTCCTTATATGTTGCTCAGAAGTTTCCACAAGTCTCAGAGTGCTGGTTTACACATAGAGTGGCAGCAGGGGAATGCTGAGAATGCAGGTTTTGCTGATGCTTCGTTTGATTTGGTCACAGCTTCTTTGTTGTTTCATGAAACACCGAGTACAGTTGCACAAAATATTTTGTATGAGTGTTTTCGGTTGTTGGTTCCTGGGGGACAAATTTTAATCTTGGATGGTAATCAGAAAACCTTACGTCAATTGGAATGGTTGAACAATCTGTTCGAGGAACCTTATATCCACGAATACGCTGCTGATAGTACGGATGCGAATGTGGGTGCTGCGGGATTTGCAATGGTACGAACTGAAGATGTATGGTTTACTAGTCAGTTGACTAGCGGTATCAAACCGATGACCGTGAAAGATACAACTATTCAAAGTAACATTAAGCGGTATACCCCTGCTTCTAGTAGTACATTAGATGATAGCTTTGGTTTTCCGTCCCCAGCGTAGCAAAATAGCATGATAAAGGCAGTTCTATTTGATTTTAATGGCGTTATTATTAATGATGAGCCAATCCATCAGCAATTGATAGAAGAAATTTTACTCGAAGAAAATCTGGTACTCAAACCAGGTGAATATCAGCAAACCTGTTTGGGACGTAGCGACAGAGATTGTTTGCGAGATTTATTAGCCAGTCGCGGAAGAGTTGCTGACGAAGATTATTTAACTAAATTACAACAAAAAAAAGCTCGAAGCTACGTTGAGCAAATAGAAAATTTAGAAGAATTGCCTTTATACTCTGGTTTAGACGACTTTATATTCAAGATACGCTCAAGCAATTTGAAATTAGCAATAACTAGCGGTGCTATTCGTAAAGAAATTGATTTAGTTTTAGAACGAGCAAAGTTAGCTGAATTTTTTAAAATTGTAGTTGCAGCTGATGATATCACGACCAGCAAACCAAAACCCGACGGTTATTTACTGACTGTCGAACGTCTAAGTCAAGAATATCCAGAATTAAATCTGCAACCAAGCGAATGTTTAGCCATTGAAGATACACTAGCAGGTATTCAAGCAGCAAAAGCAGCAGGAATGAAAGTAGTTGGAGTTGCAAATACCTACCCGTTCCATATGTTACAACGTCAATCGAATTGGACTGTAGATTATTTAAATGAATTAGAATTAGACCGGATACAGGAATTTTATTCTTCAAATTCAGATGAATCGGAAGGGGAGTAGCAAGTAGAAAGTTGCAAGTAGCAAGTAGAAAGTTGCAAGTAAAGTAGAAATCCTGATTTTGATTTAGAGGGGGAGAGGAGGGAGAAATTTAATAATTTTTAGCTTTAACTTCCAGCTTTGTTTTTTTTTGTTAAACACTATTTTTATTAATTAATTATATCAAAAACTGTCGATTTTTTCCCTCTCCTTTAATTAGGTCGAGGGGTGTCTGTCAGGACGGGGTGAGGTTTAGAATCTACCCCTCTTCTGTCACTCTCCGAAAAATTTTGCTTTTTTATAATCTCGAAATTATTAGACATCTCCGGAAACAACCAAAGTCTTACTATCACTGGCTTTTAAATTGCGATCGCCCAATCGCAGAGTTAGCTAGTGTGTACGTAAAAATAGGTATTACAAATGCTTAGTATTGAGAACTAGTTAAAAAATAGCATCTCTTTAAAAGAATTTTGGTTTAATAATATCGATTTTTTATAATTAAAAAATAAATGTACCTATCCGCAATCTAACCAGTCCACAAATAGTCATGACTATGTGTTCATGTTTACGTGGATTTAATCTAAATCTTTCTTGAGCTACTTTAAATATTTTTACTAAACGAATTAAGTGTTCTACAAAAATTCGTTCAGATGCTAGCTGTTTATTTTTTTGTTTTTCTTCGATAGTCAATTCTTTATTTCTAGGTTTCTTTTTAGTAGTTTTTATTAATTCTCCGCCTTGATATGCTTTATCTCCACGAAATTTTTGTTTTGGGTCAAAACCTTTTTGGCTTTCACTAAATATACTAATGTCGCTTTTCGGACCTGGTTTACCTGCAACTACATCGACAATATCTTTGCCGTTTGGTAAGACGATTAATTGACTTTTTCGAGTATGACTTACTTTTTTTCCTGAGTAATATTTTTTTTGCTCTTTATACTCTCCAGGTCTTTCTATCGGCTGTTCATAGCTATCTACTATTAACTCGAATTCTGTTAAAAGCTCTTTAACAATTTCTTCGTCACTAGAGTTTTTTTTACTTCTCCAAGTAAACTCGGGGGTAGTAACTCTTTCAATAATGGAAACCAATAATTAAATGTATCATTTGCAGTACTTTCGCTAACTCCAAATTGAATTCCAAGAAGTTGAAATGTTGTCAAATGCCTTAAGTATGTTAGAGTCAATATCACCTGTTCTGGTAGTGATAATTTTGGTTTTCGACCACCTCCACCTCGAATAATTCTTACTTTTTTAGATTCAGCCAATTCAACTTTATGATTATGTAGTTCTATTACTTTTTCTAAAAGCTGTTGTAATTGCTCATACTTTAGACCAAGTAAGCGCTGTGCTTCTTGAGGATTCGTTTCAATATACTCCAATACGTTACTCATAAAACCCTGATAAAACGCACTTTCATATTATTTTACCAGAGTTTAATTATTTTTCGGAGATGTCTATTGTATACAAAGCAATTGCGGTTTTATTTACTACTATTAAATATAGGCTAATATAAAATGAATTAAATTTAGTTAATTCTTTAATTTTTAATTTCAAAACCCTTACTATCTGTAGCTTATAGAAAACCAGTAAAGTTTTCTAATATTAGTAAAAATGGGAAAGTGATAGAAGAGGGCTTTAGAAGTAGTATTTATCTATGCAATTAATTATTTATTTTTGCAGATTTGCATATTTACATAGATAATATCAAATTCGGATGATTACTTGTAAGAAGCTATAAAGCGCAACTACGAACATATTTTTTTTAATTTACCGTCAATATTTCACCTTTACTATTGATTTCTACAGAACTATTAGGAAAATCAACTTTATTTAAAGAGCGCAAAAGTCCCACAGTCCGGAAACTCTGGTCAATATAAGGAATTGCTTGTTTATTCAGACGAACGGGGATAATCTTACCTGAGAGAAAATCTCCTTCTGGGTTCAATTTGATATCCAAAATCATCGAATAACTCTTAAAGGATGTAGTTGAAAAGACTTTGTAGCCTAAAAAATTACCTAAAGAATAAGCGATGAGTTTTCCTTGATAAACTTCTATTGCTCTAGGAACGTGAGGTCCATGTCCGAGTACTAAGTCTGCTCCAGCATCAATCATTGTGCGAGCAAATTGAACAGAATTACCTCTGTTTTCTCCGTAGAAAAACTCTGTCTGATTGCTCGCGTTGAGAGCATTGTTACCCTCTGCTCCCACATGCATCGATATAACGACAATTTTAGCTTTCTTACGAGCTTTTTCTACTAGTGCTTTGGCTTTATCTATATTCTGAACGGTATTACAGTACTCGTAAAAACAAAACCCAATTACAGCGACAGGAATATTTTCTACATTTAAATAGAGAATTTGATTCTTTTTACCTACTGGTTTCATCCCAGCAGTAGTAATATTATTAATAGTGTCTTGGAATCCGATTTTACCAAAGTCCATTGCATGGTTATTAGCCACACTCAACACATTAAAGCCAACATCAGCAAAAAGCTTGGCATATTTGGGAGGAGAACGAAACGCAAAAACTTGTCCCCGACTGATATCTTTCGTACTGTAGGGATGGTTCGTGATAGTACTCTCAAAATTACCAAATAAAATATCGCTTCCTTTGAGCTTTTCTCTAACTGAAGAGGAAAAAAGTTGATTTGGATTATCCAGAAGACCGTAATTAGGAAAATTAGTACCGGGAACCATATCTCCAACGGCTTTTATACTGATTGAGTCTGGTAATGTTTCAGTTAGAGTTGGATATGAGATTTGTTTAGCAGGTACTATTGGTTTACGAAAAGACACTAATAAAGATTGCGACCAAACAGCAGCAAAAACAACTAAGCCGACACTGAAACCCAGTAGTAATCTATATTTCATCAAAATTTCTCCGATTAAGGGTTTATCTCAGCTTTATCGGTACCTTGAAAAGTTATTTAGAAAGTTATAGGACTTACGCAAAGCAAAATTGTCATTGCGAACCGAAACGGAGTGTAGGGAAGCAATCCCAAGGTTTCGAGAGATTACGTCGCTGTCGCATGTCCGTTCCGGACACGCTGCGCTAACGGCCCGGACGCAATTACGTTACTTTTGCGTAAGTCCTAAGTTATTTAGAATGAATTGAAAATTTAGGATTAAAATGAAAATCAGAAGCTCATGTGGTGATTTTCAGTTAGATAAAACTGCACCCTTTCCCTTCTCCACTATTTTGGGAGAGGGGAAAATTTTAGTACTCAGCATTAATTTCTCCTACTTTCATATAGGATAAAATATTTATTAATGGAGCGGAAAACTATATTCAATTGTTGTATATTTAACTCAAAAATGACCCTAATTCATTTCCCAGCTAATTAATCTAGCTCATAGGATTACTATAGATATAAATACCGAAGTTAAAATTTGAATTTTCATTTTCTTAATGCACTTAGATGCGAGTAAAAAATTCAATCCTACTACTAATATTCTAATATTCGGCTATCTGAGAAAATATAAGAAAAAAGTAAGTCTAAATTAAATTTAGTTTAATTATTACCAAATAATTTGTGTAGTTTATATTATTCAATGCTCAAAAAATCTTGTAAGATTGGCACTAAAATTGACGCTAAAAATATTTCAGCGCCAACTTTCTATAATATTAAAAATCTAAAATTCTAACCAATTGTTTGTAAGCTACGAGACTTTGCAACCTGCTGACTATTAACAACCATTTCAATCGGACGATTTGGACCAGTTACAACACCTCGACGCTTTGCTTTTACTTCACCACTAGTAACTAAATTCAAATCCAAATTTAAAATAATTTTTGCTAGTATCAACTTCATTTCAAATTGAGCTAAAGCCATACCAATGCAGCGCCTTGTACCACCACCAAAAGGTATAAATTCATAAGGGGAAAACTGTCTTTCTAAAAAGCGTTCCGGTCTAAATTTATCAGGTTCGGGATATAATTCTTCGTCATGATGTATCGAATAAATTGAACCCATTACTTGTGTACCAGGCTCAAGTTCGTGTCCCACCAAAGAAACGGGACTTGCCACTTCTCTACGGAATGTCAACATAGCGACTGGATAAATCCGCAAAGTTTCGCAGTAAACCGCGTTTAAATATGGCAATTTCAAAATGGTATTACTATCGGGATTTTCACCTAAACTCTCAAGTTCTGCTAATAGCTTTTCCTTAACTTCAGGTAGTTTATGAATCCAGTATAGCGCCCAAGTCAAAGCAGTAGCAGTAGTTTCATGACCTGCAAATAATAGCGTCATCAACTCATCGCGTAATTCTTCGTCTGTCATAGCTTCACCTTGTTCATCTCTAGAAGCCATTAACATACTCATAATATCAGTACGCGAATCATCGGCATTCTTTCGACGTTCGTCGATTTCTTGATACAAAAGTTTATCAGCTTGTTCCCGGTGATATAAAAAATTTCCCCAAGGTGTTAGAGAACCCATATCCCGCTGTAACTTAGGAAAAAATAGTATCATGCTACCTAAAGGAGAACCCCCAGCTTCTAAAAACTCTTGGATATGGTTCTCTATTTCTGCGGCACGTTTTCCTTTGTAAAGTCCGAATACGGCTTGCATAATTACTCTCAAAGTAATTTTCTGCATTTCTTCACGAACATTAAAGGGTTCAGTAGTTTGCCAATCGGCGATGATTTCTTGAGTAATATTATTAATAGTCTCTCCATAAGTCCGCATTCTATCACCATGAAAAGGTGGCATCAACAATTGACGCTGACGACGGTGCTTTTCACCACTAATAGTAATTACAGAATTACTTCCTACCACAGGTTCGATAACTTTATTAGAATCCCCAGGAGCAATGAATTCTCTATCATTTAACAATTTCTGTAACGCTTTACTATTACTGATGATAACGATAGAAACATAGGTGAAGTGTAGTGTAAAAATATCTCCGTAGCGTTTGGTACAATCTTCCAAAAACGACATAGGAAACAGAATAAATCGAAATTGCTGAATCAGTTTGGGGATTTTGGGACCATTTGGTAATTTCACAAGCTTGAACCAAGTAATGTCTAAACTACAATCATCGTTTCAATAATCTTATACAAGTTTCAAATATTAAACAAAATTAAACCGATTAAGTAGGTAGACGTAATTAAATATAAGATTAAGACCTCACCCTCAATCCCTCTCCTTGTTAAGGAGAGGGAAGCCGGAGGTCTGCTGAGGTTTTATATTTAATTTGACCTAGTTACTTATCTGAAATCATAAATGTCTTTACAATCTAATATTTTGCAAAATTGCACAAGGTAACTTAAGCAAGTTAAGGCGTAATTTAAGACAATATTTGAATTATATTATTTGAAATATCTGTAAATATAATATAAAAACCCACCAAGAACTATACATTCAGGTGGGTTTATAAACGAAATACTAGAATAACAAACCTTGATGAATTACCTTTAGTAATTAGTAATCCTCGAAATAAGGAGCTATTGTTGCATCTATCTCCTCCTCGTTTGGTAGCCAGTAACTCGCTACAAATTCTCGACCATTACTGACTCTACCGGGTAACGTTAACATTTGGATATCCGAGCGGTTGGTTTGAACACCGAAATTAACTAGTGTTAATAAACTGTCAAGATTTAAATTTGTATCGATATTGTCTTTAATAGTACCGATAATTACCGGAGAACGGGCTAATGTTCCAGGATTCAAAGCTTGTTCTATCAAAGCTTGCATAACTAATTGCTGTCGTTCGATACGTCCAATATCTCCTCGACCGTCGTTACGAAATCTGAGTAATTGTAATGCTTTATCACCGTCGAGATGTTGCTCTCCGGCTTTCAAATTAATATATAAATGTTGGGAATCATCTTGATATTTCAAGTCTTTGGGAACGTTAACCGTCACACCTCCTAAAGCATCGATAAGTTTACCAACTCCCAAAACATTAATTCTAACGAAACCATGTATATCTATATCTCCTAATAGATGACTAACGCTTTTAGCACTCAAATAAGCACCACCCAAACGGTTAGCTGAATTAATTTTTCTTAAACCATAACCTTCTATTTCCGTGCGGGTATCTCTGGGAATAGAAAGTATATTTATTTTATTACTTCTTGGGTCAAATCGAATTAATAACATTACGTCGGAAAGTCCATCAAAGGAATTTACTTGGGGTAAATATCCTAAATCTTTTGTATCTTCCGATGCATTTTTGGTATCGGTAGGAAGTACGCTCATTCCCATTACCAAAATATTAACGGGACGATTTAGCTCTAAAAATTGTCCTCTACCAATCGCAGTGTCACCAAAAAAACCCGCTTCTTCCGGACTGAGATTAGCTTGTTTAAATGGCTTACTATTAAGCAAAAGACCAAATAGACCTCCAGCAACAGCAGATACTATGGCAACTTTAACCATGTTTCCCCAGAATCCCCGCGAGCTTTTGGGTTGAGTATTTTTGTTGCTAACACTGTTTGTTTGGGGATTTTCCTTATGAATCAATTCCTTAAATTTTTCCATAAATGAAATAGGGGGTGAGTAACTCAAATTTCTGCTCGTTAATAAATTACGGATTATTTTTTAATCGCGCATTTTTAATCACTACAATTCGGTTACTGCTAATTGCGTAAAATATTACGGTAATGTCCCTAAATATTCATGAGTATAAATATCTAATTAAGGAAATAGGGGATAGGTAATTGATAATTGGTAATTGTCAAAATCGAGCATTTATCAAAATTTCCGCAGCAGCTTTCAAGTTACTCTCAAACCCACTCAATCCAAATAAGCGTCGGTGCGAAAACGCTCCATCTATCAATAATAATAAATATTTTCCTAACTGTTCCGCATCAGGAACACCTGCATTCTCCGCAAGTTTAATTAAACGTTGAAGCATTTCTTTTTTATGAGCTATCGCTACTTGATGTCCGGGATAATCTAGTTGAGGAAATTCGCTGGTAGTTATCAAAAACGGACAACCATAGCATTCTGGTTTTACTAACAGTTCATCTATCCATCCTAATACTGAGAATAATTGCTTTATCCCATCGTCAGGATACTTACTCACAGCAATATCAAAGTATTCCCAAAAAAATTGATTACGTTGTTCTAAAAATGCGACAACTAAGTCATCTTTGGATGAAAAATATCGGTAAAGCGTGGTTTTAGCAACCCCAGATTCGGCAATTATTCTATCCACTCCTACTGCTTGAATCCCGTACTGGTAAAACAATTGGCTCGCTACCCTTAATATACGTTCTCGCGCTGAACCATCAGCTTTTCTTGGCATCTCTTTAGAACAAATCAACTATTGACATGATACAGACCTGTCTGTTAATTTTCAAAATGTATTACAATACAGACCTGTCTGTTTTTTATTTGCTAAGTAGGTGGATACAAGTAAATATGTCATTGCGACCGCAGGGAAGAAAGCGCAAACTTTGAGATTGCTTCCCTATGGTCGCAATGACATATTTACAATTAATTTCAGGAGTGTAGAACAATGAGAATCGGAATTATCGGTAGTGGTAATATGGGTCGTTCTTTAGGTATTCTTTGGGCAGAACAAGGGCATCAAATATACTTTGGTTCTCGCACTAAAGAAAAGGGTGAAGCCGTTGCTGATTTAGCTGGAAATAGCACTCAAGGTGGAACTAACGATGAAGCGGCAGCTTTTGCAGAGGTGCTGCTTTACACTATTCGTGGCGTGAATCCAGAGGAAGTGATTTCCAATATAGAAATACTGTCGGGAAAAGTTTTGATTGATTGCAATAATTTTGATATACCTGAAGGCTTTGCTTATCCTCCTATAGAAGAATCCTTGGCTGAAAAATTAGCGTCAGAAGTTCCAAATGTCCGCGTAGTTAAAGCATTTAACACCATGGCTCAAGAAGTATTTGAGCTTGCACCGACACCGTTAAAAGATTACAACGTTTCTTGCTTTGTCGCAGGAGATAACGAAGAAGCAAGAAACATAGTAATGAAAATTGCAGAAGATATTGGATTTAAGCCAGTTGATTGTGGTGGTTTGAGAAATGCGCGTTTGTTGGAAGGGATGGGGAATTTTATTCGATTTATGATAATCGGCCAGAAATTAGGCTCCTACGCAACCATTTCGGTAAATATGCTTCCTACCGCACAGCAGCAGCGTTTGGGAGGAAGACAATCTTAATCGAATTAGGTGAGTTAGTTGCTTTAAAATGAAAGTCAAATATCTTCTGAATTGATAAGATAAATTGATTTATTTTTAGGTTATTACTAAGTATCGCGACACACTTGATTGACTTCCATCTTCAGATACTTAAACAGAGAACCACAGGCAACGCGAGTCCTTGCGGCTGCACTGCTCCATAGTTTGAAAGCAACATCTTCTAGAGTTTCTCCATCAACTTCGAGTAGAAGAGAAATTACGCTGATTCTACCGAAAGACCAGAATAAACCTGCTTCAATAAGATAAGGTTCGTTGGTTTCTGAGTGGATACGGAAATCGTATAAAGAGAAGTCGCGACAACCTAAAGCGATATGCGCCCGTTTTGCAGCATCGGCAAGTTTCTCGAACAACTCTGGAGTGACATCAGCCGGACAAGCTCTTTTAGAAGCGGTGCTTCTAGTTTGCAGCAGGGTTCCGTCGGGTAGAGATTCTAGCTTATCCCCTGCGGTTCTGATAGGTTGTTCCTCTGACATGAGATACTCTACTGTAGATGGAACGCATAACTTTCCATCGCGCTCTACAACAGCGACACGCAATTCTCTTCCGGGAATGTAATCTTCAATTAACAGAGTCTGGTCGTATTCAAACCCAACCCGCAATGCTTCAGCAATTTCCTCTTCATTACGAACTAAGGTTACACCCAAAGAATTATCTTCCGAGTTTGGCTTAACGATGAATGGGGGTTTCATCGTCAGGGTATCACCTTGGCGGAATTGTTGAGCTTTAGCGACTCTGACACCGGATGCGGATACAACGCTTCTTGCTTGAGCTTTATTGGTCGCAAGGGAGGTACAGTGAGACGCTGAACCTACGACAGGTAAGCCAATAACATCCTCAAAAAACGACCGAAAACTGGTCATTCCGAGGGAACAGAACATATGGGGAACAACTACATCAAGAGTCGGTAACTGAGAAATCATCTCTTGAAGTGACATTTTTTCTGATAATTCATCTAAAGATGCTCCCAACTGCCAAAATCCATCGGGATGTACAACCGCATAGTGGCTTTTTACACCAGCAGGTTGTACTACTTCCTTCACGTACATGATTGAAAGGTTGTAGTAGAACTTGGATACGCGAGAACCCGCGAGGTGCAATACTCGCAATTTGGATGTTGCAATCGAAGTTGAGAATGAAGATGATTTTTGAATTTGTTGCATATGTTGTGAGGACACATAACTTAACACTAATTACATTAATATCATGTTGTCGTCCCCGAAATCCCTATTCTAGGGAGAATAGTCTGTCTGGATACTGGGTTATTTATGATAATTTATTGTAAAAACATTACAAAAACTACTTTTTTGAGCTTTTTTGACCGATAATCACGCCATTTTTGCCGCACGATTTTTAAGAGAATTTTTATTAGAAGGATGAATCTAGCGATTTCTGTTATTTTTTTCGACGTTGCTGTTAGCGCAGCGTAGCGTTAGCCATATTAAAATATGGATTTATTTTTCTCATATTTACTAGCCCCCTAAATCCCCCAAATCAGCGGGGACTTGAAATCATTCTTCTCCCGGCTTATTTGCGGGTTAGGGGGCAAAAAAATCATACTTTTAATCAGCAACGCCTTTTTTTCAATACCAATTCACTCATAATGTTAGCTATTATATTGTTCGTTTCTTCTAGTCAATAATAATAAACCAAAGAAAATTAATAAAGTCACAAGATGAAAAATTACCATACTCCAGAGTAACTGTCGCTGCTCTAGATTAAATGCAAACCATTGAGGGAAACCAAGATATAAAATTAATTGAGAAAATGCACTTAAAAAGAAACTAATTATCCCCCAGCGAGTTTTTAACCATAAACCGGTAAAAGTTAAAGTACTTAAAATACCATAGGAGATATCACCAACCTGCCAACTCAAAGGTGATTCTCTAAAGGGGATTTCCCCAAATCCTAATAAATTGGCATAATGTACGGTTGCACCATACAAGTAAAATAGTGCAAGAATTTTGAGGTATATTCCCATATTTGGCTTATGTCGGGATTCAAAAATTAAATTCATTAACATTTTGCTTGTACAGATAAATAAATATACTTTGAAGTGAAAAACAGTTTTAATTGAATAACTATACTGCAAGTTATATTTAGGTGAAGGATTTGTTACCATTGCAGACAATAAGCTGCTTATAGTTGCTGACCTTAAACAAGCAATCTTACTTGCAACTGATAACTGAGCGTCACAGGTAAATAAGACCTCTGTTTTCTACAGAGGTTTGGCTAATTATAAAGTTTATAAATTATCGATTTACCTTTATTTTTCCCCAGCAATACAGATAAATTGCTCCTTGGGTTCAGAATTCATAATCCACTTAATATTCTTAAATCCTACATCATGCATTAAATATTTTACTTCTTCGTTATCGTAAACCTCAAAGCCATGCTTCGGAAGAGTTGTTTTTTGTAGAAAGCCTTTACAATTAAAGCAAATAACTAATGACCCTTTTTCTTCGAGAATTTGATGTAGTTGAGTTAAAGTTTGCTTGACATCCGACCAGAAATAAATAGTATTAACCGTGCAAATTTTAGTAAATTTATGGTCACAAAAATCTTTATCTACTTTACTGCTACATTTTAGTTTTAACTTACCTATTTCTATATCGGAAGCAAAACGCTTTCTACAAAAATCAACCATTTCCGGAGAAATATCTATGCCAGAAACAGTTTTTACTCCGGGTTTTTTAAGAATATTCTTTAGTAAATAGCCACCACCAAAACCTAATTCTAAAACATGCTCATCTGCGGATTCTAAATTTAACATCCTCAGTGCAAGTTTATTCATAGCAGCATTATCTCTATTTAATACTCTAGAAATAATTTGCTTACCAAACCATCCTGAAGGCTGACGAAGCTGCGATGCAAGGAATTTACTAATCATTGTTTTGGAGAACCTAGCTATTTTTGACCGCGATTAAAAAATCTACTATTACTTGCAGATTAAATTTAGGAAACACACTAATTCTTGGTGAAGATACAATCACATCGCAAAGCATTCCAGACAAAAATGTTTAAAATTAAGTTAAGATTTGTTGCTTTGCCTTCAGCAGACCAATTATGCAGCTAATAGTAGTCTTTTTCATTGATTCTAACTGGATGTAGGCACATAGCAGCGCTACGTCTCCCAAAGTTTGTGGGAAAACTCACCAATCATGATTAATGTAATCAACTACTAATAGAAGCGTTGATAGAATAAAAAAATGGCATTGCTAAATCGCAATATGAAATTATTATTTCACATTGTGGGAGACGTAGCATTGCTAAGTCTATACATAAGTTTTATGTCTACTATAAAGTGTAGTTAAATATGATTAGGCAAATTCTATCTTGAAATAATTATGCTCTTAGAATCTTACCTGCGCTTTAGTTCGCTAACTTCCCGCAAAACCTTCTCAGAGCGGTTTCTCTTTCTTCCCTTTCACTAGTACCGCTTCGCGGAAGTAAGAAGTAGCGGAAATTGCGGTCTTGGGGGAAACCCCCAAGACCGCAATTTCCAAGACAAAAAGTTTGATATCTGGGGCTTTTCAGCTATTTTGAATGGTTGCCTTATTTAAGCCGTGATGTACTAGTTAAAATACCTTGTGAGGGGCTGAATAATAATGCGAATCAAAATAATCCGCAAATAAATAATACAATAGATGCTCCTTAAGGTACGTTTTGATAATACATATGTTTATAAAATATCAATATTTACGACTAGCCCAAACCATTAACCTACTCGAATTAGATACAGTTATTTTCTGTATATTTTATGTACCAATAGCGATTACCTGTACTTTACTAGCTTTCATTTTACGATGGTGGTGGTGGAGACAGAAATCAAATAATCCAAACGTAAAAATATCTTCTATTTCGCTAAATGAATATGAAATTGCTTATTTAGCAGACGGTATAAGTCGAGCTACAGATATGGCATTTATCAATCTAGTGAGACGAGGATATTTACACATTTTTCCTAGTACCAGAGAAATAGAAGTTACAAAAAAAATACCAAATCAAATTCATCTTCTAGAAAAAGCTGTTTACAGTAAGCATTCAATTATTTCGGGGAATGGTAAGATTACCGAACAAGCAATAAATGAAATTCAACATAATCTACAAAAACTTGGACTTATATTTAGTGAGAGTCAATCTAAATTGGTGATACGTTGGCTTTCTACTTTTCCCCTGTTTGTAATGGTAGTGCTGGGATTTTTTAAGACAGTTGTTGACGTACTGGAAAATCAACTGTTTGGCTTAATAGGTATAATATGGGGAGTTGTGACAGTTTTTGCCTGTTTCTTTCTATCTAAACCACATCGAACTAAATATGGTGACACTTTTCTTAAGGAATTACAACAACGTCACAGTAAGCTTAAAGAAATTCAGATATTGAACAAGTTATCTTCTACTCGAACAAAAGAATTTATTGATTTGAATACTAATACTAAATCCGAACAACTTGCTTTAGCCTTTGCTCTATTTGGAAAAGAAGTTTTAGCTGCTAAACCTTTTAAAGCTGTGCAAACTTATTTTAATCCACCTAACTATGAATCCACCGAAGACGATAGACTATTTGCCTTTTTCTACCCCAAAAAATAGAAGATGGTATCTGTTTTAATCTATTACCGATGATGAATTCAGTGGTAGAGCATATGTATTATATAGTAATGGGATAATGTGTTAGAGAAGACATCACAAATTAAAGTTGAACATCACTACATCCTCGGAATTCTCATTTTCTACCACTGATGCATAAAGTCCCATAGCTGGAGTATTTGAACGGTCTGTCAAAACCCAAGCTTGATTACAACCGAGAGATTTCGCTTTTAAAAACATTTCTTGGAGTAGCTTCTTACCAATACCTTGTCGTTGATGAGTCGGTGTAACTCCTACTTCGTTTATCCATAATTCCGGTGGTTTATCTGGATGGATGTAGTGTACTCCTGACGCAAAACCAACTACTAAATCTTCGTCAATTGCAACTACAATATGATGGCGTGAATCTGCGAGAAATTCTGCAACTAAATTTTTGTTTAACTCATTATCAAATACGTCAGATGCAACATGATTAAGAATCTCTTCGTCTCCCTGACTTAGACTTCTAATATCAATAGTCATTTTGATTGTATGATTTTTATTAGTATATTATGAGATTTTTATAGGTTTAGTTTTCTAAGGATGCAACCAATATTCTATAGCGTTTTTCGGTTTGGTGAAATACACCTTGATAGACCTCACCCCCAGCCCCTCTCCTTGTCAAGGAGAGGGGTGTATTCTATTCAACTGAGAACTGCTATATACGACTTTTAATATTTTTTTCTTGACTTCTGAGTGAATATTAAAATCTCTTTGTATAACCAAAGAAAGCTCGCGAAGTTGATTCCATTCGGGAAGTTTTAAAATACTTTCGTTACTCATATTATCAGCAATTTGTTTGTCTATAAAACCTTTTAAGTCAAAACTTTTATCAAAAGCTAGAAATAATTCTTTAGCTTTATAGTTTATTACATCATCAATTGGTTCATCTAACCGAATTAATATTGAGTTTAAAGATGTATTGTAGTCATTAACTAAAATTTCCAAAGCATTATCTGTAGTTAAATCTCCGTCTGGAAAGTCATATTTTTTTCTTCATCTAGCACTGGTAGAATTTCTACTTGCTGTTTTTCGGGTAATCCAAAAAAGACTATGATAACGGATTTTGAAGCTATTACATTATTGACTTCATCATCAAATATCAAATTCATTATGATTTAGTAGCTTTAATTGTTTTTACCAACAGTCCATGTTTGGGTGCAAAAATCATTGCCATAACAAACAATAGAGTTTGCAATACTACAATACATCCACCTGTTGTAGCATCAAGATGATAGCTAATATAAGTCCCCATTACGCTAGAAAATATCCCGGATGCGACAGCTATTAGTGTCATTTTATTAAAATCATCGCTCAACATATAAGCGGTGGCTCCCGGTGTTACTAACATAGCAATTACTAAAATAATTCCTACTGTTTGTTGTGCGGCGACAATAGTTAAAGCTAATAAAGATAATAAAACATAGTATAAAGCAGTGGTATTTAATCCTATACTACGGGCATGAGTTGCGTCAAAACAAAATAGTAGTAAATCTTTCCGAAGTATCATCAAAAATATCATGGTAACGGAGCTAATGATGATTGTTTGAATTAGATTTTGGTCGGAAATACCTAACACATTTCCAAACAGAATATGCATTAAATCTATACCACTTGGTGTTTTAGAAATTAACACCAAACCAAAGGCGAAAAAACCCGTAAATACTAACCCCATCACTGTATCTTCTTTGATTCTAGTATTAGATTTAATAAAGCCAATAGAAATTACAGAACCTAAGCCAAATACAAATGCTCCGATGGCCAAGGGAATATTTAAAATATAAGCAAGTACAACTCCTGGGAGAACTGCATGAGATACCGCATCTCCCATTAATGCCCATCCCTTAAGAGTCATGTAACATGAAAGAACCGAACAAACAACACCCACTAAGGCACTTACAAATATTGCCTTGACCATAAATTCATATTGCAAGGGTGCTGCAAACCACTGCCAAATTGCTTCTATACTCATAAAATTATCAATTATTAATTATCAATTACCAATTATCAATTTTCATTAGTCGGGTGTGGATCATCTATTACCTATTACCTATTACCTATTACCTATTCCTTCAACTGGAACCATTCCATCGAAGGTACGGGCGATATTTTCTCTAGTAAAAACTTCTCCCGTCGGGCCATAGGCCAAAATAGTACGATTTATTAACACCACGTCATCGCAAAATGTAGAAATTGACGAAAGGTCATGGGTTGAAATTAAAATTGTATGACCCATATTACGTAATTCTATTAACAGTTGGATAAGTGCTTTTTCTGTTTTAATATCCACTCCTGCAAAGGGTTCATCTAAGAGAATTATTTGTGCTTTTTGTGCCAAAGCACGGGCTACAAATGCTCTCTTTCTTTGTCCTCCTGAAAGTTCCCCAATTTGGCGATATTTTAATTCGCTCATGTTAGTTCGCGCTAAACTTTCTGCTACAGCTTTGCGGTCAGTTTCACGAGGAATTCTTAAGAAATTCATATAGCCGTAGCGACCCATCATGACTACATCTTGCACGTTGATAGGAAAATTCCAGTCTACATCTTCAGATTGGGGAATATAAGCAACTAAATTTTGTTTTTGCGCCTTCTTTATGGACATTCCTTGAATAAATATATGCCCATTTGTCGGTTTAACAAAACCCATAATTGCTTTAAACAAAGTCGATTTTCCCGAACCATTCATTCCCACTAAGCCGCTGATAGAACCGCGATTTAGTTGTAAGTTCGCTTCATGTAAAGCTACTTTACCGTTATAAGCAACTGTAGTGTCTTCTACCTGAACTGTAATTTTAGACATAATATTTATTGATTATCTAATTAATTATCTGATGCCGGTTGAATTTTCGATGATTATTTTTTAATTTTTCAAACCATTGACTAGGGTATTAATGTTGTACTCTAACAATTTAAAATAAGTAGGTGCAACGCCATTTTTATCCGTAAGTGAATCAACATAAAACACCCCACCAAATTTGGCATTACTTTCTTTTGCTACTTGTTTTTGTGCATCTGCACCAACGGTACTTTCACAAAAAACTACGGGAACTTGATTTTCCCGCACTGTATTAATTACTTTTTTTACTTGTTGTGGAGTCGCTTGTTTTTCAGCATTAACAGCCCATAAATACTCTTCCTTTAATCCATAATCTTTCGCTAGATAAGAAAATGCTCCTTCACAAGTCACCATGAAACGTCTATTTGCAGGTATTTCTTTAATGGTGTTTTGTAATTTTTTATCGATTTGTTTTATTTGTTCGCTATAAGCTTGTGCGTTAGCAGTGTAAGTATCTGCGTTAGCTGGATCTAAATTCACCAAAGCATCGCGAATATTCTCTACATATTTCAAAGCAAGTTTCGGTGACATCCAAGCATGGGGATTCGGTTTTCCCCTATAAGCATCCTCGCTGATATCTATCGGTGTAATACCTTTACTCAAGGTGACATGAGGGACATCTTTGAGATTTCCATAAAACTTTTGTGCCCAGCGCTCTAAACCCAAGCCATTATCCAATATTAAGTCTGCATCCTGCGCTTTAACTATATCGCTAGGAGTCGGCTCGTATCCGTGAATCTCCGCTCCCGGTTTGGTCAATGATTTAACAATCGCTTTGTCTCCTGCAACGTTACGAGCCATATCAGCAAGCACTGTAAACGTTGTTAAAATCACTTTTTTATCTTTTTTATTAGGATTTTGTGCGGTATTACCAACCTCTTGGGCTGTATTTTCTGAGATATTCGTACTCGGACTACACCCACTCAAGCACAGTCCACACAGTATTCCTATCGACGCAATCAGCTTCGCTACAGCAGAAGTAAAGGTCATTCTTCCTGCATTGGGCTGCTTACTAAAAAGTATAGCCATCTAGTTTTCCAAAAGGTTTTTCATAATCTTCTCATTTTTATACTACAATACTTGAACTAAAAAATGAAAGAATTATGAGAAAGATTTAATTTAGGTGTAATTATATACTCATGAGTATTTTTGTGGATTTTAGAATTATCTGGTTTATGTTTTTTGACTCAAATAGATTAATCGGATAAATTGAATCAATTTTTATCTTTATTTATATTATGCAAAAGAATGTACAAAAAACTCTATCTCAAGAATAATAACTAAATATAAATAATCGTTAGCTTTCATTTTCATCTGTTTACATTAATTTTTATAAATAAATCGCTTTTTATTGTAATTTATGCTTCTTATTTTTGTTATTTGCCTGGATATTCCAACAATTTTTAATACAGTTCTAATGTATTTTTTGCGCTGAGAGTTGTAAATTTAGCCAGCACTATAGTTTAATTTTGAAACAAATTATTTTCCTATTCTCTGCGTGTATTCCAGGATAGTTTTTAGGTATTATTTTTAGATATTAGATTTATTTACCATCGGATGTTTCAACTTCACCATCAACAGCAGAAGATTCAATTAATTTATTTGCTTGATTCAAACTTCTAAAGTTTTGCAATAACATTGCTCCACCCGTGACTAACATCCACAGTAAACCTAATCCGTTGAGCAAAACGTAAACTGGTTCTAGGGTTTTTCCGAAATATTCACCTTCATGGAGAACCATTAAAAAGTGAACTTGATTGCGAGATAGTCCGAACCAGTCTTTGGAAATACGATAAATAACTCCTGTAGACACGGTGATTAATAGTGGGAGTATGACAATTGGAGCAATGGTGAGGTGTAGTTTTCTTAGTAGTTGCTTTTTCATGATTCAAGCGGGATATATTATCTCTGGAATCATTTTAAATAGAATAGTGAATTCAAAGCAATTTATTCTATAGAGTCATTTTCAGGAATTGGAAAATCTTCTGCTGAGTAGTGTTCATTAGCATACTGAATAGCTGACTGCATTCTTCTTTTCAACCAAGGTATAAAGACAGCACAACTGTTGCCGGTTTGAGAATCACGTCTTTTTAAAATATAGGTATTGCTAACACCTTTATTTTCTAGTTTAAAAAGAGTATATTCTTGCATTACCTCCTGTTCTACTCCTTCTATTAAAGGTAATTCTTCAGATAGACGAACTGCTCCAATACCTTGAATTAATGCTTCTTGTAAATCGTTATATTCCTCCTCGATAATCCATTGAGTTTGCCATTGACTTGGGTGAATAATTCCATATTTTTCAGGTAAATATGTGCCATTGTATGCATAAGCAATAAATCCATCTGCAAATTCGATTGCTGTTTCTCCTTCACCGTGAAGTTGATTATCTTCGTTTACTAAGATTTTCGTTGGTCGTTCGCAAATAATGCAGAGATTATCTATACCAAAAATCCAACCACAATGTTTTGCTAAACCTTGTAAAGCAGACCATTTTTGAGTTTTACAAGGATAATCAAGTACGGAAAAAGCAAAGTCTAGCCAAATACTGGATATCAAACAGTTAGAAACAATAAAAGGAGGGTTTCCTAATAAAAATTTTTGTTCGTAAGGAGATAGGAGAGGAAGAATTATTTCTCTAAATTTCGGATGTTCTACTCCAGATATTCTTATAACTATATTAGTTTGAAGCATTTGCTTTAACCATCCTCGGAACAGCAAATCTTTACCAGGAATCCAACCTAATTGTTTATCAAGACCTTCTGCTGTCATTCCAAAAGATTCTTGCAAATCTGGTTGAATATTATCGAAATTTCCTTGAAATCCAGGTTCTCTCCTACGATTCATCTGTTTATCCATATGGTCAAATAATGGAGATGCTCCGAGGAATGATTGCTCAACAAAATCATATGTACTTAAATCTTTAGGAAGACAGTTATCAATATGCTTTTCTAGAGATTTATATGATTCATTTAAAATTTCACCTAATAAATCATGGAGCGGTTTTGTACCAGCAGATTGCTGTTTCGCTTTTATCTTAATAATTTCCCAAGCTGCTCTAGCAAAATCAAAAAAGTTATTTTGAACTTCTTCCCGTGAGGGTTGAGGACTTTCTTGAGGAGTTTCTACATAAGATTGAAGTCGCTCTAAAGCAGCACGGGGACTACTACAGAAAATCACCTCGGGTTCGGGTTTACCCATGACAGCGTAAGCCCCTTGAACTACTGCTTTAGCTCGGTTATGCTCGATGGGTTGAGTTGATAGGTAAATGCGTTTCCACTTCTGTTGATATTCGGGAATTAAAGCTTCTTGTTCGGGGGTAAGAAAATTAATTCGGGTCATTTTATTATTGGTAGATGTATCTTTAACTAAGATTAGTGTTCCCGAATATCAATTCAAGCTATCAAAAATAATATTAGGATTGCACCATAGATGTAGGTTGGGTTGAACGGTCTTCGTAGCGTTAGTGAAACTCAACAGGGATGCTCCCGGTAGATTGCGCTTCTTTTTACCCAACCTACGAAAAGACTTGCGAAATTAATGTGGTGAAGTGGTAGCACTTTGTAAAATTTTCATAATTAAAAATTATTTCTCCGTAATTTAACTATTTTATTTGTATTTTAAAAACACTAGCTAATATAGTTATTTTTTTGGACATTATATAGGTTAAAAATAAAATCATGGCAAAAATGCAAGAGAAGTTACATTCAAAGTTTGGGAAAAAGTTAATTTTACAAGTCTCTCCAATTGTTGCTACTTCGTTGTTAGCAAGTTCACCTAGTTTCGCTGCGACTTTTTCTAGTTCTTTCTCAGAGTTAAGTTTTACCAATTTTAATCAAGAAAACGCAGCATTTGAAGCAATTAATGATGCTAATGCTTCGACTGAAACTAATGCGGATGATAGCATAGCAGATTTTCGTAACTCTTCTGAGACTAATGCCGAACCTTCTCCATTGGACATATTTAATATCGCAGAAAGTTTAACATTTGGTGAGGGTTCAAATTACAGCGCTTTTGCGGAAACCATGCCAAGATTTTTTGCTAATTTTGATGTTAGTGGTAACGATACTTTATCATTTGACTTTACAACAATTCTTGATTTGGAGGCTTCTGTAGATAAACCAGGTATTGAAACTGCGGATGCTGCTGGGGATATTGCTTTTTATCTTTTAGATACAACTGGTATTTCAGCAGAAAATCGGTTTGATTTTCTCAACTCAACGCAATTAGAACCAAATCAGATTAGCCAAGATAATATATTAGAATTTTTTACCCTTGCAGCGAATATTGATGCTTTAGGTAAAGTTGATTTTTTTGATAATACGAAGAGTGAAAATATTAATCTTACCAGTGATTTTAGTTCTTCTGATGTAGCAGAAATTAACGATTCGGGTAGAAGTAATGCAATTAGTATTTCACTTTTTGAAGGTTCTGTAGAAAGATTTTTTGAACAGGATACAAACGTAACTTTATTGGCTTTTAAAAATACAAAATCTAATGTAAAAGTTCCCGAACCTGCAACTAGTATATGGTCTGTTTTATTTGCAGGATTGATTGCTTTGGGTAGCAAAATAATCAAGAAAACTAATAAAAAGGCTGTTGTTAAAAGCTAATTATAAAATATGATATGTAGGGGAGGCAGTTTGCGGTGAATTAGTGTGCAGAGCGGGGGGTTTCCCCCATGAACAACTAACGAACCCGTTCATCGAAGATGTTCCCGAAGGGTAGGGTGTAGATTATCTTCCCGCAAAACTGCCGTTGTGTTTCGGCTTCAGCCTAACGCACCATCTTTATTTTAGATTCTGTGGAAACCATTAAAGTAAATATAATAATCAAAAAACTCTTCTAATTGAGACATCGTATAATTATTTAACTTCTTATAACTCAGATATTGTGAAAAATTCAGAGATAAAGAATCAAAATTTAAAATAGATTTATATTCATTTTCTAATTCCTTTCTTTTTTTATTCCTTTCTTTCTTTGGTAATTCTTGCTCTAGCATTTTAAATGCTATCATCTTGTATCTATTCTCGGATTCGATTCTGACAAACTTATTAGAATCCTGCTTTAACCGTTCCAAATATTTTGACTTCTCATCTAAAAGAATATTTTTTTCACAATCTTCATCGACAAATACTGGTAGTTCTTGAACAGCAGCCCATCTGGTAAAATCATTGTGGCTGGATATCATAGAATCAATCAATTCCCAAAAGTTTTCTAAACCCAACCAGGTCATTTCGCAAAACAATCTGGATAAAATAAAAGTTTTACTGGAGCTTTTGAGTAGAAGACGGATAAGTTTCATAAATCAAATGATTGATTACCAATTACCTATTCCCTTAACCTCGGAATCAACTGAGCTAAATTACAAGGACGATTGCGAGAATCAAGCTGTTCTCTAATAATTTGCCATCCGGTTTTACAAGCACCAGAAGAACCTGGTAAACAAAATATATAAGTACCGTTAGCAACACCAGCTAAACAACGAGATTGAATTGTTGAAGTCTTTATTTCCTGATAAGAAATCATCCGAAATATTTCACCAAATCCTGCAATCTCTTTATCTAATAAGGGTTTAATTGCTTCTGGTGTTCCATCACTTCCGGTAACTCCTGTTCCACCAGTTGTTAAAATGACTTGAAAAAAATCATCTGCAATCCAACGAGATACAACCGCACGAATTTGGTAAATATTATCGGTAACGATAACTTTCTCCGCTAAATCATGTCCTACCGTTGTTAAACTATCAGCCAATATTTTCCCCGATTTATCATCAGCTTCGGTTCTGGTGTCGGAAACTGTTAATACGGCAATTTTTAACGGAATTAAAGATTCTTTGCTGTCCATATTTTTTTACTTTAAAATTACATATATCTTATCTCCCTCTCCTTAATAAGGAGAGGGATTAAGGGTGAGGTTTCCTTAATCATAAAAGGGACTTATAATGAGGTTTATTTAGCAATACAATCACCTCAATTTTATATTCTTTCTGGACAACTGAGAAAGTTTTGTAATTCCCATTAATTTCATATCTCTTTCTATTTCATTTTTCATATTAGCAATAGCTTTTTCCACACCCGGTTGACCACCAGCAGCTAAAGCATATAAATACCATCTTCCACCCGAACAAGCTTTTGCTCCAACCGATAAAGCTTTCAATATATGTGTTCCTCTTCTAATACCACCATCGCAAATCACATCAATCTTGTCTCCCACAGCATCTACAATATCCGCTAATTGCTCGAAAGGAGATATACTTCCATCTAACTGTCTTCCACCATGATTTGAGATCATAATTGCATCTGCTCCGATATCAACTGCTCTTTTCGCATCTTCGACGCTCATCACACCTTTAAGACAAAACTTTTTTCCCCATTTATTTCTAATCTCTTCAGCATCTTTCCAATCCATCGACTGGTCTAACATTGTACTCAAATAATCACCAATCGAAACTGCTACATTGCTTCCTTTATTTATGTGTTCTTCCAATTGGGGTAAACTAAATTGTTCTCGGAATAAATAATTTAAAGACCAACTCGGATGTAGAGCAAAACTAATTAAACTTTGTGGTGTCAGCTTGGGTGGAGTTGTAAATCCCGTCCACAAATCTCGCTCTCGGTTTCCTCCAGTTATTGTATCAACGGTTAAAGCAATTGCATCAAAATTTGCTTCCCTACACATTTCTATCATCGCATCATTTAAACCTTTGTCCTTATGACAATAAAATTGAAACATTTTCGGTGTGGAAATTGTTTTATCAATCTCTTTTAAACTCACTGTCCCTAAACTGGAAATACCGAACAAAGTTCCATATTGTTCTGCTGCTTTAGCAACCGCTCTTTCACCGTCATAATGAAATAATCTTTGCAATGCTGTTGGCGAACAAAACATCGGAATATCGATTTTCATTCCCATTATTTCCACGGAAGTATCTACGTCTTCAACCCCAGCTAAGACATTAGGAATTAAATCGCATTTTTCGTATGCTTTGGTATTTCTTCTGTAAGTTATTTCATCGTCAGCCGCTCCATCTATATAATGAAATATCGGAGCGGGTAATTTTGATTTTGCTAAATGTCTAAAATCGTTGACGTTACGACAATCTGATATGCTTTTAGGATATTTAAAATTCATTGTTTTCCAGCTTCCAATATTATGCTAAGCACGAGATATATACAGCAATCCTAAATCATTAAAATAAATTCAGAAATCCAGCTTTTTTTATCGAGTTTCTAACACCTTTAATTTATATAAATTGGATAGAAATGGTATATACTTAATTGTGATTTTTATATAATTAAGGTGAATAGATGACGACTTTATACGAAAATTTAGGTGGAAAAGATGCTGTTAATATTGCTGTAGATAAATTTTACGGACATGTTTTAAACGACGAGCGAATCAAGCATTTTTTTGATGATATTGATATGGAGAAACAGCGAGGACATCAAAAGGCTTTTTTAACTTATGCTTTCGGTGGTTCTTCTACCTATGATGGTAAAACAATGAGGGAATCTCACAAGCATTTGGTTGAAGATATGGGATTAAATGGCGAACATTTTGATGCAGTTGTGGAAAACTTGGTTAAAACCTTGCAAGAATTAGGAATTTCTGACGAATTAATTCAAGAAGTTGGTGCTGTAGCTGCTGCTCGCGAACATAAAATGGATGTGTTGAATAGGTAATTGGGAATGGGGAATTGGTAATGGGTAATTGGTAATTGATAATTGATTTTTTACTAGTAACAATATCAAATCCCTTTACATCAGAATGATATATTTTGAACGCAAAGTAACGCGGAGGTAAGCGCGAAGGAGCGCAGAGTTTTTACTTATACTTTCAACTAGCAACTACCAATTACCCATTACCAAAATTAAACTTGAGCAACTTGACTCGAAACATCAGCCGATTTCGATACTGAATTATTCCTTTCTGCTCGGAACATTCCAAATCTGCAAAGTCCGGTACCAAATGCTAACCTCATTAACAAAATAGTAGGTACTTCCCGCACAGATTTAATAAAACCACGAACCCCAAAACGCATCCATCCTTGAGGTTTTATAATTCCCTGCCAAATTGTATCGAACCAGGAAGGAAGTGTTTCTTTTGTCCAGTCTGCTGTTACTACTTCTCCTTGCACAAATCCGGTTGCTTCCAACAGTTCGGAAAAACCTTCTATACTCGAAAAAGCAGGATGCGACCATTGGTCTAATAATTGCTGCATAACTGGTTTTTCCCAGATATTCAAGGGAACCTGACGGTCATCTCTTTGATTCCAGTCGGCTACAACCAGTATTCCACCAGGTTTTAAAACCCGTATTAACTCTCTAGCGAAAACCGCTTTATCAGGCATATGTGGCCCAGCTTCTATCGACCAGACTACATCAAAACTAGCATCGGGGAAAGAAAGAGCCATTGCATCATCTACGATGAACTTAGCAGTGACTCCTTCAGGTGTTAATTCAGTCGCTCGTTTCACCTGTTGAGGACTGATAGTTACTCCGGTGACATCAAAACCGTATTCAGAAGCTAAAATTCTGCTGCTTCCTCCAATTCCACAACCAACATCGATAACGGTGGTACCGGAAGGTAATTTATCCAAACCACCCCAGCGCACCATTTCATGAACAAAATCGTATTTAGCAGCTAAAAAATCTTTGTTTGTTGGTGGTGAACCGTAATGTCCTAAATGAATGTGTTCTCCCCAGTAATATTCCAAAATTCCGTCGTCCGTCCATTCGTCGTAGGAATTAGCTACGGAGTCCGATGATTGATAGCGACGAGCGGAAATTAAATATAGTGCGATGCTTATGATTAGTATTGCGAAGATTATTCCCAGGGTGGAAAAAAGCAAATTCATTTAGATACAGCCTTAATATTTTTTCACAATTTTATCGTATTAAGGAGTCGTGGGTTTGATTTATTCGAGTACTAACTCTTGCAAAACGATTAAGAGACAACTAGACTAAGTTTGTAAACTAAGTCTATTATCGGCAAGTGGAAAACGTAAACATTCATTACTGTAAAACAAATCTCTCTCGACTATTATCCCGTGTAGAGCTTGGAGAAGAAATTGTGATTTCAAATCGAGGTAAACCAATTGCAAAAATAGTTCCATTTAGCACCTCAGTAAATAGACGAGCTAGTTTAGGAAAAGACAGAGGAAAGTTTGTAGTACCAGATGACTTTAATACTCTACCAGAAGAGATTTTATCAGCATTTGAGGGTAATCAAGAGTGAAACTTTTGTTAGATACTCAATGTTGGTTGTGGTGGTTTTCTCAACCAGAAAAGTTAAGTGAAGAAGCAATCGAACAAATCGCTTCCGAAACTAATGAAATTTGGTTTTCCGTTGCTAGTGTTTGGGAAATAGGTATTAAAGTTGCGATTGGTAAGTTACTACTTCCGGAACCAATAGAAGATTACATATCAAATTGTATGACTCAATTAGGTGCGAGAATGTTAGAGATTACTGCTTTTCATGCTTTACAAGCAGCTTCATTACCTCTACATCATCGCGACTCTTTTGACAGGATGTTGATTGCACAAGCTCAAATAGAAGATATGACAATTGCGAGTGCGGATTCAATGTTTAATCAGTATCAGGTTTCTTTAATAAGGGTTAGTAGTTAATTGAGAAATACGTTTTCTAACTTTTCTTCTTTTTTTGATGTTTTTTAATAGCTGCATTAAATTCTTTTTCCCTATCGAACTAACTGATATAATTTCAAAATTACCTCTGTTCGGGGGATATAGGATAAATATTTTCTGCAAACTGCTTATGTATTTGTAAATCTACTTGACGATGCGTATGCTGATTTGTAGGAGGATACTTACCCAGATGATTATCATCTTTCCAATTATTTTTAGGTCTTATCGGTCTAGGAACAAAACCACCACCGCAATTAGGACATACATTTTGAAGGATTCCCTCGACACATGTTCGACAGAAGGTACATTCAAAAGAGCAAATCCGAGCTTCTAAAGAATCGGGAGGTAATAATTTTCTACAGTTTTCACAAATAGGTCGTAATTCAAGCATTTTGATTCTTCTTTGTAACTTAGTTTAGGTCTAATTAATGTTTTCTAATCGTTTCTAAATAAAACTTGCTATAGTACAAAAGCACTTGTATGTTAGAAACGAATTACTATGAGTCAATCTATTTTTCCCAATTTAGTCACTAGCGATATCGAGTCTACTATTTCTTGGTATCAACAAAATTTTGATGCTAAACCGAAGATGAGCGTACCTAGTAAGACTAATCCCAATAAAGCTTGCTTTGCGACTATCAGCGTTGCAGGTAATGATATTATGCTGCAAACAGTTGAAAATATTGAAGATAAGTATCCTAGTCTTAAAGGCAAAATTTCTATAGGTCATAGCGTAGCTCTCAATTTACAAGTGATTGACGCACAAGCTGTTTACGAAAACCTTACCGATACATCAGAAATAGTAGCCGAACCAATGGATACTTTTTACCAAATGCGCGAATTTACTATTAAAGACCCGAATGGCTATATATTAACCGTTGCTAGTCCGCTTAATGGTTGATATAGGATTTTATTGCAAAATTCAAGATGCTGATGTTGGGTTACGACACGATGAATAAATATTCTCGTTACAAGTTGAATTTTTCATTTCATGCCTAACCCAACCGAAAATAAACTATTAATTATAGTAATAACTATACCTGCTTTTCCAACTTAATTTTTTCCTGCATTTCGCCAAAAATTATTAATCCCAATGCAATAATTTCTGGAACAAGTGCAAAAATTGCAGTTAGTTTGAGCGACCAAGTTTCAGATGTATTAAATAACCCTGCCATACCGCTTAAATGTGCAGATAATATATCGGTAAAATCAATAGCAATACAGGCTAATAAAAGTGTTTTTATTGTGCTTTTGTTGGCAAAACCAACAAGTATAGCAATTATAATATCTCTAATTGCCCAAACACGCATAACATACGGCATTTGCAGGTTTGAATCTATTGGAATGTTGAGTTGTTCCATCAACCAATGTGGGTCAGCATATCCAACAGCACTCAGACTAAACCGCAAAATGCACATCAATCCTATTAGAAAAGCAACGTACCAAGTTTGATTTCTCATTTTGATTTATATAGTGTCGGTGAGTATTTTTCAAAATTTAGTTAGACATTAAAGCTATTAGTTAATAAAGTAAAGTAGTTACCATTTAGTAACTCGATAACTCATAAGAAACTATTGTTACTATGACCGAACCTGAATCTACTCCCTTAGAAAAATTACTCAACCAAATCTCAGGACGGTGGACGATGTATATATTATGGGTATTGGATACGAAAGGAGCGTTACGTTTTGGGGAACTAAAACGCGAAGTCGATGGAATATCAACTAAAGTTCTGACCGAAAGGTTAAGAATGTTGGAAGCGATTGGTATTGTTGACCGCGACTACAAGCCAACAATTCCACCACAAGTTACCTATAACTTAAATGAGCGAGGTAAGGAGTTATCTAAACCGCTTTATCATTTGTGCGAGCTTGCTTCGCGTTGGTATGATTAAGCTTTTGGAAAACATCTTATATGAATCAATTCACAAACTTCCTGTGGTGAAATAAATTCTGTATCTATAAATGTACCTAAGTCAGATTTATTTTTAATAATATCATCATAAGCAATATCAACAGCTTCCCCTAACGGTTTACGGTTAAAACGTAATTTTTCGCGCTGTTTAATAATTGATAGTGGAGCAATCAAAGTAAATAAAAAACAAGATTCTTTGATTCCACAATTTTCTATAAACCTTTCTACATCAGCTTTTTTGGTAAAAACGTATTCAAAAACGATTAATTCATAACCTGCTTGTAAATAATTTCGACAGCAAGCTCCACCGTTTATATAAGTCAAACCTTTGGTTAAATCTTTGGAATTTCGATTGACAATCCAATGTTTAATATCATCCCCGCGAATGCAAACCGAATTCTGAAATGATTGAGCAAGAAGTTCTGCTGTTGTAGATTTTCCTACTCCTGGTGGTCCGTTGATAATAATGATTTTGCTAGACACTACGGCTAATAATGGTAGCGACAAGAAATAATTGTGAAGTAATCATCATCCACAGCATAGACAAGACGATGAGTATCATCAATACGACGTGACCAGAACCCGGATAAATTTTCTTTCAAAGGTTCAGGTTTCCCGATTCCCTCAAAAGGAAGGTTTTTAGCTTCTTTTATCAGTTTATTAATTCTTTTCAAAGTCTTTTTGTCTTGACTTTGCCAATAAATATAATCTTTCCAAGCTTCATCAGTCCAGGCTAATTTGCGACTACTCATCTATTAAGCTTTTCTCTACAATCTCCCCTTGTTTGTACTGTTTGATAGAGCGCTCTAAATGAGCAGCATTTGCTGGAGACTTTAATAAATAAACAGTTTCAAGTAAGCTATTAAAATACTCAAGAGACATTACTACAGCATCGTCCGCATCTCGCCTAGTTATTATAGTGTAGTCGGCATCATTTACGACTTGATCTAATATGGCTTTGAGTTTGTTTCTTGCTTCACTAAAGGTTATTATTCTCATCTGCTAGACTTGTCTTATTACTTGTACAAGTATAGCATTCTTACTACTGATGGCCCGTTGATAATAATGATTTTTCCAGACAAAGTTAATTGTGTTAACTAAATCAATTATTTTGATATTTCAGTTGAAGCTATGATATTGACACCTTTTGAAGATAATATCTGTAAGGATTTTTCATAGTCTCCACATTTATAAGCAGCTACAGCATCGCGAACTACAGTTACTTGATATCCTTTATTTATGGCATTTTCAGAAGTTATTTTAATGCAATAATCTGTAGCCAATCCAACCAAATAGAGATGATTAATTGAGTTGCTTTCCAGGAATTCAACAAAATTACTACAGGAAAATGAATTTTTATCTCCTTTGGTAAAAATATTATCGCTATATATTTTGAGACGACTATCAAATTCTGCTCCTGTGGTTCCTCTTTTCACGGAATTTCCAGTTAGTAATTTGACGATTGGATTAGACCATTCTGTTTTTAAATAAGCAATATGTCTTTCTTCACCAGCAAACTTTTCTGATAGATTATTAACTATTGGAATAAGTTTATCAACTTGAGCAGTACAAGCATGAGCTTTACCATTTTCTAATGTAAAGTCGTTTTGTAAATCGATTACGATTAAGGCTGATTTTTCTGGTTCCATTGGTCACTCCAGTATTTATCATTGATATTGTGCTTCTTTTTCCCAAACCATACAAAAACTAATCGGTTGATTGATATACTTTTCCATTCCCGGTTTCTGCTCGACCCATTTTGAATCAACAATTCTCTCTTGCATTTCTAATAATTTAAAATTTACCCGACAACCGTTATTAATATGGTCGCTAAATAAATGTACGAAATTTTCAATTGCAATCGATTCTCCATTTTCATCATCAAAGTTTGTAGGAATCCCTTGGAGTAGAAAGAATGGATGATAATCAATTAGAACGAATAATCCTCCAGGTTGTAGAATCCTAGCTACTTCTGTATATAAAGCATTGAGATTGGGAAGATGACAGATAACTAGAGATGTAACAATCAAATCGTAACTGCAATCGGGAATTGAAGTTTGGGCTATTTGTGCAATATCGAGTTTAGTATAAATATTTTTGAGTGCAGAATGTTCCAGCATTGCGGAACAATTATCAATTCCACAAATATTAAAAATTCCTTGGTCTTTTAACCATTGACCGATTCTTCCGGTTCCACATCCTAAATCCAGGACTTTATTGACTTTTGACCAAGGTACTGTTTTGAGATTTGTTAATAAAGGAATATCTAATTTGCTATCAACTGTTTCATCGTATGTAAGCGACCATTTTGTATATCCTGTCAATACGTCTACGGTTGAATAATTACGTTTGTCGTAGAGAGAAAATGGTAGAGACATTGAATCTGTTAGATTTATACATTCAAACAATAATAATTTTGATTTTAGTATCTTTTTTGCAAAGTCAGTTTATATAAGGTTTTTAGTCTGGCGATCGCCCTTGTGAAACACCGGATATATCAACCGTATAATTACAGTCTTTATTTAATACATATACTCTGAATTTTTAGATTATCAATACTGATGTTCTGTCCTATCAAATTGAACGGTTTTATTACCCACTCAACTGGAGTTGAAAACCCCAGTCGGTAGAGCTAAAGTCATATAAATCTACATCTTGCATCAGTGGCTCTATTCCCGGTTTCTCTGGCATTTTACAACGAGATATTGATGCTTTCACTACTTATTTCGGGTTTCTTTAAGCCACTTGAGAATGGTGCAAAATATAAGATAAATCTGGCTGGGGAATACATTATCAAAACGAATGACAACACTAAATTAATTCCACACTGCTGGAATTTCAAGATAATCCCATATCGGAACAGTTAATTTTCAAAAAGTTTTGCTCCGATAATTAAAAATTAAAACCCACCAAAATCACTACCACCACGATCACCACCCCCAAAACTGCTTCCACCATCGTAACTACCGCAATCGGAACTAGAACTTCCAGCATCGGAATAGTTAGAATTCCCCGAATCCGAACCATAATCGTTACCGGAATACATATAGTTATTGTTCCAATTGTTATCGGAACTATGATGAGAACTATTTCTTCTACTGGAATTGTTTGATGGCAATAGAACTAGTACTATCAAGCCAATAAATATTAATGCAAAAACAATTACCATCATTTTTACCTCTATTTTTCAAATTTGGTATCTATGTGTATATCTGAGAATTTTAGAAAAATTACGAAATAGCAATTATTCTCTACCCACTCTTCCCCCTCTACCCCCTCTACCCCCTCTCCCTTTTTCCCAATCCTATATTTAGATTCTTTATTCATCGGCTGCGAAATAACAATAAACGCCGATAACCGTAAAGTTGTAAAATTTTTGTTATATACAAAGCTGCATTTACAATTGATTCGTATATTAGGCAATTAGCATGACTGCAACAACACCAAAGGCTACATCTGCTCCCAAGTTTTGCGAGGGTATTCAATATTTTGGGGAACCTTTACCCGATTTTGATAAGTACGGTAAGGAAAGCGCGATTCCTATAGGTAAAACCGCTATTAGCAATATTCAAGATAAAGCAGCGATTTACCAAACTCTACTTTATGCCGATGCTTTACGTTATTTAACATTACAGGTTACTGGAAGTAAAGCTTCGGGACACCCCGGTGGTTTTGCTTCTCAAGCAGAAGCTTATGCTGCTTTGGTGATGTTGGGACACAAAAATATTCTTACTGAAGTAGGACACCACGCTCCCGGTTTCTATAGCGCTATGTTTCTCGACCGCTCTTTAGAGGACATGGATATTACTACGGTGCAGCAGTTACGGGAGCGTTTCCGCGAGAAGCACGGATTGCTCGGACACCTTTCGGGGATGATTCCCGGAATTCTCGCACCTGCTGGACCTTTGGGTCAAGGTCAGCATTTTGCAATGGCTGCGGCTTATTTAAATCGCGATAAGTTATTTCCCTTTACCGTTGGTGATGGTGGTTTGGGTGAACCCTATATCATGAGTTCGATAGCTCATTTCAATACTGCTTTTCCTCAAGTTACTAATTTCCTTCCCGTGTTGGTGTGGAATGGTTATTCTCAAGAACATCACAGTATGGTTTCTTTGAAAACCAACGATGAGATGGGAAATTACTGGGTTGGTAACGGTTTTGAGGAAGTTGTTTTAGTTGATGCTAAGGACTTTGACGATACGAATCAGCCGGGAGATTATGTAAATAGTACCGAATTTTCCTTTGAAAAAAGATTGCAGTTTACCAAAGCTGTATTGGAAGGAATTGATAAAGCAGCTAAGTCAGCTTTGAGTGGAAAATTAACTGTATTTATTATTAAGCAACTCAAAGGTTCCGGGGTTCACGCTACTGGTTCCAAATCCCACAACCTTTATCCCAAAGATACTTTAGATGCTCCTCATATGGTGGAAGCTCTGAAGAAACGCGCTCTATCCGTGGAAGCTTGGGAATTAGTCAGAAACAATTGCGATCGCGCTGGTGGTGGTCCTGCTGGAAAGACTGCGGTAACAGAGTTTGAGCGAGATTTACCCGAAATAGGTGAATTACCTTTGCAAGAATTTGCGGTTGGTGGTGAACCGAAAGTTTCCACTACTGCGATGGGTACCTTAGTTGGTAAAGTTGGACAAGCTGACAAGAATTTCTTAGTTACCAACGCTGACGGAAACGCAGCATCGGGAATTGGTAATATCAACCAAGCTTTAAAAATTATTCATCCCACCCAAGATGATATTTACAATCAAGCACCCCAGGGACAAGTTTACGAACCCTTGAGCGAAGACGCTTGTGCTGGATTAGCTGCGGGTTTATGCTTGATGGGAGGACGCAGTTTGTGGTGTTCTTATGAATCCTTCGCCATCAACGGTTTACCAATTTGGCAAACCGTAACCCAAGCAATGGCAGAATTACGTCGTCCAACACCTTCCACAATCACCTTATTTACAGCAGGAGCATTAGAACAGGGACGCAACGGATGGACGCACCAACGTCCGGAAATCGAAGCTTACTTTGCTTCCATGATGCGTAACGGTAATATTTTCCCCTTATTCCCCACCGATGCCAACAGCATTCAAGCTTGTTACGAATGGGCTGTAACTACAAAGAATAAAGGAATTGTAATTACCGCAAGTAAATCACCCTTACCCATTCGCACCACCTTAGAACAAACCCGTCAAGCTTTGAAAGATGGTGCTGTGGTACTGCAAGAAACCGACGGAAATCAGAAAGTAGTATTCGCTGTGATTGGCGATATGATGTTAAAGCCGGTATTTGCAGCAGCAGAAGATTTGCAAAAATCAGGAATTGGTTCCAAAATCGTTTCCGTAATTAATCCCCGTCGTTTATATCGTCCCGAAGATACAGCTTGGGATACCTGCTCGCAACCAGACGGCGATTTTATGGATGATGCCAAATTTGCTCAATTCTTCGATGGAGATGCCTTAATCGGCGCAACTGGCGGCGCTCCGGCGATGTTGGAACCCGTAATGCTGCGGAGTAACTGCAAGCGCGACACCTTATCCTGGAAACGTGGAGAAACCACATCAAGCGCAGGAGAATTAATGGACTTTAACGGTTTGACAGCAGAAGCATTGAAAGAAAAAGCGATGAAGTTAGTTAAATAAAAGTCGTTCGTAGTTGCGCTTTAGCGCCAAATATGTTGAACGTTAAAGCGTAACTACGAATAAAGAAATTAAATAAAAGTTTGTAATAAGGATTTTAATTTTAATTATGTAGAGATAATTACTAAAGTTTTTACTATGAAATATTCGGAGATATTATAAATTTATAGGCGCTTCTACGCTCAAAATGATTGGCGCTATGAGCGGAGCTTTCTCGCAGAGTAAGCGCAACTACGAACAAATAAAATATTATATGACCGATTTAGATGCAAATAATTACGGAAAACTATTAATTGAAATCAAGCAACGCATTCGTACAGCGCAATATGAAGCTTTAAAAGTAGTTAATAAAGAATTAATCGCGCTGTATTGGGATATTGGTAAATTAATTATTACCCGTCAACAGGGTGAAACTTGGGGAAAATCTATAGTAAACCAGTTAGCAAAAGATTTACAAGCCGAGTTTCCAGGTATACAAGGTTTTTCAACTTCTAATCTTTGGAGAATGAAACTTTTTTATGAGAATTATGCTGAGAATGAAAAACTCGCACCAATGGTGCGAGAAATTGGTTGGACTCATAATTTAGTAATTATAGAAAAGTGTAAAGATAGTTTAGAAAGAGAATTTTATATCCGTTCGACTAAGAAATTAGGTTGGACAAAAAACGTTTTAATTCATCAAATTGAGAATCAAAGTTATCAGAAAACTTTACTAAACCAAACTAACTTTGAGCAAACAGTTCCAAAAGATATAAATAAACAAGCTAAACTTGCTATTAAAGATGAATATACTTTTGATTTCTTGGAATTAGCTGACGAACATAGCGAAAGACAATTAGAACAAGCTATTTTAGGAAGAGTCGAACCATTTTTACAAGAAATGGGTGGAATGTTTGCTTTTATTGGTAGTCAATATCGTTTAGAAGTTGGTGACGAGGAATATTTTATTGATATTTTGCTGTACCATCGACTTTTAAAATGCTTGGTAGCAATAGATTTAAAAATTGGAAAGTTTTTACCTGAATATGTGGGTAAAATGCAATTCTATTTAGCTGCTTTAGATGATAAGGTCAGATTACCTCAAGAAAATGATTCGATTGGAATTATTTTGTGTAAATCCAAGAATAAAACTATAGTTGAATATGCGCTGAAAGAATCCAATAAACCTATTGGTGTCGCAACTTATCAAATTGTTTCTACGTTACCTCAAGAACTAAAAAATCAACTTCCAGCACCCGAACAGGTAGCAAAATTATTAGAAGGATTATAATAAGTAACTAGGTAAAATTAAATATAAAACCTCACCCTCAGTCCCTCTCCTTATCAAGAAGAGGGAAGCCGGAAGCAGTATGAATTTTTATATTATATTTAATTATGCCTACCTATTACCAATTACCCATTCCCCATTCCCCAATCTTTCAAATATCTCCCGATACTCTTTCTCAATCTCTTCAGCAAAGTTTTCTGGTGTCAAAATCCGAGCATTTTTACCATATTTCAAAATCCGCTGACGAAACCAAAACCAATAATCAATTGTCGCTTCGATATCGCAATATTTTTCTTCGGGATTCTTACAAGTAATCACTTCATCCTTTCGTCTTGGTTGATAATTCCATAATTGTCCGCTCATCCGATATTTAAATTTCAAAGTCGGGAAATCGTAAGATATCCAATGAGTATCGGATGCTGCACCAATGTTAGCAATTCTATCGAGACGAAATATCTTATTTTGGTCAATATTTCGCCAATAATTAAATCTATAAGAATTCCAATCGGGAATAAAAGCAAATAAATAAAGAGTACCGTTATGAAATCGCAACTCCGAACGGTCAACATCCCAAATACGACTTTCCCCACTTCTACTTTGATAGCGAATCGTGTAGCGACGCTGTTGTAAAAATCTATCTTGAAGTTCTCGAACAATAATTTCTAATTTATCCTCGCTATAGTCAACCGGAGGACTAAAATCAACTTTAATAAATCCTGGGATATCTGATTCTGTAATATTTCCGATACGTTTAATTTGACTAGCTTCCTTCGAGAAACCCATATCTGCAAGAAAATATGCGGCGATCGCCAAAGCTTGTCGTTGTTCGGTGGAAAGAATTACGGGAAAATTTGATTCTATAAGTTCGTAAGGATGATGGGGAGCGCTTTTGATTTCAATCCCACAATCTCTGAGCTTACGAATTGTTCGAGTTAACTTTTGAATCGTATCACCTTCGGACTTACCTTGTTTTTCCAGAATACTATCAAGCAATTTGGACAATTCATCTCGCTTTCTCGGTTTTTCCGCTAATAGCTGAAGGATGGAAATAGCAAATGCAATTTGGTTATAGCTGTTTTTACCCGGCATATTATAGTCAGAATATGATAACTATGCTTTTTAAACTGGTCTTAGCATTATATTATTTTTTGTATTATTCTATGGCAAAATAAAAAACGCCATAGAAGTTGATATTTCTATGACGCTTTTTTATAATTTGATTGATACAGGGTAATTATGGAACCAACCGCTGAGCAATTAAAGAGTCTCTACCGAATGGCAGTAAGAACAAGTAATTTGCTTCAACCAATCAATTTAGTGAGATATGATGAGCGTGTTAACTGTATTGTAATGCTGGTTGGAGAAACCTTACAGATTGAAATATTCCCAAATGGGGGGGTGTTAATAAAATGAGCCAGCTTAATTATGAAACAATGCCAGATGCAGAGTTATTGACTTATGTTAGACAGCATCCAGAAGATAAACAAGCCTTTTACACTTATGTAGATAGAAAACGTTCTGCTTCTGGTGATTCAGTTCCCATGTCAGTTGAGGAAGCAGAAGCAGAACTAGAAAGACGTATTCGTAAACAAAAATAATCATTTTTTCAATTCCGTTTCCAGGATATATAGCTCAATTTGAGGAGTATCTGAAATAACATCAATCTAAATAAATCTGATAGTAAAGCGCGATTGTAGACACAAACTACGGTCGCGCTTTATTATTTCTCACTATATTCGCTTATTTTGCTTATGGTTGTTTCAATCTAGTTTCTGGTTATCATCTGTATTATATGTTGATTACAACAAGTTTCAATGCCGTTTCCGGGATTCATAAATAAGAAACTGTTTTAATTCTTCTAAAGCTATAAAAAAGAATTGTCGTTTCAATCCCGTTTCCGGGATTCATAAATAAGAAACACGACCTAATTTTTGATAATCACCCCAAGCTACTTGTTTCAATCCCGTTTCCGGGATTCATAAATAAGAAACTCGAAACACGGGAATTAACCCGTGTCTACAGGTTAGTTTCAATCCCGTTTCCGGGATTCATAAATAAGAAACATAACAGTTGCAGTGTAAGGGCTGTAGCTTTGTTCTGTTTCAATCCCGTTTCCGGGATTCATAAATAAGAAACTTTTTGAATTCATCTTTATTGATTTTTCTTTGTTTGGTTTCAATCCCGTTTCCGGGATTCATAAATAAGAAACACCAACGAGCATCATTTTAGAGCTAAATTCTGGAGTTTCAATCCCGTTTCCGGGATTCATAAATAAGAAACTTGTCTGTAAAGGTTTAAATGATAATCACTGGATGAATAGCGTTTCAATCCCGTTTCCGGGATTCATAAATAAGAAACCCCTAGCAGCTCTGTAGCTGCCGTTAGATACCATGTTTCAATCCCGTTTCCGGGATTCATAAATAAGAAACAGTGGTTTACGCCGACTGAGGCTTAGCTAAAACTAAGGTTTCAATCCCGTTTCCGGGATTCATAAATAAGAAACTCTTGGCACTGTTTGGGACAAGAAGGGGGAGACAGGTTTCAATCCCGTTTCCGGGATTCATAAATAAGAAACGCAGACAAGTTTTGAGTTGCAGTTAGAGGCTTGGTGTTTCAATCCCGTTTCCGGGATTCATAAATAAGAAACGATGCAGATTATATTGTTGCTCAGGAAATGCTGAAAGTTTCAATCCCGTTTCCGGGATTCATAAATAAGAAACTTAATATCTTCCCTCCCTACAATGATTGAACAAAAGTTTCAATCCCGTTTCCGGGATTCATAAATAAGAAACAAGTAGAGCAAAATTTAATTTTTGGTCTAAATGACTGTTTCAATCCCGTTTCCGGGATTCATAAATAAGAAACTCCGTCACCCAAAACCGTTGACCAGAGCGATTTCCACAACCGATTTTGACGGGGTAATTAAAAAACCCCATTTCAGCGATTGAGGAACATTGAAACACAAGAGCATGAAACTCTGAAACTATTATATTGTCAAGGTTCTGGCGTTTTGACGGGACTCCAGGGTTTTCGACCCCGCTTTCCCCCGTCAAAAATTAGTTTAGCAGACTTTTACAAAATTATAGTCTTATTCTCTCTGGGTTGTTCGGAACCGTAGGTAATTGTTTTCCGAATCGAATAAGCATCCAATATATAGATACGAACTGAATCTTCTTGCGGTTTTATCAATTGTTCTATCTGTACCTTGAGTTTAGCAAACTGAATTTTCGTCAAAAAACACTCAAACACGCTATATTGCGTCCATTCCCCGTAACCCGAAAGCAATTTATGCAGTCTTGTGCGTCTTTTATTGGCTTTTTTGTTGTCTGGTAAATCGTAAATTATTAAGTAAAAGGGTGTTTTCATGGTTCTCTTGAAGTTTTGTAAAATGTTCCACAACTGCGGAATATTCTTTCTGGGATACCCAATTAATTTTGACTGGTTTGTTTTTTCCGCAATCTTCGGGAGACGTAAAATTTTACGTCTCTACAACCTGTTGAAACTAATGAAATAAACGATTGATGCTTTATCTCATTGATTCTGAAGAATTGTATTTGAGTCCTATTCATAGGACTTGGGCTATTAGCTTGGGGTTTGCAACCCCGAGCGGGTTTGTAAGAAAACTCGTCAAATTAAATGCAATCAACTGTTAAGTAATTTCTATCTTCTGGTCAAAGCTTTATAAGGAATTCCTTCTTGCAAATGACGACTTAATAAACGAGCTTGTAATTCAATCGCTCGTCTGTAATTGCAGCGATAACCGAAGTTGGGATGTTTAAATTCGTCGTTCATTTTTCTTTCCCATGCTTCGAGGAAGTTTTTACGTCCTTTGTCGCTGAGTCGATATGCTCCCAAACTTTCGGTAAAGTCGCTGGGTTTGATTTCTTTGTGACGAATAACTGCAAATATCAAGGTATCGGCAATTAAGGGACGAAATTCTTCCATTAAATCTAGCACTATAGATGGTTGACCTCTGGTGGTTTCGTGGAGATAACCGATATAAGGGTCTAATCCTGCGACGTGTACTGCTGCTGTGACCTGGACTCGTAATAATCCATAAGCAAATCCTAGCAACGAGTTAATTTCGTCCGTGGGTGGTTGGCGATTTCTACCGTCAAAAGTCCAGCCCTCGGGTAATATTTCCGACCAGCAAGCAAAATATTCCCTGGCTGCTAAACCTTCAACTCCTCTAACTTCATCAATGGTTTTTTGTTGTTGGACTAGCTGTTTTCTATCTTTGAGAGGATTGTCTTTTTGTCCGTAGCGGTAGAGAACGGTATGCTGATTGTGAATTTTGGCTGTAACAATTGTTTTGACTATTTCTAACTTACGTTGTTCGTCACAGTGTGCAGCGTATTGAGCCAGTCTTAATTGTCCGTTGCGGGAATAAGCGGGTAATGTAGAAGCGAGATGTTTTCCAAAGTAAGAAAGATAGTGAATTGGCATTCCTAATTCCAGAGCGTAAACTAAAGCATCTCCGGTAACTTGAGGATTTCCCATCAATACAACTTCTTCAACAGTTTGAGCGGGAACGGTATGTTTGCTCCAATTACCGTCGGGTTGTTTGAGAGCAACTTTAAAAGCTTCGTGGGTTTTACTTAAAATTGCATCGGGTTGCGTTATATAAAGTACAGACATAATTAAACCTTAAAACTAATAGTCAATATCTTCTTTCCCCTCTCCTTATCAAGGAGAGGGGTGTCCGTAAGGACGGGGTGAGGTCTCCAAACGTAATTTTTTAACTTCTTTAGGCAGACAAATACCTTTCAAACTACAGTCTCGACACTTTTTAGAATTATCGATAGGGGCTGGAATTGATTTCGTCAAAGCATCTCTAGCCGCTTGAATTGCATTTTGAGTAGCTTCACGCAACGCTGGTGTAAACTCAACCTTTTCGCGACGACGGTTAGCATGATAGAAAATTTCACCTTCGGTGATAGTCTTACCAGTCCGCTCTTCTAAACATAAAGCCGCACCGCAAAGTTGAAAATGGTCATTGATATGATTATTCATCCTTCCCTTTTTGTATTCCAAAGGAATCAGCTTTTCATCTCTCTGTTCAACAGCATCGATAATTCCCTTAATTAAAAGATTATGACTCCACACCCACTGTTGACGATAGATGATTGTATCGCCTTCAATACACGTACCTTCTTCATTAATATTGCGGTGTAAATGGCGACCGATAATAATATGTTCGTTGTCAGCCATTTCTCCTAATTGATGTTCCAGGTAAAACCGACGGGGACAATATTCCCAAGCGTTTAGGTAGGCTAATGGTAAGTAATTCATGATTTTGGATTTTAGATTTTGGATTTTGGATTGATAACTGTTCACTGACGATCCACACCCTCCGGGTGAACAACTTATAACTGTTAACTGTTAACTGTTAACTGTTAACTGTCCTCACCTGCCCCATTCCCATGGAAGTTTTACGTCCGACTCCTGAAAAGAAGGCGAAATTTGCGAGGATATTGGCAATTTTGATTTGTTGCTCGTCTTTGAACCGATATTTAACATAACCCTGTGCGCCGATTTCGGCTCCACTTTCCATTTTCAATGCTTGGGTTTTGAGTTCGTAAGCGGATACCAATCCCGTCCATTGGATATCGGGAAATCTGTATTCTTCTGGTGCAAAACTATTCCACTTCCGGAACAGCGAACCAAATACTAATTCGGGTAAGGGAAAGGTTTGGATATTTTGTAATTGTTTGAAGCTGGTGGGAGAAAGAAAGTCTAATTCGATGTTTTTAGTTAAAGCGGGGGTTTTAGCTAGCAAACTATAATCTGTTGCTCCTGCTAAATGATGGGTTCCGGGTAAGGTGTAGATATTGCGAATGACGAAAGGAAATTTTCCCAGGATGATGGGTTTTCTTTCTTGTTGCTGCAATCCTGTAAGTAAAGGTTCGATTAAACTTCCATCTAATAAACAGATGCGAAAGTAGAAATTATCTCCCGGTTGACTTCCTTTGTGACGACGATTTCCCATTAAACCAGATAAACTCATCGGTGAAACTTGCGCTTCGTGTACCGATTCGGCAATTTCGGGGGAAGCTTGATGCAACCATTGCAATACCAAAGCATGAATTGCTCTTGAAAGAGTCGCGGGTATTCTTCCTTTATCGGCAGCAGCTAATTCTACCACTAATGAATGCAAACTCGAAGTTTGTTTAGGCTGCAACAGTGTTTCTAGCTCCATAAGATGCCCCTATTGGTAAAGTTAATTGGTTTGGTAGTTCGGGATATTGTCTTTTTAAAGTTTCCCAATTATTATCTGATTTACTATGATTGGATTTTAGATATTCTCCGGTTAATTGAGCTTGACTTATCAAACTTACTGGTGGCATGACGATACGATTGTACAAAAGTAAGTTGGTGTTTGTAGATAAATCTAAAGGATTTAAGGGATGATTGCAAATGTAAGTTTTTGATTCAGTTTGAATTGCCCAATCTGGAATTTTGATAATATCAACTTTGATTTTTGCAGACCATTTTCCCAAACGTATCCATTTAGGAAACTTGATATCATCGGGAGCAATAATATAAGTACGATATTTACTACCAACAGCCAATTCTTTTGCTCTACCAAAGTTAATTGGATAATTTTTTTCGGCACCTTTATCACCAAACTGTTTTGATTTTCCGTAATAAGAAACTTGAGCAGCTTTGAAAGTATTTACCTGATAAGACCAAATTATCGGCTGTGCGGGAAACACATAAATATCAGCTTGATTTAGATGTAGTAAATTCTGTTCTGAATTCTCATCTAAATAAGTTGGTTTTTGTGCCCTTTCTCCCTGAAGACGGTAACAATGGGGAATGTAGTTAACATTAAATAAAGCAAAGCTCAAAGCCCAATTATGTAAATACTTTTCAGTTTCATAAAGAATACCCATTTCTCTAGTTGCGAAAAAAACGTTATCGTGTAGTGTAAGTAAACAGTGGTATAAAGACATTTCAGTGAACAGTTATCAGTTAACAGTTATCAGGAGAGAGGGAAGAGGGGGAAGAGGGGGAAGAGGGGGAAGAAAAATGACAATTACCTATTCCCACCTTTGACCTTTGACCTCTAACCTTTAACCTTCTTTTTCTTCATTAATGCTCCAAATGTAGAAGCATAAGATTTTGTTTGTTCGGAAAGTGCTGTGATAATTTCTTGTAAATCATCTTCATTTTGATAAATAGCGTTTACTTCGGCAATTAATTCTTCTAAATCTGAATCAAAAATAATCTTTTTCTTCCGCACTGGTTCTGAATTAATTAATTCTTTGGACACGGTATTAGCTTGAATTAAAATATCACCGACAGGAGCATTTATATCACCTTTTAAAGCATCGTAAAGAGCTTGAGTAAAATGTAAATTACTAAAAATTTCACCATCACAAAAAGCAATTCCGACAAGATGATTTTTCATTGTTCCGGTGCGAGATTCTTGCGCTCCGTAACGTCTGGTTCGCAATAGATTTCCTAATACATAAAGAAAACCTTCATAAGTACAGTCCCGCAAAGTTTCGACCGTGGGAAAGGTTACTTCTGGTAAGATATGGTCTTGTTCGTTGATAGAGTTCCGCATTTCTCCACCTTCGCTCATGGTACCTCCTTCAAAGGTTGCGTTGAAGGTAAAACTCCGGTGAGCTTGTTCGTATGAACTCAGAGAAAATGCGGAATCCGAATAGACCTTTGAACGTTCCGAACCACTATCACCAATTGCAAATCCATACAGAATGCAGTCAGGACACTTTTTACAAGCCTTTTCGCTGCTATATTCGCAATATTTATCTTTATCTTCCTTATCGGCGGTTGTAATCTCCAATGACCGCAATAATTCCCTTCCCGCAAGTCTTTCAGGGGTTGTCTGCTTGCGCTTAAACATCACCAAACGGCTCATTTGTTCTGAATGTTCCAACCCAGCTTGAGTACGAGCTGTATTGAGAATTCCGTCAGTTTGAAACACCGGGAAAGATTGACTGTGACGCAGCATGATAAAGTGAATGTACTTTCCAGATGCTAGACGAGGGAAAGCTGTAGAGAATTGAGACTTGATATTTTCGAGAATAGTCATTGTTTAGTTTCCTTTTGATTTTAGTCAAGAATAGTGGTTCACCGCATAAATTCCGAGGGTTTGTAGAGACGTAGCACTGCTACGTCTCCCGAGGTTTCGGAAATAACGAATCATTCAAATTGAATTCGGTTATTTAACCTGTTATCTTGCGAAACAACAGAGATAGTGGTTCGCTTTTTCGGGAATTGCTGGGAGACGTAGCACTGCTACGTCTCTACATAAGTTATGGGGTTAATTATTAGTTTCTGGTTTGGATTTTTCTTGCAAAGCTAACCACCTGTAAGCGAATTCAGCACCGGATTTGATACGGTTGCGGTTTTCTTGGAGTAATGCTCTATCTCCTTGATAAAGTCCCAAAAATAATTCTTTAACGCAGGTTGTCATAAATGCATGAATGGCTGTAATTTCTTGTTCTTGTCTGGTGCTGTAATCAACTGATTTATTCGCAATAATGGGACGTTTATAAATTTCTTGACGCTCGATTGCATCTCTTAATTGTCCGGAACCTTGCATAATTACATCTTCATTATCAAGTTGTTGAGGAACGCTTAAAATTATTTCTAAAGCTTTAGATATTGGAAGTAGAATTGTGTGACTAGATTCGCTCAAACTCGCTTGATAAAATATTCTGTATTCTTCTACCAATTTTTTCATTAATTCCATTAAATACCTACCTCTTTCACTATTAACTGATAACTGTTCCGCGTATTTCCAATAACGTAAAACTTCTTGATTGCTTGCATCTCTTTTATCTGCTCGTAATTTTTTATTTGCTAAAGCGAATACGTTCAATACATTAGTTTTCACCTCTCTAACTGTTCCATTTAATGCTTGCCATTTTGCATCTGGTGGAGAACTGCGAGTTTCTAAATGCAAACTATAGGCTATTAATAAAAGCTGAAACGCTGCTTCTAATTCTTGTAACCGTAAATCATTTTTTAATCCTAAAATATTCCAAAATCCTGCAACACCATCTAGCCTTACTGATTCGAGAAATTCTTCATCGCTAAAATAAATTGGGTCTGGGCTTGGTGTTGCTACAACTTTAACGCCAAAAAGTATTGGTAAGATAAGACTAATAAATGCAGGCTCTACCCAAGCATCTGTATCTGTGTTACCTCTGGTTTTGGTATATGTCATTGCCATAAACGGCAACTCTCTCAAATCATATTTATTTTGATAACGTCCCGATTTTGGTTCTTTTTCTTCTTCTAGTAAATACTGTAATTGACTAAACTTCATTTCGGCTTTTCGCCATTGTTTACAAACTTCCCAAAGATTGATTTTTTTGATTTTTTTAACTAATCTACCGATGGCTCTTACTGTCTGAGGTGAATAAACATAAGCTGGGAAAATATAAAGAAATATCGGTCGCTGGTCTTCTAATTTTCCTGCGGGTACTGCCCAGTAAGCTTGACGCATCATCATTTCCAGCGACCAAATTTTAGAAATCCCTCGTTTAATTCGTCTTCCTCCCAAAGCATTTTTATTACTATATTGCTGTTGTTTAAATAAGACTACTGATTCTAATTGGTCTTCTGCTGCAAATTCTCCCGAACTTAAGGAGCAAATTGCTTTATTTTTAAATTTCGCTGCTGTATAAGCTGCTAATTCGTCTGTAAATTTTATTGATTCTCGTTCCCATCCGCTAATTTCTAAATAATCTGCTAAATAATCACATACTGCTTGATAAGTCGGATTTTGATGTTGGGGAAGTAAGCTATTTTCTGTTGCCCATTCCGCTATTCCTTCACCAAATTCTTGGAAAAACTTTGATAATTCTTCGGAATTCGGATGTCTATCAAGTTCGGTTTTAGCAATATAACTTGCTGCGGCTTGATACCAACCATAATTAACTCCTCCCTTTTGAATTTTAGTTTCTTCCAAGGAAATCTCATTTTGCAAATTTAATCTATTCAAAATCCAATTTATATATTCCTCATTCCCTGCAAAAAACTCTTTTTGGACAAAAATAATTAACTCAGCTAATCTATCAGACCAAACATCTGCACCCTGTTCTAAGAATTTACGTTTTTCATCATTTAAAGTTAATTTTTCAAGTCTTTTCGGTGTGGCAGGATTTTTAATATTTTTAACAGTCCCGATAAACACATCGGGAAGTAAACCGATAAGTTGAGCGGGTGAAAATAATTCCCTAGTTAAAGGAGCAATTTTTAAACCTTTACCGCTGCGAATAAAACCAACATCACCATTGCGAAACTGTTCTTCTAATCCTCTAATATTACTCTCAGCATCTCCTTGAATAATATTTTCCCAAACGAATTCTTGAATTTCTTCTATACTCAGAATATCAACATTTTCAGGAGCTAAATAAACCGTTCCTTGAGCAAAATAAAGTATCGGTTGCCAATCGCATTTTTGAGTAAAATTAACAATAGCATGGTGAATTTGATTCGTTAGCAATCCCCGAGAATCTCGCAATCGATGATAAACTAATTTATTGTGGTCGAGTCCTAACTTCCCCAAACAATCTTCCAGACGTTTACCACCCCTTTTAGTAACGATATCTGCTGGATTATTCATGTGAACTGCAATATCACCAAATGTCATTAGTTCGCACAAACGGTCAAGTTCTAAATTATCTAATTGCAATTCCAGTTCGTCATTTTCCCAATTAGAAGCTATACGATTACTTCCCTTCTTCTTTTGAGTGTTTTGAGCTAGATAACAGATATCTAAAATGTAGTTTTCCCAATCTTGCCAAAATTCGGGAAAGTCAAGTTTTATTGCAAGTTTTTGACAAACTCGCACAATCTCCGACACTTCATGTGCTTTCGGACTCTCTTCACCACGGTTGTGCAAAGCTTTATCATAATCGTGGAGAGTGAAACCCAAACAGAGCAATCGTTGTTCGATATCCGACAGAGGTTCTGCTAAATTATTGCTGAGATTCCAAGCAACCAGCAAACCATTAAGAACGTGAACCAATAAACTTTGGTCTGCTTTATTCGCGAAATTCTTTTCAACACCACCAAGAGCGGGAACTAAAGCAAATTCTCGTTCCAAAGCTGGTAAGATATTGTTGATAAATTCCCTTAAAATTGATTCTTCTTCGTCAAGGGTTTCGATAAGTAGGTTTTGCAGTAGTGTATACATAAATAATTAGTAATTGATGAAGAACCTCACCCTCGCTTTACCTGTGGTAAATCTTTCCCTCTCCTTGTTAAGGGAGAGGGAGTAATTTTTCCTTCTCCTTAACAACGAGAAGGATGTCCGTTAGGACAGGATGAGGTTTCAGTGATTTAATGCAAGAATCAATAAACATAAGCTTTCACCCTCTGACAGCGTTTGAGTTTCCATTTCAAAGCTTCTAAAAGCAAAGCATCCTGATTGAAAGCACAAGCATATGATTCTTCGTCAGCATCTGTGAGTAGATACAAACCAAAGTTAGGATTAAGACGCAGAATATTTTTGATATCCCAAATCGTAGGATGCTGACGAGATAAGGGAACCAGAAAAGCTAATAATTTATTTTTGCTCAGATGTTTCCTCAACTGCGGACTTTGGGGATGTCCTTCAATACTGACTGTATCTATCAAAGTTAACGTACATACCGTCAATTCATCTGTTCCGAGTTCACAATCGAGTTCGATGTCGTATCTTTGCTCTAACCATGAATTAACTTTCAGGTAAATTTGAGTGTAGTTTTCGGGAAATTCGGTTTCTGAATGTTGATGTTTTACAGCATTTTCTAAAAAAGTTTTGCGGTCAATAACTTCAATCTCTACATGGGGAAGCAATCTGAGTAAGTCATAACTATAGAAACGAGACTTATCAACTTCCCAAACAGCTGCTTGTAAATCCGAACCACCACGAAACCTTAATAGTTCTTGTTGAACAACTTGACCCGTTTTCTCTTTCCCCAAAACCAACCAATGTCCGCGCTTTTTATCCAGCCTTTCACCGTATACTTTTCTTAAATCTTGAGTAATCTTGTCCCGTAAATCTTGAGTTACAGTCGCACGTTCTTTTCGTTCCCATTTATTAGAAACATTTCCACCTTCAATAGCGTATAACATTCCCTGAGCCTGTAAACCACCCCAATAATTGCGATACTCTTCATGTTCCTGGGGAGAATTGAAAACTTGCTCGATAATCTCCTCTCGAAAACGACTTCTATCAACAGATTCCCCTGGTTCAACAAGTTTCCGCAACTGTGGAACAATCCAGCGCATCCAACCGGGGATTAATGCAAAAGCTTGATAATGATTAAATCCCTGATGACGACCCAAACGTCCCAACCGCTGAATAAAAGTAGCTGAATCGCTAGCTTCAAAAATCAGCAGATGAATATCGAAATCGACACCGACATCAACAGCAGAGGTCGCGACAATCAGAACGGGTTTTTCAGCAGTATCCAATTGCTGACGAGTAATCTTTCGTTCCTTCCCGTCAACTCTACCGCTGATTTCTAAAACAACAACCTCACCTCCAAACAAATCCGATAGCCTATGCACAACTTGGGAAACTACAGCCACAGAATTAACAATAATTAACCCTCTTCCTTTCCCTTCCGCTAGCAGAATATGTTTAATTAAACTCGAATTTTCCGATAACCACGAACAACAATCAGTATCTTTGAGTTCCACAAACTCCAACTCTACAGGTTGAGCAATTTGACGATATCCATCCGAATTTTCGCCGTGATAAACTCCCGAAACCTCCTTTACCCGAAACCCCGCTTGCTTCAACTTGTCAATAAATCTTGGTTTCGGAGTCGCTGAGGTAAATAAAACTTTAATCGGTCTTTTCTTTTGTCGAGTATTGCGAATTAGAATCAGACTATTGAGAATAGCAGCTTCCTGATGTACTCCAAAAATATGAAACTCATCCAGCAGATACAGCGTCGGATATTGCGCTAAAGCCAAAGCCAGCAAGTTTCCTTCATTCGCAGGATGATAATATCTTCCGTGGATAACTAACTGAAAAATATCGGGATTAGCAAGAATAAAACGAGTTACCATTAGTACCCGCGATATTTCATTAAACTTTCCTCCCCGACCAGAATTTTCCGCTCTTCGGGATAACTCCGCACCATACAGACTATCAATTTGTTTCTTTCCGGTAATTCCAAACCACTGACAATAGTTTTTCAACTGACGCTCTTGATCCACCGTTAACTCAATAGTTGGATACAGCGAAACCATCCGAAACTTAGGATTAATCAATCCAGGTAAATAAGCCCCCAAAGACTTACCATCACCAGTCGCAGAAGTATTAAAAATAATTTCAGCACTTCCATCAATTACCTCAGCACAAGTTTTTGCTTGGTGAGAAGAAAGCGGACAACTACTACCCGTAGGAGGTTTAAGAGTCGGAGCTTTTTGAGATACAATACATTGTTGTTTGCATCCAAGCGGACAATTCTCCAATCCTGGATTCAATTGGGAGTAGAGAGGTTGTAATTGAATTTTCATCACAGTTAGTTTTGAAAATCTCGATAAATCTAAGGTAATGGCAAATTCTGAAAAGTCGTAGTCAAAAATTGATAACATCTCTGATTTGGCATGTATAAAAAAAGTTACATTACCCTAAATTGCAATCCTGGTCGGGATTTGAGTAGATTCAAAATTAGTCAAAAAAAATTTAGTTATCGACAAAATAGCTCTGATTGAATTATGCTTTTTCTGACGGGGGAAAGCGGGAGCGAAAACCCCGATGTCCCGTCAAAACGCCAGAACCTTGACAATAAAATAGTTTCAGAGTTTCATGCACTTTTGTTTCAATGTTCCTCAATCGCTGAAATGGGGTTTTTTATCTCCCCCGTCAAAATCGGTTGTGGAAATCGCTCTGTTATTCGGTTTCAGATGGCGGAGTTTCTTATTAATGAATCCCGGAAACGGGATTGAAACACCGCATATCAATAACTAATGATTTGCTTTATCCGGGTTTCTTATTAATGAATCCCGGAAACGGGATTGAAACCCCGTTCTATCTATTTCTAACCCTGCATCATTTCCCGCAGAAGTTTCTTATTAATGAATCCCGGAAACGGGATTGAAACTTTAACTAACCATCCATAAAAAAAACCCGCTATTGTTTCTTATTAATGAATCCCGGAAACGGGATTGAAACAGCAACCCGCACAACAAATGGATGCAAAACAAATGTTTCTTATTAATGAATCCCGGAAACGGGATTGAAACACGGATTTCTAATGTCTCTACCTAAGATACTATAAGTCGTTTCTTATTAATGAATCCCGGAAACGGGATTGAAACGAACTGTGACCGTGTAAAACTGGGCTGGCATTCTTCGTTTCTTATTAATGAATCCCGGAAACGGGATTGAAACCCTTAAGAACAACGTACCTAGGTCGCAGCCCAAATTGTTTCTTATTAATGAATCCCGGAAACGGGATTGAAACGACCAACCGCCACCACCTGATGACGATCAGGATAAGGTTTCTTATTAATGAATCCCGGAAACGGGATTGAAACGAACTGATTATTTCAGCATATAATTGACTGAAAGCTGTTTCTTATTAATGAATCCCGGAAACGGGATTGAAACGTGCCCATTCTTCAGTTGGCGCAACATTCGCCATATAGTTTCTTATTAATGAATCCCGGAAACGGGATTGAAACATAAACGATGACAATCTTAATGCAACATTGGAACGGTTTCTTATTAATGAATCCCGGAAACGGGATTGAAACGATTTCAATACCTTGGAAGAATGAGTCAGAAGACTGGTTTCTTATTAATGAATCCCGGAAACGGGATTGAAACGAGTCAGGGACAACCCCAACCAAGTTCACTTTACAGTTTCTTATTAATGAATCCCGGAAACGGGATTGAAACTATAACGATAAAAAACCTATGACCTCTGAAGAATAAGTTTCTTATTAATGAATCCCGGAAACGGGATTGAAACATTCTATCGGTACATCACCACAGACTTCTATCTTAAGTTTCTTATTTATGAATCCCGGAAACGGGATTGAAACTGTTTTTGACTATATAAATACTATAATCTATTTTCGGGTTTCTTATTTATGAATCCCGGAAACGGGATTGAAACCAACAACCATTAGCAGTATAGAGAAATGGCAAAAGAATGTTTCTTATTTATGAATCCCGGAAACGGGATTGAAACATATTTTCTGCTTCAATGGTTATTGGTTGGGTGAAGTTTCTTATTAATGAATCCCGGAAACGGGATTGAAACAGTCCAAATATTATCAAGCTCGTAGTTGTCGCTGGTTTTGAGCGATTTTCATCTGAATCCAAAACCCGCTTCCAGGTAGGATTTTCAGATTTGTGTGTATACCGTAGCCTTAATAAGAATAGGGGAAGTGGGTGAGGTTTATAGAACTTACGCAAAGATAAGCTAATTCCAAAAAATTCCGGATTCCAACTACTATTTCAGCAAAATGTAACTAACATTTCATTTTTTTTATCTAATTTGTAATACTAGAACTTTTTTTAATTTTGTATCGAATAATATTAAATTAATGTTTATTGCAATTAATCCTCATTAACTTTTTATTGTTTAATTAAAGCATGAGGAAAAAAGGTTTGTATTTGTACTGTCTTTGCTCGAAATAATTGGCGCTAAAGCGCAACTACAAACAAAATTTGGGGCAATGCGTTTGTTGAGAATAGTTATTGGTTGTTGATGTAATCTTGCTTTAAGGAACTTGGTATGTCTATATACGGTGAAGCTATTTGGGTGAGTGGTAGTCCTTCTTTGAGAAGTTTAAGTACACCTTTAGTAAATAAGCTAATCAATTATACAAATATTTCAGGGTGGGAATATATTCAAACATTGGATGAACCAGCCTGTATTGATACAGCGGTTGAATTATTACATAGCTATCTTCAAACCAAAGAGGTTCCTGTTAATTTAATTGGTCATGGAATTGGTGGAACAATTGCATTAATGCTTGCTCGTCAATACCCTCACCTTGTGAAGTCTTTAACTTTACTTTCAGTAGCAGCACAACCGGCAAAAACTTGGCACGTAAACTATTATCAACAGCGACAAATATATACTCTCAGTAAAACAGAAGCTTTATTAAATACTCTTAATAACGTTTTTAGAAATAAATATCCCTGTTGTTTGTACAATTTAATTGATAATTTTTATCGAGATTTAGAAAATTTACCGTTAATGCATTCAATATTAAAAACCGAAAGTTTGCCTTTAGAGGGGGTTTCGGTACCATTAATGGTTTGTGGCGGACAAATTGATATGATTTTAGGTTATCCAGATTTTCATGAATGGAAAAAATACTTAAAAACAGAAGATGTTCTGTGGAAATGTCCCCAAGGAGGTCATTTTTTCCACTATTTTTATCCTGAAATAGTCACAAAGCAAATTTTACATTTTTGGGAAACGCAAAAATCAGAAGTGGTTGGAAATAGGGAATTGGGGATTGGGAATAAGGTATTGGGGGTTGGGAATAGGTAATTGATACTTGGTAATTAGGAGATAATTCCTAACTCCTAATTTCTAATTCCTAACTCCAAACGTTTCGTCATATCTGTTACAACATTGTAATAATTCTAAATGTAGTTTGGAATAATGTTGTGACGAATCAATTTTGGATTTTTATCATCAAATCGTGAAATGGGTATTAATCTAAAATTGAGCATGCTCTGGGAATCTCTGAAGCTAAAATCCGCACGCAAACAAAGCACAAAATAGTTTATTGCTTAACCCAGAGGAGCTTTAATTATGGCAAAGATGGCTATTTTTTTTGGTAGCACTTCCGGTATCACTGAGGAAATCGCTACTAAAATACACGAGCATTTTGGTGAAGAACTATGCGATTTGTTCAGCATGGAGGAAGATTTCACCAGCGTTGATGAAATGCTTGAATACGACCATTTGCTTTTTGGTTGTTCTACCTGGGGTTCTGGGGAAGTGCAAAATGATTGGAGAGACCCTTTGTTTGAAATGGAAATGGATAAACCTGATTTTACAGGTAAAACCATTGCGCTGTTCGGTGCTGGAGACCATGCAAGCCACGGTGAACAGTTCGTTAGTGCATTAGGAACCTTGTACGACCATTTCAAGAAATTGGGTGCAACTCTTGTCGGTGAAATTCCTACCGACGGCTATACATATGAATATTCCTTCGCTGTTCGCGATGGTAAATTTATTGGTCTACCTATTGATGAAGTTAATGAAAGCGAGAAAACCGATGAGCGTATCGCTACTTGGGTTGAATCAATAAAACCACATTTTCCATCATTGGAAACTGCGTAGAGGATGCTTTAAAAGTATCCGACGCTTTATTGCTGTTACTACACAGGCAAAGTCCGGCGACCTGGGCTAGCTGATTTTAACCCAGGTCGCTGGGTTTTGCTTGTGTAGCCGCGAATTACATACGAATATTTTAGTAAAAAAATATTCTTTAATAGCTTCTATTAAATAAGTAAATTCAACTAACCACTTCAAAGGCGATCGCCATTGCTGCGAGTTTGTTGGTATCGACTCCCCGCACTCCTGCTGGTAACTCAACTCCTTCAACATTTAAACCACCGCGAGTAGCAGCATCTAAATCATCAAGTAGTTTATCTGCTACATCTAAAGACTCATCTTCACTAGGAGCAATTGGTCCGCGGCTTCTGTTACCTCTACTAGCTACATCTTTAAGTACTTTAAGAGAATTTCGTAGCGGATTTGTGCTAGCAATAATTAATGCTTCTGTGATTCCGAATGGTTCACCAACTGTCAATTTAAAACCGTCATTTTGACTGGGGATTGTTCGCTTCTCACCCGCTCTTAATAATGCTGCACCTTCAGAAACACCCCAGTCATTAGGGAATATTACCGCCATTTCACCTGCTGAGTCTATAACTAAAATACTCACATAAAGCGGTTGGGATTCAAGATTTTCTAATTCAAAAGCAACTTGAGTTCCGAGGGGTAACTTAGGAATACCGTTTTCTGTAATTACTGGTTTTTTAACTGGGGTTTGATTTGGATTTTTTTGTTGATAAAAACCTCTAACCGGAAAGGTTTCGCTAACAACTTTTTGGCTACCTGCTATATTCATGGAAGCGGTAACTTTGATTTTTGAAGTATTCGTATTACCCAGCATTTGTTTAACAACTCTTGCTGCTAAAAGCGATTTAAATTTCGGTGTTAAACGTTTGATTGCTGCTGTAACCGTTTCACCCGAATCATCAAAAGATTTAGGTACAATTCCGTCTAATGCTGCTAAGAATAATCCATAGCTACCCACTTGTGGAAGATTCGCAACCCGATTTTTTTGTAATTCCCGGTATCTCGCTTTAGTCATCTTACCGAAAATATACTGCACTTCTCGCTCTCTCAAAGGTAAAGCAGATACGCGGTTGATTCCTTGAAATGCTTGTCTAGCTTGATTCAAAGCATTATTATCTAAATTATCATCAAGTCCGATATTTAATTGGATATTTGCCGGAATACCCCGAATTCTTTCTTGTAAAAGCGTTCCGGGTTTTAACTGTGTGGCTTTAATTAAACTACCTTTACCCAGCAAACCTTGACGGGATTGTAATTTTACAAGTCCCCTTCCTTCACCGTCAGCAACAGTAAATACTGCATCTTTTTCAAACGCTTCTAAAGATTCAGAATCAACACCACCCAGCCATAATTCTACTTGATTGCCATTAACTTTAGTAATTACCGCTTCAGCATAATTGGTATTAAAAGGAGTAAAGTAAAGTGGTGGGTTTGATTGTTTGGTATTCGTTTCTAATTCTGGGATTTGATTGTAACCTTTCCTGTCAGAATATATATTAGTACTGCGACTGACATCAGCTATAATTCGTTTGGCAGATTGATTTTGTGGTTGTTGCCAGAGATATTGAGTAAATAGATAGGTAAAAGCACCTGCGGAAAAGTCATCGAAAGAAGCATCAACCGCTAACTGTTCCCGTCTTGCTGATGCTATGACAACTCCTTTCGCAATATTTTGACGACGCAATCTGATAAACTCTTGTGGAGAAAGATTCAACCGTTTTAACCAAGAGCGTTGATATTCGATTTCCTTGGGACTAACCTGTAATTTTCTATTACTACTACGGGAACGAACCACAAAATTACCGCGTTTCGCACCCCCAGAATGACAGCTATCCAAAACAAAAGTGACATTATCTGTTTTCAACGCATACATCATTAAAAACAGCGTATGTCCCATAATATCTTCCACTTCACCACCGGAAGAATTGGATTGAAAATCAATCGGAATCAGCGTACTATTGAGTCCGTCAGGATTATCTTTGTCTGGGTCTAAAACTTGTCCACCATGTCCCGAAAAATGAAATACTACATTATCCCCTGGTTTAGCCTGTTTAATTAGATGTTCTTCAAATGTGGATAGAATACCCTGACGAGTAGCTTGTTCATCGGTGAGGGTAACTATATCTTGAGGATTGAATCCAAAGCGATGAATTAATAATTGTTTTTGTAACATCACATCATTGACACAACCAGCAAGCGGAAGTAAATCACCGCTATAATCATTAATCCCTACTAACAGCGCTAACTTACGTCCGGTATTTTGGGCTAATGCTTTGCTATATACATCCCCCTGCTGCATGATATCCAACTGACTCACACCAATAGCAGTTAAAGCAGAACCAGCGAATTGTAAAAAATGACGACGTTTCATAGGATTTTAGATTTTGGATTTTGGATTTTAGATTATTTAATAATTTATATATCTCGTAGCTGTAGGGGTTATGCAGTTTTTATTATTCCTAGTGGTTCGTTTACCCAGTAAATTTCGGCAGACGTAGCAGTGCTACGTTTCTACATATCCCGAAAAAATAACCTTTTCAATAACATCACGATACATTGTGCTACGCATTACTCTTAATGTTTTTAAAGTTTCAGAATCCATTGTTTAAGTCTTTGTAAAGACACATTGCTGAGAAAATACTTAGATGTATAGTTATATGGTACTATTCTTCTGCCTCATAAAAGCTCCTTTTAAGGGGTTTATAAGGAGTTAGTCTCAGAAAAACTCCTTTCATCGCAATTTTTACGTAAATGCTAAATAAAATCAACTATTAAGCGAGAACTACATGAATATAAATATCGGTAAACAACGTTTAAATTTATTAATCTCCGCGACTCTCGGTATTATCGCTGTAACTTTATGGACATCTGTAAAAGCCCAAATAAATCCAGACCCCGAACAAATTTCGACACCTAAATTTACTAACGCTGAAAATGCCGATAAATCAAAATTTTCAGCTAAATTTCCAGCAGAAGGTAAACCTTTTAAACCAAATGGACTTAATCAGTTAAATAAAATTCCCAGAGCTAGAGGAGTGATTGGTTCAGATGACCGTATTCCCATGACCCTGCGAAAATATCCTTGGTCGTCAATTGGTAGAGTCGCAGGAATAACGGCTAGTGGAAGCAAATATCACTGCACCGGAACTCTGATTGCAGAGAATGTTGTTCTCACCAATTCCCACTGCGTTGTTGATAACAAAACCAATAAACTGAGTAAAAAAATCTGGTTCCAGCCCAACGTAATTAATGGTAAAGTACTAGACTCATCAGACGTAGCGACAGTTAAAGAAGTAATTTACGGTACTGATTTCACCCAGAGAAATTCAATTAAAAACGATTGGGCCGTAATGTTGATAGACAGACCTTTGGGTAGAAAATACGGTTACTTAGGACTAAAGAACCTACCAACATCAACTTTTGCTCGCATTCCCCAGCAATTATTTTTTGTGGGTTATTCCGGCGATTTTCCCAACCCTCAGAAGCGAGCTTTTCAAAGATTTACAGCCGGTAAGGGATGGACAGCAGGAGCGCAACAGGGATGCAGCATCGTAGGTGAAGAGCAAGAAATATTGTTACATGACTGCGATACAGCGGGGGGTTCTTCCGGTGGCCCGATTATTGCGTTTATAGATAATAATCCTTATATTGTGGCTCTGAATAATGCTGAAATAAAAGATAGAGACGGGAAAGGAGTGGTTAATTTAGCCGTGAAAATATCGAATATTGAAAAGGCTTTGAAGAAGGATTAATGGTAATTGGTAATTGGTAATTAATTGTAGGGTGCTGTGACGTTAAAAACAATTGCGAACGTAGCGAAAATTTTTTTTATGAACGTCACGCACCATTTGTCATTAATGATAATAAGTACTATCTTCAAATAAAGATTATTATATGCAAAAAAAACTGGCTCTCCTAGACTAGTTATGCAAAACTACTACTAAATACCCTATTTAATTACTATATGGTAAGGAATTCAAATTAAAAAAGTGCGTTTTTATTAAATATTAAATTTTTTATTACTCAAATCCTTATATATAAGTTATTTCAGCCTCTTTTTATTATTAATTTATCATAGCTACTCTAGGAGAGCTAAAAAACTCATTCAATATTAACAGGACTTACGCAAAGCAAAATTGTCATTGCGAACCGAAACGGAGTGTAGGGAAGCAATCCCAAGGTTTCGAGAGATTACATAGATGAGGAGGATAGAGAATTAATTATGAGATTATCACCCCTTTATACACAAAGGTTAGAAGAAGCAGAGCAACGGGGAGAAGTTAAGGGAGAAAGAAAAGTTGTAGAAAACTTGCTTAGAATTCGTTTTGGTTCCTTGGATGAAGAATTATCAACAATCATAGAACCATTATTATCTTTACCAACTGAAGAATTTACTCCTTTGCTGCTGCAATTATCTCGTGAGGAGTTGATACAACGTTTTAGCTGAGTCACAGGTTCGTAGTAAGGACTTTAGCCCTAAATCCAACAGTTAAAACCCTTACTACAAACTTATAATTAATTCTTCACAGCCCTAACAGCGGCTTCTGCATTTATCAATCCGCTACCGAAGAAATATTGTTTATCGGTTATTCCTGAAGGAACTCTCTTTCTATTAGCTAATCTACGATAAATATTTTGTTCTTGTTCGGTTAAGTTCAAACCTTGATAACCAGCAGTTGATTTGAGAATTTTCACTAATTCTTGTCGATTAAGTCGATTATTACTATCTTCACCTTTCATTAAAGCTACCACTCCCGCAACTGCTGGGGAAGAAAAAGAAGTACCTTGAGTCCACCAATATTTTCCTTTGAAATCAACTGTTTTAGACCAGCGAGATTTGGGGAATGCTAAACCTTTCCAAAAGGTATCCATCCATGTCCCTCCGGTGGTCGCGATTCCTCCCAACCATCCTGCTTCTGTACTTAAATCTCCACCGGGTGCTACTACATCCAGTCCCCGACCAAAATTGCTATAAGGAGCGCGATTACCTTGAAGATTGCTCGCTCCAACAGACAACACTCCATCATATCCCGAAGGATAAGCAACCCGACTATAATTTGAATTACCCGAAGATGCTACTACAACCAATTTGGGATTTTGCTGTAATACCTGACTAAATGCTAATTCTCCTACATCCGTGGGAACCATACTACCCAAACTCAAGTTGATTACATCAGCACCACGATTAGCAGCATAACCAACAGCCTCAATCACTGAAGAACTAGAAATACTTCCATTCAACCCAAATACCCTTACTGGTAAAATCTTGGCATTAGGTGCAACTCCCCACATACCCGTTTGATTTTGCGGTTTAGCTGCGATAACTCCAGTAACCATTGTTCCATGAAATTCACTACCAACTTGAGAGCGAATTTTATTACGTAAATAATCAGCGACTCTTTTTTCCGATGTTGAAGATATTCGCTGTAGCTTTGATGGGTGTACATACCGTTTAATTAATTCTTTGTCGGATAATTTAAACGTATGATGCAATTTCCTTCTTAAAATATTTAGTTCTAAAGCACTCATACTGGTATCGGAATCGCCAATTTCACAAGGTTTTCGACTCTTTCCTGGTTCTGAAAAGTCCCATCCATAGCGCTCTCCAGGACATCTATCCGCAGTCTGTACCTGGTATAAACTATCTCGTAAATCCGGATGATTCCATTGAATCAGACTATCGATGACCGCGACAACTACATCTTTCCCCCCATTACTATTTTTCCAAGCTTCGGTAACTCGTAAATCGGTACGAGGTAAGGTTGATTTTGATTGTAATTGTTTATTCTTGGCTGTTTGCTGTTGCAGACAATTTTGTAGGGAGTCAAAGGTATTAATTTGCTGTTGTAAGCATTGTTTGAGCGGTACACTATTCAAATGCCACTGCAAACCTAAATAATTTTTGGTAATGCTTCCGCTGTTTTCTAGTTTGGGTTGCTTTTTGATGGCTTGAGTATTTAAACCCATATCTTGATTCTGATTATCTATATCGATAAACTTAGAAATAGATTGTAAGAAATTCGGTGCAGCGGAATTCACACCTCGAATTTGATTAAGTTGATTTGCGACGTTCAATACAGCAGTACCGGAAGCAGCGGTTGATTTGACTATATAAAAATTGGGGAAGAAACGTAAGGGACGAACAATTTCTAAATTATTTTGTTTGAGAATAGATTCTCTCTGGTTATCAGAAATATTTTGTTTAAAACTAATAACAATTTCGTTGGGTAAAACAATTGTATCTTGGCTATTAGTACGGCTTAATACTGGTAAAGCAGCTTTGACGTAACTTTGATTTTCAATCTGTTTTTGAATATTGGTATTGTTATTTCGAGGTAAAGTGACAACAGCGTAATTTTCACCCAAAGGTTGAACCTGTATTTGAGAAGTACTTCCACCACGAGTCCGAGTACCTGTTTGTAAATCCTGTTCTAATTTTAGATAAAGAGGATTAGGGTTGCGAGTTGTAGGTAAAGTTTTGAATTCAACAGCAACAATATCTGTTTGTTGAGTTAAAGGAATTTTTTCTCCTTTATAAATATAGAATAATTGATTGTTGGTTTCTGTTTTTGTAGTTTGAGCGGAAGCTGTAGAATTAAATTTAATATTAGCCGTAAATAGGATGTTTGTTAAAGCTAAAATGCTGCTAGCGAGAAGAATTCTGGATACTGTACGTTTACGATTCATTGTTGTTGTTTTGGTTGAATTATAGGATATTGGCAACGAGTTTTAAATAATTATTCACCCGCTCTAAATATTTATATATCTGAGGTGTTAAGGGGGTATGCAGGAAAGGTAGTTATGCTAAAGCGTAAGCAAGAGCGCTGTAAGCCTAACTACGAACGAAAAAGTTAATCAATTAACCCCACTTCCCGAGCGCGGATTTGAGTCACGATTCGTAAATTCTTCCCTTGATTTTTCAATTCATCACAATCAAGACCCAAAGCATCTTGCAATCTTTCCCAATAATGCCTTACCATTCGTTCCGAAACACAAATATGTCGGGCTATAATTCTATCTTGCAATCCTTCCCCAAAAGCTAAATCTAACAGTCTTAACCATTCTGGTTTTACTTGTGATGCTGAATTTATGTAAGGAATATCTTTAGTATTAATTAATCCGTGCAAACTCCACTCAACTTTTCGCAAAAAATCAGCAGGGGAAAGGCTTTTATCAGCTACGGTAAAACCTCTAATTCGTGAATCAATTTCGGGTTTTATTCGCACTAATTTTTTGAGATGGGCACTTTGAACAACTATATTTAATTGGGGATAATTCAGCATAATTTTTTTCAAAAGCTGCATTCCCGTATTTACAAGCGATATTTCTCCATTTTTTTCCGCAATCGAAATATCCATCACAACCAAATCGGGTTTATATGTTGAAAGTTGATTTAGAAAATCGACAGCATTTGTAGCCGCGAAAATTTCAGCTTGGGGATACCTCGAATGCAATACCTTAATTGTTTCATCCACCCATAATTGTTGACTATCGACGACAAAAAACTTTTGATTCATAATACTTTCCCTTAATTAGAATATTGTTCGGATGGTTAGGAAAGGCAGAATTTAGCTAGATTCTGCCGATTCGGTACTTAGGTGTTACCGGTGGTTTGGTGAACTATATACTTATATCTCTGGGTACTGGGGAGGTTATGCAAAAATGATGGTGAATCATACGAACAGGACTTTCATTAATTCTGATGTCTGATGGAATGTAGAGACGTAGCACTGCTACGTCTCCCGAAGTTTCCGAGAAAACTAGCCAGTCAGAATTTAGAAAATGGAACCATTCATTCCGCTTCCCCAATTAAAGTAAAAGCAGCCCAATCGCGAGGATTTGGATGCTGTTTCATTATCTTCAACATCGCCTGTCGCAGCGCAGTAGCTTTATCGGGATTATTCTGAAGATTTTGATAAAATTCGGTCATTAACTCTGCTGTCGGCGCATCGGGAACCGACCATAGCGAAACTAATACGCTAGGTACACCGGCGCTAATCAACGAACGAGATAAGCCAATTACACCATCACCAGAAATCCTTCCCCTTCCAGTATCGCAAGCGCTTAATACCACTAATTCAGCATTTAAATTTAAACCGAGGATTTCTCCTGCTGTCAATAATCCATCACCACCCTCGTTTTGAGAAGATGGTGTAAGAGCAATTCCACTATTCAAACCCTGAACGTTATCAAATAAACCGTGAGTTGCTAAATGAATTAATCTTGCTTGGGGTAAGCGTTGAGTAACTCTGGTTTCGGTAGCTTGATTACCGATTAAAGCTTGAGTTTTGAATAATTTCGCAATGGTTTTTGCTTCTTTCTCCGCTCCCGGTAAAGGTGTTAACTGTTGCGGTGTTTCGCCGATTTTGGGAGGAATTTTCGGCATGGTGGGATTACCGACAATTAACATATTACTTCCCTGTATGGGAAGACTTCCTATTTGTTGTCTTTTTTCGCGGGTTAATTCTAAAACTTGAATCGATGGGGATGTGAGAATAGTGTGTTTTTCGATTAAATATTTACCGTTTTTATCTTGGAGTGCTGGGAAGGGAACCAGGAATAAAGATTCTTGGGGAATAAACGTAACTCGAGCGCTAGGGTTTTTTGGTAATAAATCAGCGATAGGGTTAATTAATAACTCGTGGAGACGTTTGAGTTTATTAGTTGCTTTGGATGCTTCGGGGTTGAAAGATACGTCAATACCGCGAAAAGCTGCACCTCTTGCTCCGATAGAGTTGCGACTGGTGGTTACAAGTTCATCCAAAGTTGTATTTTCTTTCTGCCATAGTGGTTTTAAGTCAGCTTTGCGGAATGTGACCTCACCCGTGGGTTTGATTACCCAGATGTAGAGTTGGGATTCTTTAGTTTGTTGTTTACCTGCGATTTTGAAATCATCGTAAATAATTGAATATTGAACAAGGGTTGAATTTTGGGATTTTGCTATTTGTTTAATTTTTTCAATATTGGGCGGTTTCAGAGATTGCTCTTGAAAGTTAGGAGATAACCTCGAAGCAAGTAGTTCCACAAAAGCCCGTCCCCGTCCGCGTTCTGATATTTCTAAAGCCGCATCATATTTATTTTGGGCGATGAGGACTTGTTGTAGATTGTGATAGGTATGACTTTGAGTGTCAAAGAAAGAAACTTTATCACTATCCTTTAATTCTGTACCCCGGAGAGATTCGTAAACTTTTATGCCTTCAATTAAAGTATTTTCAGCTACAGTGAGATTTCCTTTTTTGTAGTAAGTAAATCCTAGATTGTTTAGCGCTTTTCCCTCACTTTGACGGTCTTTTATTTCCTGTGCAATTTTTAAACCTTGTTTATGGTAGTCAATGGCTTTGGGGTAATCTTTAAAGCGAAGGTATACAAGACCGAGATTCCCCAGTCTTACACCCTCGCCATTACGCTCTCTAATTTTCTGTGCAATTTTTAAACCTTGTTGAAGGTAGTTAATGGCTTTAGGGTAGTCTCCTAATAAACCGTAAGCAGTACCGAGATTTGCTAGTGCTGTACCCTCGCCACTAAGGTCTTTAATTTCCCGTACGATTTTTAAACTTTGTTGATGGTAGTCAATGGCTTTACGGTAGTCTTCCAATGAATAGTAGGCAAGACCGAGACTTCCTAGTGATTCACTCTCACCTTGAAGGTCTTTAATTTCCCGTGCGATTTTTAAACTTTGTTGATGGTAGTCAATGGCTTTACGGTAGTCTCCCAATGAATAGTAAATATTACCGAGACTTCCTAGTGATTTACCCTCACCTTGAAGGTCTTTAATTTCCCGTGCGATTTTTAAACTTTGTTGATGGTAGTCAATTGCTTTAGAGTAGTCTCCTAAAGAAAGGTAGGCAATACCTAAATTTCCTAGTGCTTTACCCTGACTAATACGGTCTTTAATTTCTTGTGCAATTTCTAAGCTTTGTTGATGGTAGTTAATGGCTTTACGGTAGTCTCCCAATGAATAGTAGGCAAGACCGAGATTATTCAATCCACGACTCTCGCTGTAGCGATCTTTAATTTCTTGTGCAATTTTTAAACTTTGTTGATAATATTTAATAGCTTTAGTATAATCACCCGAGTTACGGTAGGTATTACCAAGATTTCCCAGTATTCTACCCTCACCTTGACGATCTTTAATTTCTTGTAAGATTTTCAAGCTTTGTTGAAGGTAGTTAATGGCTACAGGGTAATTTCCTAAGTTACGGTAGGCAATACCGAGATTTCCCAGTATTCTACCCTCACCTTGACGATCTTTAATTTCATGGTAGATTTGTAGTGCTTGTTTCCAAGACATTAATGCGGCTTCATATTGACTAATTTGTGCCTGCTCAATCCCTTGCTGCAACAACCTATCAGCCTCCGCTTTCCGCTCATCTACGGTTTGAGCCAAAATCCCCGATGTCATCAAAACCGTGGGTAAATTAGGAACAAACGAAGCAGACAAAACCACCAACAAACTAATAAAAACACTTAATTGACATCTTTTTAAATGCATAATTATTACCAACCGTCTATTTTTAGCCTTCGAGTATCTTATATTTCTGAACAATAGTTGATTATGCAGTTTTTTAACAAAAATATCGATTTTCTTTCGTATTTCCTGGATTTTTCTACAGCGATATAGCAGTCTCAGCAACTTCCTCTCCACCATTTCGAGAACGAAGAATTACTCACTATTCCGCTTCCCCAATCAAGGTAAAAGCAGCCCAATCGCGGGGGTTTGGATGTTGTTTCATTATCTTCAACGTCGCCTGTCGCAGCGCTGTAGCTTTATCGGGATTATTTTGCAGATTTTGATAAAATTCCGTCATCAACTCGGCTGTAGGTGCATCCGGTACCGACCACAGCGAAACTAATACGCTAGGTACACCGGCGCTAATCAACGAACGAGATAAGCCAATTACACCATCACCAGAAATCCTTCCCCTTCCAGTATCGCAAGCGCTTAATACCACTAATTCAGCATTTAAATTTAAACCGAGGATTTCTCCTGCTGTCAATAATCCATCACCACCCTCGTTTTGAGAAGATGGTGTAAGAGCAATTCCACTATTCAAACCTTGAACGTTATCAAATAAACCGTGAGTTGCTAAATGAATTAATCTTGCTTGGGGTAAGCGTTGAGTAACTCTGGTTTCGGTAGCTTGATTACCGATTAAAGCTTGAGTTTTGAATAATTTCGCAATGGTTTTTGCTTCTTTCTCCGCTCCCGGTAAAGGTGTTAACTGTTGCGGTGTTTCGCCGATTTTGGGAGGAATTTTCGGCATTGTGGGATTACCAACAATTAACATATTACTTCCCTGTATGGGAAGACTTCCTATTTGTTGTCTTTTTTCGCGGGTTAATTCTAAAACTTGAATCGATGGGGATGTGAGAATAGTGTGTTTTTCGATTAAATATTTACCGTTTTTATCTTGGAGTGCTGGGAAGGGAACCAGGAATAAAGATTCTTGGGGAATAAACGTAACTCGAGCGCTAGGGTTTTTTGGTAATAAATCAGCGATAGGGTTAATTAATAACTCGTGGAGACGTTTGAGTTTATTAGTTGCTTTGGATGCTTCGGGGTTGAAAGATACGTCAATACCGCGAAAAGCTGCACCTCTTGCTCCGATGGAGTTACGACTGGTGGTTACGAGTTCATCTAATGTTGTATTTTCTTTCTGCCACAATGGTTTTAAATCAGCTTTACGGAATGTGACCTCACCCGTGGGTTTGATGATCCAGATGTAGAGTTCGGATTCCTTCCACTCTTTTTTACCTGCAATCTTGAATTGATTGTAAATAATCGAATACTGTACCAAGTTTGAATTTTGTGCTTTTGCGATTTGTTTGATTTGATTAATATTTGGTGCTGTATTAATATCATCATTCACCGAGAAACGAGCAGCGAGTAAATCAACTAAAGCTCTTGCTCGTCCACTTTCAGCAACTTCCAACGCTGCGGTACTTTTATTTTGAGCAATCAACACTTGCTGTAAAGTGCGATAGGTGCGTGCTTGTTTCTCAAAAATATCGATTTTATAATTATCTTCTTTCTGTCTAATACGTTGGGATTTGAGAACTGATATTGCTTGTCTCAATACTTTTTCTGCTTCTGGAAAATTCCCAGATTGAAATAAAGCAAGTCCAAGATTATTTAATGATATTCCTTCACCTGTACGATTACCTGATTTCTGGTCAATTAATAAACTTTTTTGGTAGAAGTCAATCGCTTTTTTGTATTCTCCCAGGATTCTATAAGTATTTCCCAGATTACCCAATACATCGCTTTCAACAGAGATATCTCCAATTTCTTGAGCAATAGTTAAACTTTGTTGGTAGAAATCAATCGCTTTTTGATAATCCCCTAAAGAATCGTAAGTAATTCCTAAATTAGCTAAAGTATTACCAACACTAGAACGATTCCCGATTTGTTTGGCAATATTTAAACTTCGTTGGTAGAAATCAATCGCTTTTTTATAATCTTTGACAGAATTGTAAATATTCCCCAGATTATTTAGAGCAATACTTTCACCCCGTTTATCGCCAGTTTGTTTGGCAATCATTAAACTTTGTTGGTAAAATTCAACTGCTTTTTGAGGGTTTCCGAGTTTATTGAAAGCAAGTCCTAAACTATTCAGAATCCTTCTTTCAGTAGGTTTATCTTTTAGTGATTTAGCAATTTTTAAAGCTTGTTGATTCAAATCAATCGCTCTTTTATAATCTCCTAAAGAACTGTAAATAATTCCTAGATTACTTAAAGTAGCACTTTCATTTGTTTTATTTCCTATTTTTTTGGCTATTGCTAAACTTTGTTCTTGGTAATCAATCGCTTTTTTGTAATCTCCAAGTTCGTAGTAAGCGATTCCCAGATTACCTAAACTGTCGCTAACACCAACAGTATCGGCAATTCTTTGAGAAATTTTTAAACTTTGCTGTTGATAATCAATGGCTTTTTGATAATCTCCCACAGAATTGTAAACAACTCCCAAGTTTCTTAAAGCATTGGCAACAGCAAGAGTATTTTCGGTTTTTTTGGCGATATTATGACTTTGCTGAAATAAACCAATGGCTTTTTGATAGTCTCCCAGTTGATAATAAGATTGTCCGAGAGCAATTAACGCAACAATTTCACCAGCAGAGTTTTTAATTTGTCGGTATATTTGTAAAGCTTCTGCTAAAGCTACTAAAGAATCTTTGAGTTGACCTGTTTTAGCTTGTTGTAATCCTTCATTTAAAAGTCTATCTGCTTTTGATTTCTGGGGATTACTGCTATTACTAGCTTGTGCATTTACTAAACTTTGATAAGCTAGAGACTCTAACTTTTTATCCTGAATTCCCCGCGCAATTGCTAAAGACTTTTGGTAATAATCAATCGCTTTTTTATTATCTCCAAGTTGTTTATAAGTCAGTCCAATATTAAATAAAGCATTACCCACACCACGACGATAATTGAATTGTCGAGCAGTTACTAAACTTTGTTGGTAAAACTCAATCGCTTTTTGATACTCTTTAAGAGAACGATAAGCATTTCCCAGATTACCCAAAGTTTTGATAACACCTAAATTGTCTTGAATTTGTTTATCGATAGCTAAACTTTGCTGGTGGAAATCAATCGCTTTTTTGTATTCCCCGAGTTTATCGTAAGCAAGTCCCAGATTACCCAGCGCATTCGCAACACCAGCTAGATTATTTAATTGTTTGGAAATTGCTAAACTTTCTTGTTGTAATTCAATTGCTTTTTGATAGTCTTTTAAATAAAAGTAAGAAACTCCCAGATTACCCAGGGTTTGTCCAACATTATTGATATTATTTAACCGTTTAGATATAGCTAAAGATTGTTCGTAAAATTCAACAGATTTTTGATAATCTCCCAGGTTGCTATAAGCAAGTCCCAAATTACCTAAAGTATTAGCAATCGCTTTCGGATAATTTAATTGTTTTGCAATCGCTAAACTTTGTTCGTGGTATTCAATCGCTTTTTCATCATCTCCCAGAGAAGTATAAGTAACTCCGATAGCTTCTAAAGTCTTGCCAACACCACCTAAATTTTTAATTTCTCGATATATTTGTAGCGCTCGTTCCCAAGATATTAAAGCAGCTTGTAAATTACCATTGCGAGATTGCTGTTTACCTTGTCGAAATAACTCATCTGCTTGATTTTTATTAGAAGAACTTTGAGCTAATATTCGAGAACTTCCCCAAGCTGGTAATTGATTTGCAGGAGCAATAAATAAAAAAGACAGAGCAAAAACGAATAAAATAAATTTTTTATGTTGAATTAACCGGATAAACTTTATCAGTGCAAAATTGTCCATAATTTCTTTTTCATGATTATGAATATTATTTATGCAATGCACCCGTTTTTAGCCGTATTCATACTTAAGTTAACATGAACTTTCTGAAATAAGACATTAGCTTTTTTATACTCCCCCAAAGTAACATCAGAGGTTCCTTGGTTATTTAACGCAGCAGCAATACCTATTTAATAATTTAATTATTCTGCTATTTTTTGACATTTTTAGTGAAATTCAATTGCTTTTTTATGTTTTACTAAAAAAAACGTAAGAATTCCCCACATTAGGGAGCATCCCAAATGTGTAAAAATATTATTTGTCATTGCGAGTGGAACGAAGTGAAACGACGCATTCACCCGAAGGGTGTGGCTCATCGCAAGACTTTGAGATTGCTTCACTTCGTTCGCAATGACAACCACAACCTTAATTTTGCAAAATTGGGATGCTCCACCAAATTATCTAGTGCTATACCAATAAATGTAAGAATGGTATCTTTTGATTCTGGATTAACATCAACTTTTTTGAAGATAGTTAAAGCTTGTTAAAGAAATCGAATACCCTTTCAATATATAGTTTTATAGTTTTAATTTAATATTATTCCTAGAGATAAAAATCAGTGATTTGGATAAACAAAAGTTTAGGACTTACGCAACCGGCACATTTTTTTTGTCGGGTACTTGTACACTCACTAATTATCAAACCATAAAAGGCAGCAATGAGAGTATGGCACCAACCGAGTGTTGTGGCAATTGCGGCCATTCCTGAAGTTAAAAGTGAAAAGTTTAATTTTTGACTTGAAATTTTTTGTTGTGGATTATATACAATTTTCAAGTGGTGGATGTGAATTTTCCGTAAACGGATACCTGTAGCTTGATAAAGAAATTGATTATATTCATAAAAACGATAACAAATTATGGTTTCCACTAAAAATACAGTAAATCCAAGATTTGAAGGCTTTTATATAGAAATGGTAATGCCTGATTTACAAGACAGGTGTCACGAGGTTGTTTCTGAAATACTTGGTGAAAATTGGGATATAAAAGCGATTGGCGATAACTTTACCGAATTTGAGGTGTTGTTTGAAGATGATGCGCTATCGGTAAAACAAGCTTGGGATAAGACTTACCAATTGCGATCGCAACCTGGTGTAGTTGATGTGGAGCCGTTATTTGCTGTTCCGGTAAGGGAAGTAAAGCAGGTAGAAAAAAAGGAGCAGCAAGCAGGGGGAGAGGAATCGAAATCTCTTTGGGATATTATTCTTTCGTTTATCAGTACATTATTAGATTTGTTTTCCGGTGGTTCGGGAGTGGAAACCGGACTTTCGACTAATGATGTAGATTGGGTTTTGAAGGAATTAAAAGTTTTGCAAGCCTGGAAGAAGTATTTTCCCGATGCGAATAAATTGCCGGGACAAGGAGTGATAATTGCTCATCCGGATACCGGATATACGACACATCCAGAAATCGAAGATAATTTACTTTTGGAGCAAGGTTACGATTTTGTTGATTTGGATAAAGATGAGACCGACCCTTTAGAAAAATCGGATGAGGAATTAGTAAACAATCCCGGTCACGGAACTTTGGCTGCAAGCGTCATGGTAAGTCCCCGGAAAGCACAGGGTGATTATCCAAATAATAAATACGTTACGGGTGTGGCTCCCGGTGCAAAGTTGGTTCCGTTACGCATAACTTATTCGGTGGTACTTTGGAGCAATCATAATTTAGCTGCTTCGATTGAGTATGCAGCAGATAAAGGTTTTCATATAATTTCTATATCTTTGGGAGCGGCTTTTTATAGCAAACGACTGCGGACTGCAATATTGTACGCTCAAAAACGAGGTGTAATAATCATTGCTGCATCGGGTACCTGGGTTCCATTTGTGGTATTTCCCGCAGCTTACGATGAAGTCATAGCAGTTGGTGGGAGTACGGTTGACCGTAAGATTTGGTTCGGTTCTCCACGCGGTCGAAAAGTTGATGTTTTAGCACCGGGGAAAGGTGTATGGTATGCGAGAACTGTAAAGGAGAACGGGGAATTAATATATAAGATTCAGCAGGGTGCTGGAACTTCCTTATCTACACCATTAGTTACAGGTGTCGCAGCATTATGGTTGTCTTACCACGGTAGAGATAATTTAATTCGTCGTTATGGTGCTGAGAAAATTCCGTTTATATTTAATCAGTTATTGCGGGAAACTTGTGATGTTCCTCCAAATTGGAAACCTTCGAGATATGGTGCGGGAATTGTGAACGCAGAAAGGTTGTTAGATGCACCTTTACCAGATAACCTAAATCGGTCGGTGATTCCTCCAGCTTTTGCATTACAGCAACATACTGCGGTAGAAAGCGGTGAAATAGAAACCTTTGCTCATATGTTTGAATCGGAGGAATTGGATATTAATTCTTTAAATTCAAATCTTGCTGAGTTAATGAAAACCAGTGAGAGAGAATTACCCAAGAAATTAAAAGAAGTCGGACAGGAATTAGCCTTTTGCTTTGCTGCGAACGGGGAATTGTACGATAAATTTGCAGCATCTTTGAATCGGGATAAGGATAAAAATAACCAGCAGCAACCGCAAAATAGACAATTTCAGACATTAACAACTCAAAATACAGATTCAAAACGTGAAATGCGAGAAATGTTGTTAAAATGCGCTATTTCGGAAACGTTGAATAAAAAGTTGGGTAGTTAAAAATTTTAACCGATGCTGATGTAGAGACGTAGCAGTGCTACGTCTCCGGTAATTTCGATAAAAACGAACCTCTCCCAAAATTAAACCGAAAAACGAACCTTTTAAAATTAATCTCTTCCGAAATTAACCGGAAAATTAAACCTGTTGCAACTAAGCAATAAATTGTTACGCATTTTATTTGTATACTATTAGCGACCAAGATGGTTGCACTACAATGATTGCAATTTTTTGAATTATATAATTTAGCTGCACATCAGCTTATTAATTTTAATTGTATAATTGCCGCTAATTTTGAATGCGAAGAAAATATTGCAGTCTCTAGTTATTACAAAACCTTTGACACTGTTTAAAGGATGTTTGAAAAGTTTTTAAAATTTGTTCCCTATTAAATGAAATTCTATATTGTGATTTCAATCCCTATTCATTATTTTGAATGAGGGTCAATTTTTGGTAAGGATTAGCGAAAGGTAAGTGTTGGGATTGACCACGATACTGCATCATTTGCAGTTGAGTCGATTCGCAATTGGTGGCTGAATATGGGGCGACAGTTGTATCCAAATAGCCAAAATCTTTTGATTACAGCAGATTGCGGAGGAAGCAACAGTAATCGCAGTCGTTTGTGGAAATTTAAATTACAGCAGCTAGCAAATGAAACTGGCTTAAGGATTCATGTTTGTCATTTTCCTCCAGGGACTAGCAAATGGAATCGAATTGAACATAGATTATTCTGTCATATTTCTCAAAATTGGCGAGGAAGACCTCTAGATAGCTTTATGGTAATTGTAAATTTGATAAGCAATACTACCACTAAACAAGGGTTGACAGTTCACGCACAATTAGACACAAACAAATATCCTGTGGGAATTAAAGTATCTGATAAAGATTTCAATGCTATCGCAATTACCTCGTATACCTTTCATGGTGAATGGAACTATCAGATTAACCCTATAAAATCCTAATAGTTTATCAAGTTATTTTTACACGATTCCTAATCTCAAAGAACAGTTGAAGGAGGGAGCCATAAATAGGGCACAAAGAGATTTGCAATTAGCTGAAGAATGGTATGATTTGGAAGAAGAAGCGTGGCAGAAAAACAAACAGTAATCTACCCACATAGGGGTGAAATTTATTTAGTAAATTTCGACCCAACCACTGGTGCTGAAATAAGAAAAACTCGTCCCGCTTTAATTTTACAAAACAATGTTTAAAATCAATACAGTCCTATAACTATAGTAGCTGCTATTACTTCACAATTTAATGAACCTTTATATCCGACTGAAGTACTTATCAAAGCTCCGGAAGGTGGGTTAAAAAATAATTCAGTTGCACTTCTTAATCAAGTTCGTTCAATTGATAAACAACGGTTGATTAAACGTCTAGGAAGATTAGATTTAAACACTTTAGAAGAAGTAGATAAAGCTATCCAGATTAGTTTTGGTTTAATAGAACTTTAAGTGATTTCGCACTGAAAGAGACGTAGCAATGTTACGTCTCCATGTCAATTAGGTTATCTCAAATCAATTTACGTCTCTTAAATAGCCAATCTAAGAGCTATTTTAAAACTCAAACCCCCACCTTCACCTTCACATCCCTTTTCCCTTTCACCACCAACCATTTACCCCCAGAAGGAGCCAAAGTACCACCGCGACGAGTTGGTTTAACCTGATGATTATTAACTATACTCAAATCCAAATTTTTCAAAACTGTTGTTAATACCAGTTTCATTTCAAATAAGGCAAATGCCATACCGATACAGCGACGATTACCACCACCGAAGGGCAAATATTCGTAGGGTGAATACTGTTTTTCAATGAATCTTTCTGGCTTAAATTTCTTCGGTTCTGGATACAAATCCTCGCGATGGTGAGTTAAATAAACGCATGGCGTTAACTGAGTTTCTGCCGGATATTCACGACCCATTATCTTAACTGGTGCTTTAGGAATTCGCGGGAAAGCAATTAAAGCTATAGGATATATTCGCAATGTTTCGGCACAAACTGCATCTAAATAAGGCAATTTTATAATTGAATTTAAATCTTGATTATCAACCGCATCTAATTCCGCTAATAGTTTTTTCCGTACTTCAGGAAGATGATGAATCCAGTAAAAAGCCCAGGTTAATGATGAAGCTGTGGTTTCATGTCCCGCTACTAACAAAGTCATCAACTCGTCGCGCATTTCTTGATCTGTCATCGGTTGACCTTCTTCGTCCCGTGCAGCCACCATTAAAGATAAAATATCTTCACGAGATGCATTTGGATTATCTCTGCGTTCGTTGATTTCGGCGTATAACAAATCATCAAGACGTTTTTGTTGACGCAAAAAGCTACCCCAAGGACTCCATGCACCTAAATCTTTTTGTAATAAAGGTACGAATACTAGCATAGCCCTTAAAGGAGAACCGGATATATCTAATATTGAACCGATTAACTGTTTAATTTCGTCATAACGTTCTCCTTCTGAAAGTCCGAATACTGCTTGTAAAATAACGCTCAGAGAAATTTCTTGCATGGAATTACGAACTTCAAAAGGTTCGCCAATTTTCCAATTACTAATTACTTTCTCGGTAATTTTACAAATTAGATCGCCGTAAGATTTCATTCTATCGCCATGAAATGGTGGTGTTAATAATTTGCGTTGACGTTGGTGTAGTTTACCATCAAGTAAAACTAAAGATTGTTCTCCTAATAATGATGCAACTAACTTATTTCCTCTCCCAGAATCGAATTTATCTGGACTTGCTGTAAAAATCTCTTTTATGGCTTGGGGATGGCTGAGAAATACCATCGGATTATTGCCAACCAAAAATAATTTAAAAGTATCTCCATAACTTTTTGCAGATTTCTCCATTAATTGCAAGGGTTTGAAAATCCACTCAATTAATTGAGCAAATCTGGGAGTTTTTGGTCCTTTTACCTGTATCATTGCCGTTACTAAATTAATGATTATCTTATTAGACTAACTGTTTTTAATTACTGTTGGTTTGATTTTTGCGCTCTCTATTGGTAGAAAAATTACCTCCGGTAAATCTACCTGCGGGAGATACTTAATTATTTTTAATGCTTTTACACTTACAGAATCAAATGAAAATAGCGGGAGTCAAAAATTAATGGTAGATACTTATATTCTTAATCTGCTTGTGGTGGGTTTGCTCTTACTATTTGTAACTTTAGGTTCCGGCTTAATTTCACGTTCCCCCTTTTCCTACGCTATCATTTATTTGATAGTAGGTATTACCATTGGACCTTACGGTTTTGGTTTAGTAGAACTGCGTCGTGAAGGTCTATTTAATGTTGAATTGCTCAAACGATTAACAGAATTTGTAGTAATTGTTTCTGTATTTGGCTGCGGTTTAAAAATTTCTCGTCCTTTCAAGTTAGCAGCTTGGGATACTACTCTACGGTTCATAGGAATTTTAATGCCGATTTCAATATTTTCAATTGCTGCGGTTGGAAAGTTTTTTCTCGGAATGGATTGGGGCCCAGCAGTTTTATTAGGAGCAATTTTAGCACCAACCGACCCCGTATTAGCCTCTGCACTTCAATTAAAAGATACAAATGATAATGATGAATTACGTTTTGGTTTAACCAGCGAAGGAGGATTAAATGATGCGTTAGCTTTTCCCTTCGTTTATTTTGGTCTTTATGCTTTAAAAGATGATAATTGGGGTAACTGGATTAAAGATTGGGTAGGAGTTGATTTAATTTGGGCAATTGGTGCTGGAATTATTATGGGGTTTCTAGTTGCAAAAGCTATTGTCTGGATAGATATGAAGATTAAAGAACGTCATCCCGTCGATGATTTAATGGAAGATTTTATAGCCCTAAGCGCTATTTTACTTACCTATGCTTTAACCGAAGTTGTTAATGGCTATGGATTTTTAGCAGTATTTGTAGCTGGTTTAATTATGCAAAAAAGCTACTATAATCCAGAAAAACCGTTAGCACAATTGGAATTTATCGAACAGGTTGAAAAGCTTCTAGAAATAGGAACAATTTTACTCTTAGGCACAATATTACTGTATCAACCAATTACAAATTTCGCGTCACAATCAATTCTAGTAATACTTCTACTATTCTTTTTAATTAGACCTTTAGGAGTTTTTATAAGCACAATTGGTAAAAAAACTATATATCCGCATCACCAAAAATTTTATCCTCAAAAACGTTGGATATTTGGCTGGTTTGGCATTCGTGGAGTAGGTTCTTTATACTATCTTGCTTATGCTCTTGATAATGGGTTAAAAGGAGACTTAGCAGAACAAATTTCTTGGATAACTTATACTACTGTTGTTGTTTCAGTACTGGCTCATGGAATTAGTGCGACACCTTCAATGAATTGGTATAACAAAAATATTGCAAGTAAGATTGAAACTAGCACTTCAAAAAGTTAGCTGGTCGAAGTAATCTATTTTTGATAGCTGAGTGTAACAGAAGGTAAAAAAAGAAGCTGCTTAATTGCAGTTTCCAAATATTCTATTTGAAAAGGTTTTTCAATATATCCATTACAACCAGCCATCAAAGCTTGGTCTCGAAACATATCACCAGGTAAACTTGTAAGGGCAATAACAGGAACTAAATTGTTGTTCTCCCGTAAATGCAGTGCAACATTTATACCGTCTATTTCTGGTAACATAACTTCTAACAATACTAGCGCTGGCTGATATTGTTCTATCATTTTTAAGGCACTTTCACCATCTTTGGCAGTAATGGGACTAAACCCTAATAATTTAACTATTTGTTTTGTTAATAGTAGGTTATCGGCATCATTATCAACGACTAAAACAACAGAATTTTCAGGAAACAAAGATAAACGCTTTCTTAAGTAATTACTGATATTTGTAGAAAAGAACCTAGAAATACAGTTTTCATGCCTCTTTTGTATACAAGCGGAATAAACCATAAGACACCCAGACAGTAAATTTACGACATGGATGAGGCAAGTAAAAGCGGATGACAATGACCGCATCAGACTGGCTCTATTTCAATTTAACTGGTTACTGCGATTCAGTTCAACCGTGAAGAAAATGCAGCAAGCAGATATTATTGTCTTCTCTTTCTTAAGAGAGATTTTTATTTATTTTATTGTTGATATAATCACACACTTTTTTGGAATTTGTAAGTGTGTAAACCGTATAATTACATTTTATTATAGTCTATACACGTTAAATAGGTTTTTATTATATTAATAATAAATTCTATAGCCATTGTTGATGAATCTCAATACCTCTGGACTGCATTGTTTCTTCAAATAAGACAGTTGTCAAAGCTTCTTCTACGGGATAAACACCTGATTTTTTTAATTTCCCTCCAAGTAATAATTCAGCTATACTGCCCGTACCATAACCGGCAGCTACTGAGGTGTTTTCATGGGCTAAAGTTGAGGAGTAGCTTTTTGTTTGACCATCTTTTATTCCCGTAACTTCCGAGCGAATTGCTACACCGATACCGCTAAATTTATCAGTGACATCAGTCATAAAATGGCTAACTTGAGATAGAAACTCAACACCAGCAGAATTTTGAATCCATGATTTAGGGAATATATTCGCAGCTATCCAAGTTAAATGATTGTAAAAATCCGGAACCGAACCAAACTTAGTAACTACACTTTTTACTGTAGAGAAAGTTTTAGGTAAAGTAAATGTTTCTGGCATATCAAACCAGTAAACACCGCTTTCTCCATAGGGCTGAGGAAAATTAACGGTTTCTCTATCGGTGTAGGGTTTAACTGTTTCCCATTTGCCATTTATCCAAGCTTCAAAGGGATTTTGTAAACCTAAAAAGGTAGTTCGCATGACTGTAATTCCAGCACCACCGGAACCCGCGACAATATAGCTTAAATGAATTTTTTCTGGTACGTCAAACTTTTCCACACATTGACGTACCATACTATTAGAAATACCGGGAAAAATGCCTGTATTAATGACCGCTGTCACACCTTTTTCAATAGCTTGTTCGTGAAGCGTTAATACTTTACTAGTATAGGAACGATGGTCGCTGATATCTACATAGTTAACACCTTGTTCAATGCAGATTTGTAAAACCGTGGTATCTCGATAATGAAAAGGACCAGCACAATGAATCACTATATTACTACTAGAAATAGCTTCGCGTAGCTTTTCTGTTTCCGCTAAATCTAAAGCTAGATATTTAAAAGAGGTTTTATTTTCACCTTCTAAAGTTCTACGTCCGGTAACAGTAACTTCTGCTTGCGTATGCTTGACAATATCTTCAGCCACGCTATTACCGATGCGTCCTCTTCCCCCTAAAATTAAAACTCGTTGTATCATGTTCGTGCATTAGCTACGCTAATTATATTCCATCAGTTATATATATAGTTTGTCATCTGTAGCGAGGATGACATTGTTGAATTTATATTTAATCAATAGGAGGATGCCAATTGCTAATCGTCCATCTTCTTCTAGCAACAATAATCACAGGGTTATTAATTCTTAAAGTAACAATTGTTGCCCGACCAATTGCGGTTAAGCCTTCAACTTTTGTACTATCTGGACTCCATTGAAAATTATCAAACCATGATTGTCTGCGAGGATTAAAAATAGGTACAATTTCTCCTGTTGAAGGGTCTACAGCTTCGGTAATATCGGACTTAAACTCATTGCAGGAGCGACAAGCCAAACACAGATTATTAAAGTTTGTTTTTCCACCTTTTGAAATTGGTTTAATATGGTCATAACTCATAGGTATTCCGCTATTTACTTCGCTTGTCAAACAATAGCAACAACGCCGTTTATCATTATTTAAAATTTTATTTTTTAAAGTTTCAGGAATGTAAGTAGACATGAAATTCTAAGAATTTGAGACATGATGTCCTCTCCAACGTAATAATACTCCTGCTTGAGCTTTTTTGAGCATAAAAATATCAGCTTGATGGCGCAAATGTATTAGTTCCAATTTTTGACTTTGTGTAATTTTACCGTTTGAATTTGCCTCAAGTAGAACATTGTATTTTTCCATGTCAACTGCTGTTTTACGACTGCGGAATATTTGCCACAGTGTATTATCATCAAGCTTGTCTAATGCAGCAATTTCAGCTTGAAATTCTTCAGGTACATCATCCCAAGAGGGTGGACTACCAACTTGTAACGCACGAAGCATAATTTCTTCTACTGGACGTTGAGTAGCACGAGCAGTATTTACCAAACGTTGATACAGCGTTTCTGGAATTTGTAAGGTAACGGTTTCAGAAGGCATGTTTTATTGTGACTCAAAGTTATAGATTTATTGTAACTATTTATCAAGTTTGAACTGCAAAATCTTCTGGTTCTACTACCCAATTTACCCAAGTGATTGCTTCTTTTGCGGAACTCATATTAGGTGGAACTCGTAAAACATGAATATGTCCGGTGCTAGGACAAGTCATTTTTAATAAGTAAATCGATTCAATATCAATATTTCTTTCAATTTTTAATAATCTGTATTCTTGCCAAGAATCTATTTGTGTCGCTTTTAGTTCTTCTATAATTTTATTGTAGCCAATTCCTTGTATCAAAACTCTTCGTAATTCAGCATTTTCTTCTGTGGTTAATTATTTCTTGATTAAACACGAGTTGTGATTTTGAGTAAAGTTAAAATCATAGCCATGTAAAAAGTATTCCCAAAATTAACTTTAAAATAAAGCAGGATAATTAAAAATCTATTTATATTTTATAGCGTTTCCGCAAGCAACTAAGTTACAACGACCATCTCACTCTGATATATCTCCCCTCTCCTTAACAAGGATACTGCTGGCGAATAGTGGGTCTGACCCCTTATCCCAACGAATCAATAGGGATTCTGAGTTATCACCAAGAGTGCGATCGCACTCTTGAAACCCTTGTTTTTTGGTCATTCAGGGGTGTCACCCCTGAATGACCAGCAGTATCCTTAACAAGGAGAGGGGTTGGGGGTGAGGTTTTTAGATGTACTTCAATAGACTGGGAAATGCTATATTTTATTTAAAAGAATTGGTGCGGTCTTACTAAAGTCATAACGCACCCTACAATAATGTAGTTGGTTAAAATTATTTTTTTACAATCATAATTGTGATGTTGGGTTACGACAGGATAAGGAAGATTATTCGTAATGATTTCTAACTATTTTCCTGTCTAACCCAACTTACGAAATTACCTTTGACCTTTAACCTTTAACCTTCAGATTACTTACTTCTTAAACATCGATTCAAAAGTAGAAGTAATCGTTTCTTTCGCATCCTTTAAACCTTGCTGCATGGGTTGTTTATTCTGCAAAAATACCCTAGCACAATTACGTCCCGGCATTCCGGATATTGAACCACCGGGATGAGTACCTGCACCTGTCAAATACAACTGCTCAATCGGGGTTTTATAATTTGCAATTTCGGGTAGAGGACGGAAGAAAATCATCTGGTCTAATGTCATATCAATGTGATAGTAATTCCCCTTATAAGCACCCAATCTTTCACCTAATTCTGCCGGACTTTCAACAGCGCGAGCAATAGTAGCATCTTTTACGTTTGGTGCGTAATCTGCTAGTTTATCTATAACTCTATCTGCTACTTTGTTTTTCAATTCATCAGTCCAACCAGTACCATTTAAACCAGTACCGTTAGCATCTTTAATTTGGTAAGGAGCAAAAAATTCAATCCACAAAGTATGCTTTCCTGGAGGTGCTAAACTGGGGTCGCGATAGCTGGGTAAAACTGCATACATTGAGGGATTTTCATCGGGAATTTGACCCAAGGTACATAAGCTGTGAGCTTGTTCTACATGATGAACTGAATCAGCAATTAATATCGAACCAACTAAATATTCGTCTTTGTGTTCGTGGTGTTCAAAACGTAGCGGTTCGTTTAATGCTAGATCAATTTTAAGAATAGTTTCGTTATTATTAACAATGCGACGTTTTAATCTTTCATGTAAGTCTGGGTCGGCTGCATCTGAATCGCTTTTATCTATCATTTGCATGAATAATCTTTGTGCATCAATGTTAGATATTACTGCTTCTTTTGCGCGATATTCTTTGCCACCAGCAACTCGAATTCCTACAGCTTTACCATCATCAATCAACACCTTTTCAACATGTTGCTCGGTAAAAATAGCGCCACCATGACTTGTAACACAATTTACTAATGCTTTCGTTAATGCACCAGTTCCACCGCGAGGTCTAGCCATTCCCGGATTATGACGCATTGCCATCATTATCGCACCAATTGCCAAAGTTTTTTGTGAAGGTGGAGCACCTAATTCAGCACAAAGTCTAGCTAAAGGTGCTTTAAGAAATTCCGAATCAAACCATTCATTAAGAATATCCTCCCCACTAGCTAACATATTGCGTACAAAATCTAGGGTTTTGGAAGGAGAACCAATTACCGAAAATAAATCTTTGATTTTACTAATATTATAATTACCAGCAATATCTAAAATTGACTTTGGTGGTGCGTTGAACATGGGAATCATTGCACTCAAAGCACGCTGCCAATATTCTGTAAATTCCTTATATTTTACAGCATCGCGTTGAGAGTAACGAGCGATTTCCGCACAAGTTTTGTCTAAAGACTTATGTCCCAAGAAATATTTTCCGTCGGGATGGGGGCAAAATACAACTGGGTCGCAATCTAAATATTCCAATCCATATTTTTCTAACTCTAATTCTTCAACTACTGGGCCAAGGTGAATAAATTCGTGGTCAATAGCGCACAAATTAAATTTAAATCCCGGTGCTTCTTTCGGTAATAGTTCTTCTGTAGTAGCAGCACCACCAGGTACCGAGCGCTTTTCTAATAATGCTACGCTATAGCCAGCTTTCAATAAGTAAGCAGCACAAACTAATCCATTATGTCCTGCACCGATTATTACAACATCATACTGTTGCATGGTTCATAATTTTAGATATGGAATATTGATTAGTTTATATTAATAATTCCAATAAAAAGTTACATCATACCCCAGTCATATAAACATCTAGTCAAGTTTATTCCGCAAAGGATATATTTTCCGGTATTTGTTGAAGATGAGCTTGAGCAAGCAATATTATACTACCTTGTTGCACTTCTAGAGTATTTATTCTTAAGGCTGCGTCTTTGAATTCAAAGTAAGGCGATTGTCGCAACTTGTGTATTTTATCTATTAATGCAACTATAATTTCTAATGGAATTCCTTCAGGAGTATTGCATTTAAACTCATTAAGCACAATTGGTTTTTCTAAGGACTCCAAACCCACATCAGCTTTGAAATCTAAAGGTTTCTTTTCTAGACCTGAATCTAAAATTATTTCTCCTGCTACCGTAATTTTATTATTTCCAGGTAAACGGAATTGGATATTTTTAGGATAAATGCTGACAATGGATTTTTCAGTATGAAATGTTAACAATTCATGTAGTAAATTACGAATGAATTCTAATTTTAAAGCTTGGTTAATATCAGCTTCTTTTAGGACAATTCTAGTTTCTGCATTTATTGGCTGATTTAATTCAACTTCTCCAAATATAACTTTCAGGGGATTAATATCAATATCATCAGTTTTTATTTCAAACTCAGAAAGGCGAACATCCTGTAACTTTAATCCTTTCCCTTCAAAGGAAATACTATCAGCCTTTCCTTGAATTGCTTTGAGTAAATCTGTTTGTACGTCAAGATTTAGTTTATCCATTTTTAATTTAATCTCTTTTCGCTAATTTCAACTTTTATATGGAAAAATAAATCTATAATTTATTTTATTCAATCTTCCCTGCTTTATCAGAAATAATCATGACTTAAACATTAGCTTATAATTAAATATATCATTTGTTAACCTGCTGCAATAAATACTGTTCTAAAATATTTAATACTGCTTGTTCTACAGGACATAATTTTGATTTATTTTTCTCGGAATCAGCTTGACAGACTTTTTCAATTGCATTAAACAACGTACAATCTTGATATGCTGCTAAAATTCCTGGGTGAACGTAATATTTACGACAGGTTGCAGGACGGTTTCCCAATTCTTGAGCCACATTTTTTATTGCTTGAACAATGTTTTTCTTGGCTTGTTTTTCCGATTCAAACTCACCGAATTCATGTAATTCTTCCGCTGCTAATACCGTTCCAAACCAGGTACGAAAATCTTTTGCAGTGAAATCTAAATTGGTAATTTCTTTAAGATAATCATTAACATCACCAGAATCAATTGATTGACGTTTGTTATCATCATCAATGAATTGAAACAATTCTTGTCCGGGTAATTCTTGAATTCGTTTAACGATTTTTGCCAAACGTCGATTGCATAATTCAATATCGTGGTCTACACCACTTTTACCACGAAACTTGAATCGCAATCGCGAACCGGAAATATCAACGTGACGCTGTTTCATTGTTGTTAAGCCAAAAGACTTATTCCTCTGGGCATACTGCTCGTTACCAACCCGAATTTTAGTAGTTTCCAAAAGCTTTACAGTAGCGGCTAAAACTTTCTCTTTAGGTAAACCGTGTTTTCTCAAATCTTTTTGTACCCGTTCCCGAATTTTGGGTAAAGCCAAACCAAAAGCAATTGTCCGATTAAACTTAGTTTGAGAGCGGATTTTCTTCCAATGTTGATGATAACGATACTGCTTCCGTCCTTTTTCGTCTCTTCCCGTAGCTTGTAAATGTCCGTTAACATTCGTACAAATCCATACTTCTTCCCAAGCTGGAGGAATAACAAGCGCTTTGATTCTAGTTAATTCATCTTCACAGCAGATTTTATTACCTTCTGCATCGTAATAACAAAATCCTTTTCCCTTACGCTGACGCTTGATTCCGGGAGTTTTATCGCTCACATAAACCAAGCCAACAATCTCAGCAGATTCCGCAGGTTCCACAGCTAGAGCGGCTTTTACCTCCTGTTTTACCAGTTCATTTTTTAGCTTTAACTGCATATTACGAAGCTAGAATAAAAAAATTACAATAACACTCGTAAATTTAGCTTGAAAAAATCGTTAACAAATCTACTTGGAGAAATAGAAGGGGATTGTCTGAAGTGAGGGATTAAGGGATTTTTAAAAGATTAAACCAATTAAAAATCCGACCGATGAACAACTGATAACTGTTAACTCCTAACTCCCAACCCCTCCAGCTTGAAACACCTTCCCAATCACTTCCTCTACAGGTGGTTCGGTAACTGTTAAATCAACTACTTCTAACTCAGTTAAAATACGCGACACCGTACTAGTTAGTTTTTCTTGAGGAATCATAAAACCAACCATTCTACCGTCATGCGCTTGCACTTCTCCAAATGTCTCCAATCGAACTAAATCTACAGCTTGCGCTAATTCCACATTAATTACTCGATAAGGAGCAAACCGTTCCAAAAGCCCATCTAAACTACCGTCATACATCAACTCTCCTTGGTGAATCAGCAGCACTCGTTTACACAAAGCCGTAATATCAGCCATATAGTGACTGGTTAACAAAACCGTTGCTTGATAGCGCTGATTGTATTCCCGTAAAAAATCTCGGACATTAACTTGAGCGTTGACATCTAATCCTAAAGTTGGTTCATCCAAAAATAATACCTGGGGACGATGCAAAAGTGCAGCTAATAGTTCAGCTTTCATCCGCTCTCCCAAAGACATCTTCCGCACCGGTTGAGTTAATTTCCCTTCCAGCGAGAGCATTTCAGTTAACTCTCCGACTCGATGATGAAATTCCTTATCGGGAATACTATAGACAGCAGCGTTAATTCTCAAAGAATCAAGAGCGGGTAAATCCCACAGTAACTGCTGTTTTTGTCCCATTACTAGCGTAATTTGTTGTAAAAAAGCTTCCTTACGTTGAAACGGAATATTATTAGCAACTCGTACATTACCGCTACTTGGATGAATTAACCCAGTCAGCATTTTGAGAGTAGTAGTTTTTCCCGCACCGTTTGCTCCCAAAAAACCAACCACCTCACCGGGTGCAATTTCAAAAGAAACATTATTAACAGCCTTAATTTCCCGGTACTTGCGGCGAAAGAAATGAGAAACTGTACCTTTAATACCCGGTTCCTTAATAGCGACTGGATAAACTTTGCTCAAATCCTGAGCAATGATAATAGACATATATCTGATTTCAAACGGTGCAATATATTCCAGCTTAAAGCTTTAAAAGGTCAAAGGTCAAAGGTGAAGAGTCAGGAGTTAGGAGTTGGGAATTATTTAATTCTCCCCATCTCCCCATCTCCTTGTCCCCCCATCTCCCCATCCCCTTGTCCCCCCATCTCCCTATCATCGCGCTAGCGTAAACGTCCCGAGCGCAAAATACTAACAATCAACCACAGTCCTAATAAACTCGCAGCAGCAAACAGGATATTGCTGATTAAAGATAGTTGTGCGGTTTGAGCATTGGTGGAAATAATTGCTGCACCCATTATCAGCGAACCTACTAAGACGCTAAAAGATAGTCTATTGGCTGCATCATCTGTAGTGCGGCGCAAACCGTCTAAACCTTTGACATTCAAATTCCACTGTAATGTTTCTGTTGTTACTTGCTCTAATAAGTATTCAATTTGACGGGGGAATTGTAAGGAAAGACTTTTTAAATCCAATGCTGTTCTCAAAAGGGAACGGACTGGTGAATCCCCAACCAATTGTTTGCGGAATAAGTCGGTTAAAAAAGGTTTGATTTCTTCTAAGAAATTTATTTCTGGGTTGAATCCTCTTGCTAATCCTTCTAAGTTGGCGATGGTTTTAGCGTACAATCCCATGTTGCTGGGTAAGCGGATATTGTTGTTGCGAGCAACTTGGAAAACTTCGTAAACAATCTCAGAAAAATTAAGCTGAGCTAGGCTGAGATTGAAATATTTTCGCAACATCCGGTCAAAATCACCTTCCAGACGCGACATATCCACGGACTTAGATGAACCTGCTAGCTGTAGAGTCAACTGAGCGCATCTGGGAGCATCTAAATCCACAATCGCGAGCAGCATTTCTATCAATATCTGCTGGGTTCTGGGGTCGAGTCTTCCGACCATACCGCAGTCTAGTAAAGCGACGCGACCGTCATTTAGATAAAATATGTTGCCGGGATGGGGGTCTGCATGAAAGAAACCGTCAACGTATAATTGCTGGCAAAAAACAGCAAATAACAAGCTGGTTACTCTTTGACGCTCTGTTTCCCCATTCGTTTCTTTATTATTTTCATTGGGTATAGTTGCCGATAAAATGGGCGCACCATCTAGCCATTCCATCACCATTAATTTTGGCGAAGTTAATTCCCAGAAAATTTTGGCTATTACTATATCTTTAGGATCGAACCAGGTACCTTCAGATAAATTGCGTCGTAGCTGGTCGGTAAAACCTGCTTCCCGCGTAAAATCTAATTCTGCTTCTAATGCAGTACAAAACTCATCTGCGATTGATTTTATATCATTGACTTGTCCAAACTCAGTACGAGCGACTAATTCGGCGATACCTTGAATTAAAGCAATATCTTGGTCAACAATAAGACCAATTCCCGGACGCTGCACCTTCATCGCAACTTCTTGCCCATTGACAAGAGTTGCTTTGTGTGTTTGAGCTATAGAACCCGCAGCTACGGGTACGGGATTAATTGTAGAAAAACTTTCTTCTAAAGGTCCCTTTAACTGCTTGCGGATAAGTATTTCGACATCAGCCCAAGGAACCGGAGGAACATCATCTTGTAGAGTTGAAAGTTCGTCAATATAAGAAGCACTCAGTAAATCCGGACGAGTGGAAAGTAATTGACCCAGCTTAATATAAACCGGACCCAAATCCACCAAAATATTCTTTAAAACCGCAGGAGGAGGAAGTTGGGGTTCATCGGCTTTACCAAGAGTAATCAGCCGTCGCATATAATCCCAGCCATTGCGGAATAAAACTTCAATAATTTCTTTTTGACGAGGAACGGTTTGGGTTAGAAACATTTTTAATAATTAATTTATTCGGGATTGGGAATTGGGAATTGGTAGTTGGTAATTGGTAGTTGGTAGTTGGTAGTTGGAATAGCTTATAGAGTTAAGAGCAAGCAGCAATAAGTAAAAACTAGAGAGCAGCTAATCAGGAATTGTTAATTCTTCTTCCTATTACCCATTACCCATTACCCATTACCCATTACCCATTACCTATTACCCATTAATATTGACTGAATAGTTATACTAATAGAAAAAACACGATTTACGCTTCTGCCAAGGGTTTGAGCTTTTGGCTATATATTTTGACTTTGAGTATTAAGTTTTGGGGTTTGGTGATTGGGTAAGGTGAATGATTCGTATTTCACCCTACCCAAATCCCTAATACATAATCCTGATTGTCATAGTTACTTTATAGTTACGTTACAGTAATTCGGTAAAGCGGGAATCGGACTGTAGATTTTTAAGTACTTGCTTAATTTCTTGGGTGCGTTCTTTTTTGACAATTAGAGTAACATTCTTGTCGCGAACGACTACTACATCTTCAAGCCCGATAGTAACAATTACTTCATCATCGTTACTGGCGTAAAGGATGGCTCCTTGGGTGTCTAATCCTACATGGGTGGCAAGTTCAACGTTTGGTTCTTTTTCTTTTTTGAGCAGCCTTTCAATGGCGTTCCAATCTCCTAAATCGTCCCAGCCAAATTCCACTGGTAAGACGTATGCTAGATTGGTCTTTTCCATCAATGCGTAGTCTACACTTAGTTTAGGGAGTTCGGGATAAATTTCTGGACCATTTTTTTCAATAGGCTCGATGATTTCTGGAGCATAAGTATATAATTCTTTGATAACAATACCTGCTCTAAAAAAGAACATTCCGCTATTCCAACTAAAGCGTCCCGTTTGTAAAAAAGTTTCCGCCTTGTCGCGGTCGGGCTTTTCAGTAAAGCGGTTCACGTGATAGGCTGGCAAGTTGTTAAAGCTACCAAATTTTTCACCCTGTTCTATGTAGCCATAGCCTGTTGACGGAAATGTAGGTTTGATCCCGAGCGTTACAATCGCCGGATTTTGTGCCGCTAATTCTGCTGCTGCACTTAATGTAGAAGCAAATGCCTCTTGGTCAGCAATCCAGTGGTCGGCAGGGAAAAAGCCAATAACAGCGTCTTCACCATAACGCTTTTTAATTTCCAAACTAGCCCAGGCTACCGCAGCTGCCGTATCTCTTCCTTGTGGTTCTACAAGCAAGTTGGATTTAGGTAATTCCGGTAATTGCTGTTTCACGCCTTCTGCGATGAGACTAGAAGTTATTACCCATAAGGACTCCCAACCATCAGTCAGCGGTAGCAAGCGGTCAGCAGTGGCTTGCATTAAGCTTCGAGAGGTACCATCAAGATTTAAAAATTGCTTAGGTCGGGTTCGTCGAGAAAGAGGCCAAAAACGTTCGCCTTTACCACCTGCAAGAATTACGGGGAACAATCGACTAGTCATGTTGTCTTGTCAACCATTATTAGGACACTTCAAGTGTATAGCGGGATTTCAAAGTGGCAATATTTTTGGCTTGAATTAACATTATTTTTAGGTGTTGGTTAGTGGGGAGTGAGTTGTGGTAAAACAAATCGAAAGTTGGGAAAATCAGGATATATACGAGCAAGAGCAAGATAATATAAGTCAGGCTCCTGTAGGCGGTCAGCTAGTCAAGCTTGAGCCAAAAAATAGAAAAAAAACGAGTTCTATTCCCAGTCAGCTTTATTATCGCCTGGGTTTGGCAATGCCCAGATGGCTGTTTTGGATTCTCACGGTTGTCATGGGGATCACTTTGTCTGGACTACTGGTATCTTCTTTAGCGCTTTGGACTCCGTTATGGAGTGGAATTGAAAAAAGCGAAGGGGAAATGGGATGGTCTGCATTAGATTCTGACGATGCTCCATTACCGGGGGCTTTGTGGAGCAATATTTCTCAATATCAGTTAAGAAAACCAATGAATATTTTGGTTTTGGGAATTGAACCCGTACCCGGTACTGTCGAAGGTTCGCCAGAAAGTTTTGCTGGAACTAGCGATACGATGTTATTGGTGCGAGTTAATCCCCAAGACAAGACTATTCGGGTGCTTTCGATTCCCAAGGGTACGATGATCTCGATTCCCGAAGAAGGATTAAATAAAGTATCCCAGGCTAACGCATCTGGTGGCCCGGTTTTAGCTGCACGGGTGGTCAGTCGTAGTTTAAGTAATGCGCCGATTCATCGCTACATTCGCATTTCTACTGCTGGAATGCAGCAATTAGTAGACCAGTTGGGAGGAGTAGAAGTGTTTGTACCGAAGCCCATGCGTTACAAAGATTCGGCTCAAAGACTATCGATAAATTTAGTGGGTGGTTGGCAAACCTTGAACGGTGAGCAAGCACAACAATACGTCCGCTTTCGGGAAGGAGGTTCCGGAGATTTAGAAAGAGTTCAGCGACAGCAAACAATGTTGTTAGCTTTACGAGAACGTCTTTGGAGTCCTAAAGTATTACCTCGCTTACCACAGTTGACTCGGGTAATGCGGAAGTATTTTGACACCAACTTAAAGCTAGAAGAAATGATGGCTTTGGTAAACTTTGCTTCCAACGTAGAGCGAGATGATTTTCAAATGACTATGTTACCGGGAATATTCAGCGCATTAAGCGCAGATCCCGATAGTTACTGGTTGAACTTAACCGGAAAAGCCAACTTACTTTCCGATTACGCTGGAGTAAATCTAGCTAGTCTCAAACAAAGTAATAAGCCCCTTACCAGCTTGAAAATTGCCGTCCAAAATACCGGAAATCGACCAGAACAAACTCAACGAGTTATCGAAGTTCTCAAAGCACGAGGCTTTACAAACGTTTACGAAATCTCAAACTGGTCGGACACCCGAGCCAAATCCCAAATCATAGTACAAAAAGGTAATAAACAAGCAGCAGAAGAGTTACAGCAAATTCTGGGCATCAATCATATTGATGTATCTGCCACCGGCGATATAAAATCTGACCTAACAATACGTATTGACAAAGATTGGAAACAGTGAGCAGGTATCAGTGAACAGTTATCAGGGGTTCGTAGTTTGGACTTTAGTCCTAAATCCGAGAGCGATAAATCGCTTACTACGAACCTTATTACCTATAAAAATTGATTAGATATCTGACGGTGAACGGGCAAACACCTGATAAATGATAATTTATTACTGTTAACTGTTAACTGTTAACCTTTCGCTATATAAGGTTATGAAAAAAATTCTTTTTCGCTTATTAAGTTTGGTATTCATTTTATGTTTGGCTTGGTTGTGGGTGTTGCTAGATGCTCATCCAGCTTTTGCTCAAGCAAACACGATTAATTACAGCAGTACAAATTTAGAAAATCGCGATTTTTCCAACCAGGATTTAACAGGAGTCAATTTTATCGCTGCTGAAATGCGGGAAGCTGATTTTCAAGCTTCTAATTTGACAAATGCAATGTTTACAAAGGGTAATTTGCTCGGAGCTAATTTAGAAGCAGCAAACTTTACTAATGCTTTAGTTGACCAAGTAACCCTTGATAATGCCAATTTAAAGAATGCTAACTTTACCGGAGCAACAATGAGTCGTACCCGGTTTTTTGACGCTGACATTACCGGAGCCGATTTCACCGACGCGATAATCGACCGCTATCAAATCAAATTAATGTGCGATCGCGCTGAAGGAGTTAACCCAGAGACTGGTGTGGAGACGCGGTATAGTCTGGGTTGTCGGGAATAGGGAGATGGGGGGATGTGGAGATAGGGAGATGGGGTAGAGGGGGAAGAGGGGGTAGAAATTATTCTTAATTCCTAACTCATAACTCCTAACTCCTAACTCCTAACTCTTAAACCTTTGACCTTTTTTGTCAAATTTTCCCTGACTACTACCAAAATTTCTGGTTAAATACTCTCAGTTATCTTTTGCTAGAGTGTTTTCGGGTAATATTTGTGACGAAACAACAAGATAAACCTTCTCGTTCGTTTGCTGGGATTGCTGGTATTGTTGCCGCTGCTACTTTAATCAGCAAGATTTTTGGTTTGGTGCGGCAGTTGGTTATGGCGGCTGCTTTTGGTTTGGGACCTGCTTTTGCGGGTTTTCAATATGCTTATACGATACCGGGGTTTTTACTGATTTTATTGGGCGGTATTAATGGCCCATTTTACAGTGCTGTTGTCAGCGTTTTAGCGAAACGAGACAAGGAGGAAGCAGCACCGTTGGTAGAAACAATTATGACGCTGATTGGTGGGATACTGCTGATTGTCTCGATTGTTTTGGTGATTGCTGCTCCTTTATTTATTGATATTTTTGCTCCTGGTTTGCTGGAACCGGGTAAGGAATTAGTTAGAGAAATTGCTATTCGTCAGTTGCGAGTTATGGCTCCGATGGCTGTTTTGGCTGGTTTAATTGGTATTGGTTTTGGGGTGTTGAATGCTGCTAATGTATTTTGGCTTCCTTCTATCAGTCCTTTATTTTCCAGTAGTGCGGTTGTTGCTGCGATAGGAATTTTTTACCTACAAGTTGGTGACAAAATCAGTACTCCCGAGTATGCGATGTTGGGAGGAACTGTTTTAGCGGGAGGAACTCTAGCTGGTGCGCTTTTGCAATGGTTTGTGCAGTTAGCAGCCCAAACAAAAGCAGGTATGGGAAGAATCCGACTGCGGTTTGATTTTAATCAACCAGCAGTAAAAGAAGTTCTCAAAATAATGGGACCTGCAACCTTTTCCTCTGGTATGCTCCAAATTAATCTATATACGGATTTATTTTTCGCTTCATTTATTAGTACTAAAGTCGCACCTGCTTTAGCTAGTGCTGGATTGTTAGTACAAACACCTTTGGGAATTATTTCTGGGGTAATTTTAGTTCCTTTATTACCAATATTTGCTCGACTAGCAGACCCACAAAATTGGGGAGATTTAAAATTACGCATCCGTCAGGGATTGTTGCTTTCAGCTTTTACAATGCTTCCCTTGGGTGCTTTAATAGTCGCTTTAGCAAACCTAATTGTAAAAATAGTTTATCAACGCGGTGCTTTCGACCCGGAAGATACAAAATTGGTTGCTTCTTTATTAGTTGTCAACGGAATTGGGATGTTTGTTTATTTGGGACGCGATGTTTTGGTACGGGTATTTTACGCTTTAGGTGATGGAGATACACCCTTCCGTATCAGCATGATAAATATCTTTCTTAATGCTTTATTTGACTATCTATTTATTAAAGTATTTAATTTAGGCGCACCGGGTTTAGTATTAGCAACTGTAGGAGTAAATTGCAGTTCGGTATTAATGTTGTTATTCTTACTTAATCGTAAATTAAACGGTTTACCTCTCGTACAATGGGGTTTACCAATATTAGGATTAGCTGTAGGTAGCGTGGTAGCGGGGGTAGCAGGTTATGCAACTTCTTTTGGTATCGAACAAGTTATAAACACCGATAATTTCTTAATTCAGCTTTTGCAATTATCAGTATCCGGTGTTGTTGGATTAGCAGTTTTCGGAGTCATTGCTTCGATGATGAATTTACCAGAAGTAAATCTTTTTGTCAGTCGGATGCGACAGAAGATTTTGAAAAGATAAACAATAGTTAGGAGTTAAATGTAGGGTGTGTTACGGCACAAAATAATGTGCGGGGAAACGATATATTAGTGCAGCCGTAACGCACCAGAAAATTTTGTGGTGTGTTACAGATTTTTATAATTAATTTAAACCTTATTTTTCAACCTTTTGAAAATATTCGCGAATGCAATCAATACCTTTTTCTGCAACTTCTAAAAGTGGAATTTCTAGCGGATTATCATTTAAATAGATTTCATTTAAATTGGTGAGACGGGTAATATATTCTGGTAATTCCCTTAGTTTATTACCCCATAAAGAGAGTAAAGTTAAATTTGTAAGGCGAATAATATATTCTGGTATTTTTGTTAGGTGATTATCGCCTAAATTTAGTAGCCTTAAATTAGAAAGACAAGTGATAGATTCAGGTAATTCTTTCAGATTATTATCGGATAAATTGAGTTGGGTTAAATTAGTGAGACTAATAATTGATTCTGGTACTTGCTTCAGGTAATTATGACTTAAATTGAGTTCAGTTAAATTAATTAAATTGGCAATAGATTCTGAAATTTCTGTTAATCTATTTTCGCTTAAATTAAGTTCAGCTAGTTTAGGTAAATTTGTAATAGATTTCGGGATTGCTGTCAATTGGTTCTCGCTTAAGTCAAGTTGGGTTAAATTGACTAAATTAGTAAAACATTCTGAAATATCCGTCAGTTTATTATCGCTCAAATCAAGTTGGGATAAACTGGTTAAATGAGTCAAATATTCTGGAATATTGCTCAATTGGTTTGAGCTTATACCAAGTTCTACCAAGTTTATAAGATAGGTAATAGATTCTGGAATTTCCGTTAGGAGATTACCCCATGACCATAGTTTGCTTAAATTGATGAGATGAGTAATACATTTTGGTATTTCAGCTAATTGATTATCGCTGATATTCAGCTCTGTTAAATTGTTAAGATGAGTAATAGATTCTGGTATTTTAGTTAGTTGATTATCGCTAATATCGAGCTTAGTTAAATTAGTTAAGCGAAAAATACATTCCGGAATTTCTATAAGTTGATTATCAGATAAGTCAAGAGAAGTTAAGTTACTAAGATTAGTGATAGATTCAGGTATTGTCGTCAGTTGATTATGGCTTAAATATAATTCTCTTAACCATTCTAATTCAAATATTTCCAAAGGCACTTCTGTTAACTTTTCATTTTCATCCCAGGGAACCCAAAATAAGTTTAACCTGTCAAGCCGATTATTTTTAGTTACACGGATTCTCTCAATGGCCCATTCTGGTGTATTTGTCATACTAGTTTTTCCTGTTACTCACTCCTTATTCCCTCATTTACTAAAATTAAATTTACTCAGCAGAGAATAGCCCAAAAATCAATCCGAACAACCACCTCTCAAAATCAATTCAATTAAATCAAGAACTAACTCTTCATCTGTTTTATTTCCATAATGCTTAACTGCATACAGCGATTCTAAGGAACACAAAAAACTACCTGCAACAAAACCTGGATTGCTCCGAAACTGCTCTTTCAATTGATGCTTATAACGAGCAAACAAAGATTCCATCGGAGCAAAACCGCAGCTATAAATTTCTTCTTCTAGTTGATTCGCTTTATCTGAAGATAGCTCTGGTAAATCATTAATTATTATTTTTGCACCATTAAGAGGAGGCTGCTTAATCAACCAAATCCCAACATTAAACAAACAGTCTTCTAAGGTTGGTTTTGCTGTGGAAATTAATTTTTCAAATGAACTACGTCGATGTTCTAAATGACGCAACATTACTTCGATATATAAATCTTCTTTTCCCAAAGGAAAATGATAATAAATGGAAGCTTGCTTGATACCTAAATTGTCTGCAATATGCTTTAGCTTTACAGTCTTATAGCCTCGAATAGTAAATAATTTCTCTGCTGCATCAAGAACAGCTTCCCGTGAAGAGCTTTTATTTGTTTTTTTATCTATATTAGTCACTTGCGTGATATTAATTAAATGGGTTTTCTTAGTCAAGTAATTTTAATAAAAGGAAAGATTTAATCGAGGAAGGCTTCCTAAACCAACATCCAATTTTATTTAAATTATTTCATATTATCTCGAATACGTAGTATTTGTAAATAAGAAATCTAATATAGTCAACTAATAACTATATTAGATTTTTATAGTCATTTCCTAATTTATAAAACTAATCGACTTTTTCACGGATTTATCATCATATAGCAATCCTAGATGAGTCCTGAGAAAGATAGCGACCAGAAACCCGGTTTTTAGAAAAACCGGGTTTCTAAAATCTTACAAATGATTTAGGAATGCTATATCAAGTCAATATCTAAAAACTTGAAAAATGGCTTGTCTTAAAAGTGACGGACGACTACCTAAATTAGCAAATCTCGGTTGACAAGATTTAACTACCTAATTTAAGTTAGATTAGTTATTGAGTAAAAGTGCTGTTAATATCATCCGAGTTTACACCTTTTCAGACCTTTGGAAGATAAAGGTATAGGTAGTTTGTGTAAATGATAGCCATAGTTGTATTTAGGAACCAAAAAGTGAACCTCTAATTTTGGTGTGCTTTTAGTTTGAATACACTTCCTAACAACTTCACTTTTGCCATTGTACGAATAGAGTTTATAGCCTTTTTTAGACATCTATCATTTAGGAGAATCGCGTAATGGCTAATAATGCATCTACCAGTTCAAATCTGCCTACAATTGCTGGTATTGTTTCTCAAAGTGGCAATGAATTCGATAATAACAATCAGGATTTTGATGTTCTGCTCGAAGCTCTGGAAACTGCTGATTTAGTAGGTGCTGTTGATGATGTAAATGCAGACCTGACGGTATTTGCTCCTACCGACGCAGCTTTTATTGAACTAGCTCAAGATTTCGGTTATCAAGGAACCGATGAAGGAGAAGCTTTTACAGAAATTGCCAATGCACTTACCGAGCTTGGTGAGGGAGATCCAGTACCGCTATTACAGGATATTCTGCTTTACCACGTATCTCCAGAAGCGAAAGAACAAGCTCAAATAATTGAACAAGCTCAGGTGGAAACTCTGCTCGAAGGTGCTAGCTTCACCGTTGAAGATAACGAGTTAGTAGATAACGAACCAGACCTGAGCAACCCTAGTTTTATTAGCGATTTAGCAAATATCGAGGCTGCTAACGGTATTATCCAAGGTATCGACCGAGTGTTGCTTCCTATTGATATTCCAGGTAACGAAATGGCTGAGAATATTGAAGATGATATCTTGAATGGTGGTACTAAGGAAGATAATAATTTCCTTCAACTCAGTAATAATCAAGGTAGAATAGTTTTCAATCTGGATAACCTCATCGATTTTATTGATGATTTATCTGCGGGTGAAGCTAAGATTTCTTTTGCAGGTGAATCGACTTTTGGTGACTTAAGTTTTCAACAAAATGATAACTCTACTGGTATTTTTGGTGGAGGAGATGTCCTAATTGAAGTTTCTGGTATATTCTCTGATGCTTTCGTTTTTGGTTCAGTAGCTGAATAATATAGGAATATTAGGTTAATCTGACATCTTACATCATTCTCAACATCACCAGGGGTTGCAAACCCCTGCCTCATAGCAAAAGTCCTATCAATAGGACTAAGTAGTAGGTTGGATTGAGGAACGAAACCTAACATTTATCAACATTTGTTGGGTTTCGCTACTGCTCAAACCAACCTACTATTTCCCTTAACTGAGTAATATTGTCCCTATTCCCCACTCCCTAAAATCCCAACGGTGTACCCCACTTAAATGAAATTGGCTGTAACTAAAATTTTAGTAGAGACATTGTAATACAGTGTCTCTATAGTTATTTTTGCAGAAACATGTTTAATAAACCCAGCCCACTAGAACCTATTCAAGATGAATTATTAACAAAGCGAGGAATACGTTTATTTGTAAAGCGAGATGATTTGATTCACCCGCAAATTTCGGGTAATAAGTGGCGTAAGTTAAAATATAATTTGCAAGCAGCAAAAGAACAACAATATAAACGTTTACTTACTTTTGGTGGAGCTTATTCTAATCATATTGCAGCGACAGCAGCAGCGGGTAAAATATTTGGTTTTAATACTATTGGTGTGATTAGAGGAGAATTAGTAGAACCGTTGAATCCCACTTTATCTTTAGCACAACAGCAGGGAATGCAGTTTGTGTTTGTAGGAAGAAAAGAGTATCGGGAAGAAAAAGCGGAGATAGCTGTACGGTTGCAGGATGAATTAGGAAGCTGTTATGTAATACCAGAAGGTGGAAGCAATTCTTTAGCAGTTAAAGGTTGTGTACAGATAGTTGAAGAAGTAAAAAATCAACTTGGTGGTTTACCGGATTGTTTTTGTGTAAGTAGCGGTACGGGTGGAACTGCTGCGGGATTGATAGTTGGTTCGAGTGGGATGTCTTTGGTAAAAGTATTTCCAGCGCTTAAAGGAGATTTTTTTATCGATGAAATTAATAGTTTGGTATGGGAATCCGTGGGAAAAAGCTATGATAATTGGCAGTTAATAACTGATTATCACTTTGGTGGTTATACGAAATGGAATCAGGAATTAATAGATTTTATCAATGATTTTTATCACAAATTTAGTTTACAAATTGACCCGATTTATACGGGAAAATTATTTTATGGTGTATTAGATGAAATTAAAAAAGGCAATTTTAAAGATAATAGTACGATTGTGGTAATTCACACTGGTGGTTTGCAGGGAATTCAGGGATTTAATCAAAGGTTTGGAAATTTATTAAATCATAATGTAGAGACGTAAAATTTTACGTCTTTCAGAATTTAGTTTTAACAATTTTCTTTGTGTTGGATAATAAAGGCAACAATTATTCAAACATTTGTAAAATGGTTGACAACGGTAAAAACATTTCTAAAAATGCATCTTCTAGATTAACGAAACCATAACGTGAATAATAAGTTTTTGCTGCTTCATCTTTTGCATCTACAAATAGACCAATTCCTCCAGCATTTTCTGCAACTATTAAAGCACGCTTCATTGCTTCAATCATCATTATTTCACCAATGCCCTGTCGTTGATATAATTCACTAACAGCTAATCTTGCCAGTTTGACACCAGGAACTTTAGATGGATATTTCTTCGCAAATTTTGGTGGAAGTTTTTCTACACGTACTTCACATAATGTTAAAGTGAAAAAACTAATAATTATCTCTGGTTGCTCTGTATCTACGAGGACAAATGTACGAGAAATACCTTTTTGAATATGTTGTCTTGCTATCCGTTTAAGAAATTTATTGAGCGCTTCATTACCACAGTCAAAACTGTTGCGATTATGATGCTTATCTAACAGTTCAACTATTCTCACTAAAAAATTCCCCGTGTTTCTTCATTGCTGCTTTTAAATTACTATTAGGTACAGGAGGATTTTCGATTAAATTAAATACCTTATCAGCATCAATTTCCGATAAAACTATTAATCCTTCATCTTCTATGATTTTCTTGGCTTCTTTCAATGCTGCTTGAACCATAAATTGATTCAAAGTAGCACCAGACAATTCTGCTGCTTTTTGTAGAGTTTCTTGAATACTCTCGGGAATTCTGGCTGTTACTCTTACTGTATTTTCTGGGCTATTAGGCATATATATAAGAATATAATATGATTTTATTCAATTTTAACTTGATGGTGCCATTGTGACACCATTTTGTTATACAGAATCGCAAAACCTTTTATATTTACCTCGCGAAGATGAAATATGCTGTGTTAAACAGGTTGATATAACATTTAAAAAAATCAATGTTATCTAAGTCTCGAATATGGGAAGTATAAAACTAAGCTTACAAAAATTGTTCGATTCATTTTTAATTTATGAATATAATGCAGCGTCACTTTTTCGATTTAAATAATGTTGAAGTAGAAGTGTGTAAAGATGAAAGAAATAGATATTTTTTACGTCATCATGTCTATTGGCATATTGTCCATAGAAATAAGAATCCAGACCGAGTACACAACTGCATCGTTCAAAATTTAGAGATTATGGCTAACAACAGACTTGAAACTGTAAAATGGTCTGGCTATCAATTCAAGTTTGAGAAAGTTTTTTTTGAAGAAGACAATATGGACGTAGAAGCCGTTTTAATTCCGATAAAAATGTTTGCAGATTTTATACGTTATCATGCTACAAACTATAAAGGTACACCTCCAGATAACCTTTGTACAAGACTGGGTAATTGGTTGCAAAATAATGATTTAGATTCGTTTATTAAAAATGAAATGCAGTTGTAAATCCTTATTTATTTCGACAAAGCTATAAATATTTGGAGACGTTATAATACAACATCTTTATAGTATTGGTATATTTAATTCTCAAACCTCAAAATCCATCTTCACAATCATATCGTTATAATCAAAATCCCTTATTTTATTTGAATCTTCAAAACCAAAAATATTATCACCCAACATCCGAACGCTATCAGCATTATTTGGGTTTGCTCCCGGTTGTGAGAATAAAACTTCTGCTTCCCCGGTAATTGCTTCTTCTATTGTCCCATTTACTATCATGAAGGTAGATATAATACTCCCACCATTTAACATTCCGTCATAGGATGATGCTTGTTGATTTTTGGTTGTTAATAGGTCGATGCTGGTGATTCTATTGTTTAAAGCTGCTTGTTTATATCCTTGTTCTCCTGGTTTGATATCTGTATTTCCGTCTCCATTAATATCAATTCCACCCTCAATATCAGTGACTTGGTAAAAACCGATTGTATTGTCGTATTTTGCTTCTCTATATACTTCGATGTTGACGGATATTTCACCTGTTTCATCTCGTAAGTCGATGAGTTCTGTTTGTGACTGTAGGTTTGTTCCGATAGCTGGGGTATCTTCTGCAAATTCTACGTTTAATGATATTTCGGATAGTTCAAAGGTAAATCCATTTTGATTGAGGTTATTTACTTTTATTTGGGAAGAGTTGGAGAATATTACGGATAAGTTTGTTTTACCGGTTTGATTTATCTGTTGGATAACTGTGTCTTTGGTTCCGTTTGGTATGGTGTAGAATCCGAATTGACTTTGGGAATCTAGTTCGAGAATACGTTGAATTTCGTTAAGATTTAATCCATTGGGAGGGTTAGGAATTGTGGAGAAGATGACTTCTGCTCTTTGTAAAGCTAGTTGGATATAGTCTGGTGAATCTGGAGCGATACCGTCTATGTTACCTTGTTCGTCATCGACTATAAATATACCTATTTCACTAGGATTTTTTGTTCTGATGTTATCAATGCTGAATTTAAGGTTTTTGTCTGTGGGTAGAGTAAATATTCCGGAGTTCTGATTTTCTACAGGATTTGTTGCTAGAGGTTCTGGATTATTAATTTGTGGATTTTCTGGATTATCGATGGAGGGAATATCAATATCTGGGTCTGGAGTGATTTCGGGTACAATTTCGTCTTCGGGAGTGACTACTGGTAAACCTTCACCGGTTAATGAAACATCATCTATAGCAATAAAGTCTCCTGTTTGATTTCCTTCTTGGGTATTAACTTGAAACATTAAGTAGTCGTAACCAGTTCCTAAATCAATATCTCTGGTAAATTCTGTCCAGTCGTAGTCGGTACCTCCTAAGTCTTCTTCTAGCAGTTTGACGCTATTCATTGGTAATACACCAGATTGAGTCGGTCCGGTACCGGAATATAAATCGTTTTCAAATTCTCCGTTAATACCGTAGAGAGTTACTACAATTTTGTTTTCCTGTAGTGGTTCGGAACTTCCTTCGGTATTTTTCAACTTGAAGCTGAGGGTTTGCAATCCTCTCCTAATCTGTTTATCGTAAATAATCTGAGATAATCCTGTTGAAAATTCATCGGATAAAACTACAGCACCACCATTACCAATATTAGAATTATGTTTTGCTCCAGAAGTTGCAAACCAACCTTGATTTGCAGCAGTACTGTTAGCTTTATAATCTTCTCCTAATTGATTGGAACTAAAATCACTGTTGGTTAATGGATTTTCATAAGGTGTTTTTTGAACATTAATTTCTTGAGTGGTGGTATTAGTTGCACCTTGATTATCCCAAACTTTTAAATTTATGTTTCTTAGACCGGGTTTATCAAAATAATGACTAATCTTGCGACCAAATTTATCAATTTTTCCGTCGTTATTTAAATCCCAACCATAAGCGACAATACCTTTACTCGGTTGATTTTTGAATTTTGGGTCGGTATCTTCATCGAAAGAATCGCTAGCATCTAATTCTACTGCATATCCTCCAATCTCTTGAGTTGTAAAAATTGGTTTTGGGGCTTGATTACCTGGAATTGGGCTAAATTCGACGCTGGATATCTCAAAATAGCTGGGAAAGTCTTCTATTTCTCCTAAAAAGTTGTCTGCTGGTTCTGGTGGTTCTGGAGCAATAAATATATTATCTATTTCTGAAAAACTGCTGTTTTTTAATTCGGAAGCAATAAAGTCTTTCCCAGCATCAAATGGTACTGATAAACCTTCTTTAAATCTCTTGATTGTTAAATTATCAAATATTTCTTCTTTGGAAGCATGATTTGTAAAGATACCCAGTCCGTGACGGTTATTTGCATCCGTACTGTCACCAACTATTAATCCGTCTTTGAATTCAAAATTATTATTATAAAATAGTACAATTCCCTTTTCATAAATATTCCAGAGTTTAAAATCTTCTAGAGTTGAAATATATTCGTGAGCGGGTCTCTTTAAACCTTCCGAATCAAAATTTGAATCTAATTGTCCGTCATCGTTGCGGACTTTTCCCCAAGAAAAAATCCCATCTCGCGAATTATAACTTTCAAAACCAGATAATTGAAACGGTACTGCACCGACATCGACTTTTGTTTCATCGTAGGTACCTTTTGCAATATCTTTTAGATAGTCTGGTAGATTCTTGACATCAATAAATTTCTTATCCCTAACAGATTCTCCCCCGTCATTACCACCGTATATGTTGATACCGCCACCTGCCGCACTAATCGCCACATTATCTTCAATTGCGATCGCACTGGCTCCCTGTACCCAGTAACCCTCGCCATCAAAGCCAAAATCGAAATTTAGTACTCTGGGAGAATCTGGGTCTAAAGCGTTTCTATTACCGGAAAAGCCTACAGTTTTAATTATGATATTGTTTCGCCAAGCACCAATTTCGTTTCCCGATTCAGTAATAATACCGGAACCAATAACATCAAAAACCACGTTATCTTCAATAATCGCATGACTGTCATGATGGACAATTCCCCAACCGGGAGAATCAACGATTGCATTACCTTTAGCAACAGCAGCCATTCCGTTGATATCTTCAGAACCAGCACGGTGGAAATGTAGAGCGTACCGACTGCGAGCGTTAGTACCACCACCGGGACTACCATCTACATTTTGTCCGATATCATCTATAGGTATAGATTTATCGGTACGACCCAAACCGTAAAAACCAGCGTTATATACCCGCACATCTGTATTGTGCATGAACATCACATGAGCGCGTTGATTGAGGGGAACGCTATCGGCATTTTCGGTTTCAAAGCTAACGTTACGACTGGTATTAGCAACGTATAAATTTAACTGGTCTTTTTCGGCAATATCCGGTCTTTTGTGGTCGAAACGGAGTACTGTGTTATCTCCAGACTTAATATCATTATTAGTAAATTTAACGATATTGCCGTTGATTTCGGTGATAGTTAAAACTTCATCTTGGAAGCGGGAATTATCATCATCAGAGCCATCGTAATCGTATTGAGTCCCCCCAACAACGATTGTATCGCCAACCTTCCAACCCTGTGGAACATTTTTTAGTACAAGTTGATTAGCACCAGCAAAAACATCATTTTCAAGAGTGAGGAAATCGGTTTTATCTGCACCAAAAATATCAACCCTACCGTGACTGACCAAACCCCGACTTAATTGTTTTTTATCCCAATTTGTATCAATTGCTGTATCGCTGGTAAAAATAATTTGTGCGGTTTTATCAGCTTGAATCGGATTATTTTCAGTACCGATAGCTAATTCAGCTTCTTTAGAAACGAAAATACTGTCTATAACTATTTTGGTATTTATATTAGATGCAAACTGTAATTTTCCATCTACCCGCATTACATTTAAACGAGTATCGCTGATATTATCGTAAGTTACCGTTACTCCAGAAGAAATAACAACATCATCACCATTTCCAGGAATTTTACCATTTTCCCAAGTATTGGTATCAAACCAGGAACCATTATTAATTGCAACAACAGGATTATTCAAACTTTGTGATAGATTCACCAAATCCATATGTTCCTTTTCCTTCACCGGGTCACCCGAATGATTCATATGGTTATGAGAATGCATCATATTATTCATTGAATTCATATTTAATACAGGTATTTCTAAATTTTTTTAATTTCTATTAGTAGGGGAAATGATGCGATGATAGAAGTTTTAATCCCTGTATTTAAAATATCCGATGCGCCCAGTTAATGTAATCTATAAATTAATCCATTAGTATATTTTGCTCTGAGATATTATTCTTTCCTTCAGAGTTTTCACTTAATTTTTATGAAGAATTCCGAGATAATAGTTAATAGATAGAGCAAATTTTGAGAAAGTATTAGTAAAGAACAAAAAACACCTAGCATGAAAAAAATCATCCGCAAAGCTGTTACCTTACTCACGGTATACTACGCCTACATGGTAGAATATCGAGCCGAATTAATATTGTGGGTTTTAACTGGTTCGCTACCCATAATCATGATGGGAGTTTGGACTCAAGCAGCAGAAGGGGGACAATTTGGTTTATCTCCTACAGAATTCGCTCGTTATTTCCTTGCTGTATTTTTAGTCAGACAATTAACAGTTGTTTGGGTAATTTGGGAATTTGAAAGAGAAGTTGTAGAAGGAAAACTTTCACCACGTTTATTACAACCTTTAGATCCGGTATGGTATCACGTAAGCTCTCATCTTTCCGAAAGAGTTGCTCGGATACCTTTTGCAATATTTTTGGTAATTCTATTTTTTGCACTTTATCCTCAAGCATTTTGGGTACCAAGTTTCGCTCAGATAATATTATTTTTCTTAGCTTCAGCAATGGCTTTTGCTCTGCGTTTCGTGATTCAATACACCTTTGCTATGTTCGCATTTTGGACGGAAAGAGCATATGCTTTACACGACTTTTGGTTTTTATTCTATCTATTTTTATCCGGAACAATTGCACCATTAGAAGTATTTCCCGAACAGGTAAGACAGATAGTATTACTAACACCATTTCCTTACTTAATTAACTTCCCCGTGAGTATTTTAATCGGCTTAGAAACGAATATTATTAGAGGATTTTTAATCACAACAGGTTGGTTTATTTTGTTCTTGGGAATAAATAGAATTATGTGGAGACAGGGATTGAAAAAGTATTCTGGAATGGGAGCTTAGTCAGTGAGCAGTGAACAGTGAGCAGTGAACAGCGAACAGTTATTAATTAACGGTTTTTGAAAGCTTTAAAGGATTTAATTATAATTAATCCGTACAAATGAAATTTATCTTATAGCGTTCCTACAGCAAAGTACGGTACATCTATCTTAACCTTATCGAATAAAGCTGTGCTTCTCCCCTCTCCTTAATAAGGATACTGCTGGTCATTCAGGGGTGACACCCCTGAATGACCAAAAAACAAGGGTTTCAAGAGTGCGATCGCACTCTTGGTGATAACTCAGAATCCCTATTGATTCGTTGGGATAAGGGGTTAGACCCACTATTCGCCAGCAGTATCCTTAATAAGGAGAGGGGCTGGGGGTGAGGTTTTGAGGTGTACCTGGCGGAGACTCAGAAAAGCTATAGTACAATTGATAACTGATAACTGTTCACTGTTCACTGTTCACTGATAATTGTTTACTGATTTAAAAATTCCATTACCTTTTGATTAAATGCTTCCGGTTCTGTCATAAAACACCAATGATTTCCAGGTAATTTTGATATTTCTAAATTCGTTAAATAGGTTTTATAGGGTTTTAATTGCCAATTTTGCCGATTAACTCCTTTTTCTGGTTGTACGAATAAACTTGGAATATTGACTGCTTCTATTAAACCTGGTTCTTGCATCACTTCGTCGAAAATACCGTCTCTTGCTGCGATGCTAAATTTACTTTCCCAAGTACCATCTTCGTTTTGTACAATGCTGTTTTGAAACACTTTTTGCTGTAAAGGAGTCCAATCTTTGTATTGATTTAACTGACGTGCTTGTTGTTCTGCTGACTCGTAACTTTCAAATGGCCCCATTCCTTTGAGAAACGGTAAAACGCGGTATAAAATCGGAAAACTCAACTTGAAAAAATCGGGCATTTTCCAGATAAAAATTGGGTCTACCAATACCATACTTTTCAAACGTTGCGGATTCTTAGTTGCCCAAATGCAGGCTAATTTACCACTCCAAGAATGTCCGATAACGTGAGCTTTTGACCATCCCAAATTATCCATCAAAGCTTCTAAATCTCTGATGGTGCTAGTAAATGTATAGTCACTTTCCGGTTTGCTACTTTCACCATGACCGCGCATATCAGGAGCAATTATATGATAATTTTCTGTTAAATAATCACCTAGACTCGACCAAGCAAGCGCATTGTCAGCTAAACCGTGGAGTAATAATAAAGGCTCTTTTCCTTGGTTCCATTCTAAGTAAGAAAGTTGAATATCTGGTAATTTTAGAGTTTGACGGATAAACATTGCATCAGTTGTTAGTTATCAGTTATCAATTATCAATTATTAGTTTTCACCGGTCGGGTGTAAATTATAAATTATTTATTCATTGTTTATTTTCGATTAAATTAGAACTATCAACAGATATTAAACTAACCTCGAAAACAGTTGACAATTTTTATCGAAAGCATCTTGAATTATATCCTGCTAACAGACCTAGTTTTATTTAAACGCATTTCCGTAATTTTGGCTTCAGGGTGCTTTTGTCTAATTTTTTGAAAAGCAGTTTCAGCATCTGGGTCATTACCTTGTTATTTAAGTACTTCAAAAATTATTTTCCGCAAGGTACTTTAATGTGTAGTTTGTCGCTCATTGCTGAAACTTCTAGTTTTTAAGTACAATAATTTATTTTACTGCTAACAAACAATTAAATGTAGAATTAGAAAACAAATAGTAATTTATACTTTACAATGGCGAATCAAAATAGAGAAAGTCGCCTCAGAGAACATCTTGCTAATGAACGAACTTTTTTAGCTTGGTTACGGACATCAATTTCTTTGATAGGCTTTGGTTTAGCTATTGCAAGATTTGGTTTATTTTTACGTCAATTACAGACAAAAACTGTTCAAGAAATAACAAATAATCATTCTATATTTAATTCTGAAAATTTAGGATTGTGCTTGGTAATTGTTGGTGTTCTAGTTATTGCTTTAGCTGCTTGGCGCTATGACCGAGTATTTAGACAAATTGAACGAGCCGATTACCGACCAAGCCGCTTATTAATTTGGTTTTTAAGCACTATTGTAATGCTTATAGGGTTGTTAAGTATTCCTTTATTGTTGATGCGTTGATAATTATATATTGAATAAAAAATGTTCTGTAAATCATAAATAAATAAATCAAAAATTAAATATTGATTTTATTGTTGATAAACTCTCTTGTGCTTCGTTATCAGAATTTACATAATAAAAAAATATATCTTAGTAAATAATCTCCGGTATTAATTTAAATATATTGTTCTAGTTATCCTAAATATTGCATAATCGTAAATTAGATTATAAATTTATTCATAACTAAACTAGCTGATAATAAAATTTATTTAAAGTAAAACTGCCTTTTAAAATGATGAATAAATTCAAACTGTATGCTCTAACATTTGTACTTTCAGGATTTACATTTGTTAATGAAAGTAAAGCTGCTAATGTTGCTCCACCGATTGAAACGCAAGTCAATGAAGTAACAAGATGGTTTACTGGAAATTTTGATAATTCTCTACAGGTAGCAAATAATCCTATGGTACCGTTAATTGACTTGTCTACCTGTAGGGTAGAATTGATTGATGGAAATCAAGCTGCAAATACAGAAAATCTTTATTTACAACAGCAAAGTGATGTTTTTCAACGCAATAGCTTTTATTCTTTTAGCGAAGGAAACAATATAGTTAATCTGGATGTTCGTAGCGTTATTAATCCTGATGTTTTAAATGGGATATGTAACCGTCCGAAATCCGAACGTATTGTTAATTTTAGCAACCTCATTCCAGTAAGTTGCGACTTAGAAATTGTTTATGAACCCAATTTTTATACTGGAAATAATGCTCCCGATGGCTGCCCAACAAGTTCCGGTGGTAAAGTAGTTTCCAGGGTAGCTATTAGAGAAAGTAGCATTGATGCTTTAGACCAAATTTTTGATGCTCGGGGTAACTTAATAGTCAATACTCCTATCGAATATCGTCGAATTGCTTCTGTAACCGAACCAAAAATTATTTTCGGACTTTTTGCTATTGGTTTGTGGAGTACGAAAAAAGCTCTATCTAAAATGCATAGCAAAAAGTAAATCTAAACTTACTGGCACAATTTGAAATAGGTCGGTACAAATAAACAAGGTCTATATAACAGAATATAAATTGCTTTCAGAGCCTTTTGATATTTTTTACTCTTTATTCTCCTGTCTTAATTATAGTTTTCAAAGTCAACCGACTATTAGCTAATTAATTATTTAATACAGCAAGATGAACTAATAGCAACATTTTATCAGACTCCAAATACTTCAGGGAAGGAGTTTTAATGGCTTCTTTAGCTAGCATAATTCGTATGTCTAATGGCAAATTTTCAAATTCTATTTCGTGTTTGCGAGAGTTATTTTTATCAGGACAAGGCCATTCATAATTAACTGTAAAATTATCATACAGTACCCATTTACTCATAGTTCCGTACTTGAAGTTAGTCAGGTCTTTAGCGCAGGTTACAACAGGTAATGATTTCATTTCTAGTGGTAAATTCATAAAGCTAACAAAATAATGTGGTGAGAACTAATTAATCTAATATTGCTACCTTGTCAGTGACAATATTGTGACTTCTTAATTTTGTTTGCAAATTATCTATTTTTTCTTCTTCAATAATCATCGTTAGATTCATCTTATTTTCATAAAGACAAGTATAATCACTTATCAATTAAGCAATAATCAAAAATGATTTGATTCGCGCTGCGGAATAAGTATATTAATACTCTATAAATTTTCCCGAGCAATCGCCACTTATTTCGCGCTATATTCAGGATAATGAAGATTAGCAAAATACCTAACAACCTACGTCAATCTTTCGCTGTATTTCGCTATAGCGGAAGAGCTGTAAATTTAGTTTGGACTACTAACCGTACTCTTACCATTATCCTAGCAATCTTAACTTTAGTCGCGGGGCTTTTACCTGCTGCTGTTGCTTATATTGGTAAATTGATTGTTGATGCTGTTGTTGAAACCCGAAATTTATCTCTACAAGATAATCTCAATACTTCTCTTCCTTTAATGTATGTGGGATTTGAAGCTGTTGCTGTTGCTTTACTAGCAGGTAGTCAACGCGGACTTAGTATCGCTCAGTCGCTGTTAAGAGTGTTACTTGGACAAAGAGTCAATGTGTTGATTATCGAAAAAGCACTGACCTTAGAATTGCGTCAATTCGAGGATTCCGAATTTTACGACAAAATGACGAATGCAAGACGAGAAGCTTCAAGTCGTCCGCTTTCTTTAGTTAACCGTACTTTCGGCTTGGTGCAAAGTGGTTTATCGCTGCTTACCTACGGTGCTTTGTTGATAAGTTTTTCTGGATGGGCTGTAGCCATACTGATTTTGGCTGCTATACCTGCGTTTGTTGCGGAAACGCGCTTTGCGGGACAAGCTTTTCGTTTATTTCGTTGGCGAGCGCCGGAAACCCGCCAGCAGCGATATTTGGAGACGCTAGTAGCTCGCGAAGATTTCGCCAAGGAGGTAAAACTCTATCAGCTTGGTGACATGCTGTTAGGACGTTATCGCAGTTTATTTCATCAACTCTATGGTGAAGACCGCGACTTAACAATCAAGCGTGGTTTTTGGAGTTATTTATTAGGTTTGTTGAGTACTGCAACTTTCTATGTCGCTTATGCATGGATTGTTTTAGAAACAGTTATGGGGAGAATTTCTCTCGGAGACATGACGATGTATGTTACTGTTTTTCGTCAGGGACAAACTACTTTTTCAAGTGCTTTAACTTCCATCGGTGGAATGTATGAAGATAACCTCTACCTTTCCAATCTTTATGAATTTCTAGAGGAAGAAGTTCCTAAAAGATACGGTAGAGCAATTAAAGGTACAAATCCCCAAGATGGAATTCGGTTTGAAAACGTTTACTTTACCTATCCCGGAAGCACAAAACCGGCTTTGAAAAATATTTCGCTGCATTTGAAACCCGGTGAGAAATTAGCAATTGTTGGTGAAAACGGTTCGGGAAAAACGACTTTAATTAAATTGCTGACCCGACTTTATACTCCAGAATCGGGAAGAATTTTATTAGATGGATTGAATTTAGAAGAGTGGGATTTGGACGAATTACGACGAAGAATTGGAGTAATTTTTCAGAATTTCGTTCGCTATCAGTTTACCGTTGGTGAAAATATCGGCGTTGGTGATGTGGAAAAATTGGAAGATGAGAAAGCATGGGAAATTGCAGCCGAAAAAGGAATGGCTCAACCTTTTATCGAAAGATTACCAGACGGTTTTACCACTCAATTGGGACGCTGGTTTAAATCGGGACAAGAGCTTTCCGGCGGACAATGGCAGAAAATTGCCCTTTCTCGCGCATTTATGAGAAAAAACGCCGATATTCTGGTGTTAGATGAACCGACCTCAGCAATAGATTCCCAAGCAGAATACGAAATTTTTGACCGCTTTCGTAATTTGACCAAAGATAAAATGGTTTTCTTAATATCTCACCGTTTTTCTACAGTAAGAATGGCTGACAAAATTGTAGTTATAGAGCATGGTGAAGTATTAGAAACCGGAACCCACGAAGAGTTATTAAAAGCGAATGGGAGATATGCGACGCTGTTTTCCCTACAAGCGCAGGGATATCGGTGATTGGATGATGGGGAGACAAGGAGACAAGGTGACGAGGAGAAAAGATTTTTGTAAATAGTTGATACTAATGTAGAGACGTAGCACTGCTACGTCTCCTTAATTTAGGTTGATAACGATAATTGAGTGAAATTAGATTAGGAGCATCATCAATAAAGTTATAACTAATGCACCTGCAAAAAACATACAGTATGGATACCTAATTCCTTTTTAGCTCTCGGTGCTTGGCTACCAGTTAATGTATTTTTTTGACTTTTTAACTGCGTAAAATAAACTGTTTCGTTTGATAAAATTATAATATCAACACCAGTAATTTTTATGTCAAATTCAAATTCTGGAATAAGCGCGTAAGGGCTAATATTAGATATTTTTTCCCAAAGCATACCCATTTTTGTATTAAGTTGTCTAGTTACAGAATTACTAGTAACTAATAAATTTGCACCACAAAGTTCATACAGATTACGTGGGTTGGGGTTATTTTCTACTATGGCTTTTTGCTTCTCGAAATATTTTGCTAACCAGTCAATAAACTCTGTTGTAAAAATTTCAGTTTGATTTTTAATTAATTCGCTCTGTCGCTCAGTTTTTAATACAGAATCATCCAAAGAATCTTGTTTAATTTGGTATTCAAAATAATCTTCTGCTATCAAGGAAATCACTTTCCCATACTGATAAGCTAAATGTAAAGACTCATCTGATATATGAGTTGCATTAATTGTTGAAGCATACTCTAAAACTAAAGCTTTTCTCTCTAAGACAGAAAGCGGTATCAAAGTATTGGCTGTTAGCTCGGTAGACATAAAAAAAATTTTCATTCCTGAATCACTTTTAGTGTTCCCAAAAATTATAAAATCTGTATATTGTCTGAAATTTAGGTTACTGTGCTGCTCGCTGCTCACTGCTTACTGTTAACTGTTCACTGCTCACTGTTTATTAGTTACAATCATTATGCGTGTGTTACCCGGAGTAATAAGCGATGGATTTGATATTTGATCCGGCAATTCCCGTAAAAATCGAGAAAATGAAGCAACGGGTACAATGGCAGCATCAAAGTATTGTGCAACGGGGAATCGACCAAACTAGTATGGTTCTCGATGACGGTAAGGAGGATAGCGAAGAATTCTCTTTTATGGTTATCGGTGACAGTGGTACCACTTGCCAATATGAACATCATCCCCAGCGAGAAGTTGCTAAGTTAATGCTGCAACATCGTCCCGAATGCCGTTTTGTTTTGCATACTGGCGATGTTATTTATACTGTGGGTTCTCGCGAATATTACCCATCAAATTTTATCAAACCCTATCGTGAGTTTTTAAAAGGTGGTGAAAATCCCCAAAATATTACTTATGACAATATGGTGTTCGATACTCCGATTCTGACAACTTTGGGGAATCACGATTATTATGATGTACCTTTGAAATATCGGGCAATTACAGGCCCCACGCTCAAGCTACGTCGCATGTTTCGCTACCAAGATTTTGAAATTGGCTGGTTTGGTTCCGAACAAGGTGATGCTTATGCAAAAGCATTTATTGACTATTTAGCGCGGTTTAATCAAGAGGAAAAATTAGAGTCTCATTTAGACGAACATTACACCGCAAAAACAGATAACGGGCGCTGTTTGCGTTACGAACCGGGACATTTTACCCGTTTACCAAATCGTTATTATACGTTTCGTTACGGTGGGATTGACTTTTTTGCACTTGATTCAAACACTATCAACGACCCTTCACCCATACCTGCAACTCCACAAGGAGATATTCGCAGAAAAGCTTTAATTCAGCGTCGCGATGAGATAGATATTGAAGAACAGCAGATTTTAGAAGAATACGATAAACTCAACCTTGATAATCCCAAGGATGCCGAAAAAAGCGATACTCTAGAAGCAATATTAAGCCAAATCAACGAAATCAAAGTTGATATTGAAAAACAGTTAGCATCCCATCATCCCAACGTTGATTTTGAACAGCTTGAATGGTTCAAGAATCGGTTAGTTGAATCTTGGAACAGTTCGGAAGTTCGCGGTCGTATCGTCTTTTTTCACCACCCTCCCTACGTTACAGAAGCAAACAAGTGGAATCAAGCACAAACCTTAGCTGTTCGTCGTCGTCTTCGGTGGGTATTTGATGAAGTTTCTCAAACTATCGGGGACTTGAAGCAGAAGCGTCCAATTGTTGACTTAATTTTAAACGGACATGCTCACTGTTTAGAACATCTTGTCACTACAGACACCGGACATGCAGATTCTCACATCAACTGTATCGTCAGCGGAGGAAGCGGTCATTATCCCCGTCGTCAGCGAGACCTCGGGTCGGAATTAATGGAAACTTTTGAGAATATTCCCGATAGACCTACCCGTAAAGTTGCTGATTCTTTGCTTTTTATCGGTCGAACGGGTTACGAATCATTAGCACGCTCTCCTTATTCCGGAATCCGAATTGATGTTAAAGCAGGTTCACCTATTAAGTTTGTTGTCAAACCATTTGTCGCCGAACGTTTTGGACAAAGGTGGAATTATCCTGAAATAGAACCGTTTGTAATCAGTTAAAGGTCAAAGGTCAAAAGTTAGGAGTTAGGAATTAGGAGTTAGGAATTAATTCTTTAGCTTTAACCTTTGACTTCTAATCTCTAACCTCTAACCTTTAACCTCTAACCTTTGACCTATACCCGTTTTTAATAAAATGAACAAAAATAATAAATTAAATTTTTTACGTTCTGCTGGAATTATTCTATTAGTATTAGTGGGCTTGCTGTTTTATCCTTTCAATACAGCAATTGCTATTGCTAATACATCAAACGATGTTTACCAACAGAAATCTATTGCTAGCTCCGACGGTATTGGTAAACTTTATATGGGCAGAGAAATTTCTCAAGTAATGGGACATAAAGGTGCTATGTGGTTGGAAAGACCTACCCGTGAATCCCAAGAAGAACCCAGTAAAATAGTTAGCGCTCTAGATTTAAAAGATAGCGATGTGGTTGCAGATATCGGTGCTGGTACTGGCTACATGAGTTTTCGTATTGCTCCAAGAGTGTTGGATGGAAAGGTGTTTGCTGTAGATATTCAACCAGAAATGTTGGACATTATTGATTTTTTCAAAAAGGAAACAAAAATTGATAACGTAGAACCGGTTTTAGCAACTGTTACTAATCCGAATTTACCATCCGAAAGCGTTGATTTAGCATTAATGGTAGATGCTTATCACGAGTTTGAATATCCTAAAGAAGTTATGGAAGGGATTGTAAAATCGCTTAAACCAGGAGGAAAAGCAGTATTAGTTGAATATCGCGGAGAAAATCCTTTTATTGCTATCAAACGCTTGCATAAAATGACTCAAAAGCAAGTTAAAAAAGAAATGAAAGCTGTAGGATTGACTTGGAAAGAAACAAAAGAATTACTTCCACAGCAACATTTAATGATATTTGAGAAATAGGGAAAAAAGGTTAAAGGTCAAAGGTCAAAATCCCCGTTATCTCCTTGTCCCCTTATCTCCCCATCTCCCCATCTCCCCATCTCCCCATTTCCCCCTTCGGGTTGCGCCACTTGCTACAAGTCGGGGAACCCGCCCAACGCAGTGGCTTACCATCTCCCCATCTCCCCATCTCCCCATCTCACTCAGCGGGAATAACGATAAATGTTCCAGCGCTACTATCCCGGACTACCCAGTTAAATTTTTTGTCTAAATTTTCGGTTGTTTCTGATACTTTGAAATCATAATTTTCGCCTTTTCTTTCAATAGAAAAATCGGCATTTTGAGCATATATTACCTTAAACCCTTTATCTCGCAAACAAAACATTACCCAAGCTTTCAATGATTGTCTCGATGGGTCGTAGGGAACCATCGGTGTTTTAAATGCTTTTTCAATAACTGGATATATTTCGGACATTTTTATCAATTAAAAATTATCAATTAACAATGAGTATAGGATTTTGGATTTTAGATTTTGGATTTTGGATTAGGTATAGGATTAAGGAATTAGTAATTGGTAATGGATAATAGGTAATAGGTAGTTGCTAAATACTTCCCCTTGTCTCCCCCTCTCCCCATCATCACTCTGGATTGCAGCGAATCTCAACAATAAACCCGTCGGGGTCGTAAAAATAAACTCCTCTTCCGGTAGGACGGGTGACTGGTTCTTGAGCAATTTTGATTTTTTGCTGTCTGAGGACTTCAACTGCATTATCAAATAATTCGGGAGCTATATCAAATGCGAGATGATTCGCTCGTGTAAAACCACGTTCGGGATTTGGGTCTGGTGGTGTTAATTCTGGCTCCCAGAATAAATCTAATATGGTGTCGTCGGGAGTTCTAAAGTTGGCTACTTTTCCAGCTTTGACTAAATCAACTAGAGTTTTTGGAACTTCATCTCCTGTAAGTTCGTGCAAACCTAAAATTTTTCCGTAGAAATGCCGAGAAGCTTGCATGTCTTGGACGTTAAGTGCAATGTGATGCACTCTACGCAGGGTTCCGACCGATAAAACGTTATTTAAAGACTGAGTGTTAGATATCATAATCAATTTTCAATTTTCAATTACCAGTTGAGTTCAATACACTCGTAACCTCACCCCCTTCCCCTCTCCTTGTCAAGGAGAGGGGTGTCAGAGCTTCCCCTCTCCCTTAATAAGGACGGGGAGAGGTTCATATATTCCATTAAGCGTGAAAACCCCTACATATCAATTATCAGCTATTGAATATTAATTGTGTGATGCTCTGCTATGCTTCGTTAACATTATTCATTGTTCATCATTTACTGATAAGAGACTGATAGAGATGAAAATGTTACAAAGGACAAGAATGTTATTTAATTAGCATTACGGTGATTTATTATCTTGAGTTTAGGAACAGGGTTTGTAGTGCAACAGGAATTTAGTTCACAAATTTTACCGCCATTATTAATTGAAGGTAGCGATGGCGACCTCGGTTTGGAGTCGAAACTTACAGAGTTATCGCTTTACGATTTTTCGGTAGAGACTAGTTCTACTGGTAAAGAAGTTGCTGAGGTATTTGAGAAATATCCCTTGTTACCGGGAGCTATTTTGGTGGACGATGGTAAATATGCTGGGATGCTTTCCCGTAAGCAATTATTAGAGTTTTTGATTCGTCCTTTCGGACAAGATTTGTTTTTTCATCAACCGCTGAGCATATTATACAGTTACGCTCGCACGCCGATTTTGGAGTTACCGGATACTACACCGATTTTGAATGCGATGCAGCTTTCGTTAAGGCGATCGCCAGAATTTTTGTCGGAACCGATAGTGGTAAAAACTTCGGGGAATGAATATCGGTTGTTGGATATGCAGCAGTTAAATATTGCTTCGTGGCAGATTCGCGGAATCGAAACTCAGGTAAGATACGAGCGCAGCCAAGCGCAAATGATTCAAAATGACAAAATGGCTAGTCTGGGACGCTTGGTTGACGGAGTAGCGCACGAAATTCTAGACCCTGTGAACTTCATTTGGGGTAATTTAACTCATGTTTCTAATTACAGTAGAGATTTAATAAAACTGATAGAAATTTATGATAAAAATTCTGAAAATATTCCAGAAGATGTTCTGTATTTAAAGCAAGATATTGAATTCGATTTTTTAGAGTCAGATTTATCCCAAGCAATTACAAGTATTCGTACTGGTGCTGAGAGATTAAAAAAACTAGTTTCCGGACTACAAAACTTTTGCCATATTGATGCAATTTATCCTAAACCTGTAGATTTACATGCAAATTTAAATAATATTATTTTGCTAATTGGTAGCCGATTAAAAGGAGAAATTAATATTATTAAAAAGTTTGGTCATCTTCCTCCTGTATATTGTTTCGCAGGACAGTTAAATCAAGTATTCATGAATATATTAAGCAGAGCAGTAGATATTTTACTTGATGAAGCAGTTAGACAGCAATTTGAAGCAGAAGCAGAAAAAAATTCTCATACAAAACCGACTATCGAAGTACTTACAGAAGTAATTTCTCAAGAATCCAACATACCCGGCTTACCCGATTCTCGCTGGGTATCAATCTGTATCGCCGATAACGGCCCAGCAATGTCTCCTGAATTTCAACAGCAAATACAAGAATCTTTCTCTGTAGAAAAAAGAGCGGACAAAGAAACAAGTTTAACCATAAGCTATCAGATAATTATAGCAAGACACGGTGGTAAACTAAATTTTACATCTCAACCCGATAAAGGAACTCAATTTGAAATTCTTTTGCCTTTAGTATAGCAAGTAGTAAGTAGTAAGTAGTAAGTAGCAAGTAAAATCGGATATTGATTTGAGAAGGTAAGAGTTATTTTGACTGTGAGAGCAGATTTCAAAAACAGATTTATCACTAGCTACTTACTACTCTTTACTCGCTACTAATTCTTAACTCCTAACTCCTAACTGTTCACTGTTCACTGTTCACTGTTAACTGTCTCCTCCCCTCGCTGATAAATTTCTTTTGCGTAATCAGTCCAGGTACCTTGTCCCCAATAACGAAAACAGCTTGTCTCTAGTAGAAAGTTGTGCAATAAAGCTTCACGGTATTCATGTTTTTGAGTAGTAGATTCATCAGCTTCTAATAATGAATCAAACTTCTGATGAAATAAGCTGCTAAGTTTGTTCATGGGATTTAATACGTTTTCGTATCCCTTAACCCAACTGATACTGTTTGTCCAAGAAGCACCATCCATATGAAAGTTGGAATTTTCTTGTTTTAACTGTTCTATTACTTGCTCTACATTTTGAGAATCCGAAACTCGTTCCCAAATTAGATGTTGTCCTACTGGTTGACAAACCGGATAATCTTCAGGATTCGCACCAGCATTTTCAATTAATTCTAAATATTCAGTTCCGTTAACTCCAACAACTCCGGTTTTTCCTCCACCGTTTTGCTTCATATCGTGCCAAGCTTGCTTGTATCCGGGTGGAAATTCGTTCATCATTACACCACCATTTTCACCGTCACCAATTTGAGTAACTATCGGTGGTAAATTACCTTGTGAATTCAAAGATTTCGCTTCATAATAAGGCTGCATTTGAGCAACTAATTTAGTATCCGAACCTTGAGTTTTAATCAAAGCGGTAATACTAATGCTTTCACCTTGAGAATTTCTAGCCACAAGTTTATGTGGTGTATGTTTATTTTTAATTTCTTCACCGTTGAGTGTTTGTACGGAATGCTCCTGCACCATCAACCATTTGTAACCGCATTCTTTCAATGCTTTGACATATTCATATAAAGTGTCGGGATGATTGGGGAGATGCATTTCCGGAGGAGAAAAACCTTTAACTCTTGCTAAAGCTTCCCAACCGAACATAGCCGCAAAATAATGTTGCCATGCTTGAATATGTAGCTTAATATCTGGTATCGGTGTAGAAGGAACCACAGCATGTCCCCACATCGTACCCAACCATTCCACATAAGGTTGGTATTGAGAATCGCAGGTGATGCGTTTGAGATTATCTATGATATCTCTGCGCCCCATCTGTTCAAATCCCCATAGAAGATTTCCAGAATAATCCAACATCACCCGAGGATTGCAACCTTGGCTAACTAATTCGGGGATAATATCACCCATGCGGCTGTAACAGTTAGCAAAAGGGCCTGCATTATGATTATCACCTTCCCCTTGGTGTTCAAACATATATTGCAGATGACTGATATATTCGCCGTTTGCACCTGCGGGAATTGTCGGTTGGTGCATGTGTAGCGCTACAGCGAAAGTCGCGGTGATATCTTCGAGTTTGAGGTTTGTATTTGGTAGGAAGACAGGGGAATTGTGATTTACAACTTCTAAAACTTGTTTTTCCGAGCCAGAAATATTGGGTAAACCGTTAATGGTTTCCGGTAGAGCGGGTAGAGTTGTTAGGGTAGGCATTCGGTTATCAATTATCAGTTACCAATGTTCAATTATCATTCTTCTGAAAGTATGCGGGTAAATTAATTAACAAAAATATTTTTAAGTTTAAATATCCTTTGGTCTTTCCCATTAGTTTTAACAGAATGTAGAGACTCAGCAGTGCTAGGTCTCCCAACAGTAGCGGGAAAAACGAACCCATCATATTTTTAGATGTTGGGTAAAACACAAGGGTTAAAGATTGTTGTTCAAAATTCAAATGTATTTTCGTGTCTAATCCAACCTACCTTTCTATTTATTAACCGAATTCTGCCATAAAGGTTTCGTAGACAGAAGCAGAATTTAAGACTTTGGCAGATTGATAAATTATTTCGTCGTCAGAGTCAGGAATCCAAATAATAACAAAATTATCATTGCTTCCAAATATCCCATCATACCGTAATTCAATTAATGCCTTTAGGATTGCGTTATGCAGCTTTGTAACATGAGCAATCTCGAATTCATCCATTAAGAAATTGTTTGAATCTTCTTTAATGTGTAGTTGCTGAAATTGCGAATTGATTGAATTGATAAGTTTGTTGGTATTGATGAATTCGCCGTGTTCGTAGTTTTCCCATTCATCAACGGAATATCTGTAGTATGTATCAGTGGTGTTTTCGGGAGTAATATCAGTTTCGCGGTTGAATGCAGCAACAAGGTTATCGACGGAATAGGATGTGCCGGGTAATATAGCATAACCATAGAAGTTAACGCTGATAGCGTGAATTTTGGAGACGTGTTGGCCAACCTCCGATTTGATGGTGTTAACTAACTCGGTGTCATCTCGATTTAGCCATTTTAGGAGATTTGTGTTTGTCATTTTCTAAGTAACCTACAAAAGCAGTAAAATGCTGATTTTCTTTAGATAGTAGGTTGAACTTGCACCACAATTGTAATAATTATTCTCGATACAGTAATTGATATAGCGCAATAACCTAAAATTACCTGTTGGAAAACAAGTTGGATGTTGGGTTACGACACGATTAAAAACATTATCGTTTAAATTCAAATTTGTTGTCGTGTCTAACCCAACCTACGAATTACTAATTAAATAATTTTTACTTCTTCTTGATTATTTTTTGTGTATTTACTCTTAGATGCTATCTGCAATGGAATTTCTTGATGCTCCTGCGGTTCACCCCAGAATTGCTTGAGTGTAGGACCATTTTTAATTCTGCGATCGCCAAACCAAAAGTTCCACCATTCATGTAATAAAACTCGCTTTCCCATATGAGTAAACCAGCGCATACCGTGACGAGCTGCGCTATCTGGTTGCAGAAATGCTCGCCATAATGCTTTAGGACGAGCTTGCAATATTATTTCAATGAATTTCACCCATAGAAAAATTCGCCACGGTGGCATATTAACTGTTTCTAAAACTTGGTGTTTATAATCCCAAAGACGCTGGTCAAGCTGAATAACGCGGCGCTCTGCTGCAATACTGTAATAACCAGTCCATCGATGCGGTGTGACATATAAAGTCATTATTTGGTCTGGGTCGTATAAAAGCAACTGACGCAGGGAGCGGAAAAAATCCCAATCGGTAACTTCTTCAAAGTCAGTTACCCACGTTGCCAATGAGAGAATACCGTGCTGTCGTAATAAACGGATAGCTTCGCGGTCAGTTTTAGTGGCTCCCCCCTTACGAATTTTTTTCAAGGTAGCTTCGTCAGTATTTTCCATACCCATCAAAAACCGTTCAACACCAGCTTTACGGTAAAGGTGCAGAATATCCGCGTCTCGGACAATATCATCGGCACGGGTAGAGCCAATAATAGTTATATTAATATCCTCCGCAATAATAGCTTCGCAAAGTTCGCGCCAGATAGCTTTATTTACTGTGGGATTTTCGTCAGCTAAGTTAATTAATTCCACACCATGATTATGATGCAGCCAAGCTATTTCTTTGGCAAACTTTTGCGGGTTACGGTGTCGCCAACGTGCCCAAAAACCGCGCTGTCCGCAGTAGTTGCACAGATGCGGACACCCACGAGAAAACTGCATAACCACGGCTCGCTTACCACCGTAGTAACTATAGTTTTTATGGTTAATTAATTCCCAACCGACGCGGTATTCATCGAGATTTTCAATCATCCGAGCCGGTGGTGTTTCGACTATTTCACCCTCATGTTGAAAAGCTATTCCTTCAACGCTCTTAAGGTCGTTGTTGCTTTCAATCGCAGCTACAAGGTTAGGTGCTGTTGCTTCACCTTCACCGCGAATAATTACATCGATTTGCGCTTCTTGAGTAAGTATGTCCCGGAAATGATAAGTCGGAAAAACACCACCATAAATGATAATAATATCTGCTAATTCTGCCCGAAAACGGCGAGTCAGTTCGACGACAATAGGGTGTGCTGATGTTGAGCCAGAGTGACCGATTAGCAGTACTTGCGGTTGATATTTGATGACTTCTTGGACAATTTCATCGTGGGAAAGCGGCCCGAGTTCGGCATCAAGTAGCGTTACATCATGTCCTTTATCAAGCAGGGAACCACCTACGCACAGAAGTCCTAATGGTGGTAGTTGTTCGCGAGGAATACGACTACCTATTGATGGATGTGGTGGATTTACAATTAAAATTTTCATAATGCACCATACTTAGTGATAGCTTGAGCTATTTTTTACAAGCAAAAGTCTGGCGTATCACATATAAAAAATTATCTTGAAAAAGGTTACAAAAATTTGAATCTTATCAGGTTAGAGCAATAAATTCAGATGTTGGTTTACGACACGATTGAAAATTTTATTGTTAAAAATCAAATTAGTTGTCGTGTCTAACCCAACCTACAAGCTACAAGCTGAAAATCTAAATTTGTGGCTGTTGAAATGCATAAATTTCCTTAATTATCTGCACCCAACCATCGGATACCGATTCTAATATCTGCTGACCTTTTTCTAAAGTTGCTGTAGTAGCATCACCAATTACACCACTTTTACTCAAATCCTTAGTTGACCAAGCAAATGATAAATTTCCTTTTGGATTTAGCAAGTTTGTATTTGGTGATTCGGGAGGATATTCTCTCACAGCTTTATCCATCTGCACTTGTTCTGGTAATAGTGCTAATAAAATACTGGTTTCTGCATCTCCAGCATGCATTCCTTGCTGTGCTTCTTTGGAAGTAAGTATTTGTTTTGTAATATTGGGTACTCGCCAAGTGAATATGGGAAATACCATCAAGTCGTCATACTTAACGTGTAAATCCCGCGCTACCATCTGCATCACTTCCGGTTGTCCACCGTGGGAGTTCATTAATACAAGTTTTCTCAAACCCGCACGGTAAATGCTTTCTCCCACTTCCATCAGTGTTGCGCTGAGAGTTTCGGTACTCAAGGTAACCGTACCGGGAAAATGCTGATGTTCGTTAGATTTGCCATAATACAGCATCGGCAGAGCAAATGCCGGAATCTTGGAATCGAGTTTTTCTAAAGCTTTACCCAATACTCCCATTCCAATAGCTGCATCTACAATTAACGGTAAATGCGGCCCGTGTTGCTCTATTGCACCAACTGGTTGGATAATAACCGTGTTTTGTTTATCCGGTATTGCTTCGACCTCGTTCCAGGTTAGGTAGGGAAAGTATCTATTTGGAGGGATGAAATTGTGCATCATGATGGGAGATGTGGAAGAGGGGGTAGAGTGGGGAGAGTGGGTAGAAAAAATTTCTAATTTCTAATTATTGGTTTCTAATTATTAAATGCTAACTTCTAATTCCGTCTTGGAAAGTTTTGGGGACGGAAACCGACACCCCAAACTTTCCGCTAACTCATAACTCCTAATTCCAAAACATGAACACTCCATCCCATGCTATTTTAAATTTGGTTGCTTTCAGTGAAAAACTCAGAGCTAAAGCTAGTTTGGCAATTTTTATTGGTGCAATTTTACCAGATGTACCAATTTTTATATTCTTCTTTTTAATGAAATTCGTTTATCGTTATTCCAGTAGTAAAATTTGGGGTGAAATTTATTTTCAACCTTTTTGGCAAAATATTGTTAGCATTTTTCATTCGATACCCCTAGCTCTGATAGGGGTTTTAATTTGCCATTTTGCAAAATGGAGAGTTGTTGAAATTGGGTTTATTAGTATGGTGATGCATTCGTTGCTAGATTTACCAGTTCACAACGATGATGCTCACCGTCATTTCTACCCTTTTAGTAATTACCGTTTTATCAGCCCTTTTTCTTATTGGGATGTCAATCATTATGGAGCAATAGTAGCTTTTATTGAAATGTCGCTAGTTTTAGCTTCTAGCGTTTATTTATTTTCAGCATTTCGTTCTTATTGGATTAGAGGTTTAATGATATCGGTGAATGTAGTTTATTTATTTGGGTATTTTCGGTTTTATCTTAGGTAATCAATAAACAATTAAAAGTGAGCAGCGAACGGTTAACTGTAATTAATTATCTGTAAGGTTTGTTGTCACCATGGGAGCATCCCAATTTTGCAAAATTAAGATTGTGATTGTCATTGCGAAGGTCGTGAAGCAATCTCAAAGTCTTGCGATGAGCCACACCCTTCGGGTGAATGCGTCGTTCCACTCGCAATGACAAATGATATTTTTACACATTTGGGATGCTCCCGTCACCACAGCGCAACGCAGTATAAACCTGTAAATATTTTTATTTTTCAATATTGGTATACAGACATGGGAATTAACCGAAAACTATCATATTTTATGGGATAGACCGCTAATATTGTCTTTAGCTGATTGCATTCTAATTTTGCGTTTTATCAACCCAGATAATTTACTGTTATCTGAAAGAGAATAGTTAATTTCCTTACGTTTTTGAAAACGCATGCTCAAAGCACAAATTTTACACATAATAATAAATTGATAATTGCTAATTGTTGAATTTATTAATAGCAAACACTTTTTTCTTCCCTATTCCCTATTTCATACTCCCTTTTTAATTATTTTTTTACAATATAATAATTATTCTGAAAATCATGTTCCAACTGTTTAATTACTACATTACGAAAACCTGCTGTTTCTAACATTTCTAACGCTTTTTCTTCTCCCCACATTGCACCGAGTCCCATTCCATTATTCGCTAAAGATACTGTCATGCAATGCATACAGGATATTGTATATAAAAATGGTGCGGTAGGATGTTCTAAGTTACCATCAACTCTACTTGAAGCCCGAATATCTTGCATCAAATATGTTCCGTTGGCACGCAATGCGTTAAATATTGCGTTTAAAACTGCATCGGGTTTTGCTTGGTCGTGAATTGAATCAAATGTTGTAATCAAATCGTATTGAGAGACTTCATTTATAATTGCAGCATCTTTAATTTGAAATTTAATGTTGGTTAAACTAAGTTTTTCAGCTTGATTTGTAGCTGTGGTAATAGCTTCTTCGGAAAAGTCGTAACCTGTAAACTGACTTTGAGGAAATCTTTTAGCTAAGAAATTTAACGCACGTCCGCTACCACAACCTACATCAAGCACGTCAATGCCATTTTGTAATGCTGTTTCTAAACCAGGAATTAGCGGTAAAATAAATTCTTCTAAAGCTGCAACTACAGTTTGTCCGCTGTCTTCAGCCATTACTTCATGGAAGCGTTTGTAAGCAGAATAGGGAACTCCACCACCGTTATAAAAGCAATCAATAATTTTATCTTCTACATTTGCTAAAAGCGGGATATATTGAGCAAAACCAGCCATATTATCGGGACTTGCGGCTTGAGTTAAAAATGCTGCATGTTCTAGAGGTAGAGAATAAGTATTATTTTCAGCTTGATATTCAAGAATTCCACCGCTAACCATGGCTCCCAACCATTCCCTGACATAGCGTTCGTTTAAGTTAGCTGCATCAGCAATTTGTTGACTAGTAGATGGTGTTAATGTCGCTAAAATATCGAAAAGCTGAGTCCGATGTCCGATGGAAATCATAATAGAAATTGCTCCATTATTAAGAATATCGAGCATCTTACCTGCAAAGGCTTCGGCTTTGTTTTCGTCTAATATTTGTGCAGTCATTTTTTTGTCTCCTAGTTCATTGTTAACTTCAATTTAGAAAGCAATCGAGAAGAACCAGGGAAGAAAGTAACAAGAGATTATATTAATCCTGTCCTAGCTGAATATCAAAATCTGAATACTAAGTACCTCGGCAAAATTAATTGTGCATTTGTCATTGCGAGTAGAACGAAGTGAAACGTCACCTCAAAGGTGTGGATCATCGCAACACTTTGAGATTACTATCTCCCTTTGGGAGACGCTGCGCTAACGCTGTCGTTTTCATTTGTTTTGATAGTTTTGTTTTTTGCTGACGTAATGTAGAGACGTTATTTATAACGTCTCCCGATGTTTCCAAAGAAAACGCGACAATAGCGGAATTTATAAAAAAACTACTAGTACTCCATCACATTAATTTTGACAGTTTTGTTTTCTACGGACGTAATGTAGAGACGTTATAAATAACGTCTCCCGACATTTCCAAAGAAAACGCGACCCATCAGAATTTATGAAACGCACCACTAGTAACGGAATATTAATATTCGATACAGACCAAAATACAGGGAGACGTTGCAGTGCAACGTCTCTACATTAGCTACCAGCTACGAACTAACCTCTGATAATACTCTTTTATCCTCGGAGCTTTAGTCTGAGGAGATGCAAGTTTTAAGACTGTTTCTAACAACCAAGGTGCAAGACGCTGACATAAAATTGCTAAATGACTTTGCCAACCTACTAAAATTTCTGATGAGTCTTTTCGCAATCCTTTAATGAATGCTTGCGCTACTTGTTCGGGTGACATGGGGATCACTCCGCGATATAGTTGCAAATCTTTCACCATTTCGGTGTCTGTCAATGTTGGTAACAATGAGACTACTTTGATGTTATGTGGTGCTAACTCACGACGTAAGGCTTCGGTAAATCCTATGATTGCAAACTTAGTAGCGGAATAAGTTGACATTGTTGGTGCTGCAACTTTACCCATCAGACTTGAGACGTTAACAATTGTCCCTTGATTTCGTTTTACCATTCTTCGAGCTACTAAATGAGTCATGGTGTAAGTTCCCATAAAATTTAGGGATAATTCTTCTTGTACTTGGGGTAGTTTCGTTTTCAGGAATGAATTTTGGTGAGCGACACCAGCGCAATTTATCAACATATCGATTGCACCGTGGCTGCGCCAAAGTTGAGCCACTGCAACGTTTACAAGCACTGGTTTAGTCAAATCTAGCGCCATTATTACCGCTTCTACATCCAGCGTCTCAACAATTTTCGCAACTTCGGCTAATTTATCGCGGGAGCGTGCAACTAGTATCAACCGTTTCACTTTTTGTTGCGCTAATTCTATAGCAATCGCACGTCCAATACCGCGTGAAGCTCCGGTAATTAAGACCGTACATCCTTGAATATTCATTTTTTCTCCTCCATAATTCTGGTTATTACTGCAATAATGCTTTTCGTCGATATCTTGATATTTCTCTGTTTATCAAGATTTAATTAGATATCGACTTACCTTTACAGCTAGAAAAAGTTAATCCAATTGAAATGTATTTACAGTTCTAGAGATAAACTGTTCGTGCTTTGTTTTTCTAGCCAAATCAAATTATTCGCGTTACTTGGTCAGATTTCTTTATATTTGAGTCTCAAAAACAATATTTTGGCGTTGCAGATATAGCCGATAAATTGTATCCCCCAGATACGAATTTACATTGTTGTCTTTATGCATCACACTCTAACAACTTAATCAATTTATTGCAATAAATTTTAATAAGTATTTCTTAACACTCTTTTACACTGAGTATATATGAATAATATTTTTTTGAATAAGTTTTATTTAATTGTGACTGTGAAATTTCTGCAAGCCCTGACAATAGAGGAATTTCGGTTACAGTAGATACCGTTTTAGCTATTAGCAAATATAGTGGTAATTTGTAAAAAACTACTCACAAAAAAAGACGCTGCACCGCAACGTCTGTGATTGATGATACCGATATATAAAAATATCTATTACCAATTATTAATTATCAATTGCCAATTATCCTTTGGAAGTACGTTGAAACCATTCTTCGTATTTCTGCTGTTTTTCTTCATCTTCGACAACAATACTTACTCGTACTTTCTTACATCCATGATTCTGCTCTAGCTGAATAGCATTAAGAATTAAAGAAGCAGTTTTGGGTGAGTCAAATTCACCGGTAACAGTTAAACCACCGCTCATATCGGTACTAACTATTGATTGACCTTGCTGAAATTCATCTTGGGAAATTTCTTCTTCACCTAAATCAATTTCTGCAAGCTGTTTGGGTTCAATACCGGGTTCTTCAATAATCAACTTTTCTCGTTTAACGGGAATTTGTATCATCCGAGTCTCAATTTCCTTGCGGATAATAACTTCACCGATTTTACGTTTGCTGCGTTCTACTACTAAACGTTCCCCTAACAAACGAATTATATCTTCTTCAATTTCTTCTACAAATTTTGATTCATCTAGATGATTAACTTGAGAATTTTCTGTAGTAGCTGAATTCTGGTTATATCCAACAGTCTGGTTAGAATTTGAATTATCTGTCATATTATTTACTTCATTTCGCTTTTTTTCATATTCGGGTAATTGCGTTAATTGCGATTCATCAATATTGGCAAAAACACGTTTAGTCTTGGGTTCCACTTTACTAACTAACTTCCCATTTAACAGCAAGAGGAGATTAGTTTCGTGGCCTTGAGATAATTTCTCTATAACAAAAGTGAGTTGACGATTTGTGTTAACCACTAAATCCTTAACCCTACCTATTAATATACCTTTATTATCAAGAACATCAAAATTACTAACTTTTCTTCTTAACTTATTTATGAGACTAATAATGTTTTTAGACTTTTGTCTGGAATTATCATTACTACCATCAGCAATTTGACTATTCATATTCACATTACTATTAATAGTTATAGTTGAAATATAACATTTATATAGTTATACTTATGATTCAATTTTAAAATATATGCACTATGTTATTCAACTTAAGTTAGATATTTATTTTTGAACGACATAAATATAGATATGAAAAATAGTAATTAGCTATTAGCTAATAGCTAATAGTTAATTACTAATTACTAAGAACCACTGTTAGCATTCACAATTAACGTGTTTCAGTAGGTAGATTTCCAGCGTCAATATCTAACTCTTCGCGACGAATTGTTTCTTTAGCATCAACTGTATCGCGCTCTATTTCTTTCTTAACTTTCACTTCTTCGCGGACAAATGCTTCTTTACGAATATCAGCACCCTCTTCATAAATTTCCATGTGAGCTACTTCACCTTCAGCAAAGGTAGCTTCACCAGGAGCAACTGCTTTACCAGCATCTGCTGGGGTGACTCTTTCTACGACTACACGTTCTTTTTCTACAGGTACAGAAACTCGCGCAGTTTCGGTTTCAACATGCTTACCAACTGCAACTTCTCCTGCTTTACGACGCTGTTTGCTAGCAACCAAACGCTCTTCATAAAGTTTGATATTTTGATGGTCTGTATCGTTTACGTTGTACAGATTAGGTTCGTTATCGTATTTATAGGTTTCGCGGTTGTAGCTAGCTGCACTGGCTGGGGTCGCAGTTGCTTGTGGCTGGGTGCGATATACACCGCGTACTCTTTCTTCGTAATCGTAATCTACGACTTGATTTTCGTCGTATTCAGGCAAGTTTTCAGCTTGCTCTTTAGTCATACCAAGAGCATAGATACGGCTGTCGTTGTAATCGATGCGAGTACGACCAACAGGCATTAATACTTTTTTACCAAAAATCCAGAAACCTAGGTCAACTACCACATAGCGAAAGCGACCTTCTTCATCTACCAAAATATCGCTGATGGTGCCTACTTTCTCTTGACCACCTTCAACGTAAACGCTCATATCTTTGATATCTTGACCTTGAAAAGCATCGCTATAATTAGGGTCGTAATCTGCAACTTTATAAAGAGCCATAAAATTTTTATCTCCAATTTTTTCTTTCGTTATTAACAATATTAAGAATTTTATTTTTGATATTCATCTTCCCATCGACTGACTTAAAAATTATGATGCACAATCGGAAGTAGTATATTAAGTAAAAGACTTGTCATGCTACAAAAAAATTAGATAGAAGAGAAAAGTTAATATGGTGCAGAGAATGAAAAGTATAAGGAAAATGCCGTATTAATGCATTCTATTTATTTATATTTATATTAATTATTGGGATAAGCAATAATTTTTATTGACTGAGCGCAATTTTCCGGTAAATAGAATATAGTTATTATTCAAAATTTTAATTATAAAAAACCTGGCTTTTCCAAAAAACCAGGTTTCTTAATTCTCACAAATAATTCAAAAATACTATATAGTCATTCCTGCGGAAGAACCCAATCCTATTTAATGCGTTAATGCACTATGGAAGTTAGCCAGAATTACTATCTATGAATTTGTAATTAATTATTAAATGCGCTCATTCTTATTAGAATCGTTTACGCGCAAATCTCCTTGAGTATCAATATCTAACTCTTCTCTGCGAACTGTTTCTTTAGCTTCAACAGTATCTTGCTCGACAACTTTCTTGACTCGAACTTCTTCGCGCACGTATGCTTCTTTGGTGATTTGAGCCTGTTCTTCGTAAAGTTCAACTCGTGCAACTTCACCTTCACCGAAGTTAACTGTACCGGGGTCAACTACAGTTGCTTCTCCTGTAGGTGTAGTTCTTTCAATTACAACTCGTTCTTTTTCTACTGGTACAGAAACTGTAGCGGTTTCGGTTTCAATATGCTTACCAACAGTGACTTCACCACTCTTGATGCGGGTTTTACTAGTAATTAAGCGCTCTTCATAGAGTTTAATATTTGAGTGGTCGCGGTCGTTCAAACCATACAGTGCAGAATCATTTTGATAGTTATAATTTTCTTTGTTATAAGCTACATTTTGAGCTTCAGAAGTACGATAAGCACCGCGTACTCTTTCTTCATAATCGTAATCGACAGTCATATTCTCGTCGTATTCGGGCAAGTTTTCGACTTGCTCTTTGCTAAGTCCATCTACATAAACACGCTTCTGATTGTAATCGAGACGAGAGAGACCGATTGGTAACAAAACTTTCTTACCTAAAAATAATGGACCAGTATCAATAACTAGATATCTAAAACGACCTTCGTGGTCTACCAAAGCATCTTCAACGGAACCTACTTTGTCTCCACCCTGGGTATAAAGAGACATTTTTTTAATGTCTTCACCGCCGAAAACCTCTTTATAATTGGGGTCAAAATCTTCGAGTTTATATAATGTCATAGAAGTTATCTCTAATTTGTTTACATCTGAGCTTCAGTGTAAAAAACTAGTGATATCTTTTCTTCCTGCTTGCGACCTAAATTTCAATGTCTTATTCTCAGTCGATAGTTCAGTTAGGGAGGGGAATGGGGAATAGAGGATTGGTAATTGGGGATTGGGGATTGGTAATTGGTAATTGGGAATTGGTAATTGGTAATTGGAAGAGGAGAAAGGTTGAGAAATAAATCATTTGTAGTGGGAGCCGAAAAGCTCCCTAATTGTTTTTATCCCATCTCCCCCTCTCCCTATCTCCCCCTCTCCCCATCTCCCCCTTTCCCTATCTCCCCCTCTCCCCCTCTCCCCCTCTCCCTATCTCCGATAAAGCCGGGTCATTTCCAATAACCGCTTACTCAATTCGGGGGTTAGCTGGTCGTTGCTTTGATACCTCCAGCGCCAGTTTCCGGCGCTAACGCTGGGGTCGTTCATTCTGCCTTCATTACCTAAATCTAGAAAATCTTGAACTGAAAGAATGGCTAAGTCTCCTACTGAAGATAAAGCCATACGAATAAATTCCCAGTTGATTTCTTTGATTTCTTCGGGTGAAGAATATCCTAAGTATTTGGCTACGTGTTGTTTTTCCGCAACTCCTGTTTGATTCCACCACCCGATACTGGTGTCGTTGTCGTGGGTACCGGGATACACGACGCAGTTAGGAATGTAGTTATGGGGTAAGTAAGGATTGTCAGCTTCTCCACCGAAACCGAATTGCAAGATACGCATTCCGGGGAAATCAAATCTATCTCGCAATTCTTCTACTTCTGGGGTAATAATTCCTAAATCTTCTGCCATTACGGGTAAATCACCTAAAGCAGAATTCAAAACTTCAAAGAATTTAGCATCTGGTCCTTTTACCCATTCACCGTTGATGGCTGTTTCTTCTCCTGCGGGTACTTTCCAATATGCTTCAAATCCCCGGAAGTGGTCGATACGCACGATATCTACGTATTGCAATGTAGCCCGAAAACGTTCTACCCACCAAGCGTAGTCGGTTTGCTCTAGTTTATCCCAGTCGTAAACGGGATTGCCCCAAAGCTGCCCGGTAGCGCTAAAGTAATCTGGTGGTACTCCAGCGATATAGGCAGATTCTAGGGTTTCTGAATTTAATTGAAATATTTCTGGATTTGCCCAAACATCGGAACTGTTATGACAAACATAAATTGATATATCACCAACTATTTTGATGTCTTTATTGTTGGCGTAATCGCGTATTTTTTTCCACTGTTGAAAGAATTTAAATTGTAAGAACTTATGGTAAGATACCTTGTCTTTTAATTTATCTTCCTCTGCTTTTAGCGCATCTTTTTCGCGACGAGCTACAGCACTATCCCAAAAATTCCAAGCTTTATAATTGTTAGCTTCTAGTAATGCCATAAACAGCACATAATCATCTAACCAAGAAGCTTGTTCTTTACAAAAGTTTTCAAATTCTGAATTAGTTTGTTTTACTAAAGATTTTTGAAAGCGTTGATAGGCTTGTTGGAGAATTTTTGTTTTGTGAGGAATGACTGCATCAAAGTCAACTCTCTGAAGATTGGATTCGGTGTTTTCTAAGGGAACTAATTCTTCTTTAGTTAGCAAACCCTCTTCTAGCAACTGTTCTAGAGAAATCATCAAGGGATTTCCAGCGAAGGCGCTAAAATTCATCGTGTATGGTGAATGTTCGTAACCTGTCGGCCCTAAAGGTAGAATTTGCCACAATTTTTGACCGCTTGAAACAAGGAAATCAACGAACTTATAAGCCGATTCACCTAAATCACCAATGCCAAATTTACTTGGCAAACTAGTAGGATGGAGCAGAACTCCACTTGCTCTTTCAAAACTCATGAAATCACCCTAAATTAATTAAAACAATAATAAACAATAGCAAACTGTCAAGATTTCATCAGTAGTGTGAAATATATATTAGTAAGATAGCGATTAGGGAAATAAGGGCAGTAATAAAAATTATGCAAAATCCATTGTTAAAAGATGACCCACTGTGGTTTAAAGATGCAGTTATCTATGAAGTACCGGTACGTGCTTTTGCTGATAGCGATGGTGATGGTATAGGCGATTTTGGTGGGTTAACTGATAAGTTAGATTATCTCCAAGACTTGGGAGTAACGGCTATTTGGGTGCTACCTTTTTTCCCTTCTCCTTTGCGAGATGATGGCTACGATATCGCTGATTATCATAGCGTTAATCCGATATACGGTAATTTGGAAGATTTCCAGAATTGCTTGAATGCTGCCCATCAAAGAGGTATTCGGGTAATCATTGAGTTGATTGTTAATCATACTTCCGACCAGCATCCTTGGTTCCAACGGGCACGTAAGGCTCCTCCCGGTAGCCCGGAACGAGATTTTTATGTTTGGAGCGATACTCCAGAAAAGTATCAAGAAGCAAGAATTATCTTTAAGGATTTTGAAACTTCTAACTGGACTTGGGACCCGGTTGCAAAGGCTTATTATTGGCACCGCTTTTATTCCCACCAACCGGATTTGAATTTTGAAAACCCTCAAATGCAGCAAGCGCTGTTTGATGTGGTGGATTTCTGGTTGGAGATGGGCGTTGATGGGTTGCGGTTGGATGCTGTTCCTTATCTATACGAGCGCGAAGGAACCAACTGTGAAAACCTTGAGGAAACTCATGCTTTTCTGAAGAAAGTACGCAGCCACATGGATGAAAAGTTCCCCAATCGGATGATGCTGGCTGAAGCCAACCAGTGGCCCGAAGATGCTGTAGAGTATTACAGCGGTGGGGATGAATGCCACATGAATTTCCATTTTCCATTAATGCCACGTTTATTCATGGGGCTGCAAATGGAAGATAGTTTCCCGATTATCGATATTTTGCAGCAAACACCACCGATTCCAGGTAACTGTCAGTGGGCTTTATTTCTGCGGAATCACGATGAATTGACTTTGGAAATGGTCAGCGATGAAGACCGCGATTATATGTATCGGGTCTACGCTCAAGACCAGCAAGCAAGATTAAATTTGGGTATTCGTCGCCGTTTAGCACCTTTGATGGGCAGTAACCGAAGACGTATAGAAGTTATGAATGCTTTGCTGATGTCTTTACCCGGAACCCCGGTGCTTTACTACGGTGATGAAATCGGAATGGGGGACAATATTTATTTGGGAGACAGAAACGGGGTAAGAACTCCGATGCAGTGGAGCGCAGACCGCAATGGTGGTTTTAGTCGTTGCAATCCCCACAAGCTTTACGCTCCGGTAATTATCGACCCAGAATATCATTTTGAAGCTGTCAACGTTGAAGCTCAGCGAGAAAACCGCAATTCCCTGTGGTGGTGGATGAAGCGTTTGATAGCGACTCGCGGACGCTTCCAGGCTTTTGGTAGGGGTACTTTTGAGCTACTTTATCCAGAAAATCGTAAGGTTTTAGCGTTTACTCGTACTTATGACGGAGAACACATTCTGGTTGTCACCAATTTGTCTCGCTTCGTACAGACAGTAGAATTGGATTTGTCCGCATTTGACGGCATGATTCCGGTGGAAATCTTCGGACGGACAACATTCCCATCCATTGACGATACACCTTATTTCATGAGTTTAGCGCCCCATGCGTTTTACTGGTTTACCTTAGACGTTCAAACAAATATCACTTGTGCGGTAAGACCCCAGAACCAAATACCGACAATAGTAGTCAGCGACAATTGGCGGAATATTTTCACCAAATCAGAAACAAAGGCAGCAATGGAAGAAATGTTGCCAGATTATATGTGTGCCTGTAGCTGGTTTGACAGTAAAAGTCGGGTAGTTCAGTCCTCTCACATAATTGAAGCGATTCCTATTTCTTTCCGTTCCTTAGAAGCAGCAATTGTTTTAGTACAGCTAGACTATACCGAAGGCGACCCCGAAACCTATGTATTGCCCTTGGCTTACGAACCTGAAGGTATCAATCACGAACGCTTTAGCTCTTACCGCGAAGAAGTTGTAGCCTATATCGAAATACGCAGCGCCAAACAAACAGGGGTGTTGTTTGATGCCCTAGCTGACAAAGAATTTCTTAACTTCCCCCTCGAAGCCATTGCCAATAAAGAAACCTTTAAAGGTATGGCAGGTCAACTAGTTGCAGAATCTAGCAAAGATTTTACCGAGCTAGCTGGTGCCGGTTCTAACTTCGGATTAAAAGCCAATTTGGAAGCACATCTGTTACGTGGAGAACATAACAACACCTGCGTAATATATGGCGATCGCCTGATGTGCAAACTATTCCGAAAAGTAGTAGGGGAAGGCATTAACCCAGATTTAGAAGTCGGTCAGTTTCTCACCCATAGTTCGGCGACAAAAGGACTACCAGGTGCAGAAAACTTTGCTCCCGTTGCCGGTAGCTTAAATTACAGCCGTAAAGGCTTTGAGACCATGACTCTAGGAATGGTGCAAAAATACATTCCTGATATCAGAGACGGTTGGGTTTATAGCCTTGATAGCTTGCGGGACTTTTTTGAGCAAGTACAGGTAACGCAAATAGATGCTATTGCTGATATTGATTTACCTCCTTCCTTATTATCGGCTGCATTAGAAATCGAAATTCCTGAAATAGCTCAGGAAATGATTGGCTCTTATTTGCGAAATGCTCAACTATTAGGCGAGCGTACTGCTGAAATGCACTTAGCATTAGCATCGGACACAGAAGACCCAAACTTTGCACCAGAAGCATTTACCTCTTTCTACCAGCGCTCGATTTACCAATACATGCGGAATCAAGCCGGACAGGTATTGCTACTGTTGAAAAAGCATTTAATACAGCTACCGAGCGACCTGCAACCAGTAGCGCAGCAAGTATTAAACAATAAAGAAATGATATTAGCTCGACTAAAATCAATTCTCAATCAAAAAATAAATGCTATGCGAACCCGTACCCATGGTAATTTGTGTCTTAACGAAGTGCTATATACGGGTAAAGACTTTATCATCATTGACTTTGAAGGAGACCAAACCCGTCCATTGAGCGAACGACGGATGAAACGCTCGCCCTTACGTGATGTTGCCGGAATGCTAGAATCCTTCTACTACTCCAGCCGTATTGGTTTGCGTAACGAAAAAGAAAGCGGCATTATTCTTCCAGACGACCAGCCATTAATGGAGCAATGGACGCAATTCTTCTATACTTGGTCAAGTATTGCTTTCTTGAAATCCTACTTAAATGCAGCCAATGGCGCAGCTTTCTTACCATCAGAACCATCAGAACTGCAACTGCTCATAGATGGATTCGTTTTAGAAAAAGCAATCATTGAACTAGAACACGAACTCAAAAACCGTCCTAATTGGGTAGAAGTTCCGCTGTATCGTATTTTGGAATTGCTGGAAACAGCTTAACAGCGAACAGTTCGGAATTTGGGGTTAGGGGTTAGGAGTTAGGAGTTAGGGGTTACTAAGATTTATCTCCCCCTCTCCCCATCTCCCTCTCTCCCCATCTCCCTCTCTCCCCATCTCCCCCAATTCCCCAATTCCACATCGCTCTATAGATATAAAACATAATTACTACTTCAAACTGGCTTAAAATAACCATTAAAGATTTAATATTTTATTTAGTATTTGATATTTAGTATTTGATATTTAATATTTCGATACTTGGCAGCTTTGTGGATTATTTGTTTCGATTAGGAGAAAGAATGGTATGTACCTCTCACTATGGCCTGGTAAACCTTATCCTTTAGGTGCTAACTGGGATGGCAAGGGTACTAATTTCGCTTTGTTTTCAGAGAATGCGACGGCGGTAGAGCTATGCTTGTTCGATAAAGAAGGACGAGAAACCCGATTGGCTTTGCGAGAAGTTAGTAACTTTACCTGGCACGGTTATGTACCTTCGATTGGACCGGGTCAACGTTATGGATTTAGAGTTCATGGTGCGTTTGCTCCCCATGAAGGGCACAGATTTAACCCGAATAAATTACTGATTGACCCCTACGCTTATGCGGTTGATGGAGAAATTGGTTTTGGTGAAGAAATTTTTGGGTATCGTTGGGATGACCCTAAAGATGATTTGGGATTTTCAGATTTAAATGATGCTCATTTGATTCCTAAATCTGTGGTTGTAGATAAAAGTTTTGATTGGGAAGGAGATGAACTTTTACAAAATCCTTGGCATGAAACGGTCATTTACGAGACTCATGTCAAAGGTTTTACGAAATTGCATGAGGAAATACCTGCAAAATTAAGGGGGACTTATGCCGGACTCGCTCACCCTGCGGCGATTTCGCATCTGCTGGCTTTGGGTATAACGGCTGTAGAATTGATGCCGATACACCATTTTTTATCGCAGCCCGGACATTTAGTTGGTAGTGATTTAAAGAACTACTGGGGCTATGACTCAATTTCTTACCTGGCTCCTTATTCCGGCTATAGCGCTAGTGGTAGTAAGGGACAGCAGCTTAAAGAATTTAAGCATATGGTTAAGCGACTGCATCAAGCGGGAATAGAAGTCATTCTTGATGTGGTTTACAACCATACGGGTGAAGGTAATCATATGGGGCCAACTATATCTTTGCGGGGTATAGATAATGCTTCTTACTACCGTTTGGTAGATGGCGATTCGCGTTACTATATGGATTTTACTGGCTGCGGGAATTCGCTGAACGTGCGTCATCCCCAAGTTTTGAAGTTAATTATGGATAGCTTGCGATACTGGGTGTTGGAATGCCATGTTGATGGTTTCCGTTTTGACCTAGCATCTGCTTTAGCTAGAGAATTATACGCAGTAGATAAATTAGCTGCATTCTTTGATATTATCCATCAAGACCCGGTTTTAGCCGATGTCAAATTAATTGCCGAACCTTGGGATGTAGGTGAAGGAGGCTACCAAGTAGGTGAGTTTCCCCTGCTATGGTCTGAGTGGAATGGAAAATATCGCGACACAGTGCGAGACTTCTGGAGAGGAGAAGACAGTAGCCTAGCAGAATTTGCCTATAGGTTTACGGGTAGTTCCGACCTTTACGAACTTAACGGACGCAGCCCCAGCGCAAGTATTAACTTTATTACCGCTCACGATGGTTTTACGTTAAATGATTTAGTTAGCTATAACGAAAAGCATAACGAAGCTAACGGTGAAGATAACCGCGATGGAGAAAGTCACAATCGTTCGTGGAATTGCGGTGCAGAAGGAGAGACAGACGATTTAGCAATTGAGAAACTCCGTAAAAAGCAGCGGCGAAACTTTTTAGTTACATTACTTCTTTCTCAAGGGATACCCATGATAGTCATGGGAGACGAGATGGGAAGAACTCAAGGAGGAAATAACAATCCTTACTGTCAGGATAACGAGATTTCCTGGTTAGATTGGGATTTGCAAGAAGAAAATGAGAATTTACTCGACTTTACCCGTCAATTAATCGATTTTCGCCGCCGACATCCAGTCTTTAGAAGACGTAAATGGTTCCAAGGAAGAGCGATTCGTGGTGTTGAAGTAACCGACATTTCTTGGTTTAATCCCGATGGCACTAAAATGACGGAAGAACAATGGAACAGCGGTTTTGCTAAAGCTATTGGAATCTTCCTGAATGGTGAAGGAATAGCCTCACCAGGTCCTAGAGGTGAGCGCATCATTGACGAAAACTTTTTTATTTTATTTAATGCTCACTACGAAATGTTGGAATTTGTCATTCCTCCAGAATTGCAGGAATGGGAATGGGTTACTATCGTTGACACCACCAAACCCAGATTTGTGCAACGTGGTAAACGCTACATAGAAGATAAACCAATTAAAGTTGATGCACGTTCCATAGTCATACTGCAAAGACTGGGACAACTAAATCAAGAATACGATGACGAGTAAATAATTAGTAATTGGTAGTTGGTAATTGGTAATTGAGAACGGGAGATGAAGACAAGGATAAATGAATTTTGAACTCCTAACTCCTAACTCATTACTCATTACTCATTACTCCTAACTCCTAACTCATTACTCATTACTCATTACTCATTACTCATCACCCATTACCCATCTACCAATTTAAGAAAAATGCATATCGGTTCTCAATATTCAAACAATACTTGCAACTTTACTCTCTGGGCACCTTTAATGGGAAAAGTTGCCGTTCATGTGGTTGAACCTGTTGATAAAGTTGTACCTCTGGAAAAAGATGAACGAGGTTATTGGCACGGTTCTATTGCAGATATAAAACCTGGAAGTCTCTATTATTATCAACTTGACGGTGAGACTGATAGAGCAGACCCGGCTTCTAATTTACAGCCAAATGGCGTTCATGGTGCTTCGGAAATCGTTGACCAGAGCAACTTTAAGTGGAATGATGAGGGCTGGAAGGGTGTTCCTTTGGAAGAAATGGTTATCTACGAGTTGCATGTAGGAACCTTTACAGAAGCAGGAACTTTTGAAGCGATTATTTCCCGATTATCGGATTTAAAGGAATTAGGGGTAAATACAATTGAAATTATGCCTGTAGCCCAGTTTCCTGGAAGTCGAAACTGGGGTTATGATGGTGTGTTTCCCTATGCTGTCCAAAATTCCTACGGTGGTGTTGATGGTTTGAAAAAACTGGTTGACGCTTGTCATCAGCAAGGTATGTCGGTGATTTTGGATGTAGTTTACAATCACCTCGGCCCTGAAGGAAATTATTTATGGGGTTACGGAACTTACTTTACCGAAAAATACAAGACTCCTTGGGGTAGCGCTGTTAATTTTGATGATTCCTACAGCGATGGGGTACGTGATTACTTTGTAAAAAATGTTTTGTATTGGTTGGAAAACTACCATTTAGATGGATTACGCTTGGATGCAGTTCATGCTATATATGACTTTGGTGCCAAGCATATTTTGGCGGAAATGTCTGAGGCTGTAGCTGAATTAGAGAAAACTTATGGTCGTGAATATTATTTAATTGCTGAAAGCGACCTCAACGACCCCCGGATTATTCGCTCTCAAGAAAAGGGTGGATACGGTATTGATGCTCAATGGAGTGATGATTTTCACCATGCTTTACATACAGTTTTAACTGGGGAAAAAAATGGATATTACGAGGATTTTGGAAGCTTAGAGCAGCTAGCTAAGATTTACAATCAGGGATTTGTTTATACTTGGGATTACTCTCCTCACCGTAAAAGATATCATGGTGAGAATGCTAGCGATTGCGCTTCGAGTCAGTTTGTGGTCTGTGCCCAGAATCACGACCAGGTAGGGAATCGAATGTTAGGGGATAGACTATCTAATTTGATATCCTTTGAATCTCTGAAACTAACAGCAGCAGCGCTTTTACTTTCTCCCTACATTCCGATGTTGTTTATGGGAGAAGAATACGGTGAGAAAGCACCATTTTTATATTTTGTCAGTCATGGAGACCCAGATTTAATCGAAGCAGTCAGAAAAGGTAGAAAAGCAGAATTTGCAGCGTTTCATGAAGTAGATGGGAAGGAAGCACCAGACCCCCAAGCTGAAGAAACATTCAAACAATCCCAGTTAAATTGGGATAAACGAAAAACCGGGGAGCATGAAAAGTTATGGTTGTTTCATCAGAAATTACTGCAAATGCGAAAAAATCTTCCAGCATTGAGGAACTTAGATAGGAATCAATTAGAAGCAACAGTAGTCGAACCAGAAAAAATTCTGCGTATCCACAGACACCACGAAGACAGTCAAATTCTTTGCTGGCTTAACTTTAGCTCGGAAGCTGTTAAGATTACAGACAATAATAACAGCGGGACTTGGAAAAAAATACTTGATTCAAGCGAACCAACTTGGGGAGGGAAAGGTTCCCAGCTACCAGAAAAACTGGATGGAGCAAGTAAGTACGAATTAACAATTAATCCTTATAGTGTTGTGGTTTACAGTAATCAGTGAGGAGTTAGGAGTTAGGAGTTAGGAGTTAGGAGTTAGGAGTTAGGAGTTAGGAGTTAGGAATTAGTACCACCGGAGTTAAAAAGAGCATCTCGTTCGCTAATTGTTCTCTAGCTTAGTCTTTTACTCCAATTCCCAATTACCAATTCCCAATTACCAATTACCAATTACCAATTCCCAATTACCCATTACCAACTATCTTTAAAATCTAAAATCCAAAATCTAAAATCCAAAATCTACAATCGTAATCATGCAAATACCTTTAGCAACTTATCGGATTCAGTTTACTCCTAGCTTTGGTTTTGATGCTGCAAAAACTATTGCTGCTTATTTAGAACAATTAGGTGTTTCTCATTTATATGCTTCTCCAATTCTTACTTCTAGAAAAGGTAGTACTCACGGTTATGATGCGGTAAATCCTCGTGAAATTGACCCCGAATTAGGAGGAGCGGAAAAATTTGATGAGTTAGTGGAACAACTAAAAAATTTAAATATTGGTTGGGTTCAAGATATTGTCCCCAATCATATGGCTTTTAGCAGCCAAAATGAAATGTTGATGGATGTTTTGGAAAACGGTGCTGATTCTAAATATAGAGACTTTTTTGATATTGACTGGAATCATCATTATCCGGAAAATAACTGTAAAGTACTGGCACCGTTTTTGGGTAAATTTTGCGGTGATTGTCTTGAAAGTGGTGAACTACAAATTCAGTACGAACAAAGCGGTCTAAGCATTAACTATTACGATAATAAATTCCCTATCCGCATTGAATCCTATAGTCAAGTTCTTACATACGATTTAGCAAGCTTACAGGAAAAACTTGGTAGAGACAATCCTGCTTTTGTGAAGCTTTTGGGTGTTCTTTATACGTTGAAGTATATTCCATCTAGTGAAGAAGGAAGAGAAAGGGATGACCAAATTAGCTTTATCAAAAGGATGTTATGGGAACTCTGGAATGATTCTGAAGATGTAAAAAAACATATTCAGGAAAATATTGCTATTTTTAATGGGGAAGTAGGAAAACCGGAAAGCTTTGATTTATTAGAAAGTTTGTTAACAGAGCAATTCTTCCGTCTTGCTTTTTGGAAGGTTGGTAATGAAGAACTTAATTACAGACGCTTTTTTACAGTTAACGATTTAATCTCGTTGCGGATTGAAGATGAGAATGTTTTTGAAACTACTCATTCGTTAATTTTAAAATTGGTTGAAGAAGGTAAATTTGATGGCTTGCGAATTGACCATATAGATGGATTATATGACCCAGCCGAATATTTAAATAGACTCCGAGAAAAAGCACCGGAAGTTTACTTAATTGTGGAAAAAATTCTCGAACCGGAAGAAGAATTACCGATAACTTGGCCTATTCAAGGTACTTCAGGATACGATTTTCTTAACCAGCTAAATGGTATTTTCTGCGACCAGTCTAATGAAGAAGAATTTGATAATATCTACTATCGTTTTATTGGTAAAGCTGTTTCTTGTGAAGAATTAATCGATAAAAACAAAAGATTAATTATTGAGAAACATTTAGCTGGAGATATCGATAATTTAGCTCACCTTTTTAAAAAAATATCCGGTCGTTACCGCTATGCTAGCGATTTCACAATGTACGGTTTGAAATCGGCTTTAATAGAAATTTTGGCATTATTTCCGGTATATCGCACCTACATTAATAGTGGGGGAGCAAGTTCTTCGGATAGGGAATATATCGAGCAGGTAATGACTCAAGCTAAAAAGAATATTCCTAATTTCCTGAACGAACTTAATTTTATTGAAAAATTTTTGCTACTAGAATTTGATGAAAATCTTACAGAAGAAGACAGAGACGAATGGTTGCGCTTCTTAATGAGATTGCAGCAATTTACCGGTCCTTTGATGGCAAAAGGTGTAGAAGATACTGTACTTTATGTATATAACAGGTTAGTTTCGCTTAATGAAGTCGGTTCGCATCCAGGTAGTTTCGGAGTATCCTTAGAAGATTTTCACAGCTATAATTCCAATCGCACTGCAACTTGGCCCCATACAATGAATACTACATCTACCCACGACACCAAACGTGGTGAAGATGTTAGAACTAGAATTAACGTTTTATCGGAAATTCCCGAAGAATTCGAGCAAAATCTAAAACAATGGCGCGAAATTAATGCCGCTAATAAAGATTATGTCGGTGGACGCGATATCCCGACCTATAACGATGAGTATTTATTCTACCAAACTCTTATCGGTGCTTTTCCTTTAGATAAGGAAGAATATCCTAATTTTGTAGAGCGAATTAAAGAATATATAATCAAAGCAATTCGAGAAGCTAAAGTACATACCGCATGGCTAAAAAATGATAGCGATTACGAGGATGGTTTTACCAATTTTGCTGAAAGAGTTTTAAAAGATAGTCCAGATAATCAGTTTTTACAAGCATTTCGTCCCTTTCAAGAAAAAATTCAGCATTACGGTATCTTAAGTTCTCTTTCTCAAACATTACTCAAGCTGACTGCTCCCGGACTTCCCGATATTTATCAAGGTACCGAACTATGGGATTTGAGCTTAGTTGACCCAGATAACCGTCGTCCGGTAGATTTCTCGATGCGACAAAAATATCTTGAGGAAATCAAATCTAAAAATGGATCTGATTTACTGGATTATATTGCTCAATTGCTTGAAACTCCTGAAGATGCAAGAATTAAGTTGTTCTTGATTTACAAAACCCTGCAAACACGTCAAGAATATTTAGACTTATTCCAACGTGGTACCTACGAAAAATTGACCACAGTTGGTAGTTTAAAAAGTCATATTATTGGATTTAGTAGGGAATTAGGAGAACAAAAAATAATTGTTATCGCACCGCGCTTTTTTACTTCTTTAACAGAAAAAGGCGAATATCCATTCGGAGAACAAGTTTGGCAAGAAACTCGCATTGTTCCCCCTGCTGATTCAACTAATACTTGGGTAGATGTCTTTACTGGACAACAAGTAGAAGGTGAAGATGCACTTTGGGTGCGCGATATTCTCCAAAATTTCCCCGTTGCTTTATTGGTTAATAAATAGGGAGTGGGGAGTAGGGAGTTAGGAGTTAAGAGTTAAGTATTTATTCAAAAAGCTAATATTGCTAGGTAGTATTAAACAATTAATATTATTTCTTGTTTTTACTACTTAATACTTACTACTTGCTACTTACTACTTACTACTTACTACTTGCTACTTACTGCTTACTACTTTTTTGCAATTGTTTAAAATATTTGCAACCTTCACAAGGTCCAGTTGGATTAACCGCACAGCGGATAATTTCTGAAACAGCATTGTATCTACAATTCGCATTACCAATCACCCAACGTCCGTTTACTAATGTTTGTTCTTCTGGTCTTTTAGCCAACTGTACGTAAATAGCAATTTTGTGCAAGCAATAACGTCCTTGTTTTAATTGATAGCGGTGGTGACGTTCCAAAACTGCGTAGGTTTCTCCTTCTAGGTCAATATAATTTCCAGGTTGTGGTGTCCAATCAAGTTTTATGTTACCCAGAGACTGATGCGATGAGGTTAATATGACTTCTGTAAGTAGTAAATCTGACTCCATGTCGCAGTTGATTGGTTTACATTATTAGGATAGTAGCGCAAATGTTTGCGATGAACTAATTATCGAGTACTTATCAGTTTAGATATGGCATTTTTCTCAACAAGTTCAAAGCCATCGGGTTTCTAAGATTGATGCAAGATATAAGTTTGGCTTATTTATCGAAGCGTTGTAGTTACAGTAAAGAAACCCAGCATCTTTTTAGATACTAGGCTCAACAGAAGTGACTTGATATTCTCAAAAAATATTCGTAGAGTTTTTGTTTGGATTTCGATATTTGAATTATTTTTTACTTAGCTACTCAAAACAGTATTTTATACTTTCCCTCATGGCTAATTAACCAGGAAAACGCTGTTGCAAGGCTCTAAAGTAAGCTTTTATTGGAATTTGGTAAACTTCTACAAACAACCAAATAATGATTGTTAAATGAGACAAAAATGTCAATATTGTCCAAATATAAGGAACCCATGATAGGGGAGCATTTGGATTTGGGGGAAAATTATAAGCAACTAATGCAATTAAACTAGTAGGAAGTAAGACAAACGCAAATGTTGCTAATATATAACCCCAACCAAATTCAACTCCTTCTAAATGGGCTTCCGTCCAGTAAAAGCCATTCCATCGCCAAACTAAGGGGGGTTCCCGCGAAGGCATTTTTAGCTGTTGCTGCTCTAAGTTAACGGTAAAAATTTGATGGCAAAAATCACAAGACATTGCTTCCATTAAAGGCATATTTTGAACTTTTCCGACTCTACATACTGGGCAAGGATAAACTCCTTTATAGTCCAATTGAGTAGCTAAGTTTTTAGAATTTGGGATTTTAAACATCAGTTCTGGGCCGAATAGATAATAGTTTACCGAGACCACTCCTAAAAATTGGAGCAACCTTCATAAAAGCGACCTCCTTCATACAGGAAATACTCTTCTAAATTTAAGGTGAAGGCTCAAATTTTAGTGGTTACTCAATTTTCATAGAGAAAGTTATTACCTTTATGGTACGAGAGTGTGGAGCATAAGGAGGAACGATAGCTAAGAAGCACAGAGTTATAATTTTAGTAAATATCTGCTCTTACTGTCTTCGGTATGTAAATTTATCGGTTTCAAATCTCACCCATTTTCCTATTTCATCAGCTTTATCTTTAGCGCCGAATGAAATCTTGATACATCGAATTTATGTCAATGGAATGCCTCTTAGATGAGCATAGAATAAATCATTTTTTGCTTATTTTTGATAATCTTACTAGCCTTTTGACTATAAATGATTCGCTTTATTTAATTCCCCACTTTTAAAAATATATGGAGATATAAAGCGCGAATCTTATATATTTACTTTAAGGATAAAATAATCTCGAATAATGCCAAACTGGCAGCAATACCCTATTCAAACTATCAAACTATGATGAAGTTTTTTTGAAGCTATTGTTTTCGGAAGCATTTTTGGAAAGCTGTTTCTTTGAAGGAGAGAAACGCTACATCATCGGTTTTAGGTAAAACCTAAAATTGTACTGACTTATCAAAGACCAAAATATTAAGGCACGTTTATATCTGAACTAGAGATATTTGATGTCAGTTCAGTTTACCTTCTGTGAAATTTTTCGACGCAAAAAAAATAATCAGCTATTTATACAACTAAAATTACTTAAATGATAATTACACTTTATTAGTAATATCCCACAACTTAATAAATAGTCCCTGATGAATAAGTAGCAAGCTTAGCTAGTAATTCTTCGTAGCTCATAGGTGTAACTATGGGGGTTACAACGTTAGCTATTGATTTTTCTACAGAATGTAAAACTCTATTTAAAGAATCTATTACTTCTGCAATCAATATTTTTTGATACATTGCTGACTTTGTTTTACAGGCAGCATTGATATTTTTAATCACTTTGTTCATAGCTCTAGCCGCACTCGGAATACTAGCTCGGAGCAATGCATCCCTTGCTGACTCTAAAAATAAAAATGCAGTAGTGAAGTGATGTATTTCAACCCTTACAGGATAATCTTCTAATGGTTTCATGACATCTACAGCATCTTTTAGATGAATAACTGCTTTTTGCAGATCCTCAATCTTAATATCAGCTTCAGGCATTTTGAAAGTCGAGAACCCGCTCAATTCATTATCGGCAATTATATTGGCTAATTTTGCTAAAAAATTGATGATTTTAGCAAGCTTTATGTTCATAAGGTTGAAGAGCGTAGACACAGTTAAGTAAATAGATAATTAGAATTAAGATATAAGTATATTTACTGCTAAGCCACCGTAATTAAACTTGGCTTAAATTAGTTTATCCCAAAGAAAATGGAATGGGTAGTCTATGGATATTTGTTTAAATATAAGTAACAAATATGACTGATTTTTCTCAAAAACTATATATATTAGGTAAAAAATTGACTTGACAATAAACATACTCTCTATACGTACCTAAATAGTGTATTTACGGAAAGTTTTGGATAAAATCTGAATTTTTGCAAAAATATAATTTTTATTTATTAGCAATTTAATACAGGTAATATAACTTAGTTAAAATTAGGTAAAAAAAAGATGGGCAGATGCCCATCTAATTAAATAATCAAAATTTAATCCAAACTTAGATAGTGTGGAATTTTATTAGGTTCCAGAAGTCCAAGAATTCATGTACTCGATTTGAGCGGAGGTTAAAGTATCAATCTTGATACCCATTGCTTCCAACTTCAAGCGAGCAATATCCTTGTCTACATCTTCAGGAATTGAGTACAAACCGGGTTCAAGCTTACCTTTGTTCTTCACTAGGTATTCACAACCTAGAGCTTGGTTAGCAAAACTCATGTCCATTACAGCGCTGGGGTGACCTTCAGCGGCTGATAGGTTAATCAAGCGTCCTTCACCAAGAACAATAACTGATTTACCACTAGGCAACTTGTACTCTTGAGTGAAATTACGAACTTCCTTCACTTCTTTGGCTTTAGCACCTAAAGATTTGAGGTCAATTTCAATGTCAAAGTGACCGGAGTTACAAACCATCGCACCGTCTTTCATTACGTCGAAGTGTTCGGGGCGAATTACGTGCTTGTTACCAGTAACGGTGATGAACAAGTCACCTTGAGGTGCAGCTTCTGCCATTGGCAAAACGCGGAAACCATCCATTACTGCTTCAATAGCTCTGATGGGGTCAATTTCAGTAACGATTACGTTACCACCCATGCCTCTAGCGCGGAGTGCAGAACCTTTACCGCACCAACCGTAACCAGCAACAACAATGCACTTACCAGCTAAAAGAACGTTGGTAGCGCGGATAATTCCATCGAGGGTTGATTGTCCGGTACCGTAACGGTTATCGAAGAAATGCTTGGTGTCAGCGTCGTTAACGTTCATCGAGGGGAACGATAGCACGCCATCATTCAACATTGCACGCAAGCGAACAATTCCAGTTGTAGTTTCTTCGGTGGTACCGATGATATCGGAAAGTTGATTCTTACGGTCTTTGACTAAAGTCGCAACTACATCAGAACCGTCATCAATAATGATGTTAGGACGGTGATCTAGAGCAATTTCAACGTGACGCTTATAGGTTTCATCATCTTCACCTTTGATAGCAAAGACGGGAATTTCGTGGTCAGCGACGAGACTTGCTGCTACGTCGTCTTGAGTTGATAGGGGGTTGCTAGCAATTAGCAGTGCATCAGCACCACCTGCTTTCAAAGCAATCGCCAAATGTGCTGTCTCGGTTGTGATATGAGAACAAGCTACTAAACGGATTCCTGCGAAAGGCTTTTCTTTTGCGAAACGGTCGCGAATCTGCTTGAGAACAGGCATTTCACGTCCAGCCCATTCGATACGTTGTCTTCCCAAAGCAGCTAAGCCGAGGTCTTTAACCTCGTGCTTTAATCTGGGAGTTGTTGCAGTCATTAAATAATTCCTCTTTTGGATAAAATATTGCATCCTACAAGACGCACTCTACTAGATTAGAACAAGTCTGGCAAATTCACAGCAAGATTTGCTTCTATTTTGTAATTCCATATGATTTTTTCTTTGATATCTACGCGGATTAATTCCCAGAGATAGAGGTTCTACCATACCAATGTGTGACTTCTCAGAATTAATTTTGGCCAAACCTATAAGGACTATGGCAAAAATTGATACTTAATTTATTTAAAACTTGCCCATCGATAGGTATATTTTGAGAAACTATTTGCCAAGATATATGTCGGCTACATCCTAGGACTATAAAAAGGAGGTATTGATTGCGCTGTCGATTTATTCTTATTGCTTTATTTTCAATATTGATTGCGGTGGGTATTGATGCCAAGATAGCAACTGCACAGTTTCCTTTTTATTCGCAAATAAAACCACCGTCTCTAAATATAAATATTAGAGATTTAGAAAATAAAGTTGTTGCTGGCTCGGTTTATTTATATGGAAAACCCTTATTTTCGATTGCAGCACCAAGGGTAAGTTTGAATGAGCGTTTGCAAAATATTCAGGATAATTTAGCTAATATTAGCAAAGCTTATTTACAAAAATCTGAAGAAAAGCTAGATATAGAAATTCGTACCGAAAATGGTTTACCAGTAATTTATATAAACCAACGATATCTTCTGACTGTTACTCAAGAAGATGCCAAACTTAGGGGTTTGAATCCTGGAACTTCAGCTTTAATTCTCAAACAGGAATTATTAGAAGGTTTACAGCAAGCTAGATATGAGCGAACGTCAGAATACATTACCGAACAAATTAAAAATGCTGCGATTGTTTTAGCAATCATGGTTGTTATAAGCGGTGGGGTTTTATACTATTCGCGTTTTGCCAAATATTCCCAGGAATCAACTCTAACTTCAGCACAAAAAGCTTACAGACCTATTTCAACATTGCTTGAGAAACAGCAAAAAGGACATATTAAAGAGGTTAAAAGACGATTGTTTCAGCTTGTTCAAATAGGAATTTGGACGGGAGGAACTTTGTTTATACTAAGTTTGTTTCCCTACACGCGAGCTATACAAGTTGGAATCATCGCTTTTTTAAAAATTCCTTTGCGTTTGGGAATTGTTGGATTAGTAATTTATGTCGCTATTCGTTTGAGCTATGCATTAGTAGAGCGTTTAACTTCTGCTTTTGTTCAAAGCAGTACTTTGTTAACCCCAGAAACTTCTGAAAGATTGCAGTTAAGAGTTTCGACTATATCTGGTGTCGCAAAAAGCATAGCTACTTTTCTATGGTTGGGAGTTGGAATTTTGTTAGGTTTAACGGCGCTAGGAATAGATATAGTTCCTTTGTTAGCTGGTGTTAGTTTAATTGGTGTTGCGCTGTCCCTTGCTTCCCAAAGCTTAATTAAAGATGCAATAAATGGCTTTCTAATTATTATGGAAGACCAGTACGCTTTGGGTGATGTAATTACTGTGGGTGACGTGGGGGGATTAGTCGAAAATCTCAATTTACGGATAACACAAGTACGCGATGCAGAAGGACGTTTAATTACTATTCCTAATAGTGAAGTTAAAATAGTTGCTAATCTTTCGAGTCGCTGGTCTCGTGCCGATTTAAACATTCCGATAGCTTACCAAACCGATATTGACCAAGCTTTGCAATTAATTGAAACTGTTGGTTTGGATATGGACAAAGATGAACGATGGGAGCATCAAATTATCGAACCACCGGATGTTTTAGGAATCGAAAATTTTGGCGAACGTGGGTTGATAATTCGCGTTTGGATTAAAACCCAGCCTCTCAAACAATGGGATGTAGCTAGAGAATATCGTCGTCGTATGAAAGTTGCTTTTGATAAAGCTGGAATTTCAATTCCCATACCTCAACAAAATGTTTGGCTGAATTCAGTTAGCACTCACCAGTTAACAGCAAGCAATCAAAACCATAAGTATTGATTTTATTCCCGCTATAAAATTACTTATTAAACAAGGGAAGCAATGCTGAATAATTGATTCCCTTACAGTGCTTTTTTTTCATTTGTAGCTAGTACCGCTTCGCGGAAGTAAGAAGTAAAAAGTTTGATATCTGGGGCTTTTCAGCCATTTTTAATGGTTGCCTTATTTAGGCCGTGTTGTACTAGTAAATTAAAACAACTCGTAATTAAAGTTGATGGAAGCTCGTACCAATTTAATTACGAATTACAAATTACGAATTATACTTACTAGTTAGTATTTTTTAATATCTAGTGCTTGTTCCTGTGCTTGTTCCACCAACATTAGGGTCGCGGTAAGCAACTGTTTCATTATTTTTGTTACGACCTGCTAATCCACCTAGTCCAAGTAAACCTAATAAACCTAACCATCCCCAATCAAACCCGTCATCTTCTCGAACTGTGACTGTTCTATTCGCATCTGTATCCAAAGTCTCTGTTTGAGCAGAAGCAGGAAGGGATAAAGGTAAAGCAGCTAAACTAACAGCGAAAGCACTAGCACAAACTGTTTTAGATAAATTGGAAATTTTCATTTAGGATTCTCCTTCGAGTTACGACGGTAAAAAATATGCCTTTCACAAGCATCAATTAGTTCAAGAACAGGCTAGCTGTACTAGGCTTGAGCAGCTTAATTGCTTCTCTCTTGCTTTGTTTCCTGGACTACTTATGAACACAATAGATGTAATCGTTTTGCATTTACTCTTACCGTAGGAATAAACTCGTCTCATACTTTAGCAACAAGCTTCTCCTATCGGCTTCGATTATTTCAAATTAACCAAAAGCTATTGAAAGTAAGGCTTTTGGCTGAAATCATCTATTCTGTAATTCGACTTTTACCTACTCCTGAAGAAATATTGCCATAAATAGTTCATTAGTACTAAAATATGAGTAACGGCGATATAACAGCCTTCAAGAAAATAAATATTTAAATCCTTGGGTATCAACAATATGGTTAAGCATTTTATTCTGAGTATCAACCCTACAGCCAAGCACGAATGGGATAGATGTATTTTGCGCGATGTGCTTAGTTCCAAGCGTCCGGATATCGCGAAGTTGATAGCCGAAGAAGTTAACGCTAATGGAGGTAATTACTTGATAAGCGTAAATATTGATATAGAAGTTTTGCAGCAAGAACAAGCTCCCGTCTCCGAACAGTTACAGCTTTCGTTTACAGAAGTATCGCAAAAGCCCCAGTTGCAAGAAGCAGCGTAATTAAGGTTAAAGGTTAGAGGTGATAACTGTTAACTGTTAACTGATAACTGTTTAAGTAATTGAGCTATTTGCTGATTGATATTTACGACATGAAATCTTTGACTGGCAATGTTGCGTGCTGTTTGAGCAATATTGTCAGTCTTTTGTTTGTCAGATAGGCAGGTTTTAATAATGTTGGTAAGTTCTTGAGGATTTCCTGGGGTTGCTAAAAAGCCACTTGTTCCGGAATCAACTAATTCAACTGCTCCACCTGCTGCTGCTGCAACTACGGGTGTTCCCGATAGCATGGCTTCTACGATTACTCTTCCAAAAGGTTCTGGAGAGGTGGAAGTGTGTGCAACTAAGTTACAAGCCGACATTAAAAGGGGAATATCGTTACGGAAACCTAAAAATTTAACTCGGTTTTGTAGTTGTAATGCATCAATTTGTTGATGTAGCTGTTTGACGTAATCTTGTTCGCCGAATAAAGCATCTCCGACTAAAATTACTGCAACTTCTGGAGGACAATTCGCGAGTGCTTCTAGTAGAATATGCTGCCCTTTCCAAGGTGCAAGACGGCTGAAGTGTCCTACTATAAATTTATCTTCTAGTCCTAATTCTTTTCTAACTTGCTGAATTTCTGTGTCGTTACTTATATATTTTTGCGGGTCAAAGCCGTTGTAAACGATTTTTACTTTATCTGCTTTCCCTCCTGCTTCGATAAAAGCTTTTTTACTAGCTTGAGAATTGACAATAACTAGCGATGCACGATTAGCTAAATTAACGGAAATAATGCGGTTTGTTTGACTAAAATGTTCTGGTGAAAGAATATCGTGCAGGTGAAATACCAAAGGACGACGGCTGAAAAAGCTAGCAATTGCCCCAACTACCAGTGCTTTTTGAGTATTCGCATATATTAAGTCATAATTTTGAGCAATTTTTACGACTTTGGTAATTAAAGGTGCAAGTTGTGTAATACTTGCTAATCCTTGACTAAGAGAACTTTCTTTTTTTACCTGTATGGCTTTATTTGTCAAAACCTGTACGGGAATATGATTTTTTTCTAATAAATCTTTAAAAGAACCATCAGCAAATAATCCTACCAAGCAATTATCTTTATAAGGTTTAGCAATATCTATTAAGCATAATTCGGCACCACCAGGTTTACCGCTTTGGTCTAAAAATAAGATTTTCATAATTTATAATCGGGCATTGGGCATTGGGCATTGGTAATTGGTAATTGGTAATTGGTAATTGGTAATTTAACTCTTAACTCCTAACTTTTAATTCCTAACTCCTAACTCCTAACTCCTAACTATTCCCCCTCACCTAAAATAACTTTTCTAACTTCTTGGGCGATTTTATCCCAGTCAAAGTTAGAAACTGCATATTCGCGACATTCTTCTCGGGAAGGCTTAGCTATTTCTCCTAAAAATACCTGTTCTAATTTTCTTGCAATATCATTTACTTCGATGGAGTTGGTGATTAAATCAGGTGAAAATTGTTCGAGAATTTCCGGCATTCCACCTACGGGGGTACAAATCACGGGAGTTCCACAAGCAAGGGATTCTACTATTGCTAACCCAAAACCTTCAAAAGATTGTGAAGGCATTATTGATAGGTCTGCTGCTTGGTAAGCTACTGGTAGAAGTTCGTCGGGTAGAAAACCTAAAAATTCAATGTTGTCTTCGAGTCCCAATTCTGCAACTTGCTGCTGTAAGGTGGTTTGTAATGCTCCGCGTCCGGCGATCGCCAAATAAATATTAGGAATTTTTGGTTTAATTTGGGCTATGGCTAAAATTAATTTATCAAGTCCAACGCGATGTACTAAACGTCGAGATGTAAATATAGTTGGACGCTCTACCGACCATCCCAACTTGGTACGCGCTTCTTGAATCGATAGGTCGGGTTTAAAACGATTTATATCGACTCCACCAGGAATTACGTGGATTTTCTCCCAAGGAATTTGATATTTTTGATGTAGAACTTCACCAAATGCTTTACTTAAAACTATGAAGCGATGACAGCGTTTATAAGTTGTTTGTTCTACTAAGGTTTTTTTGAGCAAAGCCGTAATGTTATCAAGACCTTCTTCCTGAGATTCTGATGCCCACGGACCGTGAAAATTAAAGGTTATTGGAATATTTTCTGGTAATAAATCTAATATTGGCAGACTATATAGAGCAAAGTGCAAGTTTATTGCATCTATTTTGTTTATGCTTGTTTTTTCTCTTGTTTTTTTGAAATTACTTCTCACCGTCCACAATCTTTGCAATATGGTCGTATCGGGTGAGGCCAAGTTTGTCATTTTGATAGGCAGGTTCGCTTCATCTTCGGGTAAACCAACCCCACATAATTCTACTTGGTCTTTATTCTTTGCTAGCCTCAGTGTAAGTTCGTAAACATATCTTTCTAAGCCTCCGGGGGTTTTAGGGAACCAGCCCAACCCCAAGCAAAGTATTGATGCGGGCTTTACGGATGTATAGTTTTTCTCATTGCATATCACTTTGGCTGCTCCCGTATAATTCATCAATTGTTCCTATAATATGAGACTTGAATAAGAGTAAAAGTTGCTTTAAAAGGTATTTTTAGTATCTATATATATTGGTCAGAGGATATAATCCGTCCAATTCTAACTTGGCTAGACCTATTTTTACCTGTTTTTTTAAGAATTGATAATTAAGCAATAATAACCCATGTGATTAATTATTAGTGATTTAAATCGTTCATATTTATAAATCAATTACCATCAAGCTATTTACATAAAATCCATTTACCATTACATACGAGTATCAAAATGTACGTATTATTTCGTAAGTACGATTAATACTATCCATTTTGATATTTCATATTGAGAATAATTAATTGTTATTTAAAAATCCCATGTTAGTTTGATGAATTTTGTGTAAAACAAATCCAAGCTTTGTAATTAATTATTATTCTTGTTGATGAAAGCTTAATTACGCAGCTATTGTTCTACATGGAGTATAAAGTATTTAGAGGGATTAAATATTTACTTCTCACTATTTTCATTTATTTCTCATATAAACTTTTCAATAGATGGTTGCCTACTTAGATATAAAACATAATCCCATATAGAATTTCACTCGTTTGGTAGATAAACAGCTTCTATAACCAAGGAATGACTATATTTTCAATATCTCAATCATAAACATACATATCACTTATATCAAAAATAATTGATAGGTTAAGTTAGTTATAGAGCTATGGATATATAAGTAAATCATTAAGGTAGTTTATGAACAATAAATTAATAACGGGTTTTAGTCGAATAATTCAAAGACAAATAAGTAAAATATCAAGATTTATTTTGTATTTAAAAAATCTGTTTGCGAAGTTCAATATTAGATATCGTAAAACCGAAAAATTTCTACTAATTTTAAGCGCTGCTTTAGCTGTTTCGATTATAGTTGCGATTCAATTTGATGGAAAAATAACCCCTGCTGCTCCTTCTACTCGCTATACAACTTCGTGGATTGGTAATAGCTTCAGTGGTGGTGATAAATGGGTACAAATTCAAATTAGCGGAATGTATGTGGCACCCGACGGAACAATTTACACGAATAGTTTATGGGATGAAGCAGGTAGAGAAGTTGGTATTTATAGAGATGGGGATGTAGTTGGAAAAGCAGACGATTTACATGGATGGGGAAGACATGGTGGAGACGCGATTACAGTAGACGATAAATACATGTATGTCGCGATGCAGCAATCGGGAATTGAGCAGAAAAAGGAAGGATTTCCACCCAAAGGAACGAAATGGTATTGCGTTAGACGTTATGATTTAAAGGGTAAAACCGCACCTTTCGCAAATGGTCAGGGGTGGGATAAAAGTATGCTAATTGTCAGTAACAAAGATGAAGTTACGGGACTAGCAACTGTAGGTAAAGAGTTATTTGTTAGCGATAGTGCAGCGAATAAAGTGCGGGTATACGATAGTTCAACTATGGAGGAATTACGGAGTTTTAATTTAGCTAAACCTGGAAATATAGCTGTTGATAAAGCTGGTAATTTATGGATTATTAAAGATAAAGAAGTTGTACATTATTCAAAACAAGGTAAACAGTTAATCGGAGTAATTTCTAATTTAAGTAATCCTAATGCAGTTGCTGTTGATAATCGCGGTAGACTTTTAATTGCAGAAAACGGCTCGAACCAACAAATATTTATTTACGATATAAAAAATAATCCGAAAAAAGTTGAAACTTTTGGTGTTAAAGGTGGAATTTATGCGGGGATTCCCGGACAAGTAAAAGATTTAAAATTTTACGGTATTTCCGGAGTCGGTACTGATAGTCGGGGTAATATTTACGTTAGTAATGACGGTTTTGAGCGCTCTGGAGTAGATTTACGTAAGTTTTCGCCCAATGGTAAATTACAGTGGAAATTATTAGGATTGCAATTTATCGATAATGCTGACGTTGACCCAGCCAAAAACGGTTTAAACGTATATACCAAACACGAACGCTTCGAGATGGATTACAGCAAACAACCAGGGAAAGAAGCAACTTACAAAGGTTATACATTAAACGCTTTTAAATATCCTCAAGACCCCCGCTTACATACCGCTCCCGATGCTCCATTTGTCCGTCGAATTCAAGGTAAAAAGTTTCTCTTCCTAACTAATATGTATGGAGGAATGCTGCAAATTTACCGTTTCAACGAAAAAACCGACGGTGAAATTGCTATACCTTCAGGAATGTTTGTCGGTACTCACCCGAATAGTAAACCAGCACTAGGAAAAAAATATCCTCCGTTCCAACCCAGTAAAGGTGAATGGATTTGGCGAGATAAAAACGGTAATGGAAAATTTGAAGCTAACGAATACGATAAAAGTGAAGACTATCCTTATATTGGTGGCTGGTGGGTAGATAGTAAAGGCGACGTTTGGAAAAGTTTACGTACCCAAGATGGTGTGGGAATTCGTCATTTTCCTTTTCAAGGATTGGATAAAAACGGGAATCCCATTTACAGCTACAGCAAAATGGAAAAAATTAGTCATCCCGAGAAATTTGGTGATTTAAGGAGACTTGAATATTTTCCCGAAACCGACACCATGTATTTATCCGGTTACACTCCAGATAACCCAGCAATTAACAACGACTACGCAAAATTAATCGGTTCCGAAATCGCTCGTTACGACAACTGGAGCAAAGGAAATCGTAAACCCAGATATAGGATAGTGCTTCCCGTAGATAAAAGCGCACCTCCGGAAGTATTAGGACCAGCAAGTATGAGTATAGCTGGTGATTACGTATTTGCTGTGACAGTAAAAAAAGCAGAAGTTTACGTTTACGATGCTAAAACGGGAAGACAGGTAAAAGTATTGAAACCGGGACCAGAAGTTTTTGGTGAAACTGGTTGGGTTGATATTCCTTATGGTGTTCGTGCTTTTCAGCGTAAAAATGGTGAGTATTTGGTGTTTGTCGAAGAAGATGCGAAAGCTAAAGTGATAATGTATCGGTTTAAGAGTTAATAGTTAACAGTTTTCACCTAAAGGGTGTGGATCATCAATGTTTAGAAACCCGGTTTTTTGGAAAAACCGGGTTTCTGAGTTTTTTGCAAGTGTCTTAAGAAGGTTATATTTATTAAACTAAAGATATAGGAATCCGATTTGAGTATTATAAGCGGCTAGCGCTGGCCGCTAACAAAAATCAATTAGTAATTATATAAAAGGTAATTATTAATCATAAAGTGGAAAAATGACTATTACTTTTAATCGTAGACACTTACGTTCAACTATTAGCTCAATATCAACCGAAATTAATTACAAGCGACGAGGAAAATGAACAAGCAATATCAATAGCGGAAGAACTCGCACACAAAACTAACCGAACTTCAGAAGAATTTACTTTATATCAATTATTAATTGCATTAATAGAAAAATATGAAAATGATACGTATCCGATGGGTGAAACAACACCATTGTCGATGCTTCTACATTTGATAGAAGCTCACGGTTTGAAACAGGCTGATTTAGTTGATGTAATTGGTTCGAGCAGTGTAGTATCGGAAATTGTTAACGGTAAACGAGAAGTTAGCAAAGCACAAGCGAAAGCTTTAGGTGAATTCTTTAATATTGATGCCAGGTTATTTATTTAATTAGGGTCGAAAATCAACTTATAATTGTAGGTTGGGTTAGACGCATGAGAAAATATCGTTGCAAACTCAAAATAATAAAAGCGTCCTAAACAGACATTATACATATGATTAAAAATAATATTACTTATCTACATTTACGATGTTGGGTTACGACACGAAAATATAAATTATTGTTGCAATTCAAATTTTTATTCGTGTCTAACCCAACCTACAAATACTATATAATGCATAATTAGAATCTAAAAGTGATGTTAGAAAAACTGATAAAATACTTTGTATATGCAACAAAAGGTCATATTAGTAAGATACAGATTATCTGTTTTTTATATTTGGCTGACCTTTATTCTATGAAGTGGACGGGAAAACAACTGACTCATTTAAACTGGTATTATTATCATAATAGCCTTTGCCACGAAGATATAAATACTGCTCTGGATACAATGAATGGTAAAGAAATTAATTTAGAAACTGAATATAATACAGTATTTGTTAAACTTGGGGTTAAAGCAGGTAATATTAGTGATTTACAGTTACCTACGAGTTTAGAATTAATCCTGGATAATATTAGAAGAGAATGGTCTGGTTCTGGAAGGGATAAAATTAAGGAGTTGTTGGATTATATCTACAGTACTGCTCCAATGCTTGAAATTAAGGATAAATATAAATCAGAAGAAATATTTTGGCTTAATCTACAGCTAGAACGATAAAAATTAGTTAGTGAGTTAAATTAGAGTTATCAAGTGGCTGGAAAAACACCAAAACAAGGCTGGATATATTTGATAAATCCCTACCGTGTATTTCTTCGTTGTCTACTCGGTCATATTCACTTTTATAATTTGGATAAAACCGATAATATTTCTTGTAAAACTGCTGATTGTAGACAAATAATTAGATATAGTAAAGAGTTTCGTCGAGAACAACCTTATATTATTTGGACATCGGAAAAATTTCAAAATGGTCTTAACTATATAGATACTTTTACTATAATTCCTTTAAATTTCGATATCCGAGAAAGGGATAAAGGTTTACCAATGGTTTATCCAATTAATCCCACCAAAAGTAATGGATTTGAAAAACAATCTTTTGCTTTGACTCATCAGATTTTTACTGTTGATGCAAATTGTTTTAAAGATGTCAAAGGAGATTGGTTAAATCGAATTGGACAATTAGATAAATCGGATAAGAAAGCAATAGAAGAACGTTTAAAATATTTCTTGGATATTCAAGAAAATCCTAGCGATGATTGGTTTATTAAAAATACCTCTTTGGAAATTTTAAGAGAAGTATTTGATAATTTATCGGTAGATAATCAATATTCGGCTTTGGTTGATTTTATTGATGATGTTGAGTTTTGATTTAAAGACACAATTAAGCATTCAAATAGAAAATATGATAGCTAAACTCTAGAGTAGCACCAAGTATTTTAGCCGGGAGATATGGTGCTAGTACCGCTTCGCGGAAGTAAGAAGTAAAAAGTTTGATATCTGGGGCTTTTCAGCTATTTTGAATGGTTGCCTTATTTAAGCCGTGATGTACTAGTGACTATAGCAATCCTAAATGATTTGAAGAAAATAATAAATAATCTGGCGCTTTATTACCGCTACTACACAACCAAAGTCCAGCAACCTGGACTTAATTGAGTAACCCGCAGCCACGGCGGATTTTCCATGTGTAGTTGCGACTTATAATTGCCAGGTATGAATAGAATTTTACTTTCCATTTCAACATTAAATCTATGTGTTTTCTCACATTTAAACTAGGATTGCTATAGATGAACAGTATAGGACAATCAATAAAATTACTTATGTAGCCAGTGGAGAAAATAAAGGCTATACTGTTTATAAGTATTTAGGTAAAATACTGCCTAATATTTTGAGGGCGCGTAGCTCAGTGGATAGAGCGTCAGATTCCGGTTCTGTAGGTCGGGGGTTCAAATCCCTCCGCGCTCGTTTTTGTTAAATAGCAAATTATTTGTTGTCGATAATCAATCGAATATTGTCTAAATTAACTAAGTTAATTTAGATGAAATTGAGAATTGGATAAAGACGCAGCGTTGCTACGTCCGTGAATACTAAGTAAAAATACTATTCAGCCATAAAGTCGCTGTGACCGGTATAAATGTAGTCAACCTGACGCGAACCGATTTTGCTTTCTAACTCTACAGCATAATGAGACTCTTCCTTTGCAATTAACTTTGCTTTGTACTCTCCTGGTTGTATTACCTCCAATTGATTTGGGTCAATATTTGAAGATTGGTCGGAAGAAGGTTTGAGGAAAGTAGTATATCTGACCTTTAAAAGACCAGATATAGTAACTACTTCTTGTTTACCAACTAAACCATCAACAATTGCAGTTGCCATTTTTTCAGCATCGAATAATTTCATATCTTTTTCCGAACTGATAAAGCAGCATTCAATCAAAATTGCTGGCATCTTCGTAAGTTCTAATACTCGAAATCTAGCTTGTTTAACCCCTCTATTTAAAAATCCTAAAGCAGCAATATTGCTAACTACAGATTGTGCTAAAGGTCTAGCAGTACTACGATTATCGTATACATAAACTTCAGTACCATTAGCTCTCGGACTGCTAAAAGAATTAAAGTGAATAGAAACGAAGTAATCGGCATCAATTTGATTAGCTTTTTTCGCTCTTTGCATCAAAGAATCATCAGTGCTATAAGCAGATTGTGGAGTTACAGAAATAGCCTTATATCCTCTTTGGTTAAGCTTACTAATAACTAATTTCCCCACTAACTTAGTTAAAACATCTTCACTGTACTGATTATTACGGGCACCCGTATCGAAAGGAGGAGTATTATGACCAATATCGATAGCAAAGAACATTTGTGCATCTCCTTGTTTACTACTACAATCCGAGACACCCTTGAAAATATGAGTATTTTAGCTAACAAATAAAGTTCAACTAATCACAGTCATTAAAAAACAGATACATTGTATGTAAATGCACATGTTTGTTAATTATTGATTACGGCAAACAAAATAAAATCTCTAACTGATATTGTAAAAATTATTTCTTAATAATTAAATAAAAAAATGTAGCCTGACTAAAAATGCAAAAAATTATAGCTAAAGTAGTAATTGTGGTTAATTCGTACTTATTGTGGTAGAAAAATAATAAAGGAAGAGAATTAGGGAAGAGAGAATGGAGAACAGGAAATAAAAAAAGGTAATAAGTATATTGATAAATTATCCTCAATTTTAAATTTATTTCACCAATTACCTACTACCAATTACCTACTACCAATTACCTACTACCAATTACCCATTAACATCAGGATGCAGAATAATTAAATGAAACTCATGTCTACTTTCCAGCTTGAGAAATCGTTCCTGTAAAGATTGCCATTCCTGCCATTTTTCGTAACGATTTTTTGCGAGCAAGGTCGCTAGGGTCGGAAGCTGTTTACTGATTTTTGATTCCAAGACATCTTCTAACCATTCACCCAGGACAATACTATCCTGCATAGAACCTAATACTTCTTGGGTCTCTTTTATTTGTGCAAGATAATTTGCGTATCCTTCACCATACAAATTGGTAAACAATTCCATTTGATAGCGCAGTCCTTTAGCTTGCTTGCGTAAATCATGCAGCTTTTCTGAAGACGTTAGTAATTGTTTATCTACTTTCTTCTCATCAAAGTCAGTTGAGATAACAACTTTATTTTCTTGCACTTTAGTTCCAACTAACCAACCTGGATGTAGTAAAAAACTACTGACTTCAGGTAAAAGTAAATCTGGTAATGCTTGCTGAATTGTTAAATCTGCTAATGGTTGATAGCTTGGTTTTTCTAACCATTCCTTTAAGCTTGTTTTCAAAGATTTGTAACGTTCGCTTTTAAATATTGCCTTTACATCTGTCAGTGCATCTATACGTTGCTTTTCTAAAGTATTAATAACTTTATCTAAAATCGCTTTTTCTTTCTTAGGTAACTCTGGTTGATATTTATTCTTTAAAGTTTCCTTTAATACATCTAAATCTCTTAACGAACCAAGACCGCGAGCAATTTTTCCAATGCTTTTATCATTCGCCGCTTTGGGAAAATTGACAATAGAATTAAATCTAGTTACAGTAGTACGCAAACGACGCATACCTACGCGCATCTGATGTAGAGCTTCGGCATCTTTATCATTTTTAACTGCTTTTTCCCACTTGCAAGTTTTGTTGAAGTGTTTTTCAATAGCATTGTAAGTAGAGTTGGCTAAAGTTTTGACTGTAGGTTTTGTCGCTAATGTCATAGGGCTAAAAAAGATAAAAGTAATGTTTTAGTTTATAGAATTCTTGAATAATAACATTGCTTGAAAGTCTATATATCAGTTTTGATATTTTTTTATATTAATTCATCATTGAATAATTAGATATTTTATATTCAATGTCATTTAATCTCTACCTCCGGAAAGATTATTGATAATTTTTATAAATAATTTTTTATCGAAAGATATATTTCAATATTATTTTTCTTATAAATATTGGATTAAAAGTATTATTAAAAAGTTAGAAATATTAATCAAAAAAAAGTCTAGAATAAAATTTAGTGTAAAAAATGCATCACCAATCCTTAATAAGTAAAATTTTACTCAGCTTTGTTGATAACTTTGCAGAACATCATAAAGACCTTTCAGCATTATTGCTAACTCCAGAGAAACATTTGTGGTTGGGTTCGGACGAAGCTTCTACAATTGAGCGTCTTTCGTTTATTGACGATAAAAACTTTGGAGAACATAAACAATTTCGAGTCGCAGAATTTTTCGATTTACCAGCTTCAGAAGAAGAAGAAATTGATATCGAAGGGCTAGCATATAGCGATTATTACTTATGGCTAACAGGTTCTCATAGTTACAAACGTAAAAAACCTAAACCTGATAAATCCGATGAAAAGAATATTAAAAGGTTAACCAAAGTAAAATCTGAAGCAAATCGTTATATTATTGGACGCATTCCCTTGGTAGATGGTGAATTAATTGCTGAATGTCCTCACCCAGAAAATCCAAAACAAAAATTGAGTGCTGGGAAGCTACAGGTCACAAATCAAGGAAATCTGTTAATGGAAGCTTTAGCAAATGATTCCCATTTAGGATTTTTTGTAAAAGCAGAAATTCCGGGTAAAGATAATGGTTTTGATATTGAGGGAATAGAAATCTGTCAAAATCGGATTTTTTTGGGTTTACGCGGCCCAGTGTTGCGCGGTTGGGCGATAATTTTAGAAATAGAATTGCAAGAATCAAATTTACCCAGATTGCTTGACTTAAAATATCTCGGAGTAAGCGGAGAGAAATACAAAAAGCATTTTATTTATTTAAACGGTTTAGGAATTCGGGATTTATGTTGGGATAATCAAGATTTACTTATCTTAGCCGGCCCCACAATGGATTTAGACGGTCCGATAACAGTTTATCGTTTACAAAATGGTGCTAACTTAGACCAAAACAAACTTCATTATCCTCAACCTGTACTAGATATTCCTTATGGAGTTGGTACAGACCGCGCAGAAGGAATTACTTTATTTGAAGAAATTACGGGAGTAAAGTCGCTATTAGTGGTTCACGATTCACCCGCAGATACTAGACTACAGGGTCAAGCGAGTATAATTGCCGATGTTTTACAGTTAGCAGTTAGCAGTTAACAGTTAACAGTTAACAATTTATTCCATTAACTACTAACTACTGATTGCATAGATTCTGAAGGGTTCGTTTTCCCCCAATTGTCGGGAGACGTAAAATTTTAGGCGTTGCTGATTAAAAGTATGAATAGCCCCTAGCCCCCAAGTCTGGGAGAAAAAGATAATTCAAAGTCCCCCAGAATTGGGGGATTTAGGGGGGTATACTCTTTTGATAAAAATAAATTCATATTTCAATATGGCTAGCACCGCGCTACGCTAAAAGCAACGACAAATTTTACGTCTCTACAAACCGTCGGAATAAATGTGGTGGAGTAGTAGTGGGAGCATCTTGCTCCCTAATAAATAAATTAACTAACCACTCATATTTAATCCAACAGACCATAACTAACTGCTAATCACAAATTTGTAGAAATCGCATCCACGGGACAAGTAGGGATACACTGTTCGCAGACAATACAGCGAGAACGAGTAAAAGTTAACTTAAAACTTTCAGGATTGAGAGTTAATGCTTGTGTCGGACAAACCCCAGTACACAATCCACAGTGAACGCAAGCTTCCTCGTCGATGACAATTTCCCCTAAACCCAGCGAAACAGCAATATTTTGCTCCCGCATCCACTGTATAGCTGCATCTAACTGGTCAATATCTCCAGACAATTCCACAACAAGTTTACCAATTTGATTGGGAGCAACTTGAGCGCGGATAATATTTGCAGCAACATTAAAATCCTTAGCCAGTCGATAAGTAATAGGCATTTGAACCGTGCGTTTGGGAAAAGTAATGGTAACTCGTTTTTTCATTTTGGATTTTAGATTTTGGATTTTGCGGAAAGTTGAGCCATTGCGGTCTTGGGGTCTCCCCAAGTAGAGCAAATGGCGTTGGGGTGTCGGTCTCCGTCCCCAAAACGCATCCTCGACGGATTGGGGATTGGGGATTGGTAATTGGGGATTGGTAATTGGTAGTTGGTAGTTGGGGATGGGTGAGTAATAAGTAATGAGTAATGAGTAATGAGTAATAAGTTTTTCTCTCACCAAGTGAATTTTTAAGGTCAGAAGCCCCCGGATTTATCCGTGGATTTGTCATGTAGAAGCCCCTAAATTATATTTATGGGGCTTTAATTACGAATTACGAATTACGAATTACGAATTACGAATTATGCTCCCTCTCCCCACCTCCCCATCTAACGTTTTTATTTTCGTAACGGTTCTAATAAATGGAAGTAGAGGGTTAAACTTATATGAAATGACTTGTTAAGACTTTATAAACTTGATTATGAGTACGGATTCGTCCTTAGATTCTCAGGAAAAGCCAGAATCCACGTTTGGAGTACGTCTCCGAAATTTTTTGATTGTGACAGTAGCTGTGGTATTGTCAGTAGCTTTGTTTTTAGGACTCCGCAGCGAAACTAGTTCTGTTTCTTTAACCGATTTAGAAAAAGAATCCACACCGCTGGAAGTTGCTTTGAGTAATGGAAAACCATCTTTAATAGAATTTTACGCTAATTGGTGTACCGTCTGTCAGAAGATGGCACCCGATATTGCCACACTGGAAACAGAATATGCCGATAAAGTAAATTTCGTGATGCTGAATGTGGATAACAATAAGTGGCTACCGGAAATGCTGCAATATCGGGTTGATGGAATTCCGCATTTTGTATTTATGGATAAAAATACCCAACCTCAAGCAGAAACTATAGGTGACCAACCCCGGACAATTATGGGAAGTAACCTAGAAGCCTTGATTGCAGGTTCTCCTTTACCCTATGCTCAAGTTAACGGTAGAGTTTCGCAGTTCTCTACAACCGCAGCACCAACAGGTAATAATGAAGACCCACGCAGTCACGGCGCTCAGGTGGTGAATTAAAATGCTTGTGACAGCTTGTAGACTGGCTCGTAGTTTTCTAACAAGCAGGATATGCCTGCGTGGGTTTAAGATAGGTGAGGTTGTATTAGCTACAACAACATCGCTTGTAGTACTTCGTTCAAAACACAATAAACCTCAACTATTCTTCCCATAGCTGGGAAATATGATGTTACAGCTTATTTTCGTTGTTATTTTAGTTATTTCAGGTTCAGCCCTCTGTTCTGGAATAGAAGCGGCTTTATTTTCGGTTTCGACACTGAAAGTTAGACAGTTAGCGCAGACAAAGAACCCATCAGCATTGGCTTTATTAGCGATTCGCGAAAATATGAATCGACCAATTGCCACTATTGTAGTTATCAATAATGTTTTCAATATTGTCGGTAGTATTGTTACAGGTAGTATTGCTAGAGAAGTACTGGGAAATAATTTACTCGGGCTATTTTCGGGTGTATTAACATTTCTGATTATCATTGGTGCAGAAATTATCCCAAAAACCGTCGGTGAACGTTACGCAGAGACAATTTCCTTATTCATAGCGATTCCTCTTGCTGCATTAACCTTAATTTTTACACCTTTAGTTTGGGTCTTAGAAAATATTACAGCACCTTTTACTAGAGGTAAAAAACAACCAACAACCAATAAAGCAGAAATTATGCTGTTGGCAGATATTGCTCATCAAGAAGGAATAATCGAACGCGATGAAGCGCAGATGATTCAGCGGGTGTTTCAGTTAAATGAACTGACAGCAGCAGACTTAATGACACCCCGAACAATATTGACATACTTACGCGGTAACCTGACTCTGGCTGAAGCTAAAACAGATATTATTAGTTCGCAGCATACAAGAATTATTGTTATTAATGAAACTATTGATGAAGTAATTGGTGTAGCTTTAAAGCAGAACTTGCTGACAGCAATGGTAGAAGGAAGAAAAACTCAAAAAATTGGTACGTTAACGCGAAAAGTCGGATTCGTTCCCGAAACAATTCGCGCTGATAGATTAATGAGAAACTTCCTAGAAGCTCGCGAACATTTAGCTGTAGTAGTTGATGAGTACGGTAACGTTTCAGGTGTAATTACCTTAGAAGACGTACTAGAAGTAATAACTGGTGAGATAGTTGATGAAACCGATAAAACAATCGATTTACAAGCAATCGCTCGGAAAAAGCGAGAAAGAATGTTGCAATCGATGCGTTTTGCTTATCGTTCCGTAGAGAATAAACGATAATCAGTTAACAGTTAGGAGTGAGGAGTGAGGAGTGAGGAGTGAGGAGTTTTTCTACCCCCTCTACCCCACTAACCCTCATTTTCTATTTCATCCATTACACTTTCTCTAAAAGCTTTGGGGTATATCAATAGAAAAAATCCCATCCAGGTTAATAAAGGGATTGACATTAAAATGGTTAACCAAATTTTGTGAAACAATAACCAGCTTCCACTAATTATTGTTGTTCCGGTGAGCAATATAGACCATGGTTGACACCACCAAGGTTTATATTGCCATACGCTGATTGGTTTTTGAGGAGTCATGGGTTTTGAGTGGTTTACATTTATATTTATGCTCATATTTAGATTTACCAAAATTCCCACTAAGGACGTTGGATTTTTTGTCCAAAAAAGCGTTCGTTACTAAATTCTTCTAGATGAAGTTGACCTGTTTTGATATTTAGCCAAAATGGCATCCAGAATTCTTCATTTGAAAAAAAATCTCCTATTATTACTTTGCTAGCGTAGATTTTGATTTGACGAACATTATTCCAAGATATATCTTTATTTTCCCTAATAAAGCCTTGCTGGTCGTAACATATGAGATAAGAATTATTCACGAATAAAATCAAAGGTGATACAATCCGCTTTGCTGGAAAATCTTGTTTAATATATTTATTGATTTCTTCAATTTTAGATGTGATATTACCACCAAAAGTCTCTAATAGCTGTTGGTTTTCTGGATTAATTATATATCCTTGCCCTTTTGAGATGATAATTAAATTGATTCGATTGGGATGCGAGTATATTGCAGAAAATTCGGAAAAACCTGCTTGAAAGCTAGCAATCCAGTTTAGACCAGAATCCGGAATGATTTCTACAAATAATTCTTCTTCCTGACTTTTAAGCTCTGTCGCGATAAACTTTTTAGGGATAGAATCAGCAGGAATAACTGATAATATTTTAAATTCTTCTAAAATATATTGTTCTAAACTTTCATCCCATTTTAATTTTGGCTCTTTTGCTTTAATCCATTCTGCAATTTCTGCGGGATTTTGTAGCGGGTCTAAATAAGCGGGAGTGGGTAACAGTCTTGTAATTACATAAGAAAATCCTTTCCAACGGACTAAACGATGTGGAATATTATCAAGTATGTCTTGATAAACATCCAATCGACCAAATGAAAACAAACCCACAGCCATAATAAACAAAAACAAGTTGTTACTTGCTATTACATCTTCCGATTTTCCTTCAGCAATTAGTTGTAACAACCTGCTTTTTTGTTTTTCATACTCTAAGTTATATCTTTTGTACAAATCATCATCAGTACCGGAAAATTTATAGGGTAATTCTCTAAAACCTCTTGCAGCAGAAATTTTATCGGTCATAGGAGTTATAGCAATATTAGGAGAGGAAAATCCATAGTCTAATTTGTCTCACCTAAATGTTTTATATTAATACCTGTATAAATAAAAAGGCGTTGCTGGATTAAACAATGAATTGTATTTATACACATTTTGTAAAAAACATTAAACCTGTGTAGAGACGTAACACTGTTACGTCTCCAGCAATGCGAAATCATAATTTTATATTGCGATTCAGTAACGTTAATAAAAATATAGGGTAAGCCACCAGCCCACCCTACAAATAAGTGATTAAATTTAAGAATTAAAACCTATTTTCTATCTTTCCACAACTTCCCTTACCAACTGCGCTAATTTATCAGCACTTTCGGGAACTGCGACTGTTTTAGCTTTTTCGCTCATTTTCTGCAATTCTTCAGGAGATTGCAATAATTCCAATACCTGATTTCTCAATTTTTCTGCGGTTAATTCTTTCTGTTGAAATAATATCCCGGCTCCTGCTGTTGTATATACTTGAGCGTTGTAGGTTTGATGGTCTTCTGCTGCGTAAGGATATGGAATTAAAATTGCTGGAGTAGCACATACAGCTAATTCCGTGACGCTTCCAGCACCCGAACGACTTATCGCTAAGTTTGCTCGCTGTAATAACGCTGCCATGTTGTCATAAAATGGCATCGAAATATACTGGGAATGCTTGAGACTATCTGCTTCTGGGTCTTGATTGCCGGTTAAATGCACTACATAAGCACCAGCTTCAAACCATGTGGGAGCGCTTTCACGAACTAATCTATTTACAGAAACCGCACCTTGAGAACCACCGAAAACTACTATTACAGGTACATCTTGAGGAATTGTTAAATCTAATGATGCTTCAATTCCCGGTTCTAAAAATGCAGAGCGTACTGGTGTACTGGTGTATATAGTTTTATTTTTCGGTAAATATTTTGCAGCAGCTTCAAATCCCACTGCTACAGCATTACACCAAGGACCGAAAAATCTAGTGACTTTACCAGGTAAAGCGTTAGATTCGTGAATAATTACAGGTAAACCTAGAGAACGAGCCGCAATCACCGCAGGTCCGGAAATATAGCCTCCTGTAGTGAAAACTCCTTCAAATTTACCTTGTTTGAGAATTTTTCTAACCTGTAGAATTGAGCCAACGAGCTTACTCAAGGTGAGTAGAGAAGAAATACCAAAACCTTTTTGGAACCCTTCAACCCCAATGGTATTCAATTTATACTGTTCGGGAACTAGCTGAGTTTCTAACCTGTTGGGAACACCCAGCCATTCGATTTGATAATCTGGCAATTGTTCGGCTAGTGCGATCGCCGGAAATAGATGTCCGCCAGTTCCGCTGGCTGCTATAAGTAATCGTATAGGAGCGTCTTGCATTAACCCTTTACCCTGTCAGCGCCTAACTTGAATAAGATAAAACAATTTCCTGGTTTTCTGTAGTCTCATCCGGAATTTCACCCTTCGGGTTCGGTAGTTTGCATTCAAACAAAGTTTGTGGCTCATCGACGGAAACCTTAAGAGCGGCAACTACCTCACTCGTGAAGAGAAGTTCTAAAATGAAGAATACATCAAAATAGCGAATAATTACTGTAGTTAAATTACCTACAACATTATCACCAATGCCTAACTTTAATACCTCAATCACCGCACGAAAATCAAGAGTTGCTAGTAGCCGTTGGGCGATATTATTTCTTTTGACGCTCGGTTTATCTACTAGTTGGAAACCAGCCGAGGCAAATGCACCACAAGATACATCTCTAAGAGCAAGACTTTTATTTGCTCAAAAATCTCGAAATGCACCAGCTTCACTCAGAACTTTATTGACGCAAATTGATGCAGCTGCCAATCGTCGTAACGTCGGGGGTGTAATGAATTTTTATAGTCCTCGTTTCGTTCATGGAGATGGGCTAAACCGTGCGACTATGTCAAAAGCCTTAACTTCATTGTGGAAGCGTTATCCCAACTTGAGATACACTACCAAAGTTGAATCTTGGAAAACCCAAGGTAATAGTATTATTGCCGATACGGTAACAAATATAGTTGGTCTTCCTTCAGCGAATAAGGATAGATTAGGCATGAATTCCATTATTAAATCACGTCAGCGTATTGTTAACGGCAAAATAATTCGTCAAGATATTTTATCGGAAAGAACCCAGCTAAGTTCTGGTATAAATCCTCCTAAAGTAAATATTAAACTACCTGAAAAATTAAAAGCCGGACAGCGCTATTATTTTGATGCAATTGTCAGCGAACCTCTTGGTGATGATTTTCTTTTAGGTGCGGCTTTAGATGAACCCGTAAAACCAGGAAAATATCTTAAACCTACACCTGTAAATTTGGAATTGCTCTCCGCAGGTGGAATATTTAAAGTTGGTAGAGCGCCCACAACTCCCGGTAATCAATGGATTTCTGCGGTATTAGTACGAGGAAACGGTATGACCATGATTACTCAGCGCGTTCAAGTAGTGGGAAGATAAGAATTAAGTTAGGAGTTATGAGTGAGTTATGAATTATGAAATTTTGTTGTCTTCTTGATTCATAATTTCGCTTTTGTAGTTAACTCATTATTGTATGAAATTCACAATTGAGCTTGATTTTCAACTCTTAACTCTTAAGTTCTAATTCTTAACTCCTCACTCCTAACTCCTAACTTTTCTTTATGGTTTCAATTCAAAATCAAATTGTTTTAATCACGGGTGCAAGTAGCGGAATTGGTGCATCTTGCGTCAAGTATTTTGCAGATGCAGGAGCAAAGTTAATTTTAGCTGCACGACGGTTTGAACGCTTAGAACAAGTAGTGGAGAGTTTAAAATTACCGTCCGAACAATTCCATTTAGTAGAACTTGATGTCCGCAATCGTAGTGCTGTAGAATCTGCTATATCGAAATTACCCGCTCAATGGTCGAATATCGATATTCTTATTAATAATGCCGGTCTTAGTCGCGGTTTAAACAAACTCCACGAAGGTAGCTACCAAGACTGGGAAGAAATGATTGATACTAATGTTAAAGGTTTACTTTACCTCACCCGTTGTGTAGTTCCCGGAATGGTAGAGCGTAATAAGGGTCACGTAGTTAATATTGGTTCGATAGCGGGACATCAAACTTATCCCGGTGGTAATGTCTACTGTGCGACTAAAGCCGCAGTTAGGGCAATTTCTGAAGGTTTAAAACAAGATTTATTAGGAACACCGATTCGTGTCAGTTCGGTTGACCCCGGTTTAGTGGAAACAGAATTTAGCCAAGTGCGATTTCATGGAGATAATGCAAAAGCTGAAAAGGTATATAAAGGATTAACTCCCTTAACTCCAGATGATATCGCTGATGTAGTGTTATTTTGTGTAACCCGTCCCGCTCATGTAAATCTCAGCGAGATTTTGTTGGTACCAACCGACCAAGCAAGTGCAACAATGGTGAATCGAAAAGTTTAGTAGTTAAACCAAAACCGATAAACATTTGCTTTGTATTCCTTAGCATAGTATTTAAGTACTATGCTAAAGAAGTGTTTAATAATAGGTATAAGAGAATAGAATATTTTTTATCTTACTTGTCAACCGTAATAAAAAATGAAAAAAGCGTTTATATTAAGCTATCGATAAAAATCTTTTTTCATTCCAAGTAAACAACGATTTTATAAGGGTTTTAAGACGGTAGATTTTTGTAGAAATACGTCGCCCAAGATTATCAATTTACTGCAGTCTAAAACCCCTGTCAAATCGTAACCGTGATTCAAAAATGTCAGAGAATCTTGACAAAATTTACATTTGAAACTTTAGTCATTTTTATAGAATATGGATAAAAATATTTTGACTGTTTATATATCTTTCTACAAAGTTTTTTAATTTATTGCTACTATGGTCATTTGATACATTTAGTGAATTGAACTCAAAAAATAAATATAATAAATGAATTAGCTTTTTTGTTATTATTGTCACTAATAAATTTTATATATCCTCGTTATAAATGAGACAATTACTTACTTTTACGTCAGATAAGACTGTTTTAATTACTCAGTGAGGCTAAATATAGTATTGCAAGATTTGCTTAAGAGTAGCGCTTGGGATTTAACAATTAATACAGACTGAGATATTTGAATATTAGTGAAAATTAATAATTTTAAGTTCTAGTTTTATTTATTTCTTCACTTATACACATATCTTGCAGCAATCACAGAAACCGGTTTCTTTTTTACTTCACTACGAAATAATCATGTTTTCATGACTATAAACCGGGTTTCTTTAGGTTTATCAAGAATGGTGCAAGATATTAGTAATGAGCATTCATTTAAATTCGTTCTTCTCTTATAAACCTATTCAACTGTAGTAATTCGTAGCTTGGTTTAGATATGATAAGCAGTTTGATAGGAACTAGAAATTTAATTATCGTGTAGTAACCCAATACTATAGGAAATTATAAACGTACAAGTTGATTGACAGTATTATTGTCAGATAAACTTTCGACTTGATGAAAAATTATATTGAAAGCAAATTCTGAACCACTATCTCTTTTTGAGGAACAGTAAATTTCATAGAATCCAGAAGGTATATTTAGTTTTTCAAAATCTTCATCATCGTATTCAAGAACATCGGAAAAATGAGAAATTAAAAATTAATCTGCTTCTGTAATATAAATTTTATTCTCAACTTTTAAATTCGATAAATGTTGTAATTGATTATTTTTGAATAAATCCTTTGATAAATCATTGTTTAGATAAAAACTAATATTATATGTACCTTCTCTAAAAAGAATTAGAGCAACAGCACCGGAATTAGCTAAAGATAGCCACTTATTAACTTCATTTTTTCATACATTATCCCAAAGTTGGTCAGGGTAATCAAATATTAATTCAAAGTGAATGTTGGTTTACGACACGAAAATATAAATTATCGTTTCAAATTAATTTTGTTCACATGTCTAACTCAACCTACGAATCAATACAAATCTAAATTTTAATTATACAGTTTCTAAAACTCTTAACAAATCACTAATCATCCCATAAGGATGTTCCATCATCGAAGTATTACAAAAAATAGCCAAACTTAATTTTCTTCCGCAGAAATCCGGTAAATGCATAGCAAAAGTATTGTAACCCGGTCCATCTCCACCGTGACCGTATTTGATTCCATATTTAGATTCGGGGTCAGCCATTATTCCCAAACCATAACAAGCTTTTCTATACCAGCGTTGACGAACTCCTATATCTACAAGAGTTTGCATTTCTTTTAATGATTGATTATTTAATAATTTTCCTGAAAAAACAGCATCAAAAAATTTAACTACTTCTTCTACATTAGAAACAATTAAACCGGTAGCACACCAATCGGGATGATAGCGAGGAATCACGTTTTCGATTTTTATTTCTGAATTTAGAAATCGACAGTAACCCGGTGTCAAAATGTTTTTCGTATCAACTTGATGAGCAACATATGTATTTTTAAAATCTAACTTATCAAAAATCTCTTTTTGTAATACTTCTGCAAAACTTTTTTTGGTTACAGCTTCAATTACTTTATAGAGCAACATATAACCTGTATTTGAATAATAAAAACCTTCACCCGGTTCAAAATCTAAATTTCCACTACAGGTTAATTCAATTACTTTTTTATGAGTCCAAGGAATTGAAGGATTTTCTCTTACGGAAGGTAAATATTCTTTTAAGCTCGTATAGTCCGGTACGCCACTGGTATGATTTAATAATCTTCTTAGAGTAACAGAATTGGGGAATGATATTTTAGGCAACCATTTACTGATTGTATCTTCTAAATTTAATAATCTATTTTCAATTAATTTTAGCAAGCATACAGAAACAAAGGTTTTTGTAATACTGTAAATATAAAACGATTGATTATTTTCTAGATTATTCCCAGCATTAATATCAGAAAAACCCGCGCTTCCCAGCCAAAATCCGTGTTTTTCATCGTTTATCGCGACGTTAACACCCAAACTACTCGTAAAACGCAGCGATTGATTTAATTGTGTTTGTAATGCATGGTTCTTCATAGCTATCTATTTTTTTGTTTTGATTTTAGTAGTAGGTTAGTTATATTCAACATAAAAACCTCACCCTCAGTCCCTCTCCTTATTAAGGAGAGGGAAGCTGTAAAAAATAAAATAGTTTTATCAATTATCGATAATTATAATTTCTCATTAAATATAGATAATTATTTTATAGCTTTAACCTTCGACCTTTAACCTTACCTATTATGTTATCAACAAACGAAAAAAAAATAGATTTTACTCAAGAACTACTGGAATTAATGCAGAAACAAAATATTTCTAGTTTTAAAGCTTTGAGTAAAGTTTCTGGAGTTTCCGAATATCAGATACAGCGTTTGCGAAAAGGAGAAATTCAGCAAATGCGTTTAGAATTTTTGGTTAAATTATCCCAAGCACTAAAAATAGATTTGAGCGAGCTAATAAATTATTTTTCCGAAACAATTTTAATTAAACAATCTAAACAATCAACTTCAACTCAGCAGTCATCATCACAAGAAGTAACAGAATTAAATATAGAATACGAACGCTTACAAAAGCAATTAGACAATCAAGAAAAATTATTGCTTGCTCAATTTCAGCAATCAAGTTTACAAATTCTCGAATCATTACTAATCCAGTTTCCTACAGCAGCACAGAAAGCCAGAGAAAATCGTCAGTTACCAGCAGCAAATATTATTCCGTTGATAGAAAAACCAATAACAAGACTTTTGCAAGAATGGGGAATAGAAGCAATTGCTGAAGTTGGTACCGAATTACCCTACGAACCCGAAATCCATCAGTCAATTGAAGGTAATCCAAAACCCAAAGAAAAAGTCAAAATTCGTTATACTGGCTACCGTCAAGGAGATAAGTTATTGTATCGAGCTAAAGTAAGTCCGGTTTAGGGAGTTAGAGAGTTAGGAGTTAGGAGTTAAGAGTTATAGGTAGAAAAATCTTAGCCGTTCCCTACTCCCTCCAAGTAAAAATTTCAGTATTTAGTGTTGGAGAAGAACAAATTCCGGGAATACTAATTAAGTGCATGTGGGGTGGTGAACGTAACGTCGTGATGTACTGAATCGAGTTAGCATCTAACTCAGCTAAAACCTTTACGGAAAAAGCATTGTGGGGATGAATGGGGATGAATAAAGATAAGATAAAAAATGAATCGTCCCGAGCAAGGGAAGTAGTAGTCGAAGATGATTTGCAAATGGTAGAGAGAGTTAGTTTTTCTGCTGATTTTTTGCTAATGGTAATTAACGGTACTTCTGACCCTATTTTTGTCAAAGACCGTCAACATTGCTGGGTGCTGGTTAATGATGCGTATTGTAATTTTATCGGACGCAGTAGAGAAGAAATAATTGGTAAATCCGATTTTGACTTGTTCGAGAATGAAATTGCTGATGCATCTTGGGAACAAGATGAATTTATTTTTACTACCTCTAAACAAAATGAATCAGATGAATGCATTACAGATGCTGGGGGAAAAAAGCATTATATTGCTATAAAAAAATGTGTATTTAAAGATGAAGCTGGTAATCTGTTTCTGATTAATACTATTCGAGAACTAACGCAACAAATTAGCCAGCACTTTCAGGTAGAAGCGCGATTGCGTGAGTCTAAAGCATTATTGGAACAGGTTTTAAATAATATTCCGCAAGCAATCTTTTGGAAAGACTGTAATTCTGTTTATCAAGGTTGTAATAGCTTTTTTGCTGAGATTGCAGGAGTCGGAGACCCGAAATTAATTAAAGGTAAAACTGATTTTGATTTACCTTGGAAAGAAGAGGAAGCTAATTGGTTTCGTCTTAATGATAGCAATGCAATTAAATCTAAAATGCCAGAAAGTATTGTTAAACCACAGTTACAAGCAGATGGTAGACAATGCTGGCTGGAAGTCAATACAATTCCGATTTGCGATGCTCAAGGAAATGTTTTGAATATTTTAGGTACTTTACAAGATATTACCGACCGGAAAGAAATTGAAGTTACTTTACAGAAGCTATACGAAGAATTAGAAATTAGAGTACATCAGCGAACTTCAGAATTGACTAAAGTAGTCACCCATTTACAAAAAGAAATTAAACAGCGGGAAGCAATAGAAAATCAGTTTAGATTGAGCGAAGAAAGATTGCAGAGTCTATCTGCAAATGTTCCCGGTATGCTATACCAATTTAAGCTCGGGGCTGAAGGTAAATTTAGCTTTCCCTATATTAGTACTGGCTGTTTGGAAATATATGAATTACCACCAGAGCAGATGATTGCTGATGCTAGTTTATTTATTTCCTGCATTCATCGAGATCAACGCGAAGACTTTGAAAAATCAATTGCTAATTCTGCTCGGAGTTTGCAAGCTTGGCAATGGGAAGGAAGAATTATTTTAACTTCCGGAAAAACAAAATGGATACAAACCGCATCCCGTCCGCAAAAGCAGAAAGATGGCTCGATTATTTGGGATGGTGTAGTTATGGATGTAACTCCTTTAAAACAAGCAGAAAGAGCACTTAAAAGGGCTTATGCAGATTTAGAAAAACGTGTGGAAGAACGAACTCAGCAGTTGATGCAAAGCAATGTAGCTCTACAAAAAGAAATCAGCGAGCGTCATTCTGTACAATCGGAACTTTTAGCTTCTCGTCAAAGATTAGAGCTATTAATTGAACAAACACCCTTAGCTGTGGTTGAATGGGATACAAATTTTCAGGTTAAAGAATGGAATAAAGCAGCAGGAAATATTTTTGGATATACCAAAAACGAAGCTATTAATAATTATTTTGAGTTTATCGTTCCTCAATCCGCATCCGAGCAGATTCATCATTTAAAGACTGCATTATTATCTCAGAAAGGTGGAACGCGAATCGTCACTAAGAATACTACTAAGAGTGGCGAAACGATTATTTGTGAATGGTATAACAATCCTTTGGTTGCTGTAAATAGTGAGGTAATTGGTGTTGCATCTTTGGTAAGAGATATTACCGAACGAGAACTCGCTAGCGCAACTTTAGAACAACAAGAGCAATTTCTCCGCAGTATTTATCAAGGAGTCGAGCAACTTATTTTTGTTGTTAATGTTTTAGATAATGGTGATTTTGTTTATGCTGATTGGAATTATGCAACCGAAAAAGCTATAGGTATAAATGCAACAGAAGCAGTCAGTAAGTTTCCCGAAGAAATATTTGGCGACTTCCAAGGTGCAAAAATACGTCAACAGTATATCAGATGCTTGGAAGCGGGTATATCTATTAGTTACGAAGAAAATTTAGTTGTTCAAGGTCAAGAACATTGCTGGTTGACTACACTTAATCCTTTAAGAAATGCGGAAGGTAAGATTTACCGGATTATAGGAACATCATTTAATATTAGCGACCGTAAACAAGCAGAGATAAATTTAAAGCAGCAGACTCAAGAGCTAGAATTAGCTATGAACGAGTTGCAAAGCACTCAAATACAGTTAGTGCAAAGCGAAAAAATGTCTTCGTTAGGAAATTTGGTTGCAGGTGTCGCTCATGAAATAAATAATCCTGTTAACTTTATCTACGGTAATATTAATTATGCAAATAATTACACTCAAGACTTATTAAAACTGGTTAGACTTTACCAGGAAAATTATCCTCAACCAGTATCGCAAATACAGCAGCTAGTTGAAGAAGTTGATTTACCATTTCTATTAACAGATTTACCAAAACTGCTCGATTCGATGAAAATTGGAGCGCAGCGCATTCGAGAAATTGTTGCATCTTTGCGTACTTTTTCTCGCATGGATGAAGCCGAAATGAAAAAGGTAGATATTCATGAAGGGATAGATAGTACTTTAATGATTTTAGAGAATCGGATTAAAGCCAAATCCGAGCGTCCCACCATTGAGATTATAAAAGACTACGGAAATTTACCGCAAGTAGAGTGCTATCCAGGACAACTCAATCAGGTATTTATGAATATTTTGGCAAATGCTTTAGATACATTAGAAGAATCTATAGAGCTTGAAAATAAAACAGATAGCAACCCTCAAATTCAGATTTGCACCCAGCTTGTAGAATTGGACAAAGTAAAAATTCATATAGCTGACAATGGGATGGGGATACCAGAAGAGATAAAAGGAAAATTATTCGACCCATTTTTTACAACTAAACCTGTAAGTAAAGGTACTGGGATGGGTCTTTCAATCAGCTACCAAATTATCACCGAAAGACATGGTGGTTCAATAGAATGTATTTCCGAATTTGGAGAAGGAAGTGAATTTATAATTACAATTCCGCTTCATCAACACTAAAATCCTGCATAACAATTAGACAGATTAGCTTAATGTTTAATTTGATAACTGTTAACTAAGAAACTATTCGCTGGCAAGTTGTCATTAAATGAATTATGATTAATATGGATTAAAATAATAGATGTTTTTTTGCAGTACAAATACTGAGAACTTATGACAGAGCATATTAAAGTTGTTCAGCCCAATGGTGTTTTAGATGCAACTAAGTCGCAAGATTTTAGGGAAGAAGTTATTAAAACACTAGAAAGCAAACCAAAAATGGTGCTAGTAGATTTAAAGGATATTACTTTTATGGATAGTTCTGGTTTAGGTGCTTTAGTATTAGCATTTAAAACTTTAAGAGCATCAGACACCAAACTGGTTCTCTGTTCTATTAACGAGCAAGTAAAAATATTATTTGAACTTACTGGAATGGATAAAGTTTTTGAAATTTTCTCCAACCAAGACGAATTTCACAAATCTGTACTTTCCCAAATTTCTTAATTAAAACCAATTTGGAGTATAGATAAATCATCATCAAAGGTGTTTTTTGAATTTAAGTCAACAAGACAGTTAAGAATATTTTCTAAAGGGCTGCTAGAAACATGATACAAACGCTTAACCCTTTGGATAAAATTCTCAAGTCCCATAAGTTGACCATCAGATAAACTTATTTCATAAGCACCATCACTAAAAATATATAAGGTGCTATTTTTCTCAATTTTGCAAAAACCATTAGTATATTTAACCTCTGGAAACATCCCAATTGGCATTCCAGGGGTTTTTAATAATTGGATATCATTACTATGATTTAATAAAATCGCAGGTGGATGACCCGCACTTGAATAAACTAACTCTCGCTTAATTTGATTGTAAACCCCATACCAAATAGTAAAATACTTATCATTCTGATAACTCATTTGAAAAGTACTGTTTAATGCATTTAGTACTTCTTTGGGCTGGTAATAATTTAAATCCTTCAGGGCACGGGAACGTAGTAAATTTAATACAGAAATAGAAGGTAAAGTTGCTTTCAATCCATGTCCTGCGGTATCGAGCAGGTAAATTGCCAGATAATCCGGGTCCAACCAGTAATAATCAAAACAGTCACCACCAAGCTGCTGCGAAGGGATGAACGTGTAATTGATATTAAAAGGATGCAACATTGGCATTGGCAAAAGAGAACGCACGTAATCCGCAGCTTCTGATAATTCTGCCTCTAAAATTTGCTTTTGAGCTTTCAAATCCTGACTCATTTGATGCAAGCGCAAACCAGCTCTCACCCTTGCCTGCATTTCGTTTTGCTCTATCGGTTTGGTGATAAAATCATCAGCACCAGCGTCCAATCCTTTAACACGGTCGGCTACAGAATCCAAAGATGTGAGAAGAATAAAAAATGTAGTGGATAAATTAGGGTCTTTCTTGATATAACGACAAACATCAAGTCCACTTAATCCCGGCATCATCCAATCACAAATAATTAGCGCTGGATGAGAGACTATAGCTTGCGCTATTCCATTTTCACCGTTGCTAACTGCAACTACTTCATAACCCTGCTTTTCCAGCATTCTTTTTAATAAAATTTGAACGGCCGGGTCATCATCAATTACTAATATTTGAAACATAGAAAATAGCCGCTTGATAATAAAAAATAAAAAATAAAATAGAAAATTGAATTACTTCTACTATTTATGACCCCAAATTTACCAACAAATTACTCTTCGCAGAGTAAACTGCCCTCTCAGTGAAATGTATACATACTATCTTCCGATTATAGTGGCGATAGGGGATTTAGCCATAGTACCAAGCTACGTTTTAGCTGATTTAAGTCTCGATATACTTCTTGCTTAAACCATTGTCCCAAAGCATCTAAGGGATTGAATTCTTGACCTGCTTGCCATTTAACATCTTGACCTAAAGGTGTAAGATGATTTCCCTTAAAACTCTGTATTGTTACCATGTCTTTGAAGCGATTTTGTAACAATCTTGTTAAATCGGAAGATTGGTCGAGAGTGTCATTATCAAATTTAACTAATAGATTACGACGAACACCATAATCTTCATTTACTAAGTTGAAAGTCTCCGTAGGTGACGGAGTAAACTCAACATTCACTGCTGCGTTTAGCTGTTCAACTAAAGGAATGGCATCTTTTGCGGCGTAATTATTAAACGATATAAGAATATTGCCAGCCCGTTTGACTCCCTCCGAACAACCTATAAGTAAATGTAGCTTGCATCCCATACTGTGACCCAGCCCATATATAGGAAGATATCCTTTAAAAGCAGGTTCTCTATCTTCTAAACGTACTAATACCCGTTCAAAATTTAGCAGCACTTCTTCTGCGATCGCGCTGTGGTCTAAAGTATTTACAAAGGGAGTAGCAACAACCGCAAATCCTTTATCTGCGAGATATTCAAGTAACAAACGATAAGTTATATGAGGTGCGGTAGCGACAAATGCACCACCTAAAAAATGAATGATACCGATAGGACGCTGGGGGACAACTACCCAGCTACCAGCGATTTGTTTCCAGTTCATGCTTTGACGCGCAAAATGCAACGATGATATTTATATCTTCTTATGGTAGACTGTTTGCCGGTCTTATGATTAAATGGGCTACAAACTCACCTAGAAAGTAAAATTGGTTATTACTGTATAGGAGAAAGTCATAATAGTGATAATTGTTAATTGACAACTGTTACTGCTGACTCTGCAATCTTTTCATTTCCTGCTGTACATCCATCGCAATCTCTAATGCTTCATTGAGCAACCGACCATGTTCTGAAGCTTGTTCGGTAACTTGCATTTGAGTCAACATTGCCAAATTGTTCGCAAGTAATTCAGAATTATTGACAATAAACTTCCGATTTTCTCTCAAAATTCTTTCAGTTTTCAAAGCGCGAACCAAATCAGCCTTAGTATATTGAAGAGCTTCAATAACTCGCCTTCTCTCTTTGATCTCGACATCTAAATTACCCGCAGCTTCAATCTTATCATTAATATCTATTGCCCGAACCACAGCATTAAACCTATCGACTTCATGCAAAAGAGTATTTAAAGAATGTGTTAGAGTCTCTTCAACAATAGAATTTCGTTTCTTCCAAGTAAAATACAACAGTAACTGTGTCGCAGCACCACCAAGAAAACATACTTTTATAAATAGTAACCAAGATGGTAATGCAAGCCAATTTGCAAACATCTTGATAACTAAATCGAATACAATATAACTACTAAGTAATACGGCTAATCCAATAAAAATAGCAGTTGCACCTTCAGGTCCTTTAACCTTTTGAATAAATTGCCGCACTATAGATTTTAACGGATTAACAATAAAAACTAATTCTTCGTTAATAGGCAGATTCGTCAATTTTCGGAGTTCTTTTTTATTAATTGCCAAGCCTTTTAAATCATCACGCACAGCTTCCAAATCTCCACCACAAAGGTTTTCCGTATTATATCTCTGGTCAAAATAAATGATTATCTACTTAACATCTATGACAATAAATAGAAATTTTATAAAACTTATTATTGTCGTGAGTTAAATATATTACGACTAAGTTATAGAATCGTCAAAAGTATTGAGATTTAAGTTAATAAGTATACTGAGCTATAGATAATAGTTGAGCATATGTTTAGAATTGCCTAAAAAAGCACGATTATATTCCATGCAAATCCATGCAAGGAATAGTTATTTTACCTCTGCCTATTTAGAAAAAATAGACGGATGTATAACAAAAACATCGATTTTAACATTGAAAATGCTTAACCCACCAGTTTTATGGTCCGAGCAGTAACATTCGTATTAATTCTTTGAGAGTTTAAATGCCTCCCAGCGCTTAATATAATAGCATTTTTATTCTTCAACCTATCTACTGCTTCGCCAGGATAAGTTTGGCACAGCACTAAGAATTATACACGAACCAAAATTTAGAGAATAGAGAAAAACATAGATAGCAGAAAAAATCGCGATTAGTTTAGCCTATTAGGGTTTTAATTACACGCTAAACATAGCAGGCAATTAGATAAATATTCAAACAAGCAGCTTCATCTATTACGATTACCATCTAATATCGTTAAACACAGATATATCATAGAAAATATTAATTTTACAGGTTCTATTTTTGTATTAAATAAACATTATTTTCAGAGAAGTTAGTCTTATCTGTAATAGCTAATTATGTTTATAAATAATTCATCATTAATAGTGCAAATTTAGTTTTTTAATTTGATATTATTTGTGGAGTAGTTACTCAATATAATTAATGCCTGAAAATTGCTATCCAACATATCAAAAAAAAGTTGTTTCTGTTGAACAATACCATAATAAAATACAGAATAAGAGAACTAGATGTGTAATATGTGATTATCAAATTGACGAAAAAAATGAATCTATTTTTAGTGCATTTAACTGTAATGTTAGAGCCTTTCAAAAAGATTCATTTAAAATTTGGCGGTGTCCTGATTGCCAAACTATTCATAGTTTAGATATTGTTGACATAGCACCATACTATGAAAAATATCCCATAGCCGATGCAAAATTAACGTGGGAAATGCGTCTTTGCTATAGAAAATTATCTAGACAGCTAATTAAGCATGGATTTTCAAAAGCTGATTCCATTCTTGATTATGGCTGTGCTAACGGTTTATTTATAGAATATTTGCGAAAAAAAGGATTCTCAAAGTCTTACGGTTACGACCCTTACGCTTCCAAAAATGGGTTTGGTAATGACACTATTCTTGCAAAAGCGCCATTTGATTACATACTACTTCAAGATGTTATCGAACATGTTGAAGACCCAAGAAAATTATTGTCTAAATTAGACAGTTTGCTTGCACCTGGTGGTTACATTCTTGTGGGAACACCTAACGCAGCGAATATAGACTTAACGAAACCCAATATATCCGATTTCTATAACCCCGTTCATGTTCCATATCATTTTCATGTTTATACTCCCCAAGCTCTGGAATATTTAGGGAATTGTCAGAATTGGGAAGCTGTTGAGTTTCGTGACCGCGCTTATCATGATACCCCTTGGATGGGAGTTAATACACGTGCTTGGAATCAGTATCAACGGCTGTGTGATGGTTCTTTAGACACTATTCATGAGCCAATAGAATTAGGAAAAGCCCTAACATCTTATAAAATGATTTTCTACGTGCTTTTTGGTTATTGGTTGAGCTATCACACGGAAATGTCAATGATGTTTCGTAAAAACTAATTTATTAACTCCTGAGCAGACTATATTTCGCTTTATTGCTACCTATGTTTCAATTTCTTCTTCGGTTCATCCGACATCAGCTGATATGATAAACCCTCTTTGATGTGTAATAAGTGGTTATCTAAGTGATTATCATATAGATGAAATTAATGAATCCATTATTACAAATAATAACTGTAATATAAGGGATTATAAGCAATAATGTTTTTTCGTTTGGCAGTTAAGATACTGCCAAACTATTCATTTTTTCTTATATTATTTAGGTGTACAAGTTGTTTTCCAGTTATCAACAGTTGTTTCAACGTGCAAGATTATATCCTAATTTCTCTTATATAATGCAATTATTAAGCAAATAAATATCTATCATTTTTCAATAATTATGAATTTGGTAGAGAGTTGAAAGACATACTATACGATGATTCTAAATTATCAATAACGCGTTAAGCGTCTGATATCTGGTATTGAAAAGTGGCTCCCCAAGACAGCACTTTTCATTTTTTTATTTCGATTTATCTTCTCTTATTTCATGGACTTTAAAAATCACCGTCAGCGTCGAAAAACTGCTTTAATTACTGGAGCTTGTAGCGGAATAGGCTATGAATTAACCTGTATTTTTGCGAGTCAGAATTACAATCTCGTATTAGTAGATATAAACGAACCAAAATTAATTGAGATTTCGGAAAAATTTACTCAAGATTATGGAATTCATGTTAAAAGTATTGCCATAGACTTGTCTATTTCAACATCTCCAGATGCAATTTATCTAGAGTTACAGCAAGCATCGATTCAAATTGATGTATTAGTTAATAATGCGGGATTTGGTATCTATGGATTGTTTAATGAAACTAATTTGAAATCCGAACTAGAAATGATACAGATAAATGTGGTGTGTTTGACGCATTTAACTAAATTATTCCTCAGACATATGGTAGAGCAAGGCGAAGGTAAGGTATTAAATGTCAGTTCTACCGCTGCTTTTCAACCAGGCCCTTTGATGTCAGTGTACTTTGCTACTAAGTCTTATATATTGTCGTTTTCAGAAGCAATAGCTAACGAGCTTGAAGATACTGGAGTCAGCGTAACCGTTCTTTGTCCTGGTCCTACAAAATCTGGTTTTCATCAAAGAACCGGAACAGAAAATTCTCAGCGGATTAAAGATATGAAGATGATGGATGCAAAAACCGTAGCTGAGATTGGCTATCGCGGCTTAATGACAGGTCAAACTCTTGTGATTCCGGGTGCCAAAAACAGAATTATGGCTGAAGCTGTGAGATTTTTGCCCAGAAAACAAGTCACCAAGATATCTAAAGTAGTACAGGGACATGGGTGGGCTTAAGGCTGGTATTCTGTCCGATAAAAATTGATGGGTTCCATAGAGGGGAAGGGTAAAACAGAGGTGCGGTGTGTAGAAAAATTAAGGAATGTTGCATTTCAATTAAATCCTGGGGGTAAAGCGGAAAATCGGTCAAAACTCCGTGATACGATGCTTCGAGGTAATGTCAAGTATGGGAGAAAACATGCCGACACTTCGGGTTGCTGTTGTAGGCTCGGGTCCTGCGGGTTCATCTGCTGCTGAAACTTTAGCGAAGGCAGGGATTGAAACCTATTTATTTGAGCGTAAACTAGATAATGCTAAACCTTGCGGTGGTGCTATACCGCTTTGCATGGTGGATGAGTTCGACCTTCCGGCTGATATCATTGACCGTCAAGTACGGAAAATGAAGATGATTTCACCCTCTAATCGCGAGGTTGATATCAATTTAGTTAATCAAGATGAATATATAGGAATGTGTCGTCGTGAAGTTTTGGATGGCTTCATGCGAAATCGAGCGGCTAAATTAGGCGCTCATTTAATTAATGCTACCGTTCATAAATTAGATTTTCCCAAAAATAATACAGACCCCTATACAATCCACTATATTGACCATAAAGAAGGTGCTGCAAAAGGTATTGCTAAAACCTTAAAAGTCGATTTAATTATTGGTGCTGACGGAGCAAACTCCCGTATTGCCAAAGAAATGGATGCTGGCGATTATAACTATGCTATTGCTTTCCAAGAACGCATCCGTCTTCCAGAAGACAAGATGGCATATTATAACGATTTAGCAGAAATGTATGTCGGTAACGATGTTTCTACCGATTTCTACGCTTGGGTATTTCCTAAGTACGACCATGTAGCCGTGGGAACTGGTACGATGCATGTTCACAAAGCCAGCATCAAGCAATTGCAAGCTGGTATTCGCGCTCGTGCAGCGAGAAAACTCGATGGTGGTAGCATCATTAAAGTAGAAGCGCATCCCATCCCCGAACATCCCCGTCCTCGTCGTGTTGTTGGAAGGATTGCACTAGTAGGTGATGCGGCCGGCTACGTTACCAAGTCTTCCGGAGAAGGAATTTACTTTGCAGCAAAATCCGGACGGATGTGCGCTGAAACAATTGTCGAACTTTCCAACAGCGGACAATCTATTCCTACTGAAGCAGATTTAAAAGTTTATCTAAAACGTTGGGACAAGAAATACGGTCTCACCTACAAAGTACTCGATATCCTGCAAAACGTATTCTACCGTTCCGACGCTACCCGCGAAGCATTCGTCGAAATGTGTGGAGATTTAGACGTGCAGCGCTTAACCTTTGACAGCTACCTGTATAAAACAGTTGTCCCAGCAAACCCTATTACCCAAATGAAAATCACTGCCAAAACCATCGGTAGTTTGATTCGCGGTAACGCTCTTGCACCCTAGTAGTGCATTTCATAAATTCTGATGGGTCGCGTTTTCTTTGGAAATGTCGGGAGAGGTTATTTATAACGTCTCTACATTACGTCCGTAGAAAACAAGACTGTCAAAACTAATGAAAAGGACTACTAGTAGTGCATTTGATTAATTCCGACGGCTTGTAGAGACCTAACGCTGTTACGTCTCCTGACGTTAGGTCGAAAACCAACCCTTCAGAATTTATGCAACCTAATACTACGTAATAGTTAGTAAGTAGCAAGTAAGGGGTAAGAGGTAAAATTTAATTTAAAATTACCTACTTTAAATTCATCAATCTATTACTTTTTGGCTGTTAGTTTTTAAACTGGCATCCTCTAAACCAATTTTTTTAATGTGTGTGTTACGGTAAATCCGCTGACACACTTTTTTATACCTATAGTAGCTATGATTCATTTCGGTAGTAGGAACATCTTGCTCCCGATTCCCTATCCCGTGTTGCTTTTACCAGCCTTTATTCCCTATTCTTTACTTTACAGGAAATCTTCTACCGGAAGGGAGTAATTACTAATGATAAGCATCAAACTTGACAAACACTTTAAACGTAGAATACACTCATTAAGTGTAAATACATAAGCATTAATCCCTATCTATTAATTCGTATCCTTATTTACTTATCAGCGCATCTCATAGCCGTATTTTATAAGAAGTATTAATATTATCTGCATTTATCTGCATAATTTGAAAGGCTTTTTGAAAAAGTTCCGTAACTAAGAATATTTACAATATTTTTATAGTATATGTGAAGTTTCTATGAAAAATGCGGTAAATATTGGCAGAATATACGTATTTTTACTAATGTAGACTGGTTACTTGTATGTCAGATGCTCCTTTATTAGGATTCGGAGCCTATATATGAAATTAAGTTCGCTTTTCTATAAAGTTGTATTTCCGTTTGCTGCTTTGAGTGCAATTGGTTTTTCTGGTAAAGCAGAAGCTGCTACTTTTTCGGGTAGTGTTGCTGGTAGCTGGTTGAAACCAACGACCGGAGCTATAAATGATAACCCTACCTATAGCGGAATAGGAGAAGAGGTATTCACTTGGGGAGATCCAACTCTTTTCAAAGGTGCTTCTGCTAACCAACTTGTATTTGAAGGAAATTCTTTTTCTACTGATGCAGGGTCATTATTTAAGATAGGTGATTTGACTTATCGTAACGGTACAGTACTTTTAGGCACAAGTGTAGATTCTGTTCCTTTAAAGCTTAATTTATCCTTTGATCAATTGACCGAAGTCGAGCAAAATTTTGAATACCAATTCAATTTAATAAATACTCCTAATCTTTCAACAAATCCAGAGTTAAACGCAGATTTTTTAGTAGTCACCGAACAAGATGCTAAGCATACTTTTATGCATGATGGTAATGCATATACTTTGTCTTTGACTGGTTTCAGTCAAGATAATGGTGAGACACAGGTGAGTGAATTCCGGGTACTTGAGGGAGAGAAGACTAAAGCTGCTATTTTCGGTAAAATTGACAAAGTAACTTTTTCTAAGAAAGAAGTTCCCGAACCAGGTTTTCCATTGGCTTTATCTGTAGTTGGTATTTATTTAATTTATCGAAGAAAAGCTAGGAAAGTTAAATAATAGAATTTTGGCTTAAATGTTTGACGAGAGAAGATGATTTCTAGCAAAAATACAGCAATTCGATATGAATCGTAGGAATTTGAGGTATTGAGAAACCCGGTTTAAAAAATCGGGTTTTTGAATTCTTATACTTTCGGGTTCGCTAATTAATCCTTTTGGTATCACCTCTTCTATCGAAAGGATGATTTCAATATTTTACTATTGACCGCATTGTAATACGACTGTAGTATAAAGTCTTTGAAGGCGATACTGCACAAATTTTTCAGCGTGCGTCATGGCAAACTTACGAGATATTGTTAATTATTTTCGTCCCTACTGGAAGCTCAGTATATTTAGTATTGTGGCATCCAGCGTTTATGAAATCTTAGATTTACTTGTACCTTATGCGATTGGTCAGATACTGAACCTGCTTTCCAACCAGCCGTTGGATGGTTTTTTAAGAAGTATAATTATTGCAATTTCCAGCATAACTAATTATCCAGCAAACAATAATTTATCTTTATTGTTTTTACTGAGTTTAATTTTTGTAGTTACGGTAGTGAGAGCGCCCACACAACCTTGGTTGAGCGGTTGGTTTCATTGGGAAATTGCCTTAAAAGCCAGAAGAAATCAAAGTCAAAAAGCAGTAGAAAAGATTCTGACATTGCCATTAGAATTTTATGATGAAAACAATCCGGGAAGAATAGCTTCGAGAGTAGCAAAAGGGATTTCCAACCATACTTGGACTTATCCAGAAGTTACCGGACAATTGTTTCCCAAACTGTTTAGAGTTTTGGGCATTTTTGTATTTATTTGTTTTGTTGATTGGCGGATTGCAGCTTTATTTTTAGTTTCCTTTGCAATCATTCTAAGCTTTACTTTAAAGAATTTACAGAAGCTAATTAAATACGAAAGTCGTTTAGATAAATATTCAGAAAATACAGAAAGTCGGACATCCGAAATTGTCAGCAACATCAAAACAGTTAAAGCATTTGCAACAGAAGCCAAAGAATTAGAGCGTCAAAAACAGCGGTTTAAACGCGAGCAAGATGTAGTTGTTTATCGGATTCACAAAGGTTACGTCAAACTAAACACCTGGCAAAAAAGCGTAATTCAGTTTTGTGTATTTATGGTGCTTGGTTTAACTTTAGCTGCAACCATAGAAGGTCGAATTACCCTAGGTAATTTTGTTACCACCTTGACCTTATCGAGCATGGCATATGCAGAACTAGAACCAATCAGCATCCTTGCAGAAATATTCGCTCGTCGTTACAGTTCCATGTTGCGGTTCCACGAATTTTTGCAAGAACCGTCGGGAGTTGATTCCGAGGGACTTTTAGAAACTCGAACAGCAGATAAAGCTTACAAATTTACCGGTAAAGTTGAATTTTCGCATTTAAGTTTCGGTTACGAAGCCGACCGCAGAATTTTACACGATATTAATCTGCTAATCGAACCATATCAGACAGTAGCCCTAGTAGGACGTAGCGGCTCCGGTAAATCAACATTGGTCAAACTGCTATTTCGTTATTTTGAACCTCAGCAAGGGAAAATACTCATTGATGGAGAAGACATTCGTGGTTTAGACGTAGGGGAATATCGGAGGAGATTAGCGATAGTTCACCAAGAAGTAGATATTTTCAACGGTACAGTTTTGGATAACTTGACCTACGGAAACGAAAATGTGAGTTTTGCAGAAGTTGAAGAAGCTTGTAGGATAGCCAAACTTGACGAAGTGATTAGTTTCTTACCCGAAGGCTACTATACCGTAGTGGGAGAACGCGGAGTCAGATTATCGGGAGGACAAAGACAGCGAGTTGGAATCGCAAGAGCATTATTAGTTAATCCCGACGTACTCGTATTTGACGAAGCAACATCAAGCTTAGACTACGAATCCGAGCGCTCAATTCAATTAGCAATGAGTTCAATCCAGGGAACCCGCACCACCATAGTTATTGCTCACCGACTCAGTACCGTTAGAGAAGCCGATAAAATTGTAGTTTTGGATAACGGCAGAATCGTGGAAATAGGAAGCCACGAAGAGCTATTACAAGAGCAGGGAATTTACAAGAGACTGCATTCATTGCAAGAGACTGGAGAGTTATTAAGTTAGGAGTTAGGAGTTGGGGATTGGATATTAAGAATTAGGGATTTTTGAATTAATAGGGAGCAAGATGCTCTCATTACAAATTCATATTCCCCAATTCCCCACCCACACTCGCTTTCAGGAAATTATCAAAAAAAAGTTGGTATTTCCCAAACCTTGTGATACGATTAGTAATCGTGAACGACATGGGTCGGTGTCCGAGTGGTTAATGGAGGCGGACTGTAAATCCGCTGGCTTAGCCTACGCTGGTTCGAATCCAGCTCGGCCCACTTTCACTTCTAGATTTTGGATTTACCTTTAGAAAAATCCAAAATCTAGAATAATTTTTTTTGCCGATGTAGCTCAGTGGTAGAGCACACCCTTGGTAAGGGTGAGGTCACGAGTTCGACTCTCGTCATCGGCTTATTTTTTATGCAGAAATTTGAGCTATCCCAGTTTTGGGGAGTCATTGCGGTCTTGGGTTCTTCCTGAATGGGGTCAGACAAACTATCTGGCTATGTTTTTCTAGCTTTTAAGAGAACTGCTCTAGCGATAAGTAGCATTCGGACTTTCAAACTATTTTTGGTTTTAGTTTAAGGGAATTTAGTTTTTACTGGAAAAATTTATGTTTTTTCAAGACGAGTTGATAAAAATTTTTTCAGTTCTTCTATTGCTTGTTGTTGAGTAGGTGCTTCAACACAGTATTAGGAAATTCGAGAACAGAAGCTACTACATCTCCTTGATTGTTGTGTTCAATTAGTGAATAAGGATGGAACCTGAGTCCGGGTTTATCTCTAGAATTTCTAGTAATTTATAAAGAATTATAGAATCGTCTCCTTGCAAACCGAGGAAAATACTGAAAATGGTTACTTTATAAGTGGGTGTGCAAAATTATTTGTGTCATTGCGAGCGACAGCGTTAGCGGAGCGTGTCCGTCAGGACATAGCAATCTCAAATCCTTGCGATGATCCACACCTTTCAGGTGAATGCTTCGTTTCACTTCGTTCCACTCGCAATGACAAATACACAATGAATTTTGCCTAAGTACTTAGTTATACAATCTTAAAAGTATTATCTATGAGTAAAAATAATTTAAAAAACAAACTAATTAGCAATGTTTACAAAACTGACAATAATAATAGTGGTTTTGTACTAGGAATAATATCAGCAATTTTATTGTTAACCTGTATTGGCACGTTACTTGTGTTTAACAATAAACGAGTAGAGCGAATCACTACAAAGAATAGAAATATTGATAGTGGAAATAATTCAAATCAGACAAAGATAACAAATACGCTATTAACCGAAAAAAAATTAAATATTGAAGCAAAGCATCTTAACGGTACTGTAGGAAAGTTAACTAATATTTCTTTTCAAGAAAACAATACTATTATAAGAATAGCTGTAACCAATGGTTTTTGGCATGCTATCCACCTGAACTTACATGGTAAAGGGGTTATACTTGTTGATGGCTTAGGTAATACACATAATTTGAAACCACCATTGGATAATCCTTCTCTTAAAATTGAATCTAATACAACTTTCCAAGGAGATTTAATTTTCCAAGGTGGAATTACTTCCAAAGCAAATAACCTAACTTTAATTACAAACAATCAAATAGGTAGCGACCAAGCTTTTACTCGTCGTCCTAAAATGGAATTTTCTATTCCTATCAATCCAGAGGATAAGTTAATTAAGCCAAAAGAGGTAGAGGAGGAAGAGAAAGGGGAAAACACAGAGAAGAATAAAAATAAAATTTTCAACTTTTAAGTCTTCACCCCTACCTTTTAACTCTTAATTTTTAAAGATAATTCGCAGGATTGACTGGGGTACCGTTTTTACGGACTTCAAAGTGCAAATGTGGTCCTGTTGACAAACCAGTCGAACCGATTGCTGATATGGCTTGACTTCGTTTAACCGTTTCTCCTGCTTTTACGTATAATCTACTAGCATGTCCGTATAGCGTAGTAATTCCTTTACCGTGGTTGATGATTACTGTTTTTCCGTAACCACCGTACCATCCTGAATATAAGACGGTTCCTGAATCTGCGGCCCGTATTGTACTACCGTAACCGGCTGCAAAATCCATACCTGTATGTAGCCGACCGCGACCGAGAAGGGGATGAGACCTCCAACCGTAGGGGCTACTAATATAGCCGGTACTAGGCAATGCCATGATACCGCTTCCACGGACAAAGTTTCTTGCTCTGCTCCTAGCTTTAGCTGCTGCTATTCTCGCTTGTTGTTCAGCGACCTTCTTTTGAATCAACTTTGCTACGGATAGCGAGTCTCTTTCTAACTGGATTCTTGCTGCATCTAAAGCAGTGCGATCGCTATTTAAGCGCTGTACTAAATCGGCTTGTAATTCAGCTTGACCTTGATAATCGGCTTTTTGTGCTAATAATTGCTGGCGAATCAAGGATATTTCGTTCTTTTTCTCTTCTATGTCTCTTTTTTGCTGTTTTATTTGTTTGGCTTCTTCAGTCAATTTAGCCAAAACTTTCTGGTCGGCTTGATAAACTAATTTTAAATTACGACGACGGCTAAGAAAGTCATTTAGATTGCGACTTTGTAGCAAAACAGCCCATCCTTGACTAACTGGAGAACGTTGCAAATACTTAAGTCTAGCAACAGTGGACGATTGACGTTCAGCGTAAGAAACCTGCGATTGTGCTAAATCTGCTTGTAATTGCTGGAGTCGTTGAGTTGCTATTTGCAAACGTCTTTCGCTATCTTCAATCTGACTATTAGTAGTTTGCAGGTTTTCTTCTAAACCACCAAGACGTTTTTCAGCTTCTTGCTGCAAATTATTTAAACGTTTTTTTTCTTTAACTACATCTTGATGCTGCTTTTTAATTTGCTTTCGTTCCTGCTTAAGTTTGTCAATCGTTTGTTTTGAGTTTTCCCGAGCATTCACAGAAAATACTGGAGTTATGACCAATAATATGCATAAAAAACTGCAAAATACAAGAAGTGAGCGATAATAAATTTTATTTTTTTGGGAGAATAATGCTCTCATATCTTTGATGAACGATACTCTTGGTTGCAACACCATGTAGATTATTCCCAAAAATTTTGCATAATTAAACACTATTCACTTAAAACAACAAAATTGGGGCTTTTAAGAAGTAAGAATAGGAATAATAAAAAAAGAGCTTCAGCAAGTAAATCTATACTTACGTAGATAGTAATGGTATCAAAATTTAAAATTTTCTTCTTTGAGTATTGTGGAAAAGCTGATAGGAAAAACTATATCGATGAGTATGAAAATAAATATAAGTTTTGCTGAAAGCTTTGAATAGAGAATAGGTTGTTTAAGTAAGGTTCAAGAATATACCACTTATTTATCTAGATTGAAAGCATGTTTTATAGATAAAAATTTTTGAAATAGCGAATAAAGGCTGATTTCCTTTTGCTAGCCTCCTGATTCATCGTTTCTGACCACAAAAAGACATATTTATAAAAAATGAAGTTTAAATTTCGTCTGCAAAATAATATGATTTAAAAATTGCATTTGAAATGACTTGACATTTCAAAATAAATATGTGAAAACCGAGGTGTATTTTATTTATGACAACCAAATAATCTAACTTCTATATAGTTTTGGTTGTTTGCCAAAAACAATTTTTAATAGGAATGCCATGTTATTAGCTAAGACTATCAATTCCAATGACCTGCAAAATAAATCGGAAATTGATATCACCTTATTTTCATTAGCAGACTGGACAGCGATAGCTAGATTCATGGGATATGAGCCAACTTGGGCATATAAGATGTTTTGCCAATTTGGCGATTTACAGAAGTATAATCTAGCTAAAGTTTCAAAAACAACGTGGTCAAAGATAGCTCAAATGTTTCATCAAAACCAAGCTTGGGCAGATATACAATATTTTAAATGGCAAGCTTTGAATAATTAATTAATCGCGCTTCTTTGTTACTATACTCGTTGTAAATGAATCCCCCTCGATTTAAGGTTGTGTGGGATTTATTTTTGTTTAATAATAGGGAATATGGTACGGGGCATTGTATATATTAATATATTTATTTATCTATTTATTTATTTTTTCAGACTGATTTAGTCTCATTTAGAGAAATAAAAAAGTTTAAGTAAATAAATCAGCTTCTTAATCTATTAAAATACTGAATAATATTACAATAAATAAATAAATTATTTTCCCTAAAAATAGACTTTCTATTGTTAAATCTATTCCCAATGTCCAATTCCCAATGCCCTATTCCCAATTTTTATATCTATGTCTAAAGACTCATTTTTTAATTCTATAGATATAAGATTATTTCAAAAACAAGATGCAGAGCAGATAGCAAAATTATTTCATCAAACAGTACGCAAAGTTAATATTAACGATTACTCAATCAATCAGGTAAAAGCATGGGCACCAGATGATATTTATTTTAGAGATTGGGTAAATCTTTGTTCGTCCAAGTTTACTTACGTAGCTGATGACAACGGTATAATTGCTGGTTTTGGTGAGTTAGACTCAGATGGACACATAGACTGTTTCTACAGTAATAAAGATTATCAACGAATGGGTGTAGGCAAGAAAATTTACTATGCAATTGAAGCTAAAGCTAGTGAATTAGGAATACACCGTTTATATACCGAAGCTAGTATTACTGCTAAACCATTTTTTCTACGCATGGGTTTTTCAGTTATAAAGACACAACGGGTAGAACGTAGGGGAGAAAGCTTTATTAATTACGCAATGGAAAAATATATCACTGCATAATAGAAAAAAAATTGCTAAAACAGATGTAGTTCTTATAAATAATTTATCAGAATTGAGAAATCTTAAAGCTGATATCTTTTGAATTAGAACATAATGCTTTCAAACACTATCTATTACAGGAATTAGGAGCCATCACAGGTAATCTACTATGCAGTTACCTATAAAAATTGATGAATTAAAAGAAGCTGTTATCAGAAACTCTAAAAATAACGAGTGCGTTTATTACTTAGATACCAGCACTGGAAAAATTATTATAGAAACTCGGGAAGGTGACCCGATGGATATTGATGGTAAGTTTCTGTATTTAGATGGTTATCTGATAGAAGAATATCCAGATAAAAAAAGATTTATTCGGTTATCATCAAATGAATCTGGTAATGACCATCATGATATGCAAGCATTTATTTCCACTATTCACAGTAGATGGCTTCGCAATAAGTTAGAAAAGACAATTGATAGCTATAAAGCATTTCAACGCGTTCAAAAAATTTTGCAACAAGAAACACAAAAATACCAATGGTCTAACTTTAGAAACAAACAGCTTGAAAGAAGTGTTTTGCAATGGCTAAAATCTAATGGAATAGAAATTGGGGAATGAGGATAGGGAGATAGGGAGATAGGGAGACAAGGTGATAACTACTTGCTACTCTTTACTTATTGATAATTGATAATTGATAATTGATAATTGATAATTGACGATCCACACCCGACCGGTGAAAATTGATAAGTAAGTCGGCATAAATAAACGGAGCTATGTAACAAGATGTAAATTCCCCTTGAACCCTTGTCGCTACTTGCTACTTGCTACTTGCTACTTCCTGGTCTTAACTACGATTTTCAACACCGACCTACTTAACTGTTCAAGGATAAACTCCTGGTGTTTTGAGAATTTCTCGCTGAGATGTAGTTAAATCTGTAAAATCTTCGGGACTGTAATAATTTCTCAGCCAAGCATATGAACCGGGAGAATATTTGTAAAATAATGTTCTGCGTTCGTTTTTTCCTTTCCAGGGAAGGGTTCCGTGAGATAGCGCTTCTGTAAATACAATTGCACTTCCAGCTTTTGCAGTCACTGATTTGACGATATCCTTGGGAGACTCTAAATTAAGCCATTCTTGGGGACAAGCTAAATTACTTTTATGACTACCGGGGATACAAGCAAATCCTCCATCACCGGGATGTACGTCGTTTAATTCATAAGCAACAGCGAGCAAACCATTGTAAATTCTGCCATTTCGGAATGAGTAATACTGGGTTGGGTCGTAGGGAGTTCCTCCACCATGTAAATTACAACCAATTGGGCCTAAACCTTCACGAATAATATGAAGATAATCATGGTCTAAGCGAAACTGACCTCCCAAAAATTCTGCTAAATAAGGAGTTATGCGAGGATTATCAATCAAATTTAGGAAAGGTTTTCCCCATGAAAGCAAAGCATCAAAACGTAGCTTAGACGCTAATGGTTGATTTTTGATAGCTACTTGCTTATTCACCAGTTCCTTCAAAGCTAAAATTTCCTTGTCGCTAAGAACATTCTCAACAACTAAAAATCCTTGTAAATCGAATAAATAACGCTCAGATTCATTCATATATTAGGGGATTGGGCATGGGAAGATGGGGGAGATGGGGAGACAAGGAGAGTAATTAATTCATAACTGTTAAACAGTTAACTGTTCACTGCTCACTGTTAACTGTTCACTGATAACTGATAACTGTTCCAAAGACCTATCGCGATATTTTCCGTATCGTTCGCGTTTGTTCTTTATTTTCACTCCTAAGTCCGGCAATATACCGAAGTTAGGGGGCATTGGTTGGAAGTGTTTGGGAGATGCTGAACTGATAAAGTCGAATAAAGCCCCCATCATGGTTGTGTTTGGAATGGTTAATGGTTCTTTTCCTAATGCGATTCTGGCTGCGTTTGTTCCTGCGAGCCAACCTCCGGCTGATGCAGCGGTGTATCCTTCTGTACCAATGATTTGTCCGGCTGCCAGTAAGTTGGGACGTGATTTGAATTGCAATGTGGGAATCATTAATTGAGGTGCATTGATAAAAGTGTTGCGATGCATTACTCCCAATCGCACGAATTCGGCGTTTTCTAAACCGGGAATCATCTGGAATATCCGTTTTTGTTCTCCCCAGCGCAAGTTTGTTTGGAAACCCACCATGTTCCATAATTTTCCAGCTTTGTCTTCTTGACGTAACTGGATGACAGCATAAGGACGTTCTTTCTTAACTTCTTCTCCTTCTGGAATTTCTGGGGGAGGAGCATCCGAACCCCATCCCACAGTTGAAGGAGGAGTCAGACCCACTGGTTTGAGAGGGCCATAACGCATGGTATCTTCACCGCGTCTTGCTTGTTCTTCGATAGGTAAACAAGCTTCAAAAAATTTAGCGTTTTCTCTTTCAAAGCCTTTTAATTCAACTTGTTCTGCGTCACGCAATTCCGACCAAAATTTCAGATACTGCTCTTTATTCATGGGACAATTAAGGTAAGCTGCTTCCCCTTTGTCGTAACGAGATGCCATGAAAGCAACATCGTGATTTATGGATTCTCCTACAACTATAGGACTGGCAGCATCAAAAAAGCTGAGATATTCCATTCCGGTGAAACGACGTAAATCTTCAGCTAAATCGGGACTCGTAAGAGGTCCAGTTGCTAAAACTACAATACCTTCCGGAATTTCTCGTAATTCTTCGCGGCGAAAGTCTATTAAAGGATGACTGGCGAGAGTTTCAGTCAAATCTTGACTAAATACACCTCTATCAACCGCTAAAGCTCCACCAGCAGGTACTTTATGTTCGTCAGCCTTGGAAATCACGATAGAATTGAGACGACGTAACTCCTCATGCAGCAAACCGGCCGCTCTGTCGCTTGCCATTGCTCCGAAAGAATTGCTACATACCAATTCTGCTAAATGTTCCGTATGGTGCGCTCCTCCAAAACGTGTGGGACGCATTTCATAAAAAATTACCGGAATTCCAGCTTGAGCAATTTGCCAAGCTGCTTCAGTTCCAGCTAATCCACCACCAATTACTGTTATAGGATTCATGTTTTAGATTTTAGATTTTAGATTTTGCGGAAAGTTGGGGGTGTCGGTTTCCGTCCCCCAAACTTTCCAAGACGGATTTTGGATTTGGGTATTAGGTATAGGTAATTGGGTATTGGACATTGGGCATGGTAAATAGTTAAGAGTTGGGAATTAGCAGTTAGGAGTTAGGAGTTAAAATTTTCTACCCCCTCTACCCCCTCTCTCCCCATCTCCCCATCTCTCCTTGTCTCCCCCTCTCCTTGTCTCATTCGTAAAAATAAATTTCTGTGTGTAGTTACTACTTATAGTTGATGATAGCCTTGTGATAACTTTATTGTGACTTTAAATAGAAGCAAATTCCCATCAACCGTTAAACCAGGGTGTTCATTGTATATGGAAACTTTGCAGATAAATCGCTTCGTCAAGAATATTCAGGTTGAACTACTTACGAAACTTCAAATAGAAAGCGTTAATCCTCACGACCCGGTAAAGGTTCCTCACATACCTCCTCCTTGGATTTTACTTGGTACCGGAAACTACGCTGCTGTACTTCATCATCCCGATTTTCAAGATTTAGTAGTTAAAATTTACGCACCGGGAAGACCTGGGTTTGAGGAAGAGGTAGAAGTTTACAATCGTTTGGGTAAACATCCTGCTTTCTCCCAATTATTTTACGCTGAAGATGGTTTTTTGGTTTTGAAACGGCTGTATGGAGTTACCATCTGGGATTGCGTTCAGCTTGGTATCCGCGTTCCTAAACGAGTTATTAAAGATATTGATAAAGCTTTAGATTACGCTCGAAGTCGCGGACTTTTCCCCCACGATATTCACGCACGTAATGTAATGATGTACGAAGGTAGGGGATTAGTTGTAGATATATCCGACTTTCTGGAACAAGACAAATGTTCTAAGTGGGATAACGTTAAGAAAGCATATTATTTGGTATATCTTCCTTTTATTTACCCGTTTAAATTAAGAGTTCCGCTTTCTTTGTTGAATTCCGTTCGTAAGGGTTATCGGTTTATTTCTGGTTTGACGAAAAGGTTGACGGGGAAGAAGTAATGAGTAGTGAGTAGTTGACAAGAAGTAGTAATAATCTAGAAACCTGATTTTTTGAAAAACTGGGTTTCTGTATATAGCAGTTTTCACTTGGATGCGATACAAATTCGACCTCAACCCCGTCCCCTCCCCTTAATAAGGCTACGGTGTACACAGAAGTATTAGAATTTGCTTTCACAGTGTTTTTATCCCCCCTAACCCCCCTTAAAAAAGGGGGAATCTGAAATTAAAGTCCCCCTTTGAAAGGGGGATTTAGGGGGATCTGACGAGATGTGTGTACACCGTAGCTCCTTAATAAAGAGAGGGGTGTCCGACGGGACGGGGTGAGGTTTCAAGTGTATTGAACTCAACTTAAAATTGCTATATTTTGAACATTGAATCTTAACTATTTTCCCATTTCGCAAGAAATTCCCTACCTTTTTCTTCCCCATGTTGATAAACCCGATCCAAACCTTCGGGAGTTGCGTTTGTAAAATCTACTCCCATTTCTTTAAGGTCTGTATCTGGTTTAATAATATGAATATTAATTCCTTGGTAATTTTCAGGTATTTCTGTATTTCCAAACATATCTCGATAAAATATACCGGGTTCGTTGCTAATTGCAATAACTTGTTTGTATCCAGCCTCAATCATTTCAATCGCAGGACATAAACAAGTATATGAAGCATCAACATAAGGCTTTTCGTTTATCCAAGCAGGAACATCCCAAGCGTGAAGCATTCTCGATGTTGCATAAGCTATTTCATCAAAGTTGTTTTCGTCAATCTTTGAATAAATATCGTTTTTTCGATTACTAAATAACTCTAACTGCAAATTTTCATCTACCCAGCTACGGTCTTTTTTTGCAGCGGATACTAATAATCTTCTTCCCAAACGTCTGGCTTTTTCTCCTTGAGTTTGACTTGCTGCTTCTGAATTTACTACAGCATTAACTGCAACGAAATATTCTGGGGTTTCTGCTGCTAATAACTTATCTAATGGTGGATTAAAAAACTTAATTCCACCCATGACAACCTGGCTCATTCCCATGTCGGGTTTTTGTAATTCTTCCATACCTGTTAACCAGTAATTGACACCTAATTCAGCTGCTTTACCAATTGCAGCATAAGCCGAGGGGAGAACCGATGAAGATGATGCAGCATAAGCATCTGCGCGGATTCCTGCTGATTCAAAAGCTGTTAATACTCCGTGGGTGAATGCACCTTTGAAGCTACCTGATGCACAAGCGATTGCTAGTTTCATTTTGAATTTTAGATTTTGGATTGGGAATAAACAAATATTTCGCGTTTTTCCGCGATTATTCGGAGACGTAGCAGTGCTACGTCTCTACATTGGTTATTTGCAGGTAGTTAGGAATTTATGGTTTTACTTTTTGCTGAATCATTCTAATTAAAACCCGTTTGAATTGCTGATATTCTTCTGGACTCATTTCTGTTGTTTTCCATGATTCACGCTGCATCAATCTTTCAAACCAGTTATTTAAATTGGGATATTTACTAAAATCAATTCCTAAGTGCGGTAAAAATGAAATATCTGTTCCGACGATAATATCTGCTAAGCTTAAATTTTCGCCACCAAAATAATAATTGTCTTTCAGATTTTCCGCAAAAAAACCTAATACTTTTTCTACGTGTTCTTTTGCTTGGATAAACTTTGGTGAATCTTGTTCTTCCAATATTAAGGGTAGTACTTTCGGTACTAATTCGTTTGTAGAAACCATCTGCACCATTCTTACTGTTGCTAAAGCTTGAGTATCTTTTGGTAGTAGTGCAGGGCTAGGGTATTTTATTTCTAAATATTCTAAAATCGCAATGGATTCTATCATCCTAAATCCATCATCAACTATTGCCGGAACGTGATGGAAAGGATGTATTTGTAAGTAATCTGGCTGAAATTGGTCGCCATTTAAATTCATCACTATTCCTTCAAAGGGAATGTCTTTTTCTAATAATCCTCTCCATACACGACGAGCCATAGGGGAACGAGGATTGTAGTAAAATTTGAGCATTGTTCGTAGTTGCGCTTTAGCGCCAAATATTGTACAAATTCAAAGAAAATTCAAAGCAAACTCACCTGTAGCGGTCTTAGGAAACTCTTTGATTTCAGATATAAATTATTTTTTTCTCTAAAGGTTCCTAGATGAGCTACTCTGCGAGAAAGCTAACGCTCATAGCGCCAATTTTCGTATAAATTCAAAGCGAATTGACCCGCAGTAGTTTCTTGAATTGTCTTAATTTCAGACAACATTTTTGCTGGTAATTGTTGCAAATTAGAAGAATTACTAGGGTGTTGTGGTGGTTGTAAAATCGGTGCAGCAAGGGAAGCAAAGCTGATATCAGCAGCGGACATTTTATCTCCAACTAAATAATTACGTCCATCTGCTAATAAACTGTTTACTTTTGCAAAAATACTTTTGATTTGTTCGTAAGCTTGAGCGGCTGATTTCGCGTTGACATGATATTTTTTCTTCGTAATTGAACGCATCGATGGATAAACTACCGGAAATAATAACTTTTCTATAAAAGGTACCCCCTGACACCATTTCTGTTGAATAATATCCTTCTTATCAATGGCATTAAAATAACCCCATTGTCTGATTGCAATTGCTAATTCTTCATCAAAAAATTCTTCTAATTCTTCAATCTGTTGACACTTTTCGACAGTTGTAGAATATATTTTTTCGTCAATGGCTACAATTGAATCCAAGTATTTTAAAATATCGGTTGAATCTGTAAAGTTACCATCTTTAGTAACAAGTACCGGAGCAGATTTACCACCGAATTTAGTTGTAGCTAATCTATGGAATGGTGGCATATGCGGTTCTTCTACATATGCTAATTTCAAGTAATCAAGCGACCATCTGACTTTTTCACAATAATGACTTACAGGAATGGTTATTAAGCGGAATGTGGAGTGATTGTTTAACATTGTGAATATTTTTTGACTAATTCTTCTGGTAATTTCGCAGGACGACCGTTTTCCGAATTTATAAAAGCACCGATTTGAATAGCCGTTGCAGCAACTTGATTATTTGATATAAATTCTGCTTCTAAAGTCCACTTCACTTTTCCTACATTACTCATCCACATTTTTGATATGACGTTATCAAAAAGCTGAATTGGTATTTTATATTCAATTTGCGTTTTGGAGAGAAAAGGAATATTACCTTGCTGCATTTGCTTATCGAGAGGTAAATATACATCTAAGAACTTTAAACGTAAATCTTCCAGCCATCGAATATAAACAATATTGCTGACTACTCCAGCAAAATCAATATCGTATGTTGTTACTTTGACGGGGATTTCTACTTCTAATTGTCTGAGCATTTTAGATTTTGGATTTTGGGTTTTGTTTTAAAGACCATTCGGTCTGTTTTTTCTCAAAAAAATATAAACCTTATTGTTGGGAACAGTTTTGAAGTTTACAATTTAAGCCTGTAATTCAACCTTGATATAGTTATTTAAATGGTTAATCGCTCTTTCAAGGTGAATCGGGTCATCATACAATTTACTCATCATTACCGCACCTTCGAGTAATGTAATCATTACGGTTGCAACTTCATCGGGGTTAATTTGAGAACGAATTTCACCTCTAGAGATTCCTTTTTGAATCACCCGACGAACCATATCCCTCCAATCATCCATTACAGATTGAGCGCGTTTTCGTAAAACTGGGTGAGCATCATCGCTTTCAATCGCAGTATTCATCAAGGGACATCCTCCTTCAACTACTGGATTGTCAATATTAGCCTGGAATACGCTGATAATTCCTTCTAAGCGTTCAACTGCATTACGCTTATTTTTCAAAGCACCACGATAACGCTGCTTAATCAGTTCAACAGCATAATCAAATGCTTGCAGAGCTAAATCATCTTTACTTTGAAAATGGTTGTAAATTCCCCCCTTCTTTAATCCCGTCACCTGCATGATGTCCGAAATAGACGCACCAGCATAGCCACGAGTATTAAACAACGCAGCCGCTTTATGCAATATTCTTTCCTTGGTTTCTTCACCTTTGGACATCTTTTCGTTTAAGACCGATTGGTCGATTTTAGTTTACAAGATGGAAGGTTTTGGGTCAAGGGGGAGATTCTGTAGAGACAAGGGGACAAGGAGAGGGGGAGAGGGGGAGAGGGAGAGACAATAAGTTAAGAATTAGGAGTTAATAAATATTTCTCAACTATTTATTACCCAATCCCCAATCCCCAATCCCCTATTCCCAATTAGCAATTACCAATTACCAGTATTTTGCATTGAAGCCCAAGGTTCTTTAGGTGGTAGTGAGTCTCCTTTTTGCAAGAGTTCGATAGAGATGTTGTCCGGCGATCGCACAAAGGCCATGTGTCCGTCGCGTGGGGGACGGTTGATGGTGACACCTCCTGATTTCAAGCGTTCGCAGGTTTCGTATATGTCGTCAACTCGATAAGCAAGGTGTCCGAAGTTGCGTCCACCCTGATAGTCTTCGGGGTCCCAGTTGTAAGTAAGTTCGACTAGAGGAGATGTTGATTCTTTTACTTTCTCTACATCTTGGGGTGCGGCAAGAAAAACTAAGGTAAAACGTCCTTTTTCGCTTTCTTTTCTTCTAACTTCCACTAATCCGAGATGATTACAATAAAAGTCCAGCGATTTTTCCAAGTCGCTGACGCGAACCATTGTGTGTAGATATTCCATGAGAAATCCTCCTAAAATCAGGGAACCTCACCCCTATCCCCTCCTTATTAAGGGAGAGGGGTAAGATTCATCTGTATTCTATCCGAGTTAAAACTGCTATATAAATTATCTGTGGTAATAATATTATCGTTTTCATCTTCAGAAAGACTTTTGTTTATCCCATCAATCAAATCTCCATAATTTGCACTGTTGAATGGGTAATTGGGAAAATTATTAAAGTAGCAAGTAGCAAGTAAAGTCGCGAATGAATGGTTAAGAGTAGAACTTAGGTGAAGGAATTGCTAGTTGATTTCCGACTCGCTACTTTCTACTTGCTACTTGCTACTTTTTACTTGCTACTTTAATTAAAAAGTAAACGTAGTCCTCAACGCACCAATAAAGACATCATCGTTATCTTCGTCTTGATTGGGAGACCTTAACCAAATGACTCCGGGTGTAATTGAAATATTGTCGTTAATGGGATATTTGTACAGCGCTTCAACATGAATGGGTGTGTCGTTTTCAAAGTTGGCTGGTGTTGGTGAAATCTTTCCAGCGTAAGGTTCTGCACCTGCAACAATTGCACCTAAGCCACCTTTTTTACCCAAGTCGGGGAATACTAAAGCAACCGCGTAATTCCAGATTTCGGCATCTCCTCCACCGTTGAAATCGACATCGGTATAACTTCCCCAACCCCTGATACTCAACTTTGAACTGAGGTCGAGTTGAGCTTGTACTCCGTAGGAATTACTGCTAATTCGTCTTTCTTCTGTACCGGGAAGTAAACCGTTCGCAAAGTTGGTTCCGGTTCCACCGAAAGCAAAGGTTCCATCACCGGGGTCATAACCGTTGACGTAGGTTAAACCGAATTTGAATCTTTTAGCTGGTTGAAAGACAAGCTGTCCCATAGCGGAATAATTTCCGTTAAATAATCCTGCTTTTTGGTCGGGGTCGGAACCGTTTTTAGCAAGATAACCACCCTCAACTTTAATTGAATCGGCTAATTTATAGCTGAAACCAACACCTGTTGTAGAGCGAGCGATTCCCAAGCGATAAATGGGATTTCGTTCCGCGAATCGGGACATAGCACCAGTACCACCACCACCAGTATTTAAACCGGAATTGAATACGTCAGCGTAGAAGTGGTGCGCTCCCAAACTTGCCATTGCGGTTACTTTTAGTTTCTCCCCAACCGGGAAAACGTAGTGCAATCGGTCGAGGACAACATCGTTGGTACCGGGGCCATCAAAAGCAAAACGACCTTCATTAGTACCGATTTCATCCGCGAATGAGTTACCGATGCTTCCAGTAGTTAAACGAGTGAATAATTTATCTTTACCCGTGAAACTAGATACTAACTGAAGACGAATTCTTTCGTTGAACACAATTTCAGCATCTACATCATCTCCCTCAGCACCAGCAAGGGTAAATACTGCTTCACCTTTAAGTTTGGTGGTAGTGGAAAATTGATTAACTTCGAGTTCTGCGGTACGTGCTTCTAATGCATCAACTCTACCGCGCAAAGTCGCAAGTTCAGCAGAAAATTCTTCCTGTAAGCGTTGTAGGGTTGCTAAATCTTCACGAGTTACGATATTAGCGGTAGCGGTAGCAATCAACTCATTAACTCTATCCAAACAAGCATTCAAACCAGCCGCAAATTCGTAACGAGTTAAAGCACGATTACCCCGATAAGTTCCATTAGGATAACCCGCTATACAACCGTAGCGTTCTACTAATGATTGTAAAGCCGCAAATGCCCAATCTGTAGGTTGAACATCGGATAGTTGAGAAACTGAAGTGACTTGAGATTTTGCTGGTTTCTTCTCGGTTTGAGCCAGTTTTTCTACCGGTAATATATTTGAATTATTTGAATTATTTGAATTATTTAATTGATTTTCTGAACTTGGTGTAATATCCTGCTCGCTAACTTTAGAATCAGCTAGCTTAGTTGTAATAGCTTGCGGTGCGTCTTTTATTTGTGGCTTGAAATCTATTGAATTGTCTAAATTCTCAGTGATTTGCGATGAATCTTCAAATTTAACAGACTGTTCTGCTTGTGCTGTTTCTGGTTTTAAGCCCGAAGCAATAACTGTCATAACTAAAGCAGTACCGAATAGAACAGAACTGCTTTCAGATAGTTTTAAAATATTCTGTATCACCTATTACTCCTCACAAATTAATTCTGAAAGATAATTATGTAAATTCGCTTTCAGAAATCAAAATTAATGTAGATAATAATACACTAAATAAAGGATAAGCGAAAGTTAATTTGTGATTAAATTCAAATAATTTTATATACGTGAGGTAAATTGCAGTTAGGGAATTGCGGCTTTCTAGGATAAGTTGTAATTGAGTTAATATGTCAGTAAGTAATTCAGATTAAGTCTCGTATACTTGGGAACTTTTGTATAGAGTTGATTTCAAGCACCCACTATCAAGTAATCGAAATTAGAATTAAAATAAAAAGTCTGTAGTAAAGGCTTTAGCTTTATAAAATTATTAATAGCTGTATATTATGGGATTCTATTCGCGTCATATTTTTCCTTATCTTCTTGACTGGTCGCTATCGGATTCTACTTTTAATCAATATCGTCAAGAAGTTTTAGCAGAAGTTGAAGGAGAAATATTAGAAATTGGCTTTGGGACGGGTTTAAATCTTTCCTTTTATCCAGATGAGATTAATAAAATAATCACCGTTGATAATAATCCCGGAGTTCACAAACTCGCTCAAAAAAGAATTGAAATATCTTCTATAACCGTTGACCATAGAATCTTAAGCGGTGAAAATCTGCCGATGTCTGATAACAACTTTGATAGCGTTGTTAGTACTTGGACTTTATGCAGTATTGAAAAAGTAAAACAAGCTGTCAAAGAAATTCATAGAGTATTAAAACCGGGTGGAAAATTCTTTTTCATCGAACACGGTTTAAGTAATGAATCATCAATTCAAACTTGGCAAAATCGATTAAATCCGATACAGAATGTAATAGCAGATGGCTGTAATTTAAATCGAAATATTCGCTCTATTGTGCAACAGCAATTTAGTCACATAGATATAGAAGAATTTTATGCCGATAAGACACCCAAATTTATGGGATATATGTATAAAGGAGTTGCGGTTAAATAGGGTAATGGGTAATAGGTAATTGCTAATGGGGTTAAAATAAAACAAAATAATATCAAAAATAATTATGCTAAATTGGAATCTCGTCCGTGAAGTTGGCTATCCTAAGTTTTTTTATAGATATTCTATTAGACAATTTTATAAACGCATTCTCAAAAAAGATAATCGCATCAAGTTGAATGAAGGAATTTCAGTTAATCTTCCTCCTGATAGTAAGTTCGGAACTGAATTATTTGTCAAAAATGGTTCTGTGGATTGGGGAAGCGAAGAATTTTTAATCAAGTATCTTGATAAATCCAAAAGCTTTTTAGATATTGGCGCAAATATTGGTTATTATTCGTTACTAGTTTCTCCTTATTGTGATGAGGTTTATGCTTTTGAACCAGATTTAAGAAGTATTGCTGCTTTAAAAAATAATGCTGGAAAAGTTGATAATATTACAGTCATCCAAGAAGCTGTTTATTCAGAAGTCGGGGAAATGCAGTTTGATGTTAGCAAACTACCTGAATTAAGTGGATTAAATACAAATTCAGAAGCTTCTTCTAGTTGTATAAACGTCAAAGTTAACACTTTAGATAATTTTGCCGTTCAGCATCCGAATTTAAAAATCACCGCAATCAAAACTGATGTTGAAGGTGCGGATACTGAAGTATTATTAGGTGGAAAAAAGTTAATTGAAAGAGAACAGCCTTTAATTTTGTCTGAAGCTTTTCCTGACAGTCGCGTTTTGAAGTTTGCAAGGGAGCTTGATTATCTAATTTTTGCATTTATCAAATTTAAAGATAAATCCAAAATGCATTTGAAACCGAAGTTTATCCAAATTAAAGCATATCCCCAAGGTTATCGTCCCAAGATGATTTTCTTGGTTCCGAAGCGTCTTCATCAAGAGTTTTTACAGTTAATTTAATTAAGCTAAAACGCATTTAAATTAGATTATCTAAAATTATCATTTCCTTGTGGGATGGGCATCCCTGCCCGTCCAAATATATAATTTAAATGCACAACAGCTTATAATTATCAAATCTTTAACCTTTAATCTTCGCGTAACGCTACATACAGGGGTTTTTGCGGTCTTAAGATACGGATAAACCTCACCCCCTTCCCCTCTCCGCTATCTTGGAGAGGGGTGTATATTTTGATTTGAATTAATTTGAATTAATTACCCTTACCATTAGCAAGTGGTTCGTCATTACTAGTCTCTAGGACTCTAATTTTATTTTGTTTTTGTTGAACGTTTTGAAAATTGGAACGCTCTGAAGAAGCAAACCACAGCACGCTACCACCAAATACAGCGGTTAAAGCAATCACAATACTGGTCAGCATTCTGACTTGCGATCGCAAATATTTTACTTCATGATTTTGATTTTCTAATTTAACCAGATAAGCAGAGTCCAAAGGCTTACTAGGTTCGGGTTTTGGTGCTGCTTGTATTTCCGCAGCTTGTTTTATTTTAGTTTTAGGTTCAAAAGAAACCTGCTTACGAAGCCATTTAACGATTAATTTAGGACAATTGCTTTTATACCAACGCCAAGCAATAATTTTGAATGCGGGCTTAGATAACCTAGCAATCAATTTCAAGCTTCCATTAAGGGTACGAGAACGAAACTTTTGGTTTATGAGGTTAACATAACCAATATCATAAAGGCAATCTATAATGGCAATTATCGAAGCTTCTTCCCTACAGCTTAAATTTTCTAACAAGAGAAGAACGTCATGCATTTTTTCTTCTTCTTTATTTTTAAGCGTTGATACCTCCGTTAAGTCATCTGATGCTTGTATTTGGGTATGCATGGTGATTTAGCTGATAGCAATTAGCCTTTTGAAGCTGTAATACGACAATTTTATTCATAAACAAACGCGAGTAAGCAAGTTAGCTTTCTACAAACTAAGAAAATTATCTTATACCTTTCAATATATTGATGAAGTTTTTACTGAACTTTTACCTTATCAATATTTTATTTCATCTCGTCTCAAAGGCACAAGTCATAAAGCTAAGTAAAAATGACGATATCATAAGAATGATTTTTGTGCTTGCTAAATATAAATATAAAATATACATTAATATTACTTACAAAAGAATTACTTTACAGGATAATTTTAGAACTAAAAAGTTCTTGAAAGTTACCATCTCTAGTATGGTTTGTGCATATCTTCAGAGATATTTTTTGAAATTTGAGGTTTGTAGAGACGTTGTACATAACGTCCTCCTACGTTTTGTCACAATTACTCATAACTGCTAACTGTTAACCCTACCCCGGTTAAGGTGTACTAAGTCAAGCTCTTAACTCCTAGCTCTTCCCCCACAGTTAAACGAGTACCGTTAACAAAATCCCATCCCGATTGGGGACGTTTTCCAGCTAACTGTACCTCTCGCAATAACAGTAAACCGTTACTAGTCTGTACAATTGCTCCTACTCCTTTGACAATGCTGACAACTTCTCCAGGTTTACCTGATAAGTTTGATAAATCTGGTAACTTACTTTGTATTTCTTGAAGTAATGGTGATGATTGATTGGAGTATTCCGAACCAAGTGGAGCAGTAGCTGTAATTTTGATTGGTTGATTGCGAAATGTTGCGACACAGTTAGGATAAAAACCCCTAATTTTGTTGTGTATGTCTATAGCACTTTTTGACCAATCCAAAGAATAATCTTCTTTCTTGATTAAGGGTGCATAGGTTGCTTGAGAATTATCTTGAGCAGTAGGTTGAATTTCTTGTTTTTGAAGTTTGATAAGTGTTTCTACCAACAACTCTGCGCCCATTGATGCTAGTCTTTCTGCCAAATCCTGTGAATTATCAAGCAATTCAATAGGTGTTGTAGCTTTCAATAACATAGCACCAGTATCCATGCCTGCATCCATTAGCATAGTGGTGATTCCGGTTTCCTGTTCTCCATTGTGCAAACACCATTGAATCGGGGCCGCACCCCGGTATTCAGGTAAAATCGAGCCATGCACGTTGACGCAAGCAATTTTTGGTATGTCTAAAATTTCTTGCGAGAGAATTTGTCCGTAAGCAATTACAACAAATGCATCTGCACCTATTTGCTTTAATTTATTTAAAGTCGCTTCATCTTTTTTTATTCGAGTCGGTTGGAATACAGGTAAATCATGGGAAACAGCAACACTTTTTACAGGAGAAGGTGTGATTTTTTTACCCCGTCCACGTACTTTATCTGGCTGAGTCACTACTGCAAGCACTTCAAAATCTGAATGACTAAGCAATTGTTCTAGAGTCGGAACGGCGAATTGAGGAGTACCAAAAAATATTACTTTCATAAATAGCCAGCGCTAATATTTCGACTGTAAACAGTAAATTTACTTATGAATACTTACATGAAGGCACTAGTACAGCCTTTTTTAGAATAAGTCAATTGGCAGAGTGCAATTATTATATTCATAGACTATACTAATGTTGATGTAGGACAAATTGAATATTAATAATTAGTATTTCTTATTTATTGCGTTTTATTGCTTTCCTTTATTCTTTTATCCCTCTAGTGAGAGCTAAGCAATTATAGCTAAGTTTTCCTAAGTATATCGATTCAGTAAAATATTACATTGGATACAAGTAATTGTTTCTTTGTAAGTAAATGTAAAGTAGCATCTAGAATACAAGTGTTAGTTCCCGTTCGACTATTTTTTGAATATTCCGGATAATTACCGGAATCGGCGTTTGAAATGTGGAAGTTACGTAAATGAGTACTTAGTAGCTAAGATTCTGATTCCGATATCTGTATAAAGTTATTTCGGTCACATTGAATTCCGTGTCATCTTAGCCTGAAGCGGTGAATCTGCTGTTACTTCTTTTACTTTCTCCAAGAAAGTTTTTGTTCTAATGTTATTTTTCGCCCTCAGATAGGTTCGGCGATAACAACCAACTTTGCTCAATAAACTTTATCTAAATGATAACTTTCTAAACAATTGTTTAGGAAAATGAGTAAAAAACAATACTCTAATTTCGTAAATTATGCGAAATTAAAGTAGACAATCTCGCTAAATTTGAAAGTTCCCTGTTATACATATAAAAGATAGCCTGCCCCATTGCCGTGAGGCATTGCTCCTCCCACAGCAACCGCCCTCTAGAGAGTCAACCAACAAATGCTGAAACATCTTTTACTGTCAGGATGGTTTCGCGTGCAACCATTCCTTAAGTACGTATTAGTCGTAATACTGATTGCGCCTGTAGTCGGAGCATCAGCACATTCCAGTTCGGCAAAGCAATCAGAAGCAAACAAAGCTACTGCCGAAGTTCCAGAATTGGAATCGGCATTAGTAGAAGTTCCGATTGCAAGAAAATACGAATTATCGCAGCCAGAAGCGGTCAAAACTTTGACATCGGAAGAAAATTCTGGGTCAATGAAAATCGCTGCGGTTATCAAGCCTAAAATTATACAGCCGAATACAGCAGGGTCTTTAACTATAGAGACTTTTACTCAAGGAGAAGAAACTGCTGCTTCTAATGATTCTTCTTTTCTTGAAGAAGACCCATTTGTAGAAGTTGAGCTAGCACCTTCTGTTACCACTACCAAAGTGTTACCAAGAAAAAGCTCTGCTAGTGGAATTAAGTTGGCACAGCGTTTAAAAGCTGCAAAAACTCAATCTTCAAAAAAAGATATTTTAGTAGCTAAATTAGCAGGTGCTAAGTCGTTAAAGGCAACTAAAGTAGTTGCTTTGAGAAGAAATATAATTCCTCAGACAACCGACGCACCTGTAAGTGAAGAACCACAAGAATCTGAATTATCGCAGCAAGATCCGATTGGGAGTCCTCATTCAATTCCTTGGAAATGGATTACGGCTACTCAAGAAACTGTAAGTGCGAATGGTGGTTCGGGAACGCGTTATTACCGTAGCGTACCTGTAACTTCTCCAGACGGTCGTTACTCTATTTACAGCCGCGTAAAATTAGAGGTTAAGCCGGAAATGCACAAAAGCCGCGTTAGTAGCGTGTTGTTTGTGGAAGATAGAAAAACAAATAATTTAAAGGTTGTTGCATCAACTTCTGCTTTGGTAGACCCTTTGCTTAAAGCTAAGAAAATGCAGGGTGAAAAGAGCCAAATTCCAGGAAAAATAGGTGTACTAGTTCCTGTTGGTTGGTCTGAAAATGGCGAGCGTTTCTTAGCGCGCAAATTTGAAGGTTTATTCAATACCGCGCACGCTACAGACAAAGCACTTATTTGGAATCGTCAGAAAAATCACGCCAATACAGTTGCTCCTTCTCAAAAGAATCATCAATATGACATTGCGGTTCTATTAGGTTGGAGTAAGAACGCACCGGATAATGTAGTATTCCGGGCTGGGGAAATGGGTCAAGAAACATGGCCTACTATTACAGTTGCAAATGATGGCAAAACAGTTGCTACACCTGAAGTAGATCAACCTACTACCTTTGGTAGAAAAGCTGATGATATTTGGGCTGGACCACAAGTTGCATATCAATAGATAATCGTTATCGTTCGTAATATTATCTGTATTAAAAGTAATCCCATTTTAGTTAAAGCTAAAACGGGATTTTTCATATTTGGTAATAGGGAATTGAGAATTGGGAATTGTTTGATAAAAAAATGCAGTGGGAGCATCTCGCTTCCTACCTAGTAACAATTAGCGAGCAACATGCATCTCCTGTCGGACACACTGCGTTCACTGATATCTTGCACCATTCTCGATAAGCCAAAAGAAACCCGGAATAAGTCGTGAAAGCATGAATATCTCGTTTTGAAATTATAAAGAAACCGGGTTTCTGAAACTGGTGCAAGATGTAAGTTAACGGACTACGGATGCTTTAAACCACAAAATTAATATGCTGAAGTAAGTATCTGGACACAAATAAATGTGTCATTGCGACCGCAGGGAAGCAATCTCAAATTATTGCGGTTGCTATCTCCCTCCGGGAGACGCTGCGCTAACGTTTCACTATGTCCTTCGGACACGCTTCGCTAACGTTCAACTCGCAATGACAAATATACAATTATTTTTGTCTAATGCCCAATTCCGAATTACCGACAAAATATACTTTTGCCGCAAAGTGGATGACCTTCATCACATAGTTTTCTATTCAAAATATTAAGTAAAATTAATCGGATTTTTTCTCGTCTGTTTCGGACTCCGCTGCGGAGCCTTTGACTCGACGAATCGGTACATTAGCAATCAAAGCTGTTGTACGCTGGTTACTTTCTAAGGAAAATTCCAGACCATCTGCTTCAACTTCCACATAGCGACAAACAATCTCTAAAATTTCTTGCCGCATTTTCTCTATCATTTGAGGGCTTAAGTCAGCCCTATCATGAGCAATAACTAATTGCAGACGACGTTTAACATCATTGCGACTGTTATCGTTACCGCGAAAAAAAAGTCGTTCCAAAAGTTCAAGTATCATTGCTGCTATGCGAGCGCATACTGGATTTGATTAAATAATTTTTGTCCACAATAACCTTCGGAGACGGGAAAATAGGTTGTCTTGGGACGAGTCAAAATCAATAAAGTCTACAGTTTCCCCTTCCAATCTACGAGCAATGTTATCGTAAGCTGTGGCAGCTAAAGAAGGATTCTCTGATAGAACCAAGGGTTCGCCACGGTTGGTAGAAACAATTACCCGCTCGTCGTCGGGAATTACTCCAATTAACGGAACTGCTAGAAGTTCCTGAACATCCTGCACAGACATCATATCATTTAACCGAACCATTGCGGGTTTTATCCTGTTAATGATTAAGTGAATGCGCTTGACTCCCTGTGCTTCTAATAACCCTACTACCCGGTCAGCATCACGCACGGCTGCTATTTCCGGAGTTGTAACAATTAAAGCTTCGTTTGCAGGGGCTATGGCATTTTTGAAACCCATTTCGATTCCAGCGGGGCTATCGATAATGATGTACTGATATTTCTGTGCTAAAGCATTTACCAGTAACTTCATTTGGTCGGGTGTTACTGCTTCTTTGGTGCGATTCTGTGCCGCAGGTAGCAGCACTAAGTTAGGTTGTCGTTTATCTTTGACTAAGGCTTGTTCCAAGCGACATTCCCTGGCCAAAACTTCAACCGCAGTGTAAACAATACGGTTTTCGAGTCCCAACAGCAAATCCAAATTTCGCAGACCAAAATCAGCGTCAACTAATGCTACTTGACGACCTATTTTGGCTAAAGCCATGCCCAGATTGGCTGTAGTAGTAGTTTTTCCTACCCCTCCCTTACCGGAGGTAATAACAACAATTCGAGTCATGATTACGAACGCGCTCGTGATGGCATAAAAAAATAATAGAGTTATTAGTTGTTAGTTGTTAGTAGATAGTTTTGGGAACTAATTAGGAATGACCGCAACCGGCACATTTTTCTTGTAGGGGAGGCAAAAAGTGGTGTAGATTTTCTTCCCCCTTTATTGCCATTGCTGTGACACTTCGACTATTTGTGAACGTAGCAATAACCTTTGTAGTGTCACGCACCAGCTAGGTATTGTGACAATTGCGGCCATTCCTATTAATAACTAATAACTAATAACTAATAACTAATTCGAGAAAAATCATTAGCTTTGGTGATGCGGATTCCCTGTGTCGTCATATACGCAACTTCTGCAATCTGTTGCGTAGGCGATTTCTCTGGTGCCCTAGCCAAAGCATTGGCAATTCTCAACTGGGTTGGTTCCATTTGTAAAGCCATAATCGTGCATTCGCTGTTACCTTGGGCACCCGCATGAGCTACCCCACGCAAGCGACCCCAAATTAGAATATCGCCGTCTGCGACTACAATACCACCAGGATTTACATCTCCCAAGATAATTACACTACCTCTGTGACGAATTTCAATACCAGAACGCACCGTAGTTTCTAAATACAGTGGTTCTGCTGGGGGTAAAGTTGTAGAAGAAGATTCAAAACTAAAAGCCTTTTTTGGCTGCAATTGTTCCACCGAGTAACCAGCCCCCGCAGCTGCGATCGCAGTTTGACGACGACTAGTACCAACGGATTTGAGTAGCAAAGACATTTCGCTTAAAGTTTCAGCAATGTCTTGCAGTTGTCTGCTATCAAGTAGACGGTCGTATGCTAACAAATGTACGCTTGTCTTAGAGGAAAAAAAGCGTTTCTGGGCTATAAGCCGCAGTTTCATTTGTTGCCAAATTTCCGACCAAGTGTACTCCGATACAGAAGCTTCAGATACAGTTGGTAAAGTTAATACCAATCTATCTTTTTCGTTTCTGATTTCTACCTGTATTTTTTGATGAGCAGCATTTTCTAATAATGATGTATCGATATCAATACTTGTTTCATTATTAACTTTCTGCTCGGTAGAATCAGAACTAGTACTTTCAACTTCAGCAGCAGATTTTTCTTCAAAACTTGTTTGATGGAAAACTGATTGATTCTTTAGAATTTCAGTATTACTATCTTCAATGCTAGCTTGATTGGAGACAATCTCTTCGTGGGGAATAACAGCAGTTTCTTCAATGCTAGTTTGATTTGAGACAAAATCTTCTGGGGAAACAACAGTAGTTTCAAGGGCATTTTTTTGATGAGAAACTGATTCCAAGGAAAGATTAGTTTGATTGGAAACAGAGTCATCCTGCTCCGTGACGGTAGATTCCGTAACATCGTCAAGCGTAACTTTGGAGTCTGTCTCAGAAACACCATTGTTAGAATTCAAATCTGGAATAGCTTCTTCAGAAGTCATGCAACACCAGCCAAAAAGCGGACATCAAGCAATTCTCAAATACTTAATATTGGGAATTACAATTAAAAAGTTTGTCATCTATATGATGTGTTATTAATAACAATCTACATAGATTAAAAAATTTTTACTTAGCTGACGCATTACCATAGCATTAAATGCGAGCATATTGGATAACTTTGGATAATTATTTTTGAATTAAATTACCGCTCAATCTACAAAGTTTATGTTTAAACCTTATTTTTTAACTTTCTTTATAGATTATTGAAAGTTAATATTCAAGTATTATTATTTACAAAACCTCACTTCAAGTTTTTACTTAACCTTTGATAAACAGTAGATACAGCATCTGCATCGCCAACATTACCTGGAAATAGCACCACTGGTAAATTAGGAAACTGGGGATGATTCTGTGAAGTACTTACCATAGAAACACCCGCGAGAATTTGACCGAGCAAACGCGCTGTTTTTAAAGCAAGACCAGTACTTAAAACATCGTTGGAGGTAATACCTCCCTTACTGATTAAAAATCCTATATCAGAAGGTAAACCCCGCACAACATCCATTAATAAGTTTGAGACCTTGGCTCCAAATTGCAACCGTTGATTAACATCCTCAAAAGCTAATTCTTCACGACTGGTATAAACTACCGGTGTCTTTCCAGAATTGTGTGCTTCGCGAACATTTTTGAGTATATGGCTTAGCAGTGTAGCAGATTGCTTGTCTTTATCAAGTAACTGTGCTACATCTACTTCGATTCCTACGATACCTTTTTCTTCTAACAATACTGCTAGCTGCTGAGTAGTTTTTTTCACGTGAGAACCAACTATGATTGCTCCCGGTTTACCTGTAATCACATACTCAGCCATGTTGTCCGGTGAAATTGGTTGGTGAGGTAATGCAGCTAAAGCAGTTAAAATACTTGCAGCAGAACGGAATAAAAAGCGTTTTCCCTGACTCGCTGCGGTTAATACATCTTCAGCAAACTTATTTAAATCGGTTTGGGTTTCACCATCAACTACACCACATTGATTACCCTTGAGTTTCATCAACCGTTCTAAGCTACCACCACGGATATCATCAAGCACAAATCTTTCTACATTGGCAGCAGCAATACGTCCTTGGGTTTTTTCTTCTACATATTTGGGTAAGTAGCTGTGATTGTAGGCAAATACAGAATCACGAGCGAATTCGGTTTCGTGAACGGCTACGGGAACACCCTGCATCATTAAGTAATGGATGCTATCGCGGGTAATGCGTCCTCCTTCAAAAAAGGCTGGGACAAGAAAATGAGCATCGAATGGCCCCAGTTCTTCAGCAATCACATCAGTTTCAACTGGGTAATGTCCTCGCAAAGTTGAATCGCTACGACTAACAACGAGAAAATCTTGGACTTGTTCGGCTTCCAAAGCTAATTTTAAATTATGACAAACTTCTTTAGTAATAGATGCAGCTTTTTCTGGAGTTAAAGCTCTAGTATTAGTTAAAACAAAAAAAATCGGTGAATCATCTTGCAATCCCGAACGTAAAGTATCCACATCCCACTGCATTAGCAGCAAGCAACCATGAACAGTTTGGGAACCAGTAGGGTCATCATCGAGAACAATTATTTTTGGTTTTGTAGTTATATTTTCGGTCATATTTTTTAGTCAATTAAAATTATTTGGGCGACTGTAATTTTTTAATTTGAGATTGAACATCAACAGCTATCTGTACGGATTGATTGAGAAGTCGAGTGTATTCTCCAGCTTCCGTACTAACTTGCAGAGCTTGTAGATTGGCTAAATTATTTGCAAATAAATCTTGATTGTTAGCAAGTAACTTTTTATTATCCCGTAAAATTCGTTCCGTTTTCAAAGCAACGACTAAATCTTCCCTAATAAGTTGTAATGCTTCAACAACTTTATCTCTATCGTTAATATTGCTTTGGGTATTCCCCGACGATGCTAACTGGTCGTTTATATCGATAGCTTGGATAACTTCATGATATTCATCAACTTCATCAAGAAGTTTTGTTAAGGATTTAGGGCAATTTTTTTGTCGTAAAAACCACCGTATTAATATCACCATGACTGGTGCTAAAGCTAACAATATTAATCCAATCAGAATTGAAGAACCGATGGTAGGGAGAATTATAAAAGCATAAATAAAACCGACAATAATAGGAGTAAACGCGAGAGCAGTAATTACTTCATTCATGAAAAAACCAAATCGTTTTTCGCGATTATTGAGAATAGAAGGGCGAAAAACATCTTCCGGGTCTACACCAGTTAAGCGTCTTAATTCTCCTTTAGTAATTTCTAAACCGATTAAATCTGGCTGCACTTGGGGATATTCTCCTGAGTGTATGGGTGATATATTTTAAGAATACCTGGCGATTGAAATCGCTGCTACACAGGCAAAACCCACCTTCGTGGGTTTAATAGAGTTTGAAGTATTAACTATAAAGCTACAAGATACAGGTTTCTTTTTTCGGAATTTAACTTTTGAAATTTTTTAGATAATTAATTCAAAATGAATTTGTTAATATTTACCTAAATACAGCTACTATCAAATCGCTGCTGCTATGACTATAAATAAGAAAAAAGCATCAAATTCTCAAGGAAATCGCGCTTTACAATTATTTATTGACCGACATCATTTAATTAAACATTTTGCAGAATATATTAATAATGAGCCAGTTACAGAGAAAATCCTGTATTTTTATGGCGATGGTGGTAATGGAAAGTCTCTATTATTAAAGTATTTAAGAAAAAATTGTTGTAATCGATTTAAGAAAGAAATTTGGCATTACTAGTTTTAGGCGATTTACAAGCAGGTTTATCGCAATACCAACATGCATTAATTTCCTACATCCAAGCCATAAATTCCTACGACAAATTACTCAATCGCGCTCCTGATAATATCAAAGCTTATGGTAATAAAGGACTTGCTTTAAAAGGTTTAGGAAAATTACAAGCAAGTTTATCGCAACACCAAGATGCATTAATTTTCTATACCCAAGCGATTGCTTCCTACGACCAAGCACTCAGTCGCGCTCCTGGTTACATTGATGCTCACAATAATAAAGGAATCGCTTTACGAGGTTTAGGAGATTTACAAGCAGATTTATCGCAGTACCAAGATGCATTAATTTCCTACACACAAGCCATAGCTTCCTGCGACGAAGTACTCAATCGCGCTCCCGATGATATTAAAGCTCACAATAATAAAGGGAAGATTTTAAAAAGAATAGGGAATTTACAAACAAAATTATCTCAAACAGAACAAGCAATCAAAAGCTACCAAGCAGCTTTAGCAGAGTTCAATCGCTCGTTAGAAATTGCACCTGACAATGAAAGAATTAGAAATTTAAGAGATAAGTTGCAAGAATTATTAGATGATTACAAATAAATTTAAAAGACGGGATTATATTTATAAGTTGTTGTTGGGTTTCACTCCGTTCAACCCAACCTACTGAAATTCTTCTAAATACAGTTCTGTGGCTTCTTTGAGGTTGGCGATCGCCTCTTCTATAGTCTCTCCTTGACTCGCTGTTCCGACTTCAGGACATTCAGCCACATATACATCTTCTTCCCAATAAATCACTGCGGTAAAAATTTTGTTCATCACATTCTCAAATCTGTATGTATCGTCTCAAACTGTATTTTCCTAAGATAAACTTAATCTAATAACTCTGTAAAATAGTTGTGCGGATATCTTCTAAGTTACTCGAAATTGACCGTTCCATCCGCGAATTATCCTTAGAAGAACAAATGTGACTTTTGGAAAGTTTGGTAAAGAACTTACAAAAAAAGACAAATACAAATAATTTCCCGCTCAATTCTCAAGATATTGAAAAAGAAATAGCTGAAATGGCAAATGATAATGATATTCAAGCTGAAATACATGCTATAGATGAAGAGTTTGCTATTACTCAGATGGATGGTTTAGAAAAGCAGTAAGTATTGAACGAGGTCAAATTTTTTCGTAAATCTTAATACAGTTTAAGGAAGAGAGCAAGCTGGTAAACGTCCAGTTTTAGTATTATCTATAAAAAGTATTAATAATTTGCCTCTAGTTGTTACCGTAGTAGTAGGAACAAAAGGGACAAATGTTAAGCGCGACTATCCAACAAATGTACGTGTTTCTTCAGATGGAAGTGGATTATCAATAGAAACAGTTTTCATGTGCTTTCAAATACGCTTATTGGATAAAAGTCGCTTCCCTAATGAAGTTGCAGGTTAAATTTCAGAATCAAAAATGCTGGAAGTTGAAGCTGCTGTTCGCTATTGTTTGGGTTTGTAACTATTGAATAAACTTTCTACAACCTCTTCCCTGTGAGGTTTTTTATCCCAAACTCTCCCCAAACATTTCAGAATGTTGCAAAAAATGTATTCTGAGAATTTGTAACAAATAATAGTGGTAAATTTGGATACTTTTTACTATTTATTAACTATAGAACCAGGGAGATAAAATCATGACAGACGCTAATCAACCAACACCGATACAAGCTTTTTCTGCTAGCGAAGGAATTCTCAAGACTAACAGCAGCAATGGTAATACAATTAATATCCGTTCCGCTCCTTCGTTGAATCGTCGAGTGATTCATGAAGGGAAAAAGGGAGATAAAGTAAAAATTCTCGACCAAACAAAACCTGCTGGGGATACTTATGCTTGGTATAAGGTAAAATTTGGTTCGGAACCGGATGATATTGGCTGGGTACGAGAAGATGTGATTGAAATAAATTACACAAATCCTTCTTCTGCTTCGACTCTGTTACTTTTTGCTACTAACAGCAGAACGGTAAGAATATATTCTGAAGAAAACCAGATTTATATGAATGTTTACGACAATCGCGCCGAAAAAACAGAATTATATGCTGTTGAAGCTGCGAGATTGCCAAAAGTTGATGCTGAAAGTAAATTTAAAAGTTATGTTGCAATCAAAGATAATACCGCTTACTACGTCCGATTTATTCCCTTTGGTGAAGTAGATTTTATTGTTAATAACGCCACCAACGGTAATATTCTTCTTAAAGAAAAAGGTTTCCGTGCTAGCGGTAGTGAATATCAGAATCAGTGAGTAGTTATAAGTTAGCAGTTATAACTTTTACAACTCTTTTCCAAGATACATTTTCCAATTAATTTCTTAGTCCTATTTGTCTAAATATTGCACCATGCTCGATAAGCCAAAAGAAACCCGGTTTCTAGTTGTGAAAACATTATTATCTCATTTTGAAATTAGGAAGAAACCGGGTTTCTGCAAATGGTGCAATATGTAGGATTTATAGGACTTTTGCTATTAGACGGGGAGCAGCGCGTTGCTCTCCTTATAAAGGAGAAGGGTGTATTCTATCCAACTGAAAACTGCTTATTTACTGATAACTGTTAACTGTTAACTGCTCACTGCTGCTCACTGTTAACTATTAAGGATAAAGTCCTCTATCATTCAATGCTTGCGCTACTCTTCCCACTCCTAATACATAAGCTGCTAATCTAGGAGAAATTTTTCTATTTTGGGATTCTTGTATCACTTTAAGATATGCTTTCACCATCAAACTTTCCATTTCATCGTTAACTTTTTGCTCGTCCCAAAATAAATAAGAAAGTCCTTGAACCCATTCCAAATAACTAACTACAACTCCACCAGCATTACTCAAAATATCTGGTAATACAGTCACACCTCTTGCTTCTAAAGATAAATTTGCTTCAAGGGTGACTGGGCCATTTGCAGCTTCTACTATTAAATTGGCTTGGATTTGATTGACGTTTTCATCGGTAATTTGATTTTCTAAAGCTGCGGGAATCAATACGTCGCAAGGTAATGTTAATAACTCTGCATTACTAATTGGTTTGGCTTGAGGATATCCCAAAATTTTTCGATTATTCTCTTTCTGATAAGCTTTTAAATCTTGAATATCTAAACCGTTCTCCGCTAAAACACCACCGGAACCTGTAGAGACAGCAATAATTTTTGCACCTGCTTGATGTAGTAATTCAGCAGCAGCACCACCAACGTTTCCAAATCCTTGAATAGCTATTCGTATTCCTTCCAAGGACTTACCTTTATTTTTCAAAGCTTCCCGAACAATAATCATTACACCACGTCCGGTTGCCATTTCTCTTCCCAAAGAACCACCGATAGAAAGCGGTTTACCGGTAACAACTCCAGGTACAGCATGACCCATATTTACCGAATAAGTATCCATCATCCAGGCCATTTCTCTGGCTGAGGTTCCCATGTCTGGTGCGGGAATATCTACCGATGGTCCAATGTCTTTGATTAATTCGCTGATGTAGCGTCGAGAAATACGTTCCAATTCTGTAGCGCTGTAGTTTTTAGGATTTATCGCAATACCACCTTTACCACCACCGTAGGGTATTCCTAGTAATGCACATTTCCAAGTCATCAGCATTGCTAAAGCCGAAACTTCCCGTAAGGTAACTGCTGGATGGAAGCGAATACCACCTTTAAATGGTCCTAAAACGTTACAATGTTGGACTCGATGTCCCGCTAAAACCTGGATTTCACCATTATCTCGTTTGACTGGAATAGATACGGTAACTACTTTTCGCGGATTACTAAGTATTTCCAATAAACCTTGGTTTAATTTTAATTCCTTCCCTGCTGCATCTAAATAACTACAAGCTTGGTCGAACGGACAAATATGAGCGGGAGAAGGAATATCAGAGGTTATAGTAAATTTTTTATCCATGAAATGTAAAAATAAAATATTCTTGGTTATTCCTATAAATGTAGACGTGATATATCTCGTCTCTATAAGGTTTAACCTAACCTAATTTTTGAAATATCTTGATAATTTTGTAAATTTCGTTACATTTTAAATTTCTAAACAGTAATCCAAAATCCAAAATCGAATGACATCCACAAACTCTAAAAATCTGCCCTTACCTCCCGGTAATTTCGGTTTACCAGTTATCGGAGAATCAATCAGCTTTTTCAACGATTCAGAATTTACAGAGAAGCGATACAAAAAATACGGTTCTGTTTTTAAGACTAGTATTTTTGGCAATCCTACAATTATTATGATTGGTTCGGAAGCTAACCGCTTTCTGTTTACTAATGATAATAAATACTTTTCTAATCAATGGCCTTCTAGCACTAGAATTTTATTAGGTTCTGCTTCTGTTGCAGTGCAAAGAGGTGGAATTCATCAAAAACGACGCAAAATTTTATCACAAGCTTTTCAACCAAGAGCTTTGTGTGAATATACTTCTACAATGGAAGAAATTCTACAAAATTATTGCGATAAATGGGAAAAAACGGACACTTTAACTTGGTATCCAGAAATTAGAAAATACACTTTTGATGTAGCTTGTAAATTGCTTGTAGGAACAGATTCAGCAAGCGACACTGAGTTATTAGAACTTTTTGAAGAATGGATAGCAGGTTTGTTTACTCTTCCAATTCGTTTACCTTGGACTAGATTTAGTAAAGCATTACGTTGTCGCAAATTCTTGTTAGATAAAATTGAAAAAATAGTATTGCAGCGTCAACAGCAACCCGTTTCAAATAAAGATGCTTTAGGAATACTATTACAGGCTACAGATGATGATGGTAATCGGCTGGATTTAGAAGAAATTAAAGACCAAATACTAACTTTATTATTTGCAGGACATGAAACATTAACATCAGCACTTGCTTCCATGTGTTTTTTATTAGCGCAGCATCCCGAGGTATTCAAAAAAGTACGTGAAGAACAAAAGCAATTGGGATTATCTCAACCTTTAAATTCAGAGAATCTTAAGCAAATGACTTATTTAGACCAAGTTATTAAAGAAGTTTTACGCTTTTCTCCCCCAGTAGGTGGAGGCTTTCGGGAGGTAATTGAATCTTGTGAATTCAACGGTTATTTAATTCCTAAAGGTTGGACTGTATCCTATGCCGTGCCTAAAACCCATCAAGATAATAATATATATACCGAACCGTTAAATTTTGATCCAGAACGTTTTGCACCATCTCGGGCTGAAGATAAATCAAAACCTTTTGCTAATATACCTTTTGCTGGTGGTATGCGCGAATGTATCGGTAAAGAATTTGCAAGATTGGAAATGAAGCTATTTGCAGCGTTTCTAGTTAGAGAATTTGATTGGCAACTTTTACCCGACGAAAATCTCAACAATTATAGAACTTCTATAATTACTTTAAAGGATAAGTTTAAAGTTAAATTTAAGAAAATAGGGAGTAAGGAATAGAAAGTATTGAGTTGATGTGCAGTTGGATAGCCAATAATTAATTGGGGAAGCGAAACTTATAAATATTATTGTAGTGCGACCATATTGGTCGCTAGAAAAACTATTTTTCAAAAGCTTTAATATTATTGATATATGAAGGGAACAATTTACTAATTTCCTACTCTCTATTCCCTATTTCCTACTTACTTTTTCTCATTAATAAAAAAGATTTACGCTTATTCCTATAAACTATTTAGCCGGTAATTATTAATAGATTCCCCGATTATTTATTTTTGAATTTACTTAATGAACTTCTGCTCTTGTTGCTTCAGCATCGATGGGTTTCAGCATGAACAGCTTAACCATATGTCCCATGATGGAAAGTAAATGAGGTGCTTTTTGCAATATTTTGACAATTTTCGGACGATTTGTATTATCAATCTCTGTTAATTGCAAATTGCTATCGGAACACTCTTCCAATCTACGGAAAAATTCTGGATGTTTCGTATTCAGAATTGCCGGAAATGCTCTTGCGGATGTATTATTGGTTTCTTCAATAACCCTTTTGTTGTATTCGCGAGCATCTATACCAAGAGATTCGTAAAAGCTGACTCGTTCAAATACCGTTAAGGTGTGAGTTACGAATACTGTTAATAAGAAGAAACGTACCCATAAACGTGCTTTCCAATTATTGAAAAGTGACGGTTGTGACCTCAATAGTGCTTTGAAAAAATCTCCATGTCTGTTCTCATCCTGACACCAACTTTCAAAGTAACGGAACAGTGGATAAAATTGATTTTCTGGATGCGCTTCTAAATGACGAAACATAACAATGTATCGCCAATAACCAATTTTCTCAGATAGGTAAACCGTGTAAATAATCCATTCTGGGGGAAAGAATGTGTATGTACGGCTTTTGGTTAAATAACCTAAATCTAAAGAAAGATTAAAATCCGCCATTGCTTTATTTAAAAATCCTGCATGACGTGCTTCATCTCTAGCCATGCAGTTAAAAGCATCCGATAACATGGGATTGCGATTCTTGAGCTTGCGAGATAATTCTTTGAACAGCAAGAATCCTGAAAACTCAGAAGTACAAGAACGCTCTAAGAAATCAATAAAAGCTTGACGCTTTTCTCCATCGATACTATCCCAAGTTTGCTGAAATTCTTCATCTCGCACAAAATGATGACGATTATAGTCGGCTTTCAACTCGTTTACAATCGCACCCAACTCAGTTTCATGGGCTGAAATATCCATTAAAGCTACAGCATCAAAATCTGTAGTGTAAAACCGAGGGGTTAGCAGCGTTTCTTGTACTGGAGCTTTTACACCTTCTTTTAGCAACTCTGGTTCCGGGGTTGGAAGAGACTTTACCATGAGAATTCTTCAATTTATCTATCGGTTGGGCTATATATCCATTAATAGAAGAATTTTTTCATCTAAGGTCAAAATATTTAAATTGATTTACAAAAACAATTTATTGCAAGCGATGTAGTTGCTTAATGTTAAGTAGATTTACTCTCTAAAAATCTTTATTTATTAATAAATATTTCTAATAAACTAGTTATATCGATACAATAAATATACATCTATACTCAGTAACTACTTTTTTTCTCGCCATGATTTATATATGTATTTTTACTTTTAAATATATATGTATAAAGTTCTATTTAATACTCTTTGCCTCTAAAGCTAACCCTTAAGATAGATGTAATGAAAAATAGCAATAGGATATATTGTCATAATTCTCACCTCATGACGTTATTAGGTTAACATAAAGTTAATAACGACTTAAATAAATATTAATATAGGGAAATTATGGAAGAATTTGAGAATAAAGATAAAGAAAACTTTTTATTCCCTCGTAGCCGTTATTACGGTCAATTCAACCCAGAAAATTTAATCTTTAACGCTAACTTACAAGAATTTGCTCAAAAGGCAGGCTATATAGTTAATTTACAAACTTCAGGGAAAATAACTTCTGAAGAAGCCTATAAACAAATTAAAGCACTGTGGAAAAAATTAAAACATAGCAAGAAGGAGCTTGGAATCAACGATGACCCTTCTAATAATGTTTAAATTAAATCTATTTTTAATTACTTGTAGAAAATTAATTTAATATTCCTTTTATTTAGTTAACAGCGGAAAGTGCGGTCTGGGGGAGCCAGTCCGTTGTGTAGGAAAACGACTGCTATAGGAATTAGTCTGGTCTCTCACCAGAGGAACTTTTCAAGACAGGGAACAAAACAACAGCTATATAACTAAGTAGTAAATATATAAATAATTTTGCTTAAATACTTATTGCCAACAGATAAATATTAAGATGCTAAGTAAGTTGGTAGAAAAAGCATAACTGTAATATTTGCCCATACGTCGTTCTAGAGTTAACTTTCTACTTCCTCATCATATTTTAATGCCAATTTACTCAGTCTAGATATTACTATTTTGTCAATAGTTCAAATTCTTTTGGACTCAAGGAAACCATAATATTTTCCGAATCTATGCGGATAATCCAGCGTTTACTGACCTCTTCATTCGGCAAAGTTTCTCTAGCATAGATAAAACCAACCTTTCCTGCTATATGAGATGGACGTAAAACTATTACCTTATCTCCGACTCTTATACTTTGTGAGTTAGCCAATTACACCCCCTAACATCAAACTAATATCAAAATTTCTTGTTACGACATAATACAAGCAATAACCGATGTATCTTTTAACTTTAACTTAACTTAAGATTTATATTAGCGTTTTTTAGGCAGGTCAGATAAATATCATACATAGTAATAACTTATGAACATTAAAACTTGAATCACTAAGACTCATTTTACTTTTAATTTGTTTAAAATTTTTTGCAATAATTGAGGGCTGATTAGTTCTATGAGGAATCATAATTACTAGACTTTCTTGAGATATAAAGAAATGTTGATAGCTATATGGCGATACAAAAAATTGAAAGCGCAGCAAGTATTGTAGAAATCATGTTAATTTTGTAATCGTAGTTCTCGCTCGATGCTCGTTTCAGTATTAAAGTATTGCTTTTAGTGGGACACAAGAGAAGCGATTATTGCTTATCTAATGTAAATAAAACTGCGTAAATCCTGTTGAAGATAGCGTTTCATCAATACAGGATTAGAAATGAGTAACAATTTAGCTATAAAACTTCGTTCCGGAACCCAGCACTCTCATGCTGAAACGGAAAATATCGGTTTTATGAAATGTTTCGTCAAGGGACTTGTCGATAGAAGTTGTTTTGCAAAATTTTTGAGTAACTTATATTTTGTCTACAGTGAATTAGAGCTAGCTATCGAAAACCATAAAAATCATCCTTGTATTAATACGATTTACTTTCCCGAATTGAATCGTAAAAGTAATTTAGAGAAAGATTTAGAGTTCTACTACGGTTCCGATTGGAGAAATAAAATAGCACCTTCCTCCCAAGCTGAAAATTATATTTCCCGTATTCGTGAAGTGTCAGAAAAAGAGCCAGAATTATTGATAGGACACGCTTACACTCGCTACATGGGTGACTTATCTGGGGGACAAATGCTACAAAAAGTAGTCCAATCAACCTTAAATTTAGAAGGTTATCAAGGTACATCTTTTTATCACTTCGAGCAAATTCCCGACAAAACAGCATTCAAAAACAAATATCGTCAAGCTCTCGACAAAGTACCAGTTGACGACAAAACAGCCGAAAAAATCGTTTCAGAAGCGAATAAATCATTTTCTTTCAACATGAAAATAGCTAAAGAACTGGAACAAATTTTAATTAAATCGATTGGTGAAGCAGAGTTTCGTAAATTGATAAATGATGGAAACGCTACAGCTAATTAGAAAGAGGGGGAAGAGGGGGAGATGGGAAGACAAGGTGACAAGGAGACAAGGAGAAATCTAAACTCCTAACTCCTAACTCCTAACTCTTAACTCCCTAACTATTCACTGTATGTCCGAAAGGGACACGCAATACCTACGGTACGCTCCGCTAACACTGTTCACTGTTTATTGTTTACTGTTCACTGATTATGGTATTCCAATTTCCTAGCGTCAAATTTGATTTAGACATCATAAAAAAATACAATACTGCGACACCGAGATATACTAGTTATCCACCCGCTACAGAATTAAGCGAATCTTTTACTCCGAAAGATTTTGAATCAGCTATTTCTATTTCAAATCATAGAAAAACTCCGCTATCACTTTATTTTCATATACCTTTTTGTGAAAGTGCTTGTTATTATTGTGGTTGCAATACGATTATCTCTGAGAAAAAAGAGATTGCGATTCCTTATGTTGAGCATTTAGTTAAAGAAATTCAGCAAACAGCAAGTTTGATTGATTCCGATAGAAAGGTTGTACAAATGCATTGGGGAGGAGGAACTCCAAATTATTTGAAAGTACATCAGGTAAAAAAGCTTTGGGGAAATATTAATCAGTATTTTAATCTTGATGCTTCTTCAGAAGTTTCGATTGAAATTAATCCTACTTCTGTAGATAGAGAATACATTTTATTTTTACGAGAAATTGGTTTTAATCGAATTAGTTTCGGAATTCAAGATTTTAATTATCAGGTTCAGGTAGCTGTCAATCGAGTCCAACCGGAAGAAATGCTGTTCAATGTAATGGAGTGGATTCGAGAAGCTGGATTTAAAAGTGTGAATGTAGACTTAATTTATGGTTTACCTTTTCAAACTTTGCACGGTTTTTGGAAGACGATAAAAAAGACGATTGCATTAAACCCCGATAGAATTGCTGTTTTTAATTTTGCTTATGTACCTTGGCTGAAACCTTTACAGAAAAAGTTACCAGTAGATGCTTTACCGAAACCTCAAGAAAAACTAGAAATTTTTCAATTGACTATTGAGGAACTGACAGCAAATCACTATCAGTTTATCGGAATGGACCACTTTGCCAAAGCAGACGACGAATTGGCGATCGCACAAAGCAATGGTAGCTTGGGAAGGACTTTCCAAGGTTATACAACTCATGCAGAAACGGAGCTATTTGGTTTTGGTTCAACATCAGTAAGTTTGCTCAGAGATGCTTACGCTCAAAATCACAAAAAGCTCAAAGATTATTATCAAGCTGTAAAAGCAGGTACTTTACCAATCAACAAAGGATTTAAATTAAGCTGGGATGACATTCTTAGAAGAGACGTAATTATGTGTATTATGTCCGGTAAAACCTTGCGTTTTTCAGATATTGAAGAGAAATATCAAATTAATTTCCGCGAATATTTTTGTCAAGAATTAGCAACATTAAAATCAGTAGAAGCAGATGGGCTGATTAAATTATCACCGAATCAAATCGAAGTTACAGAAATTGGTAGATTGTTAGTCCGAAATGTTGCAGTTCTATTTGATTCTCGCAAAAATACTCAGCAAAATAAATTTTCTCGTGCAATTTAACAGTTAGCAGTTAACAGTTAACAGTTATCAGTTATCAGAAAACAAAAAACCCGGTTTCTCGAAGAAACCGGGTTTCTGACTTCATAGATAATTACCTAGCAATATCAGATTATAAGTTTTTTCTACTTACCAATTACCAATTACCAATTACCAATTCCCTAAACATCAACAAACACATCATTAACAAAATTCCCATGTAACCCATAGGGAATATGATTCTTTAGATGTAACCTTGCAATTGGTCCTTTATTCAACTCTTTGGCATCAAAAATTACTACATCCGAACGATGGTGAGTTGAATCATAAACCAAACCTAGCAACCAACCATCATCTTCATCACCTTCACGATTTCTAGGAACGAAATTCGGTTCGCTAGCAAAACCATGAGGTGCAGCGCTCCAAATCTGTTTTTCACCAGTTGCTAAATCAACCTTTTCAAATGCTTGTAATGGAGCGTTACCTTCAGCAGCATGACCCGCACCCATGTATAAATAACGATAGTCTCTGCCAACTTTCTCCGGATGTACGCAAGGGAATTCACAGCAACGATTTTCAATTAATTCTTTTGATACTGTATTATTTTCAAGATTCAGATGAAATCTCCATAGCTGACCGGGTTTTAAAGCTTCAAAATTAGTCTCTCGAAAATCGCTTTCTGGTTCTACTTCCGGTAAAGCTTCGTAGCAAATAGAATCAATTATTATTTCATCATCTTTTTCAAAAGCATTGGTATGGTGAAATACAAATCCCGATTGCGTTTCTAATATTTGTACCTTATTTTTATCAGAATTATTTTGTATATTTCTGGGAATTATAATTACCTTTGTTGGTTGATTGGGCTGAAACTTAATACATTCTCCAGCACCGCGCATTCCTAGAGCAAAAGGAATCGGATTAAAAGCAACAGGATTTTGAAAGAAAATACAATAGTTCTTGGTAATCGCAAAATCGTGAATAAAAGCAAAACCCGGAACGCTATGAGCATTCTTACGGACAATATTACCTTTAGTATCTAATTCAAAAATAGTAATAGTTGTAGATAATCCCGGTTTAATCGAAAAATTTACCAGACAAGGTTCACCATTATCTTGTTCGCAACTGGGGTCAAAACGCGGGTGTGCTGCAAAAGCTTCACCTTCCGATAAAACACCATCAAAATATTCTTTACCCAAAGTTTCTAAAGTTCGAGGGTCAAGCTTATGAGGTTCCGCAGCTTCCCACAAAGCTAACAGCTTACCACCCCAATAAATCACATTCGTATTAGCAATATTTTTCAAATTAAAATCGAAAGCATTCGCCAACCAACCACCAGGTTTTTGCGTTCCAAATACGCCGCGATAAAGTATTTTACCCGCTTTTTGTTCTTCTAGATAAGCCTTAGTTTTAACAAAACAATTGCGATAATGAGCGCGTCCGTTAGTAAAAGTAATCCGGCTAATCATTCCATCACCATCAAAAGGATGATGAATATTTTTTCCATTAATATCAAGTAAACCAGGTCCATTTCTAAACAGCGTACCGTTTAAATCAGCCGGTATTTCTCCCTCAATATCATCAACCCAATAATCTAATTCTTCTGTTAAAGATTTATATCCACCTTGCCAACTTTCGCGAGAATAAGATTTTTCCGCAACATTTGAAGCTATTTCGTCAATTTGAAAATTCTGCATTTCTAAATAAATAGTTATGAATCATAAGTTAGGAGTTAGAAGTTAATAATTAAGAGTTAGGAATTAAGAGTTAAAAGCAAAAGGCAAATATTATTCAACCTTTAACCTTTAACCTTTGACCTTTGACCTATCAATCAATCACTTCTTCTGCTGGTTGGTTAATAACTAATTCTGACATTAAATTAGGCATAATGTCTGGTTTTTCGCTTTCTTTCAAAGCTGCTTGGGCTGGTTCTGGAGTTTCCTCCCCCGCAGCTGGTAACCAGTTAATAAACGGTAGCGGTAACAAAGTGCTGAGGTTTGTTATTGTCACCAATAACCAAAGCTTGTCAAAATTGGTTTCAGTTACTCCCAAATAGTGCATCAGTATTGCACCAGTCTCGTGAGAAACTAACCCCGCTAAGTTAGTTATCGACATTAATAATGCAAATAAAGTCGCTTCCACTCCCGGAGGACAAATTCTTGCTGCTAATACCAAAACTGGCATATAGGCGATTTGACCCATTACTGTCAGAATCAAACTATCACCCAAGCTAAACCAATGGTCATCTATTCCTAAAGCACGGTTTGCATGAGTTACCAACAATAGCGTCGTTAATCCCAAAATTGCTGAAAGTACCGTACTCCAAGCAAAAATTACCCGAAACGGAACGCTTTTGAGAAAACGTTGGAAAATCCAAATTCCTACTAAAGCAGCAATGCTCGTTACTAAACGTACCCTTCCCAAAAATTCTGGTTGGAAATGCAATTCGTTAGTAGTGAAGTAGAAAAAAGCCGATTCCGAACCTGGTGTAGCTTGCCAAATAAAGAGAAACGCGGTGGGAAGCCAAATTGCTTTTTGAGTTATCGCTTGACGGAGTAACTTTACTTGCTGTTTGACATCTTCAAAATTATTATTCTTACCATCTTCATTATCGTCTGTCTTCTCTACAGGAGATTCAGAAATTAACCAAGCAACTCCAGAGACAATTAATGGAAATGTAGCGGTAATCCAAAATACAGTGCGCGTTGTGAAATGCTCTAACAAAAATCCGCTAAAGTAAGCAGTTATCAAACCCCCAAACGCCGAAGCACCCCAACAAATCGACTGTAGAGAACCTGCTTCAGCTTGCGATTCTGCTCTCGCTCTTTCTACTACCAGCGAATCAACTATCACATCGCTCACCGCAACCGAAAGCGAGCTTAACAAAATAGCAGTTACCGCAGCCCAGCTACTATGAACTACGGTAGCCATACCTACCCAAGCCAACGCTCCCAATATTCCCGATAAAATTAGATAAGGTCGTCGTCGATAACCTAATATCGGGAAACCATCCGAAAAGAACCCAAATACAGGCTTAATAACCCAAGGTAAAACGACAATACCAAATAAGGCTGAAACCTCGGCAGGACTCAGCCCAAGCTCATCTTTGAGAAAAAAGCTAACCGCTAAACGCGACAGCCCCAAAATACCTTGAACAAAATAAACGGTAAGAATTGCGAACAACTCTGGTGTCGGTTCATTTCCGAAAAGAATTTTTTCTTGTATTGAATGTTTGACCTTAGACCAGCCAGAGGTGGATACCAACATTGGTAAATATATTTTAAGATTTCTATACTTTTATTATGATATCTGCTGGGAATACTGGCTACTGTCTGAAGTATAGGATGTCAAGATAAATTGATTACCTTACCTTGAAATAAAAAGTAGTCAAGCTGCTCTTAGAAAAGAGCCAGATTTATGATTAGAATTGAAACTGAAACCATTATTCCAGCTTCACCAGAGCAAATTTGGGACATCTTGATTGATTTTGAATCTTATCCCGAATGGAATCCTATGATTCTTGAGGTAACGGGAAAGCCAGAAATAGGAGCAAAGCTAAAATTAAAGGTATCCGCACCGGATAATTCTGGCAGAAAATATAGTTTTCAAGCCGTTATTGTCAACAATCAACCCAGTGAAATGCTTGCTTGGAAAGGGGGTGTTCCTGGAATTTTAAGCGGTTTTCATTATTGGAAGTTATCCAGCTGCCATTCTGGAACTCGCTTAGTTCACGGAGAAGATTTTTTTGGACTATATGCATGGTTTATGGGTAGCGAACGTATAATGTCCCTTAAGCCAGCTTATGAAAATATGAATGTAGCACTGAATGAGCGTGTATCAACTTTGAATTAATTATTTAGCCTGGTAGTTCACCATATTAAATAAGTCGGCAACAATATTGGTTAGGTATTAACTGAGTAATGAAGGTAATATCAAAATTTTCAATATTCACTATTAATTCTTTCTAACATCACTTCCATTACCCAAAACTACAGCTGCATTTTGTCCCCCAAACCCAAAACTGAAACACATTGCTTTTTCAACATTACTTTGACGTGCTTCTCTAACTAAATTCAAATCAAATTCCGATTCTTGTAAACCTACGCAAGGCGGTAAAATTTGATGCTTCAAACTCATTAAAGAAAAAGCAACCCCTAAAGCTCCAGAAGCTCCCAAAGTATGACCGGTAGCTCCCTTAGTAGAACTAACTTCTATATCTTTTGAAAATATTTTTTGTATAACCTTACTCTCAACCCGGTCATTCATCTGCGTAGCCGTGCCGTGAGCGTGAATATAATCGATATCTTCAGGAAAAATATTAGCGCGATGTAAACATTGTTGAACTGCAAAAACAGCCCCTTTTCCTTCGGGGTCTGGTCGATTCGCGTGATATGCATCCGAAGTTAACCCAAAGCCGCAAAATTCACCGTATATCTTCGCTCCACGCTGAATTGCTAATTCGGCTGATTCCAAAACAAATACCGCTCCACCTTCACCTAAAACCAATCCTTCTCGATTCACATCAAAAGGATAAGCACCAGTTTTAGCTAAAGCACCCATTTTTTCAAAACCAGTAATCGTTAAAGGTGTAATGGTCGCTTCTACCCCACCCACAACAACTCGTTCGCAGCGACCAGATTTAATCAAATCGAAACCTTGAAAAAGCGCCCAAATACCAGTAGCACAAGCAGCCATTGGTGCTAAGACAATTCCTGTTGCACCAACAATTTGCGCCGCTGCTGTCGCATTCATGTGAGGAAGCGAAGAGAGGAGGGGGAGAGGAGCCACTGCGTTGGGCGGGTTCCCCGACTTGAAGCAAGTGGCGTGGGGGGAGGGGGAGAGGGGGAGATTGGGAGAAAATTTTTCTACCTCGTCTCCTTGTCCCCCTATCTCCTTGTCTCCATAAATTTCCCTTGCTATCTTTTCTAATTCCGCTTGATAACCCCGACTCGAACCAATTACAACTCCGCAATTGGGTAATGGTGGAATTAATGAAGCATCCTGCAAAGCAGAAGTAACTGCTTGTTGAGTAATGTTTTTTAACTCTGCTGGTTGATTGTTAATTAAACCTAAAGGAAGAGGTTCCAACTCTGGAAAAGGTTGATATATATTAATTCCAGATTTACCAACAATTAAATTCCGCCAACTATCTTCCAGGTTATTACCCAAGGCAGAAATTAAACCAATACCAGTAACTACAACCCGATTCAATTTTAGATTTTAGATTATAAATTTTAGATTATAAATTGGGAATGGGGATTAGGGATTACAAATAGTTGGGAGTTAGGAGTTAGGAGTTAGGAGTTTAAATTTCCCCTTATCTCCTTGTCTCCTTGTCTCCTTATCCCCTTTTCCCCATCCCCATCAAACTATCCAGGGTTTTTCAAATTTTCCGCACCTTTGGTGACTTTAGCATTCTCAATTTTGTCACCTTGTTTGATTTTATTTACAACATCCATTCCTTCGGTGATTTTTCCGAATACTGCATAATCACCATCGAGAAAAGCTAAATCAGCTAGAGCAAAGTAAAACTGTGAAGAAGCAGAGTCTGGATTTTGCGACCTTGCCATTGCGATGGCACCTGCTTTATGTTGTAGCTCGGGTTGTTTGCGAATATTTGCTCTCTTAAAGGTTTTGCCATAAACAATTGGCTCATCACCTTCTGGTTTGATTTCTAAGGGAATATTGCGCTCTTTACCATTAGCGATATACCCACCAGTTCCGTTACCTTTGGGGTCTCCTCCTTGGGCTACGAATGGTTGAGGGTCTTTAATCACTCTATGGAAAGTCAAACCATCATAGAAACCTTTCTGGACTAAATCTACAAAGTTACCAGAAGTGACAGGAGCATTTTTCCCATCCAGTTCAACAGTAACTGGCGAACCATTGATAGTCATCACTACAGTAGCTTCACCTTCAAGTCTGGGTAAATCACTCATTCCAGGAACAGTCTCCTTAGCCTCTTTTTTTACTTCAGATGCAAGATTTGCTTGTGCGGTTGTATCACTGTTTGCTTCGGCTACAGTAGCGTTTGGAGAAGTCGTAGTAGAAGCTACCTCTTCACCAGAACACCCGTTCAACATCAAAGCACTGACAACCAAAAACGTAACCAAAAAATACTTAGGAGCTTTTAACAGCATTTCCACTACAAAACTCAACCCATGTATCTTAGCTTCTATAGCGATTTAGGCAACAAGGCAATTTTGGATTGGTGATTGGGCATGGGGCATGGGGCATTGCGAATAATTAGTTAAGAGTTAAGAATTTATACTTCTCCTTGTCCCCCTATCTCCCTATCTCCCCATCTCCCCATCTCCCCATCTCCCCATCTCCTTGTCTCCCTATCTTCTTGTCTCCCCATCCCCCATCTCCCTACAATCCTTCAAGCGGTACTTCTAGAAATTTAGCCAACTTAGCACCTTGAGTTTCTAATTCTTCCAAAGACAGTGGCTGACCTACTCTTGTTAAAGGTATATCTCTACGACCTTTTACTCGTAGATAAAGTGCGCGACGGGGATTTAATCCCTCTTTGATTTCTACTCGCACTGATTGCACGTCTTCGGTAGAACAATCAATTTCGATTCTCCGATTTTTTCCAGGGAATCCCCAACGGAAGATTTTTACTTGACCTGCGTCCCGATTAAATTCGTTGTACCCACCTCCTAAGTCCCACACAATTGCCAGCCACAAATATGTAGCCAGTAGCAATCCTGCGACACCGTATATCCCCATCACTAATCCTTGAGGGACAAACACTAATTGAGTGGGGTCGGTGACTAGAAGTAAATTTTTCTGAAAATAACTGGATAATCCGGCTAGCAGAAAACCTCCGGCTCCAAGTAAAACTACTGTTGCCCAAAAATAATTACTTAACCTACGAGAACCCAAAACCTTTTGATTAAAGACGCTGTTACTTTTTTGAATAGTTGTTGATGCGGTCATGTCACTATTTTGAGAGGTTGCGAGAAATTCTCTTCATTCAAGTCTGCCACCACAGGGGCTGACTATTTCAAATTCTTTAGATTTTCTAATAAATTTAAGTTTTATGAGAAAAGTTGTGTCAAATTGTAAATATTCTGATATTGATGGTTATAGTGACTTTGCACTAACTGCCTGATTTATGAGTATAAATTGGTCACAAACATTGACTAATGTGATAAGTTAAGAATTATTAAGTAATCATGCTCTGAATCCAGCGTGTGATTATTCTCTGGCACGACCATGAGAAACTACTACTAACTTGGTGCTATTTTCTCATAAAATTGACGGTATTGAAACTGTCGAGAGTGCTTGAATAAAAACTTTGTTTCTTTGAAACGTAGCAATTTTAGTAAAAGAGGATTTTTGTCCAAATGACCATCGCAGTTGGACGCGCCCCTAGTAGTAGAGGCTGGTTTGACGTACTCGATGACTGGTTAAAACGAGATAGATTCGTTTTCGTTGGTTGGTCGGGTATACTACTCTTCCCCTGTGCCTACATGGCTCTAGGCGGATGGCTAACAGGTACAACTTTTGTTACCTCCTGGTACACTCACGGTTTAGCATCTTCTTATTTGGAAGGTTGTAACTTCTTGACCGTAGCAGTATCCACACCCGCAGACAGCATGGGACATTCCCTATTGCTTTTGTGGGGACCCGAAGCTCAAGGTGACTTCACTCGTTGGTGTCAATTGGGTGGATTGTGGGCATTCGTTGCGCTACACGGAGCTTTCGCTTTGATTGGCTTCATGTTGCGTCAATTTGAGATTTCCCGTTTGGTGGGAATTCGTCCTTACAACGCCATCGCATTTTCTGCACCTATCGCGGTATTCGTCAGCGTATTTTTGATGTACCCCTTGGGTCAGTCTTCTTGGTTCTTCGCACCAAGTTTTGGTGTAGCAGCAATCTTCCGTTTCTTGCTATTCTTCCAAGGTTTCCATAACTGGACTTTGAATCCCTTCCACATGATGGGAGTAGCAGGTGTATTGGGTGGTGCGCTATTGTGTGCGATTCACGGTGCAACCGTTGAAAACACCTTGTTTGAAGATGGCGACGGTTCTAATACCTTCCGTGCATTTGAACCAACCCAAGCAGAAGAAACCTACTCAATGGTGACTGCAAACCGTTTCTGGTCTCAGATTTTCGGTATTGCATTCTCTAACAAACGCTGGTTGCACTTCTTCATGCTGTTCGTACCAGTAACTGGGTTATGGATGAGCGCAGTAGGTGTAGTTGGCTTAGCGCTAAACTTACGTGCTTATGACTTCGTATCTCAAGAATTGAGAGCGGCTGAAGACCCAGAATTTGAAACTTTCTATACGAAAAACATTTTGCTGAATGAGGGTATCCGTGCATGGATGGCTCCTCAAGATCAGCCCCACGAACAATTTACATTCCCAGAGGAGGTTCTACCACGTGGTAACGCTCTCTAATCAAGCAATCGCATCGGGCGGACGCGACCAACAAAGCACTGGCTTTGCTTGGTGGTCTGGTAACGCTCGTTTAATCAATCTTTCCGGTAAACTATTGGGCGCTCACGTAGCTCATGCTGGTTTAATCGTTTTCTGGGCTGGAGCAATGACCTTATTTGAGGTTGCTCACTTTATCCCTGAAAAGCCAATGTACGAACAGGGTTTAATCCTGTTGCCTCATATCGCAACTTTAGGTTGGGGTGTAGGTGCTGGTGGTGAAGTTATCGACACCTTCCCTTACTTCGTTGTTGGTGTACTTCACTTAATATCTTCGGCTGTATTAGGTTTTGGCGGTATTTATCACGCAGTTCGCGGTCCAGAAACCTTAGAAGAATATTCTTCTTTCTTTGGTTATGACTGGAAAGACAAGAACAAGATGACCAACATCATCGGTTTCCACCTCATTATTTTGGGATGTGGTGCCTTATTGTTGGTTCTCAAAGCAATGTTCTTCGGTGGCTTATACGATACCTGGGCACCAGGTGGTGGAGATGTCCGCGTCGTAACCAGCCCAACATTGAACCCAGCAGTAATCTTCGGTTACGTACTCAAGTCTCCCTTCGGTGGTGAAGGTTGGATTACCAGTGTTGATAACCTAGAAGATATTGTTGGTGGTCACATTTGGGTTGCCATCATGTGTATTTCTGGTGGTATCTTCCACATTCTTACTAAGCCTTTTGGTTGGGCACGTCGTGCTTTCATCTGGTCTGGTGAAGCGTATCTTTCCTACAGTTTGGGTGCTTTATCCTTAATGGGCTTCATTGCTTCCATTATGGTTTGGTACAACAACACCGCTTATCCTAGCGAATTCTTTGGTCCTACAGGCCCAGAAGCTTCTCAAGCTCAAGCTTTGACCTTCTTGATTCGCGACCAAAGATTAGGTGCTAACGTAGGTTCTGCTCAAGGTCCTACAGGTCTTGGTAAATACTTGATGCGTTCTCCTAGTGGTGAAATCATCTTCGGTGGTGAAACCATGCGCTTCTGGGATTTCCGCGGTCCTTGGTTGGAGCCTTTACGCGGTCCTAACGGTCTTGACTTAGAAAAAGTTAAGAATGACATTCAGCCTTGGCAAGCTCGTCGTGCTGCTGAATATATGACTCACGCACCTTTGGGTTCCTTGAACTCTGTGGGTGGTGTTGCGACTGAGATTAACTCCTTTAACTACGTGTCTCCTCGTGCGTGGTTGGCTACATCTCACTTCGTATTAGGATTCTTCTTCCTAATTGGTCACTTATGGCACGCAGGTCGCGCTCGCGCGGCTGCTGGTGGATTCGAGAAAGGTATCGACCGCGAATCCGAACCAGTAATGTTTATGCCTGACTTAGACTAGTTTATCTAGTTTAGAAGGTACTAAATTTCATTACTGACAATCTATTGCTCCCGTGTAAAAGCGGGAGCTTTTTTATTTTGCGGAAAGTTGAGTCAGTCCGGTCTTGGGGTTTTCCCAAGTAGAGCAAATGGCGTGTCTCCCCCTTAACCACACCCTTACGGGTGAACGGGTACTCTAAGAGAAAGCTTCGCTTACACCACTCCCCTCAACTTCTTTTCCCAAACGCATCCTCGAAGGATTTTGGTAACGGATGCTTTTACGAAGGGATTTTGGATTTTGGATTTTAATAACGGATGCGTTTTTTCTGGATTTTATATTTTGTGTAAACTTGACCAGAATATTTTATTCCCTGTTCTCTATTCCCTATTTATTCCCTATTCCCTTTATCAAAACCTAATTACTCCATTCCAAAGTAATCTCAATATTACCCGTCGAAGCATCTTTAACAAGCAAAGGTGTGAGTTTACCAGATTCAATACCAACATCTATTCCAAATCTGACACGTGCTTTATCTGGTTTTACCTTTTGTACAGTTTCCGCAATGTCCTTTGTCAAAGACTCTATAGCATTTGTAACTTCACTAAACGGTCGGGTTTGGAAAGTTAATTTACGGTCCCCAATAAGAGTAGCTTCAACTCTTACATTCGTGCCATCACTCAACTCTACGGTAATAATTTTGCTTTGAAGTTCCATTCTTATTTAATTGGGTGACCAGTTATCAGTAAATAGTTACGCAAGTTAATAATTATCATTTAAAAGTCGTTTAAGACAGATTTTTTAATACAAACAGCTATTTTTTTATAGAAATATAGCATTACTAAATCATTTGTGAGATTTTAGAAACCCGGTTTTTTGGAAAAACCGGGTTTCTGGCACCTACCCGACTCACAACTCGTCTAGGATTGCTACAGTACAAAATATAAATTTCGATACTTTACTTTGTAAATAGTACTTATTTTAGGTTTTTGCAGCTAATTCTTAAAACTGGGCAAAATTTATTATTAAGTTTTAACAGCAAAAATTATATTTAAGTAGGTGGGTGAAAAAATTATAACTACGTCATTGCGAATGGAACGTTAGCGCAGCGTCTCCCGGAGGGAGATAGTGGAGTGAAGCATTCAGCGTTCACCGCTAGGTGCGGCTCAGCTGTGGATTGCCGCAAGGTTTTCAGAGATTTTACATTCCTTTACATAGTTCGGTTTATTCCCACCTAGCTACTTATTATCTAAAAAATCACTGTTAACTCATTATTAATAACTGCTCACTGTTAACTGTTGACTGTTCACTGATTCATAGCCGCTAAAAATGCTTTCTGACTGGCATCTTTATACACTGAATTAAGATATTTCATGACAATATCTGTAGAATTTGTATTTGCAATATTTTCATCTTCTTTTGCTAAAGGAATGGAGCCTAACACATCTAAAACGGTTTCTCCTGTTGATGGTGCAATTACTACTAATGAGGATTCTAAAGGTTGATTATATTGCCAGAAATTTTCTAGGTTTAAAGATTTTTGCTCGTTATTAATGGAGTCTTGAACGTCTGAAGTCTCTGTATTTTCAACTTTATCGCTGCGTATTTGGCGTAAATCGTTGAGAATAGTTTGTTTGCTACGTCCTCGTAATTGGAATAGTACAAACGGGTCTTCACTGAAGCGGTCTGCTAATTGATAGTAAACCGCAGCGATATGCTTACAGGGATTAGCTTTGTCGGGACAAGAGCATTTACTGTGAACTTCAGATAACGTGAAAGGAAACAAAGACAAACCATTTGCTGTAAATACTTCTTCTATATTTTGTGGCATTTCTCCTGCTAATAGCTTGGCAGAAAAGATTGCTTTTTGGGACATTGTTTCCACAACAAAACCCCATTCTTCATCGCTAAAAGAATCTAGAGAAAGAGAAAGACTATAAGGTTCTGGTTCGCTTCCCTGCACTTTAGCCAATACTTTAGCATTTGCGAATTCGATGCTGAGAATATTTCCTTGACGAGCATAATTTCTCCCACGCTCCAAACGTTTTTTAAAGCGATAAGAATCTAATAATTCTAACCATCGCTGCGACCACCATTCTCTTGATGCTTGTAAATCGTAATTTGCTTGCATGATATTAGATTGGGAATTGGTAATTGGTAATTGGGGGTTAGTATCGGTAATTGGGAATTGGTAATTGGGAATTGGTAATTGGGAATTGGTAATTGGTAATTGGTAATTGTAAAATTGTTAAAAGTGAATATTCATAATTGATTTAGTAATTAGGAATTTTTAACCTTTAACCTTCAACCTTTGACCTCTTACCTCTTACCTATCACCTCTAACTTTTAATTCTCTTCTTCAATAACAGCATCTCTATCAAGTATTAATAAGTTTCGGAGTTGGTCGGTGTCCATTTCAGTTAACCATTCTTCACCAGCACCTACAACTTGTTCTGCTAATTGCTTTTTGCTTTCAATCATGTCGTGAATTTTTTCTTCTAAAGTACCGGTACAAACAAATTTATGTACCTGTACGTTTTTTGTTTGACCGATACGAAATACCCGGTCTGTAGCTTGATTTTCTACTGCGGGATTCCACCATCTATCAAAGTGAAATACATGATTTGCACGAGTTAAATTAAGTCCGACACCACCTGCTTTTAAGGAAAGAATCATCACGGGTGGTGCTTGGGGGTCGTGTTGAAAACGGTCTATCATTTCCTCGCGCTGTTTTTTGGTTGTACTACCGTATAAAAACAAAGTCTCTCGTTTCAACTTCTCTTCTAGATGGGGTTTGAGCAATTTACCCCACTCCGCAAATTGAGTGAAAATTAAAGCGCGATCGCCGTTTGATATTGCTTCTTCTAGCATTTCGTCCAAGCGCTGAAGTTTGGCTGAATCGTATTGCTCTAATTTCTTTTTCTTTAAATACTGTGCTGGGTGGTTGCAAATTTGTTTTAATTTCACAAGTAGACTCAAAATCATTCCCCGACGCTGCAATCCTTCTGCATCATCAATTTCGGCAAGGGAATCTTCTACTACTTGTTGATAAAGCTTTGCTTGTTCGGGAGTTAAGCCACAAAAAACAGTCATTTCCTGTTTTTCAGGTAAATCTTGAATAATATCGCGGTCGGTTTTTAAACGACGCAAAATAAACGGTTGAACCAAGGAGCGCAGTTGTGATAAGGAAGAAGTATCCCCATATTTTTCAATTGGCATTGCAAAGCGTCTTTGAAAAAACTGTTTGTTTCCTAAATATCCTGGATTTAAGAAATCCATAATCGACCACAATTCTTGCAGTCTATTTTCTACCGGAGTACCTGTTAAAGCAATCCGAAAATCTGGTTCTAATTTTCTTACTGCTTGGGATTGTTTTGCATCGGCATTTTTAACATTTTGAGCTTCATCTAAAGCGATTATTTGCCAAGAAATATCTTGCAGTGAACTCAAATCGCGATGAACTAAGGAGTAACTGGTAATTACAATATTTTTGTCTTTGACAGCAGTTTGAAAAGCTTTCCCTTTGGGACGTTTATCACCGTGATACTGTAAAACTTTGAGTTCCGGAGCAAATTTTTTGACTTCTCGTTCCCAGTTTCCTAATACTGAAGTTGGACAAACTAATAATGTGGGTTTTTCTAAGGCTGATTCTTCTTTTAAATGCAGTAGAAAGGCTATGAATTGAACCGTATTATGACAAATAATATTATTCGCAACGAAGTTATGATGTTTTTCAACCTCAAAATCGTAAACCCATCCCTCGTAATCTACATCTTCAATGCTTTCTATTTTGCAGTAAGAAATTTCTTTGCTGATTGGTTTTTCTTTTAAAGCGATGTTGCTATTTTGAGTCAGAGCAGTTGTATTTTTTAAACGCAAAGGTTCGCGGAGGTTCGCTGAGGAGTTATTCGCTGGTACTCCAATGCAATCTCCTATTTCAAAGTTATTTGTCCAACCTTTATCCGTCAACAATTTGTGACGACGAGTAATAGTAATGCTGCTACCATCTTCTAACTCGATTTTTCTTAATTTTTCTTTGACTTGTTGTCGGTAAAGTCGTCGAATGGGAGCTTGAATAATTTTACCCGTTGACTCATTTATGGAATTAACTATTAATTTATCTGTGAATTCGCTCCAATATCCTTCACCATCAAATTGTGTTTCTCCCGCATAATTTTCCCAAATATATTCGGCAGTTTTCAAACAACCATTGATATAAATTTGAGTATCCGGTGCAACGCATTTCCCCAAACCCATATCATCAGCCAAACAAGCACCCAAACCCCAACGTTCCAAAAATGCCAGCCAAGACATTCCTCGTTTTTGATAGGAGCGCAATTCTCCATGAAAACTTTCGGGAGTGGGTAACAGTTCTAAATCTTGATTGTCTGTCAGATTATTAATTAACTCCTGCAAAGCTCCGGAAGCTTCAAAGCTGACTACAGGTAATTTTTCGATGGTTTGAGTATCTCCGGAACCCAACCTTAAAGCATCTTCCAAAGACAGCGACATTTTTTCTTTTCTACCAGCAAAAAATGTCTGTGCTGTCTTGATATCTTGGGGACGTAGTTCTACCCACTCGTCATTAATTTGCACCAACGGACTATTTAAAGCCACTAGTTTGTCAAATTGCTGTTTGGAAAGAGTTTGTCCTCCAATCGCTAATTCCCATTTGAAGTTGAGCAAACTTTGTAAACCCAAGCGCTCGGTTTTCTTCTTGGGAGTTTGAGCGCTGACTTTCAAACCTAAACGATTAGCCCAGCCATCGCGATTTGCTAGGGAATCGGGTAAAATTACACCCAAACCGTTATCTTCAAGTCTCCAAGTTACCGACTTGATAAAATCATAGGCTTGCATCGGTTCGAGCCGACAAGATTGGGGTAAAGCTGTATCCAAACTTGGTATTATAATTGGGTAAAGCCGCGAAGCCAAACCCAAACCCCTCAAAAATGTTTCTTGAGGTTTATTAACGGTACGATTTTGGTAAACGAATTGCTCAACTGGATGGTTCCAAATCGTTTGTGCATCTAACAAAAATTCTTTATCATCAATCGCTTGTAAATAATATTCCAACAACCATTGTGTCTCACCTTCTTCTGGAGTACGCAATGCAAAACAAGTGCGGAAGAGACTTCTGGTTCCCAGTTGATTTTGTAAAGGTAAAGTCCAAGAATTGAGCGCAGCTTCTAATCTTTCAACTTCCTGAGTTTCAGCACTCAATGAATTTTTCTTACTAGTTAGAGAATGTAACCATTGTCTAATTACAGATGGTAAAGATGCGAGCAATCTAGTTTCTGCTGCGTCAAGGGAGTTTACCATTTCTCGCACTTGAGCATCTACAGTTTTATTTAGAAAGTCTAGCAGTAGTTGTTCGGGTTCGGGAGGTAAATTAATTGCTTGGTAATTATCTTCTTGTGTTTGAATCTGTCCTTGATACAACCGACAAGATAAAGGCATTAATCGCGAATATTTATCCAACCGACTTCCATCAACAGCACTATCTAAAAGTGCTTCCCAGCTAGCAATTTTGGCATCATCCGATGCGTTTTGTATTGAGGGTAATAACTTACACCTGGCAATCAAATCTAGACCCCAGCGGCTGATTTGCGACCAAAAACGTAAATCTCCTCCGATAAAATTTTCTGACTCCGAAGCAACATTCATCGGCAGTGAAGTTAAAAATTTTACTGCTTCTGTAGAGTTCAAGCAAAAACCTTCAACTTGCCAGGAGTAAAGATATTGTTCGTTGACGACTTCATTAGCAATCCCTGAATGTAGGGGTTGTATCAAGTCAATATCCTTTTTCTTTTTCTTCTTTTTGTTTTCTTGAGGAATACGAGTAGGTAAAGCTAATACTATAGACGAAGAAGGTAAATTAACATCTTCGCTAGCTGTAGATTTACGTTTTTTGCCAGATTTAGTATTAGCATCAGCTAGAATTTTTACCCATGAATTAGGGATTTTTAGATTGCCTTGTTGCAATAATTCCAATAATTCTAACGGTGTCATACCGAAAGGGTGAGGCTGCACTTTTGTTAATTCATCTTCAACCGAATCGCTACTTATAGAACGCCAAGTTTCTCCCCATATAAAAAAACAATTGCTTTGACCTTGTAATAACCAACTACCGTGTAAAATTGCCATATGTCAACTACACTCTTTTTCCTTGTAGAACTATAATTTTCGGCGAATTAGTTTGAAATAGAATATTTTATTAGCCTTAAAAACTCATTAAATATACTTAAGCATAAATATAACTAAGTATCATGATTTAATACAATTAAATATCAAAATATTTATAAATAAATGAGCAGTATACAATAATTATTAATAATCTGGCTAGAATCTGCATTCAAATATTTCAATTATCTGTAAAGTTAATCAATTTTATTATCCTCCGATACTGGGTGTAACAATTTATGAAAAGCTATTTTGTACAATTATTTTAATTTAATCAAAAATTCTAAAATATAACTTAATCAAGATTAACAAAAATGCAGCTACCAGTTTATACAAATTTAAAAAACGGCATACAAGTAGAATTGGATTATATGCATCCTCAAGAATCAGAGCAGGTAAGAGAGCTACTCAATCTCATAGTTCTAGAAGGAAAATATTATCCCCAAAAACAGGTTTTAACAAAGTTAGATTTTGATGCTTACTGGCTTTTGGGTCATTCCTTTGTAGTCAAATCAATGGTTCCGAACAACGAGTCTCACCCACAAGAAATATTAGCTGCTTTTTACATCAAACCAAACTTTTCTGGGAAATCTAGCCATATTTGCAACGCTGGTTTTATTGTACAACCACAAATGCGAGGTCAAGGTATTGGCCGATTTATGGGTGAAAAAATGCTCGCAATTGCTCCTAGTCTTGGTTATCAAGCAGTAATGTTCAATTTGGTATTTGAAACCAATATACCTTCAATTAAGCTGTGGGAATCTTTAAAATTTCAAACTATCGGACGAATTCCCACAGCGGTGGAGTTAGAAGACGATTCATATATAGATGCTTTGATAATGTATCGCGAATTAAGAGTTAGGAGTTAGGAGTTAATAATTACTAATTGGGAATGGTAATCTTCCCCCTCTTCCCTCTCTTCCCCCTCTTCCCTATTCCCTATTTCCTCTCAAACATAATTAAGAATTATAAATAAAACTCAAAGAAATTAAATAAAAGTTACTCTTCACTGTTAACTGGTAACTGATTTCAATCGCTACTTGGGCAAGCAATAAAGCATAAATGTTAGGATTGCCACTGAGAGCGAATAGTGCATAGAAGGAAAAAGAACTGAATGGAAGAATTTGAAAAGTCAATATCCTTTGACGGACGGGATATTCGACTGAAAGTTGGCGTGTTAGCTCCCCAGGCTGGCGGGTCTGTAATGATACAATCTGGGGACACGGCAGTATTGGTAACGGCGACGCGATCGCAAGGAAGAGAAGGGATTGATTTTTTACCTTTGACTGTAGATTACGAAGAGAGATTGTATGCAGCAGGTAGAATTCCCGGAGGTATTTTAAGAAGAGAAGGACGACCTCCAGAAAAAGCGACTCTTACTAGTCGTTTAATTGACCGTCCCATGCGTCCTTTGTTTCCTTCGTGGTTGAGAGATGACCTGCAAATTATCGCTGCCACTCTTTCGGTAGATGAACAAGTACCGCCGGATGTGCTAGCCGTGACTGGTGCAAGTATTGCGACTTTGTTAGCAAAAATTCCCTTCAAAGGACCAATGGCTGCGGTAAGAGTTGGCTTAGTGGGAGATGATTTTATTATCAACCCTACCTATGCAGAAATCACCGCTGGAGACTTGGATTTAGTTGTTGCAGGCTCCCCAGATGGCGTAATCATGGTGGAAGCTGGAGCCAATCAATTACCAGAGCAGGATATTATCGAAGCCATTGAATTTGGTTACGAAGCGGTACAAGATTTAATCCAAGCCCAACTGGATTTGATTGAAGAGCTAGGTATTGAGATTGTTAGTGAAGAACCACCAGAAGTAGACACCACTCTGGAAAACTATATTAACGACCGAGCTAAGGATGGAATCAAAAAAGTTTTATCGCAGTTTGATTTTACTAAAGCCGAACGCGATGATGCTTTGGATCTGATTAAAGAAAAAATCTCGGCAGAAATTGAAGAGTTATCGGAAGAAGATCCAATTCGAGTCGCTGCAACGGAGAATACTAAGGCACTCGGCAATACTTTTAAAGGTATCACCAAAAAGCTGATGCGCCGTCAAATCGTTGAAGATGGTGTTCGCGTTGATGGTCGTAAGCTCGATCAGGTTCGTCCGGTATCCTGCCAAGTAGAGCTTTTACCAAAACGGGTTCACGGTAGCGGTTTATTTAACAGGGGACTCACCCAAGTCCTATCTATTTGTACTTTGGGAACTCCTGGAGATGCTCAAAATTTAAACGATGACTTGCAACCAAACCAGCAAAAGCAGTATCTCCACCATTACAACTTTCCACCATATTCTGTTGGAGAAACCAAACCTTTACGTCCACCCGGACGAAGAGAAATCGGTCACGGTGCTTTAGCAGAGCGAGCGATATTACCCGTGTTACCACCAAAAAGTGAATTCCCTTACGTACTTAGGGTAGTATCTGAGGTACTTTCTTCCAACGGTTCTACATCAATGGGTTCTGTATGTGGTTCCACCTTAGCGTTAATGGATGCAGGCGTACCAATCACAAAACCCGTTAGTGGTGCGGCAATGGGTTTAATTAGAGAAGATGGTGAAGTACGTGTTTTAACTGACATCCAAGGTATTGAAGACTTCTTGGGCGACATGGACTTTAAAGTTGCCGGTACCGATACTGGTATCACAGCTTTGCAAATGGATATGAAAATCACTGGTTTATCCCTAGAGGTTGTTGCTCAAGCAGTTAATCAAGCTAAAAGTGCTAGATTACACATTTTAGAAAAAATGCTTGCCTGCATAGAAAAACCACGGGAAGAAATGTCACCCTTTGCTCCACGCTTGTTGAGCATCAAGATTGACCCAGACATGATTGGTTTAGTAATTGGGCCTGGTGGTAAAACCATCAAAGGAATTACCGAAGAAACAGGTGCCACTGTTGACATTGAAGATGATGGTACCGTGACCATTGCGGCTTTAGATGAAGGTAAAGCTAAAAAAGCCCGCTTTATTATTCAATCAATGACGCGCAAGCTCAATGAAGGCGATGTTTACGTCGGTAGAGTGACAAGAATCATACCGATTGGTGCTTTCGTGGAGTTTTTACCTGGGAAAGAAGGAATGATTCATATTTCCCAACTAGCTGACTATCGAGTCGGTAAAGTTGAAGATGAAGTTGCAGTTAGTGACGAAGTAATCGTCAAAGTTCGGGAAATTGACAATAAAGGTAGAATAAATCTAACTCGTTTAGGTATTCACCCAGAACAAGCTGCTGCGGCTAGAGAAGCAGCTGCTAACGCTTAAAAACAAGGATTTTAGATTTAGATTGTGAATACACAAATCTAAAATCCGCACTGCAATTTGAAAAATGAATACTGATTAATACTAACCACCAGGAATTGCTTGGTGGTTCAACCTAAATGATTAAACTAAATGATTAAACTAAATGCTAATTTGAACCAATTATTCTAGCCAAATATAAAAATTAAGTTATGTTAAGTATAGGACTTACGCATCAGTCATGAAAAATCCCCCTGAATCCCCCCTTTACAAAAAGGGGGGTTTTGCGTAAATCATGAAAAAAAGTACAAATTATTAAAACTGCGTTATTGCATCAATCGTGAGTTCCAAACGACTACCGAAAACAGAAGCCCAAGTAAGGATAACCCGACAATCGTGGGAAGAGGGTTTATTAAAAGGAGAAGTAAGAGCAGGTGAATTTCAGTGGCAATTTCAGTGGCATTTTCGTCAAGGAGATTTGTTGATTACACCTTCACAAGGTCGAGCATTAATCAAAGAACCTCTCAGCCGCTTTTTAGAACAAAAAGACTATCAATTAGAACCAGGTGGAGATTATGCTTTTACCATTCGAGCGGATATTTAATCAGTTATCAGTTATCAGTTATCAGTTATCAGTTATCAGTTATCAGTTATCAGTTGTCATTTCTCCCTATCTCCCTATCTCCCCCTCTCCCTATCTCCCTATCTCCCTATCTCCCTATCTCCCTATCTCCCTATCTCCCCCTCTTAATCACTCGGTCAAACGATTGAGATATCTTTCGATGAGCAAAATAGCAACAATGTCATCAATGGGACGTGGAGGTGTTCGCATTCCTTTGGGTAATAGTTTATTCAATCCTTGAGGTGGGTACATTAACCAGTAGCGGTCGCGTGCTTCCAAACTTGTATAGCGCTCATCGACTAAAATAATATTTACTGTTGAGGATAATTTTTCCTGTATTTGCTGTTTCCAACGTTTTGATGTGGTTTGGTTCCCCATTACTAACAAGGAAATCGGATATTTTTGATATAAATCATCAATAGCGGCTATAACTGAACTAGAAGACACAACTTCATGATATTGAAGCTGTCTATCCAGCCCCATCACGGCCACACCACATTTATCTTTTCCTGGGTCGAAACCTAAAATCACCGAGTCGGAAGGTGAAAATTCACGGGAAGTCATATAAATATTACTGAAATATTACTAATAAATATCGCTAAAACAAGTTTTTTTAAAAGTGACTTTTATACTGTTCTCTACTCCTTATTCCCTACAATATTTTCCTAAAAACCCAATCACAGCTTCAAAAAGTTCAAAAATTTCAAAAACTTCTCTATGTACTAAAAATTATTTTCCCATTTAATATTGCTACTAGTTTAACTTTTAAAGGTCCGGCTCTATAAGTATCGTTTGCGGCAACGGCTTTAATATCTAACGATTGATTGTACTGCCGTAATAAAGATACAAATCTAATAAAAGTGCCCTCTATTTGAATACTTTCTAAAATACCAGCATTACGAGCGCGGAATTGAGAAGCAGAGATTAATAATTCAAGTCGCTGTCTTACTTGATCTGATGTCATGTTTCGAGGATCTGCTGTAGTAGTTGCTAGTACTTCACCTGCTTGAAAGACTACTTGATTTGGTGCTGCGTCAGCAAAAAATTCAATACGCTTTTCTCCTCGAACATAATTTCCTGCGGAAAAAATTCGCACTACATATTCTCTACCATCATCAATTTGCTTGCTTAACTGCTGAATTTGTTGTGAAGTTGCAAACAGAATTGATGGTTTCCCATCTGTTGATAAATTACTTCCAGGTTCGCTTAATTTATTGAGAGCCGAACGGTTGGCTTCCTGCAATAATTTAACTACTGCTTGTTTGGCTGCTTCAGGTTTTTCAACGCGAACTACTGCTTCAGCAATTACTTGTCCTCTGACTAAAGCTAGCTTTCCTAAACGTAAATCTCGATTGGATTGTCCCAATTTTGCGAGTTGCTGTTCTAAAGAAGCTTGCTGTCTTTCTAGCTCGGTAAGACGTGTTTGCTTCTCATTAATTACTTTCTGACGTTGAGCAATCATTTGCTCGCGGGAGGTAATTTCGGCATTACGATCTTGAATTTGCTTATCAAGTTGAGCAATTTTTTCATCGCGTTTCTCTATTGCTTCTTGACGTTTGGCTAATTCGCGATCGCGTCTACCAATTGCATTCTCAGCTTGGGTTAGGGCTTTTTTGGCTTCTGCAAATAATCGCTGTCTTTCTGCTCTTAGCTGCTTGATTTCTTTAATTTTGTTATCTCTTTCATCAATAATATTTTGCAACTCGTCGATGGCTTTTTTGTAGCGGGTTGCAACTTGATTTAGCTTGCTTTGGGTATTTTGCAATAAAGCTTGGGTACGAGCTTGCTGCTTGATAGTTTGATTAAGTTGGGCTTGAGTTTGACGTTGCTTGGTATTCGCAGCTTGCAGGGAGCGGTTGATTGCTTCTAGTCTTTTTTGTGCTTGTGCTTGCTGTTTTCTGGCTTCCCCTAACTCTCTTTTAGTTATTTCTAAATTAGTAGCCGTACCTTCAAGCTGTTCCCGCTTGCTTCGCAAATCTTTTTGAATATCCTCAAGCTCGAATACTCCCTTACGCAGTCCTTCATCAACCAAAAATAAACTTGCTAAAGTTGAGGCCGAAATTCCTATTCCCGTTAGAATCGTGACCACAACAGCAGTCTTTTTAGGACGTAGGTTGAAAAGTGAGAGCCGTTTCTTGCCAACCCGCGTCCCAATTCGGTCGCCGACGGTAGCAATTACGCCTCCCAAAATTAATATTGCCGTTATTAGGATAAACGCGGTGGTCATATAATCGTGCCGAATTCATCCTTACCCATACAGGCTACTACTTTCAGTTATTGTGTGTGAGAAAAGGCAAATAACGCAAGAGCTGAATATACTTAATTCGAGAGCGTGTCTTACTTTGATTGCCACATGGTTGTATCTAATTCAACCCGGATAAAACATAGCTCTGGGATTTTTCCTGCAAATTGGTAGCAGCCTTAATTATTATTCATCTGCTACCAATTAGGAAAACACCTGTAATATTAACCGGATAATTTAGTTATTGCCGGTTTGATAATTTCAGATGTATTTTTTTGAACAATGTCATACAAATAATGTTTAATTTGACCTCCTATTAACATTATGATTATGAGTTTTACCCAATACAGGTTGCTTCAAGTAAATTGCCGACTTAAGGTAACTGGTTTGTGTACGGTAATTTTCTTTTTGTGTATTGAGATCATCTTTTTTTCTCGTAAATCGCCTAACAATCTTGTAACGGTAACGCGGGTAGAACCAATTGCTTCAGCAATTGCTTGATGAGATAACTTTAAATCGATAGTTATTCCATCAGCACAAGGAACTCCAAAATCTCGACACAGAATTAGTAAAAAACTTACTAATCTAGAACCCATATCTCGATGAGCAAGAGTTTCAATCATCATCTCTGTTTGCAATATTCGCGAAGAAAGTCCTCGCAGCATTAACATAGATAATTCTGGATTTTCTTTGAGTGCTTGCTCTACTTGTTCAATTGGAGCCGAGAGTAATTCTACTGGCGTGAACGCTACCGCATGATAAAACCTATCAGATTTGTTTCCTGTTAATAAGGATAAAACTCCAAAAACACTGTTTTCTCGTAGCAATGCCACCGTTATTTCTTCTCCTGCCTCATACACCCTGGAGAGCTTCACGGCACCTTTGAGAAGAAAATAAACTCGTTCTGCTGGATCGCCCGGAAAAAATATAGTTTTGTTGCGTTCAAATGTTTCTACAACTGGTGGAAAAGCTCCAGTTGCCATTTGTCTAAAAACATTTGCTAGGGCTTTATCTTGTGTCACAATCATCTCCCTTCCCCTACCCAATGCCGGAATAATTAAAACAGATTACCGTATATTACACTCGAAAAATCAAGATTACATTGTTAACCTTTTTGTACTTTCCTATACTTAACCTCCCAAGCTCATTACTATTTGTTCATCATGATACATAAATTTTAGCGCTTAAAGCTACTAATTTTTAACACTTTAAAAGTGAGTTCATAGAAGTAAGTTATTTAGATGAAGAAATATTTAAAATATCACAAAAAAAATGGTAATTAAATTAGCAGACTTTTGAAGATATTTATTCCTACATCGGTCTAATGGTATTTAAAAGTTAGAGTTATCAGTCTAATATCTAGTATGCTCAACCATGAACCATTTTTGGATAGGTGATTTTTATGCTGGATCTAACAGGGAAAAATGCGCTTGTTACAGGTATTGCTAACAACCGTTCTATTGCTTGGGGGATAGCCCAACAACTGCATAAAGCAGGAGCAAATATTGGTGTTACTTATTTACCTGACGAAAAAGGAAAAATGGAGAAAAAGGTCAAGGATTTAGTCGAACCACTCTCTCCTAGTTTGTTTTTGCCATGTAATGTCCAAGATGATGAGCAAGTAAAATCAACTTTTGGCACCATCAAGGACAAATGGGGTTCGATAGATATTTTGGTTCATTGTCTTGCTTTCGCGAAAAAAGACGACTTAACCGGAGGTTTTAGCGAAACTTCTCGCGAAGGCTTCAGTTTGGCTTTGGAAATTAGCGCTTATTCCTTGGCTCTATTAGCTGGTGCAGCTAAGCCTTTAATGTCTGAAGGGGGAAGCATTGTAACTCTTACTTATTTGGGTGGTGTCAGAGCAATTCCTAATTACAACGTCATGGGAGTTGCTAAAGCAGCTTTAGAATCGAGCGTGCGTTATTTAGCAGCGGAACTCGGAGAGCAGAAAATCCGCGTCAATGCAATTTCAGCCGGCCCCATCCGTACTTTAGCTTCAAGCGCGGTTGGTGGAATTTTAGATATGATTCATCATGTAGAAGAAGTTGCGCCCCTCAAACGCACCGTAACCCAGCTAGAAGTTGGGAATGCAGCTGCTTTCCTATGTAGCGATTTAGCCAGCGGAATTACAGGTCAGGTTCTTTACGTTGATGCGGGATACGAAATAACAGGAATGTAATACGCAGAATTTCCCTAATTTTTAATATTTTTTTCTTATTTGCCGTATCCGGAATTATTAGCCATCAGATTATAAATCTGGGGTTAAACTGACATCTTGCATCATTTTCAACAACTTCCTTGTAAGCCGGAGGCTTTCTCGCAGAGAAATCAATTTCAGGGCTGCATATACAAAGTACGTTAACTCAAATCTTGCACCAGTGTCATAAACCCGGTTTCTTATTGCTCAAACAACAGCATAATAATGCTTTCACTTCGGAGAAACCGGGTTTATTTGGTCTTCTTGAGAATGGTGCAAAATATAAGTTAAAACGCACTAAAATCCTTGCCCAGTTGTATTTAGACGACTTAGTTTATTAGCCCAGGAATTTATTCCCGTGAAATCTGGGCTTAACGATATTGGTGCAAGATGTAAGGTTAAGCGAACTAAGCCCACCGTTGAGGTGGGCTAATAAGATTTAAGCAAATACTAAGATAAATCAAAAGATAGTCAGATTGAAGCAGCAGAATAATACTATATAGCGATAGCCACTACTTCCCTAGATTATTTAATTTTAATTATTTATGTCAGAAAATGAATCTGGTGTAAACTCATCCATCTCCGAACAAGAGCAAAATTTTTTTGTGGTTGGTATTGGTGCATCCGCAGGGGGACTCCGCGCTTTAGAAGAGTTCTTCGAGCATATGCCAACTGATAGCGGGGCTGCTTTTGTGGTGATTCAACACCTTTCACCAGATTTCAAAAGCTTGATGAAGGAGTTGCTAGAGCGGCGTACCCGAATGGCAATATATCGGGTGAAGGAAGGAATGGTATTGCAACCTAATTCAGTTTATTTGATTCCTCCCGGTAAAAATTTAGTCTTAGAAAATCGAAAGCTACATTTGTTAGAACAAGAAGAGCGCAGCCGTCACGGGCTAAATTTTCCCATAGACATTTTTTTGGAATCTTTGGCTAAAACCTATGTGGAAAGAGCTATTGGTGTAATTTTATCGGGGACTGGTAGCGATGGAACCAACGGTTTAAGGGCAATTAATGAAGCTGGAGGGTTTGCGATGGTGCAAGAACCCACTACGGCTGAATTTGATGGGATGCCTAGAACTGCCATTGCGACGGGGGTAGTGGATAGAATTTTATCACCACAGGAATTAGCTGAGACTATTAGTCAGTTGGTACAATCGCCGAATCTACATTCTGAAGGTGATAACAACAATCAATTAGAGCTATTTAAGCCCCATCATTTGGAGCGTATTGCCAGTATTTTGGCACAGCACGAGCAAACCGATTTTTCCCATTACAAAACCACGACTCTATCCCGACGCATTCACCGTCGCTACTTAATAACTGGTTGCAAGAATCTGGATGAATTTGTTCGTCTATTAAAAATATCTTCCGAAGAAAGAGCAATTTTACGTCAGGATTTGCTCATCAGCGTCACTCAGTTTTTTCGAGATCCAACAGCTTGGGATGTATTGGAAACTGAGGTAATTCCTCAATTAATTGCTAAAGCTAGTCCTCAAGAAGAGTTACGCTGCTGGGTAACTGCTTGTGCTACGGGAGAAGAAGCTTATTCTTTAGCAATATTATTCGACGAAGCGGTTACGAAATCTGATAAACCAATCAGATTTAAAATCTTTGCTACCGATATTGATAAAGCAGCATTAGAAAAAGCAACTCAAGGTATTTATCCCCTAACTATTAATAAAAATGTTAATCCCGAACGATTAGAACGTTATTTTGTACGGAAAGATAATTGCTTGCAGGTAATTCGCAAACTTAGAGAAAAACTATTATTTGCACCGCACGACTTGACTAAAGATGCTGGTTTTACCCGCATGGATTTAATTAGCTGTCGTAATGTTCTGATTTACTTACAATCTAATTTACAACAACAAGTATTACGCAATCTGCATTTCTCTTTAGCATCTAAAGGATTTTTGTTCTTAGGAGAAGCAGAAAATTTGGGTTACATCGAATCAGAATTCCAGCATATCGATACAAAAAATAAAATTTATCAAAAACTGCGAGATGTCAGATTAAATATTCCCGTAAAGAGTATCGAAAAAACTTCCCATCAAATATTTCCTTCCATATCATCAAAAAAACAATCGGAAAGTAATATCGAACCAATGCTGGATAAAGCCTTTAGTGCTTTTCTAGCTAAATACAAGGCTACCTGTTTCTTGGTAGATAGAGAACATAAACTGTTTCACAGCTTTAATGATGACATTAACATTCTAAAAGTACCTTTCGGTAGAACGACAACCGATATTACTAAAATGATTGTTACCGATTTACAGCTACCTTTAATTACCGCGCTTCATCGTGCTAAGCAAGACCATTCAACAGTTTCTTACACGAGTATAAAAGTAGAACTAGAAAATCGGGAATCCAACCTCAAGCTGGAAGTTACCTATCACGAAAGCAATAAATTGGCTTCGGATTTCTTTGCAATTGTAATTCAAGAAGATGAAATCCCCCATCAGCCTGCGGGAGAAAAATTTGAAGCTGATGCTGAAGCTTCTCAAAGAATTATGGAACTGGAGTACGAGCTACAGCAAACTCGCGAGAATCTGCAAGCAGTCATTGAAGAATTAGAAACTACTAACGAAGAACAGCAGGCTACAAATGAAGAATTGACGGCTTCTAATGAGGAGTTACAAAGCACTAACGAAGAATTACATTCGGTTAATGAAGAATTATATACGGTTAATGCTGAATATCAATCAAAAATCGGTGAGTTAACCGAACTAAATAATGATATCGATAATTTGCTGCGGAGTACTGATATCGGAGTCGTATTTTTAGACAGAAATTTGAAGATTCGTAAATTTACCCCCGCAGCTACTGTTGCAATTAACTTAGTTGAAGCAGATATAAATCGTCCTTTAAAACATATTACTCATAACCTCAACTGTGTCAATCTAATTGAATTACTCAAAGCTGTAGTTGAAAGTCAAAAAGGTTTAGATAAAGAAGTAAAATTAGTAGAAGAAGACTTCTATTTGTTAATGCGAATTAATCCTTATCTGCTCGAAGATGGGAAATTAGATGGGGTAGTAATTTCTTTTATTGATATTGACGAAGTTAAAACAATTCAGCAACAAATTTATTTAGTAAATCAAGAACTAAAAGCTTCTCAATTGGAATTGCGTCAACTCAATAAAGATTTAGAACAAAGAGTAGAAGAACGCGCCCAAGCGCTACAAAAATCAGAAACGAGATTGAGAGCAATATTATCCACTACCTCTTCAATTATTTATTTGAAAGACCTAGAAGGACGCTATTTGCTGGTTAACAGACAGTATTTAGAATCATTCAATTTTACTGAAAAAAATATCTTGGGAAAAACCGACCAAGATATTTTTCCCCAACATATTTCTAATGTACTCCTCCATAACGATAGACAAGTATTAGCTAATAAGTCAGTTTTAAGATTTGAAGAACAAGCTCATACTGCTGACGGTAAACTACGCACCTATATTTCTACCAAAGCACCTCTAATTAATAATCTCGGCGAAGTTTATGCCATTTGCGGTATTTCAACTGATATCAGCGAACAAAAAGAAACCGAAGTGGAATTAAGAGAAGGTGCAGCAAGAGAGAGAACTATTCTCAATGTCGTCGAAAAAATCCGCGAGACTTTAGATTTAGAGGAAATTTTCCGAGCTACAACTGAAAAACTAAGAGAAAATTTGAAATGCGACCGCATTGTTGTTTATCAATTTAATTCGGATTGGAGTGGGAAGTTTGTTGCTGAATCATTAGTAGAAAATTTGACCCCATTTATAAATAATCAATTAGAAGATACTTGGAACGATACCTATTTGCAAGAAACCGGTGGGGGTAGATATCGGAACCATCAGACTTTGGCTATTAGGGATATTGATGAAGCTAATTTTAGCGATTGTCACCGCGAAATTTATCAACAGTTAAAAATAAAATCTTTTTGTATTGCTCCTGTTTTTCAAAGCGATAAATTATGGGGATTGCTCGCTGCATATCAAAACGAAAATTCCCGCGACTGGAAAGAAGGAGAGATTCGTCTGCTAACTCAAACAGGTATTCAGTTAGGTATTTCCATTGCACAGGTTGACTTATTTACCCAAATTCAAAACCAATCATTACAATTACAACAAGCCAAAGAAACTGCTGAAGCTGCGAATCAGGCCAAAAGTGCTTTTATTGCTCATACCAGTCACGAATTGCGAACTCCTTTAAATGCAATTTTAGGATTTGCTCAAATTCTTCAAAATGAAACAGGTTTGAGTGCAAAACAGCAGCGAGAAGTTGATGTTATTCAACGTTCAGGTCAACATTTACTTACCTTAATTAATGATATTCTCTATGTTGCCAAAATTGAAGCTGGAAAACTCAATTTAGAATTAACAGATTTTATTTTGTCCTCGTTTTTAGATAATCTAGAAGCGATGATTCGGATTCGTTGCCAGCAAAAAGGAATTGAATTCGAGCATCTGATTCTTTCCGATTTACCTTTAATAGTACGGGGAGATGAAACTCGTTTGCGTCAACTCTTACTCAATATTTTGAGTAATGCAGTTAAGTTTACACCTACAGGAAAAGTTACTTTTAGCGTCGGCTATGTTCGAGATTTTATTAAGCAAGAACAAGATAATATCGAGCCAGATAACGCCGATAAAATTCGTTTTCATGTCGCAGATACAGGTATAGGTATTCCCCAAGACAAGCTAGAAGAAATATTTTTACCCTTCCAGCAATTGGATTCTCATCAATCTTCCCAAGAAGGTACGGGATTAGGTTTGAGTATCAGCGAAAGTATTGTCGAGCAAATGGGTAGCAAAATTTATGTTACTAGCACTTTTGGTAAAGGAAGTGAATTTTGGTTCGATATAGATTTTCCATCACCAGAATCTTCTATAGATTTCTCACCAGCTGAAAACAATAACTCCAAGATTACCGGCTATCAAGGAACAAAACGTCAGATTTTAATTGTAGATGACTTAGATAGTAACCGAGAGATTTTAGTCGATTTTCTCACACCTCTGGGTTTTGAAATTATTGAAGCGAGTTCGGGAACGCAAGCAATAGCTAAAACTGAAGAATATCAGCCAGATTTAATTATTTTAGATTTGATAATGCCTCAAATGGATGGTTGGGAAGTAACCCGTATTTTGAGACAAGAACCAGCTTGGCAAGATTTACCAATTATTATTGTTTCTGCCAGTACCTTACCTACCGATGAATCCGAATGTTATCAAGCAGGAGCCAATTCTTTTCTAGCAAAACCTTTAAATCTTGAACAATTATTAAAATTTTTACAGCAACATCTCAAGCTTGAATGGACAACTCAAGATGGTTTGACCCAGTTATCTCGGAGTTCTGAAACTTCCCAAACCATAACCGATTCGGAATCGATAGTCATTCCCACAGCAGCAGAATTAAACCAGCTGTTGGAATTGATAATGGAAGGAGATATCCGAGAGGTATTATCCCAAATAGAGGGATGGCAACAAAATCGACCTCAATTGATGTCTTTTATCCAACAAATACGACATTTAGCCGAAACTTGTCAGCTGAGAAAGCTTAAAGAATTACTTAAACAATATTTGAACAAATAGATACGGGAATAGTAAAGTAAAAGCTAGTTCCTTTACCTAGCTCGGATTCGACCCAAATTTCACCACCGTGATGTTCGACAATTTTTTTACAGGTAGCTAAACCTATACCCGTTCCTGGGTATTCTTGAGGAGAATGAAGTCGTTGAAACATCTGGAAAATCGCTTCAAATTGCTCTGGTTCAATACCAATACCATTATCGTGGACTCTAAATACCCATTTATCTTTTTTTTGCTGGGCTGAAATTCTAATTTGGGGTAGTTCCCCCTGGGAGTGGAATTTTATCCCGTTGCAAATTAGATTTTGTAAAAGTTCTACTAATTGAGTTTCGTTGGCTGCAACAGTAGGTAGAGAAGCGTAATTTATCGTCGCTTGTTGTTCGGCGATCGCCATTTGTAGATTTTCTAAAACTTGCTCTAAAACTAAGTTACAGTCAATATGTTTTAATTCTGGAGTTGCTGCTCCTACTTGACTAAAAGCCAATAAGTCATTAATTAAACGCTTCATCTGATTACCAGATTTAGCAATCAAATCTAAAAAGTGCAGTGTTTTCTCTTTGAGATTATTGCGCTCGTATTTGGTAATGAAGTGAGTAAAACCAAGAATTACCTGTAGTGGTTGTTTTAAATCGTGGGAAACTACATGAGCAAATTGTTCTAATTCCTGGTTGGAGCGAATTAATTCTTGATTTAATTCTGTCAAATGCTGATTCTGAGTTTGTAGCTGTGCTTGTAAATGACGAATCTGTAATTGATTTTGGACTCTAACTAATATTTCTTTGGTTTGAAATGGTTTAGTAATGTAATCGACTCCACCAATCTCGAAAGCTTTTACTTTATTAAAAACATCATCCAAAGCACTTAAAAAAATAACTGGAATCTCTTTAGTTATAGAATTAGCTTTCAGCTGCTCGCATACTTGATATCCATCCATTCCAGGCATTTTTATATCGAGCAAAATTAAATCAGGTGGCTCTGCTGTTGCACCCATTAATGCCATAGAACCATTAATCGCTTTACGAACTTGATAACCTTGTTGTTTTAACGTAGATTCAAGAACTTTAAGATTGTCTAATTTATCATCGACAATTAAAATATTTCCCTTAATTAAAAGTTCTCCTTCATCATCCATTTTTCACTGATGATTGTGTCAATTCAATAATAGTATCAAAGCGGATATTTTCAACCAAATCGATTAAAGATGTTTTCAAATAATTGTTATCTTCGGGAATTTCTGTTAAAAGTAGTTTGATTTCTTGGTCATTAAGTTTTGTTGCTGCCAAACGTAGCTTTTCCACCCAATCATCTGACATTTGCGACAAAGCTTCTGAGTTCAAAGCTAATGCTTGGCTTGATTGTGGCTGTGGTTCAGTAATAGATGATACTTGCTCGTAAATATATCTAATGCCTAAATACTGCGCCATTTTATGAAAAATTTCCTCTTCTTGAAAGGGTTTGCGAACAAAATCATCGCACCCAGCAGATAGGACAATGCTCTTATGTTCTGCAAAAATACTAGCAGTCAAAGCAATAATTACTGTTGCTTGACCTTTAGTAGTTGCCTTAATAATACTAGCTGCTTCGTCTCCATTCATTACCGGCATTCGCATATCCATCCAAATTAAATGGGGTGACCAAGTTTCCCATATTTGAACTGCTTCCCGTCCGTTGGCTGCTTGTTTGACTTTAAATCCGATGGGTTCGAGCAGTTTTAGAAGTAATTGACGATTAGTTAATTTGTCTTCCACTATCAGAATTCGGTATTCGGGCTGATTTGCTGCTAAACCAATTACTCTTGCAGTCGGTAAAAGCACTGATTCAGCGACATCTTTTGCTGGCTGGAGGGGAATATAAAATTTCAAGCAACTTCCTTGTTTTAGAAAGCTACTAACTGAAATCTCCCCACCCATCAACTTTACAAAGTGATAGCTAATTGCTAAACCCAAACCCGTTCCTTGTTCAGATTTATGACCTGTTTTAGTTTGAGTAAAAGCTTCAAATAAACCGTCAATTTCTTCCGGTGCAATTCCAGCACCAGTATCTTCTACAGTAAAAATCAGCGTTGAGATTTCCTGATTTTTATTGACTCTTACTCTTAGATTAACTCTACCGAATTCTGTAAATTTAATTGCATTACTAAGAAGGTTAATTAAAATCTGACGGAGTTTTTTCTGGTCGGCATGAATATATTTTGGTAGATTTTCATCTTGAATAAAGTTTAAATCCAAACCTTTAGATTTAGCCTTTAAACTAAACATTGCTTCTAAATCATTCAGCAGATAAACCAGATTAAAACTGCTTTCTATTAATGTATTTCTTCCCGCCTCAATTTTAGACATATCTAGAATATCATTAATCAATTCCAGTAAATGTTTACCACTGCGATTAATGATATTTAAATTTTCCTGTTGCTCTGACTTGAGAGACGAATCGCGGGACATCAACTGAGAAAATCCGAGAATTGCATTCAGAGGAGTACGCAATTCATGACTCATATTAGCTAAAAATTCGCTTTTGGCAAAATTAGCAGCTTCGGCTGCTTCTTCTGCTTTTTGACGTTGGATAATTTCTGTTTCTAGCTGTTGTTTTCTCTGTTGTAGTTTTACGGTGCGTTCTTTAACTTTATGTTCTAAACTTTCACTTAAATGTCGATAGCGAGTTTCGCTCTCTCTTAAAGAAGCTTCTACTTGTTTGCGCTGCTGTAATTCGTCAACCAAATATTGCTTCTGTTTATCAAGAGTACTAATCAAATAAATCAAAGATTGAGATAAAATTGCCAGTTCATCCTTACCTTCAAAAATGGGAATTTTGACCTTATTTTCTCCTTGACGAAGACGATTAGCAGTATCAGTAAGGTTAACAATAGGTTCGGAAATGCGGCGAGTATTAAACCAACTAATTACAGCAAATAAACCAGCTAAAAATAAACCAGTAAATAACACTTGTCTCTGTAACAATCGCGCTGGTGCAACTGCTAAATCTTTTCGTTGTCGGACTAAAACCACCCAATCTAACCCAGGATAGCTTTTATATCCTTGACTGCGAGCAAATGCCGTAAAATATCGTTTTTTGTCCGACCAAATATTAGTAAAGTAACCAGAAGATTGATTGTTATACGAAACAGTATCGGTAAAGGTTATCTTTTGCTGTGAAAAATCTTTAGGTGCAAGCAAAACATGACCGTTTTTGCTCAAGACAAATATGTCCACAGCATCGGGTTTTACCATTACTTCTAGAAGCGACTGTTTGATATCTTGCGCCCATTTCCAGTTTAAATGGGTGCCAAGCACACCTATAAAATTGCCTTTACTATCTTTAACTGGTGCAGCGACATCGACAAAACGTAACGGTTCATTATTCGCATTAGAAAGTAATTGTTCTAATAATAAAGCTTCATGTACGTCCCCGACATAGGGTTTTGTATGACTAAACTTAAACCAAGGACGTTGACTAACATTTTTCCCTTCTAGCAAACTTCCGGTACTTACCAAAACCTTACCGTTTGCATCAGTCAACCCAACCCAAGCATAGTCTGGATAAATCTTTTGTAATTTCTCTAATAAAATCCTTTTAGAAGCCAAAGAATATTTCGACTGAACGATTGCATCCAAAGTCGATAAAATTTGAATGTCTTTGTAACGCTCAAACATCCCCCGCTCCAGCTTATCAGTCATTTGATAAGCTAATTGCTCCAAAGAATGCCCTCTGCTAGTTTCTATTCGATTACCGCTGACATAGCCAACCAGCAAACTCAGCAGCAAAGAAAGCGCTAATACCATTCCCGCAGTATTCCAAAACAAACGGGCTTTGAGGCTTAGACGAGGGTTGAGTTTGTTGAATAGGCGATTTACAAACACTAGCGTGGAAATTTAGCCCAGGAGAATATTAATAATTTACTTCATCAGCTAAGTCTCTAATCAATGGCGTTCTCGAACCAATATATTTTGAAAGATTTTGACTGTCCTCTGAACTCAGAAAAGATGATTTTCCTATCTCATCAATTATCTTTTGAATTAATTCACCATCTGAAAGCTGTAAAAGACTATTAGGATTTAATTTCTCTACAAAACCCCACATCATACGGATGATTTTTATGTCTAAATCCATTTTTGAAACCTAGAGTAACAGAAATATAATAGTCGAGAATCTTAAGAGAGTATTAAGAATATACATATATTTAAACTATTGTGCATTGATTTCTATCAAAATCTAGCTACAGGCACAAAGCATCATCTATCTAGAGATAGAATTTTCATTGCAGTTTTATCAAATTGGGATTGATATCAAGATTTTGATTTCAAAGCGAAAATTTGGGTTTAACGAGACGGGGTGCAAGATGCGACATGAATAGGACTAAAAAGGAGCGAAAAAAGGGCGTTGCTGTTAGCCATATAAAAATATGAATAGCCCTCCAACCCCTAATTTTGTGGGAGAAATGTATTTCAAAGTCTCTCAAAAATTGGGGGATTTAGGGGCTGCTTTTAGATACCTTTAGAAATTCATATATGTATTCAGCAACGCCAAAAAAAGTAGGTCAGGTACGGCTCATGTTTAATGTTGGAGTGGTTCAAAAAGTTTGTTCTAGCTGCCGAGCATCCTGATAATATTGAGTTAAAGAAGCTATAGTGCTTGCATTTTGAATCAAATCGAACTACTCAATCGAATTACTCGCAAAATTAGACAATCCCTGGAATTGCCAGAAATATTGGATGCAGCAGTAAAGGAGGTTCGAGCTTTTCTCAAAACGGACCGAGTAAAAATCTATAAGTTTGATGAAGATGGTAACGGACAAGTAATTGCAGAATCTATAAATGGCAATTGTCTTCCGTCACTCAAAGGGCTGCATTTTCCAGCAGGAGATATTCCACCTCAAGCACGAGAACTATTCCTTAAAGCCAGAATTCGTTCCATAGTCAATTTAGAAGAGCAGCAAATACTTCTTAGCGAACCAGAGAGATTACCTTCAACTGCTAGCGAAGAATTAACCACAGAAGAAGTTAGTCAATCTTCCCTGGAAAACCTTCTGCAACGTCCCGTAGACCCCTGCCATATAGAATATCTGACAGTAATGGGGGTTAAGTGCAGTATGGCGGTTCCTTTAGTTAATGATGGGCAACTTTGGGGATTGCTAATTGCTCATCATCGTCGTCCCAAAATCATTCCTAAAAGTCACTTACAAATTATCCAAAATGTCAGCGAGCAGTTGGAAATGGCCATAGCTCACGCCAATTTATTTGTAAGCGTCCAACAAAAAGCCGAAAGAGAAGCTTTAATCAATCAAATTTCTCACCTGCTTCATTCTCCTTTAGAAAACGATAAGATTTTACCTGCGGTATTAGCAAAAATAGTTCCTGCAATTGGCGGAGCAGGAGGTTTATTATGTATGAACGATACAGAACAATCTGAGATTAGTTGCCATCAATATGGTTCTTTACCAAATTTTTCAATATCTGATTGGTTACATCTGCAAAATTTAGCTTCAAACCACAACAAAGTCACAGCAATTAATAATATTGAAGAACAAGAATCAATTAAAATCTTATTACCTGCTCTGAAAAAGAATAAGCTTCACAGTTTACTTTTAATGCCCTTAAGCTACAAACAAGAAAAGTTGGGCAACTTAGCTATTTTTCGCCATTCAATAGATACAGAAAAGCTCTGGGCTGGTAATTATCAAGAGGACGAAAGACAGCTACGTCCCCGTCAATCCTTTACTGAGTGGAAAGAACTTATCCAAGGAAAAGCTCAACCTTGGAATTCGCGGGAAATCGAATTGATTGAGTCCCTCGGTAACAACTTGGGAATAGCAGTTATGCAAGATAGACTTTACCGTCAGGAACGAAAGCAGCGCTTGCTAGTAGAAATGCAAAACCAAGAACTTGAAAATGCTCGTAAAGAAGCAGAAAGAGCAAGCAGTCTTAAGTCTGCATTTTTATCTTCTTCCAGCCACGAACTAAGGACTCCCCTTGCTTCAATTCTCAACTATTTGAAACTAATCAAAGAAGGCTTTTACGAGGACGAACAAGAGTTATTAGAGTATATCGAAACTGCTCATATTTCGGCAGAGAACCTTCACCAAATCGTCGATAGTATTCTTGATATTGCCAAAATTGAAGCCGGAAAAATGGAGGTTGATTTGCAAACAGTTGAACTTGAATCTTTGTTAAGGGAACAGTGCAAATTTTTCCAGCCCGACACTATCCGAAAAGATATCAAATTAATTGTAGATGCTCGGGTAAAAAGTGTTTATGCAGATAAAATCAAGCTCAAGCAAGTCCTAAGCAATCTTTTAAATAACGCTTTCAAATTTACTCACAAAGGAGAAATCAAAATAGGAGCAATTACCAAAACTGTTAATACATCTTCTGGAGAAAAATCTGTAGTAGAAATTTCTTTATCCGATACAGGAATTGGTATTGAACCCAACAAACAAGCTACTATTTTTGATGCCTTTATTCAAGAGGATGGCTCAATCCGCAGACGTTATGGAGGTACTGGTTTGGGATTAACCATCTGCAAGCAATTAGTAGAGCTAATGAAAGGTCAGATTTCAGTCTTTAGTGAAGGTCGAAATCGAGGAACCACTATAACTATTACCTTACCTAAAGTAGAAGATAAATAGAAGCTTGATAAAAAGATTAAAATATGAAAAGCTTAAAAGTCTTATTAGTAGAAGACAATTTACCATTAGCTAAAAGCACTGCTAAACTAATTCAACGTCTTGGCGGACATCAGGTACAATTAACCGACGAACCCAAAACTATCTTTGAATTATGTAACGCGGGGGAAGTAGACATAATATTAATGGATATCAACCTACCCGGAGCATCTTGGCAGGGAGAACAAGTAAGTGGTGCTGACTTATCTCGTTTATTAAAAGATAATAAAGAAACAGCTAGCATACCCATAATTATTTTGACAGCTTATGCAATGGCGAGCGAACGCGAATCGCTTCTGGCTGATTCTAAAGCAAACGAGTTCTTTGCTAAACCAATTAATGATTATAATGCTTTAATCAAGGCAATAGAGCAATTAGTAAATAATTAGATATTAATTAAATATTAATTAAATTAAATATTATAATTAAGCATTATTTTAGATTTAGCTCTGCTTTTAGGGGTTTATAGCAATATCCCTGTAAAGCAAAAGTATTATACTATTATTGAATATTAAATAATACAAATATTTAACAAGAAAATAATCAATTCAGACTTTTGCTCTTAAACTATGCGATATCATCAACAGTTGTTGTCCAAATCAACTAAAACTTTAGCCAAGCTAATAGGAAGTTCATTGGGAGAAAGTTCTGAAGAGCGAAACTTTGATGACGAACAAGAAAAGTTTTACCAGAAGGGCGATAATTTTGTAGCTAAGTTTCAAGACAACCGAGCAACAGCAAAAGTAAATCCGCAAGAGAAAAATTCAGAAGTAATTTTAATCGTAGATGATACCCCCGATAACTTACTGGTATTATTTTCTTTTTTAGAGGAAAAAGGGTTTAAAGTCTTGTTAGCTGAAGATGGGGAGAGCGCGTTACAAATTGCCCAATCTAAAGCTCCAGATTTAATTTTGTTAGATGTATTAATGCCAGAAATTGACGGTTTTGAAACCTGTCGGAGGTTGAAAGAGAAACCTTCTACAAAAGAGATTCCTGTGATTTTTTTGACTGCACTTTCAGAAACTGTCAATAAAGTGCAGGGATTCAAATTGGGAGGGGTAGATTATATTACTAAACCGAGCGAGCAGGAAGAAGTTTTAGTACGCATTCAAACTCATCTTAATTTGCAAAGAATGCGCTCTACATTAGCCAAGCAAAATCAAGAGCTAAAACAAAGATTAGATTTTGAAGCTTTGCAACGACGTATAACCGATAAGTTGCGCGACAGTCTTAATGAAAACCAAATATTACAAATAGCGACCCAAGATTTAGCTGAGGTTTTAGAACTCGGTAGCTGTCAAATCGAGCTTTACGATTCGCAACAGCTTACAGCAACTATTGCTTACGAACACAGCATTACTTTACCCCAATCTCAAGGGACAAGTAGAAATATAAAAGATTTTTCCGAGCTTTACCAACAGCTATTAGAAAAAACTCCCGTTCAATTAGTAGAAAAAATTCCTCAATTTAGTCCTCAAGATATTCAAGTAACTCGTTTAGCTTGCCCGATTTTCGATGATAGAGGGATTATTGGTAATGTTTGGGGACTTAAACCACCCACAGAAGAATTTACCAAATTAGAAATCGAGTTGATACAGCAGGTAGCTTCTCAATGTGCAATTGCGATTCGTCAAGCTCGACTATATGAAGCTTCTAATCAGCAAGTTGCAGAATTAGCGAGACTAAACCAGCTTAAAGATGATTTTCTCAAAACTATTACTCACGAATTAAAAGCTCCTCTAAGCAGCATTCATTTGGCAGCACAAACAATGGATACTTTGCTCGCTAACGAAGCAAATCCTTACAATTCACCTACTTTTAAGCGAGTCATTAAAATTTTTCACGATTCATATAAGCGACAAAAACAACTAATCGACGATTTACTGACTCTTTGTTATGTAGATGCAAAATCTAACAACGTAAAGCTACAATCAATCAATCTTCATCTGTGGATTCCCGATTTAGTACAGCTATATTTAACACGTACTGAAGACCAACAGCAGCAATTAGTTCTAAATTTAGCAGAAGAAGAATTACAAATTTCTACAGATCCAGTAATGTTAGAAAGGATTTTTAAAGAACTGTTGCACAATGCTTATAAATATACTCCATCGGGTGAAATAATTACAATTCAAACTGAAACAAACAAATCGAATATTTCCCTTTGCGTGATTAATACCGGTGTAGAAATTCCTGTAGAGCAACAAGAATTAATTTTCAACCAGTTTTATCGCATTCCCAATAACGACCCTTGGAAATATGGAGGTACGGGTTTGGGGTTAGCACTGGTTAAGAAACTTGCAGAAATGCTACAAGCAACAGTTGATGTCGAAAGTAAGAATGAGCGGGTTATTTTTTGTATTCGGTTTCCGATTAAGGGAGCGTGATAATTTAAAGCTATTGGTTAAAGGTTAGAGGTCAAAGGTTAAAGGTTAGAGGTTAAAGGTTAAAGGTTAAAGGTCAAAGGTTTGAGTTTTTATATCCAAAATCCGAAATCCAAAATCTAAAATCTAAAATACAAAATCCCCCAACCATTGGGATAATATATTCACAGTCTTTTTATAAGTACGGCTATCATGCGCTCAATCGAACATCCCGAAGTCTCTTCAAATCAAAAAAGTTCAAATTACAACAGTGGGTTTAATCCTCGCATCGCTACCGTTAGCCGTACTACCGGGGAAACGGACGTAAACGTTACCTTGAATTTAGATGGTACTGGTAACTGTAATGCTCAAACCGGGATTCCGTTTTTAGACCACATGCTGCATCAAATTTCCTCCCACGGACTAATTGATTTAGATGTTCGAGCGACCGGTGATATAGAAATTGACGACCACCACACCAATGAAGATGTAGGAATTACATTAGGACAAGCTTTAGCTAAAGCACTTGGTAATCGTAAAGGGATAGTCCGCTTCGGTCACTTTATTGCTCCCCTTGATGAAGCTTTGGTGCAAATAGCTTTGGATTTTTCGGGAAGACCTCATTTAACTTACGGTTTAGAAATTCCTACCCAAAGAGTTGGAACTTACGACACTCAATTGGTCAGAGAATTCTTTGTAGCGGTTGCTAATAACAGTCAAATGACATTACACATTCGTCAACTTGACGGAATTAATTCCCATCATATTATTGAAGCGACATTTAAAGCATTTGCTAGAGCTATGCGGATGGCTACGGAAATTGACCCCAGACGTGCTAGTACTATTCCTAGTTCTAAGGGAGTTTTGGGAGGTTAAAGGTTAGGAGTTAGGAGTTAGGAGTTAGGAATTAATAATTTTTTCTCACTCCCTCCTCTTTCCTCTGTAACGAGTAATAAAACAGGTTCCCATAATTCATGATTTCCGCAATTATTTATATCATTGCAGTACTGATTGCCAATTATACTGCTACCTGGTTTATACCTTTGCCAATTTTTGGAAAGGTAGCAGTGGGTACTTTGGTTTTCGGAGTTACATTTGACCAACGGGACCGTTTACATCACTATCGGGGAAGAAAAGCGGTTTATTTGACAGTAGCTATTACTGCTTTTTTAGCTGTATTGGAATCTTACTTTTTAAAAGTTCCAGCACGAATAATTTTAGCTTCTTTAATTGCAATATTGATAGCAGAAGCAGCAGATACAGAAATTTATCAAAATGCAATTCAACGTCCTTGGTTAGAAAGAGTGATTCGTTCTAATGCAGTTTCCATTCCTCTCGATAGCATAATTTTTAACTGCATAGCATTTGCTGGGGTTTTTTCAAATATAGAGCTTATGTCAATTATATTTGGAGAGACCATTATTAAAGTAATAATCAGCGGAATTGTTGCTTTTTGGAAAGTTAAATAAAAAGAGACTTCTTAATCATAAATCATTGTAAAGCGTAAACATTCATCTATAAATACCGTGAATTTAATATTAGTAGGGTGCGTTGCTACAATTCAATCTCAACTACATATCTTTCGTAATTCCTCTTCTTGTTGATTACTTGCTAAGTAATCTCGCAACCAATCGCAACCCATTTGCATTAAATCTTTTTTTTCTAAGTCTAATTTCCACAGTTTGACGGTGTTATCGTAACTAGCGGAAACAATACTTTTACTATCGCTACTAAAACTTAGACTAATTATTATGTTGCGATGTCCTTCTAAAGTATTGAGTAAATCCCCGGAAGGAATACTCCAAATTTTAATAATATTATCGCTGCTAGCGGATGCTAAGGTTTTACCGTCGGGACTAAATTTTACTCTTCTAACATCGCTATCGTGAGCTTCAATAGTTTTAATTAAATTACCATTTTGACGATGCCATAATTTAACAGTGCTGTCATTTCCTCCTGACGCTAAAAACTTTCCGTCGGGGCTGAAATCAACGGTCATTACTCCACCACTATGACCTTTTAAAGGAAATAAAGCATTACCTGTATTTACATCCCACAATTGAGCTTTTTGAGTTCTACAAGCTGCGACTATTTGTTTGCTATCGGGACTAAAATTAATGCTACCGATGATACAGGGATTTATCTGGTCATCTTCAATAATTTTGGATAAACTACCGTCAGCTAAGTTCCATATTTTGATTTTTTTCCCGGAACCACCACCAGCAGCTAAAATCTTTCTATCTGGACTAAATCTGACGCTACCAAATGAATGTTTGGGGTCTGTAAAATCAAATTTGATAGAACCGCTTTCGATTTTCCATACTTTCACCGTTCTATCGCTGCTAGCTGTTGCTAAATATTGACCATCGGGACTAAATCTAACGCTACCGATACCTCTTTTATGACCTTTCAAAGTTTTAATTAAAGTTTCTGTTTTTAAATCCCAAAGTTTAATTGTTTTATCGTTACTCGCGGTTGCAAAAGTGTTACCATCGGGACTCATGCTCACGCTTCTTAACAGTTCTTGCGATACATTAAAAGTTTTCGGATACTGCTTTTCTAAAGACCATAATCTAATAGTTTTATCCCAACCTCCAGAAGCAATTTTTTTTCCGTCGGGACTAATATTAATGCTCCAAACTCTACCGTGATGTCCTTTTAAAGTTTGGGGTTTGGTATTAGTATTTTTTACATCTTGCAAATTCCACAGCTTAATTGTGCTATCAGAACTCGCTGAAACTAATCTTTTTCCATCCGGTGTAAATTGAACAGTCCATACGGGGTTTCGATGACCTCGCAGGGTTTGTAATTCTTCACCCTTATTAATGTCCCATAACTTCACCATACCGTCAGCACCAGCAGAAGCAATATATTGGTTATTAGGATGAAAATCAACTGTTCTGACGTTACCTCTATGACCTTTTAGAATTTTTAATAAATTTAAACTACCGTTTTCTACTTCCCATAACTTTACAGTTTTATCGCTACTAGTAGAAGCTAGAATTTTTCCATTACGATTAAATTTTATTGCTGTAACCCACCAGCTACGACCTTTTTTGGTTCGATGAGCGGGAATAGATTTAATTAAAGTTCCATCGACCGCATTCCATAACTTTATCCAACCGCGAGAATCGGAAGAAGCTAAAAGTTTTCCATCTGGACTAAAATCAACACTTCTAACTTGAGTTTTATTGTGACCAAAAATAGTTTTTTTTAAAGTTCCATCAGCCACATTCCATAACTTAATAGTACTGTCGTAACTGCTAGAAGCAAGAGTTTTACCATCGGGACTAAAGCGTAAACTCCAAAGTCTTTCTTGGTGTCCTTCTAAAGTTGTGATTAATTTTCCGGTGGATACCTGCCATAATTTAATAGTTTTATCGAAACTCGCTGAAGCAATAATTTTACCATCCGGACTAAAACTGACTGCCATAATTACACTATTATGGCCCTGAAAACTCCGCAGTTCTCTAACGTTATAAACCGTTTTTTCTAAAGCCGAAATAATTTGCGATCGCACTTGTTGGGGGACGGGAGAATTTGCTTCGATTAAACGTAATTGTTCTCCTGCCATCATTGCTTGTAATAAGGCTTTAAAAGGACTAGATTCATAAGTTATTTTAGCTTCAGAAGCGAGTAAAGATAATTTTGCAACTGATAAATCCTGTCTTGCTTTTCTAATCTGTAACCAAATTGCAATTGCGCTAGTTACGGAAATAAATAAAATTACTCCACCGACCGAGACAATTTTTTTCGCTTTCTGCTGTGCTTTGCTTAAAGTATCGTTAGCTTGAGCTAATATTTTACTTTCTTCTTCTTTAATTTGTAAATCTAATTTGATTGTTTGTTTTTCTAAATCTTGACTAACAGATAAAAAACGGTAATCCAAGGAACTTAAATTTTGATTGCTAGCCCAGGATAGAGCATCTTGTAATGCTTGTCCTCGTAGAAGTCGAGATTCGTCTTGATAGTTAGAATTGACCCAATTATTAAAGCTTTGAGAATAGGGACGTAATTTTTCTAGTTGTTTTTCAACCCAAGCTTTATTAAAAACCAATTGATAAATCCGGTTGTATACTCTTAATTTTCCCTGCTCTTGAACTACCAAACCAGATAATCGTAAATCAGTTTGTTCCAGACTACTATCTGCAATAACTTCTCCTTGCTGTAAAATCTCTTGATAAACAACTAATAATCTTCCAGCTTTTTGTTCGTTACGCAGGATTCTATCTCGAATCGTCTTTAAATGTTCGGGTTCGTCTTGTGCTTCCCAATTTTCAATAATTGAGTTTTGTACTATTTCTTTAATTAATTGATTCGCAGGAATATTATTGTTATTGTTATTGTTATTGTTATATTTATTTTGGTCTTTAATAACTAACTGACATAATTTTTGCGATAAAAAAGGTTGTCCACCAGTCCAATTTAAAATCTCTGTGATTACAGCTTGGGGATTGTCTACCTTCCCATTTAAACCTTGAGCTAAAGGTTCAGCTTCATCAATTTTAAATCCGTATAATTCTATAGCTTTACCGATATTAAAAGGAGTTTGGGTTTTATCAGCAATTAAATCGCTTGGTGTAGCAACTCCCAGAAGTGCAAAAGTTAAACGTTTATATTCTGGATTATCAACACGCTTATTGTAGAAAAATCTGATTAAAGCGAAAAAATCATCTAGAGAAAAACTTTGGCTCAAAACTCTATCAATTTCATCCACAAAAATCACAATTTTCTGCGGAATTTCTACCAATAATATTTCATCAATAAATAAATTTAACCGCTGAACTGGTGACAGAAAATCTCTTCTTTCCTTCCACCAACTTCGCCATTTTATCTTTTGGCTTAACCGACAGCTACTCACCAAAGATTGAACGATTCCAGCGTACCATTTTTCCGCAGTGACATCTTCCTTACCAATTCCGGTTAAATCAATAAAAGCACAGACAAAACCTTGCTCCTGCAACTTTTGCATTGTTTGGACTCTTAAACTGGATTTTCCCATCTGTCGGGAATTGAGTACATAACAAAATTCACCTGCTCTTAAAGCTTGATAAAATTCTATGTCAGCTTCACGACTAACATAACAAGAAGCATTAGCAGATAGACTTCCACCAACCTGATATTCATACTGAGATGGTGATTCAGTCATGATTTTATCGCTCACACTATCTTTTTAAATATACTATCTCTACCAATAATGTTTTTATTTTTTACTCAAGACCTGACTTTTCCCTATTTTTCCCCATAAATACTTTTGCAGCTTAGATGTATTGATAGTTGATAACACCTGATTTTGTCCTATTGGTATTTAGATGAATTGAATTCATTATGTATACATGAAGCGCAAACGAAATTGCATTTCATCAAACATTCAATTAGTTTTTAGGTGAATTTATCATGTTAAAACAAAAATTATCTGCATCTTTAATCGTAATTAATGCTTTAGCTGGATTATCAATTGCAAGCGCGGCTTTTGCTGCTAAACCTCCCTCTACAAGCATTTGTCCTGAAGGCTGGGTTCTGGCTCCAAATCCTCAACTTGGCTGCGTTCCAAATAAAATTAAAGCTCCAGGAACAATACGACCAATTAAGAAAAATCCTCCCTCTACAAGAATTTGTCCTGAAGGTTGGGTTCCTGCTAGACCTCCCTTAAATCCTCAACTTGGCTGTCTTCCAAATCAAATCAAAAACCCAGAATTGAATCAACCAATTAGGAAAAATACACCTTCTCGACAAATAAAACTTGGTTCGTAAATATCAAGTAGTTTCAGAATAAATTAATGTTCATTAGGTGTAGTGAATCTGACGGATTTTACCAAAAATAATCCAATTACTACACCTAGAGATTAATTAAACAAACAAGCATGAAAATGCAAAAGAAAAAATCTTCCCTTTCCTTGATAAGGAGAGAGATTAAGGGTGAGGTTTTACTTAATTATTTTGAGAAGAGTATATTGAGTTTTAAATCATTTAAATAAAAATTAAAGACCTGAGTTTATCCTATTTTGTAAATCCGAATTTAACACATAATTATATATGTGATGTGAATCAAGTTCATCAAAGACGATGAATAATAAAAAAATCCGAGTGACAGCTTCAGAAGTGCATCAACCTTTGTTCTCGAAAGTATAGATAACTGAAGACTAAATTATTTGAATCAATATGAAATTAACAAATGTTGTAACTTCAATTGCAATCGGACTTGCTTTATCGACCATTGCTTCTAACCCAGTATTTGCAGGAACTATCTCTGACTCCAATGATGTTGATTGGTCATCAATTCGCGGTTTAAGTAGCAATGCATTTGGTAAGTATTTCCAAAAGAAAAAATCTCAAGGCTACCGTGTTATAGATATTGAAGTTGATAAAATTGGCGGTCAAACTCGTTATTCTGCCATATATCAAAAGAATACCGACAAACGGGGCTGGGCTAGTTTGCGTAATCTTACCCACGAACAGTTTTCTCAAAAATGGAAAGATTACCGCGCTAAAGGTTATCGACTGATTGACCAAGAAGCCTATAAAATTGGCTCCCAACGTCGCTATGCTGGTGTATGGGAGGAAAATAAAGAAAAGCTAGGTTGGGTATCCTACCGTAATGTAGATAGTAGCGAATTTTCTAAACGCTTCAATCAGTATAAAAACCAAGGGTATCGTATCGTTGATGTGGAAGCATACCCTAGTGGTGGTAAAACAAAATATTCCGCGATTTGGGTCAAAAATACAGATAATTTAGGTTGGAAAGAGCTTCGAGATATGTCTAAATCAACCTATGGTGCTAAGTTTAAAGAATTTAAACAACAAGGTTATCGAGTTTTAGATATCGAATCCTACAAGCAAGGTTCAACACAAAAATATGCTGCAATTTGGGTGAAAAATACCAATGGTAGAGGTTGGGCTGCTCGTCGCGATATGGATGCTAATTGGTTTGGAAACTGGTGGAAAACTTACAAAGACGAAGGATATCGACTAGTTGATTTTGAAGCGTACCCAACCGCTCAAGGTACCCGCTACGCTGGTGTTTGGAGACAGAATGGTAGTCGTCTTAATTGGTCTGGAAAAACAGCGGTTGATAATGCAATTAAGCAATACAAAAACGAAAATAAACTAGCTGGAATCAGCGTTGCAATTGCTCGAAATGGCAAGATAATTTATTCCCGTGGATTCGGTTTTGCGGATATTGAAAATAAGAAAGTTTATAGTGCTGATACTATTTCTAGACATGCATCGGTAAGCAAATTAGTAACAGCATTGTTAACCATGCGTTTGCTGGATTTAAATCAAATTTCTCTTGATAAACCCACTCGCTCCTATGTTCCAAGTTTACCCAACCATCATACCCATACAGTTGAACAATTGATGCGTCACCGTTCGGGTATTCGACACTATCGAGGTAGCAAGCGTACAAATTGTGAAGTTCCGAATAATTCAGCTTGGAAAGATTCTAGTAATACACAATATTCTACCGCTACCCAAGCAGCGACTCTATTCCAAGACAATCCATTAATGTTTTCACCCGATTCTAAGAGATGTTATACCACTCACGGTTATACAGTCTTGGGAGCAGCTTTAGAAGGTGCGACAAACAAATCATTTTCGGGATTAATTAAACGTGAGATAAATCAAAGACTTAACATACCAACTCTTAAACCAGAATTTCGCAATCAATCAAATCCCGAAAGAGCTAAAATCTACAGTCTTTCAAACGGTAAAATCGTACCCGCAACCCGCGATAATTTAAGCTGGAAATATCCTGGTGGTGGATTAGAATCATCTGCAATAGATTTGACTCGTTTGGGAATGAAGGTTTTGGATGGTTCTTTTGTTTCAGAAAAATCACTGAATACTTATTCTACTAAAAATAAATTATCCCATAATGGATCTCAAAGGGGCGCTAAGTCTAATTGGCAGATAAATCGTAGCAATAAAACTGTAATTAGTGTTCTTACCAATCAAAGCAGTGGAAAACCTGGGGAATTAACTAAAACAATTGAAAGTATTTTGCAGAATAATTAACCACAACTAGCAAATTTCTATATTCTATTTTTATTGACAGAAACACTCATTGAATGGGTGTTTTTTTCTAATTATAAAAAAATGTAAAACACTATCAAATTTTTATTATTTCTGATTTTACGATTTTAGGACTTACGCAACCGGTACATTTTTTTGTAGGGGAGGCAAAATACGGTGATTTAGTGCGGTCTTGGGGAGCCATTGCGTTGCGCGGGTTCCCCGCGTTGTAGCAAATGGCGTGGTTTCCCCCATGAGCAACTAAGGAACCCGGAGGGTGTAGATTTTCTTCCCGTATTATTGCCGTTGCTGTGACACTTTGAAAATGCCCGAACGTAGTAATAATGTTTTGAGTGTCACGCACCACCCTACTGTTGTGACAATTGCGGCCATTCCTGGATTTATTGAATTTATAAACCTGATGAATATAAAGCTAAAATTTGACCTCACTTACTTCCCTTCTCTTTAATAAGGAGAGGGGAGTCGGTCGGACAGGGTAAGGTTAATTTAAACCAAAACCCGTTGAAAATAATCTCGATACAAATGACAGCTAGGTTTAACACAATTATCTAATATCTCAACTAAACCCATACTGTGCAATTTATAAATTAAAATAGAATTTAATTCCACTGGTGAATTTGAATTAACCACTAGTTTAAAAGCATCAGCCATTTCATCAGATTTTTGTAAAATATCTAAATATCCTCGTAAATGATTGCTGTAAATTCCTGCTTCTGTAGAAGCTTCTTGCAAGATTTTTTTCAAATCAAAGTTTTTTGTACTTATTTCATACATTGCTAATCTTAATAAGAATGGATGACCTCCTACTAACTTTATTAGCTGCTGTACCTGAGTTTCATTCCAATCTAATCCGTGGATTACAACTAATTTTTCGACTTGCTGTTGATTAAATTCTAATAATTCTACAGGTACTCCAGCATTAAATGGAGATTGATTAATATCTAACGGAACATAAACTTCTGTAGAATGTGCTAATACCAAACGTAATTGTTGCCAAATCTCCGAAATTTTCGCTCTTTCGTGCCAACTCCGCAACATTCCAAAAAAGTCTTCAATAACTTCTGTATAAGCAAAAATTTTATCTACATTATCTAAAGCTAATACTATAGGAGAATCTATTTCTGTCAGTAAATATTCTTCAAAATAAACGGTACAGTTATCATTGCTGCCTAAAATATCAGAATCCCAATAATCATTTAATTGATTTTCTAATTTTAATTGTCTGCTAGCCATACAGCAAAGCCAGCGCAAGAATTTCTCTAAATCAGTTAAAATTTTACGCTCTACGCTACTTAAATCCAAATAAACAGTTTGATAATTTTGACTCTTTGCATTAGCGATAATTCTATTTGTTAAAGAAGTCTTACCCATTAACTTCGGTGCTTTGATACGGATTAAAGAACCGGGTTTATTGATTGTTTCGTAACAAATATTTTCTAAATTATTTCTTTCAATATAAAAATTAGAATCCGGTGCTATAGAACTTTCTGGAAAAGGTATTTGCTTAATTTGTGGTGTGATAATCAACTCTTCTCTAAATTCAGTTGCAATAAGATTCTTTTTTTTATCAAAAACTCTTCTTAATGCTGATTGAAAATTTTTCTTAGTTACTTTCTCTCCCAAAGCCTGGGAAAGTTTATGCCATAGTTTATTACCTACATCTTTATTTAAATATTCGGCGCTATAGCCATAACTAATTGCCATTTCTTCATAAGTTTTATGCATCCAAGAGGCTTGAAGTACTTTAATTTCAATATCGCTCAGATATTTTCCCGTAGTCTTGAACAAAGCAGAGTCCGCAACTTCTTTTAAATCACTCCAAGAAAAATCAGAAATAGAATCGATATTCACTTTTAAATCAGATAAACTATCAGTCATTTGAAGCATAAATTTATCCCTGGCTCATCGCAATGTTTAGATACAGCACGAAAATTAAGCATTTCTGATTTTCAGTAATGTTCTCCTGCCTTACTTATCTACATTTTCTAGAGGTTTATGGATTTTAATTTATGTAAAGCTTTATAAAATTTAAGATTCAAGGTCATAGGTCAAAGGTCAAAGGTCATAGATTTTAACTCCTAACTCCTAACTCCTAACTCCTAACTCCTACCTCCTAACTCCTAACTCCTAACTCCTAACTCCTAACTCCCAAATATACTTTTCTCAAATTAAATTGTTATTCTCGTCACGCAACTGGGTATCTTGTAATTAGTTTACTGCTGTGTGTTCTGATGAAGTCTGTTGAAGAGACTGCCTATTCTAACGATACAACTCAAGATTCCCCCGTTGTTCTAACTTCGGAACTGCGAAAGGTTTACCGTACTGGTTTTTGGATGAATCAAAAAGTTGTGTCTCTCAAAAGCTGTTCTTTACAAGTTTACCGAGGGGAGACTTTTGGTTTACTTGGACGAAATGGTGCTGGTAAAACTACTTTACTCAAATTATTGCTCTCGATTATTCGTCCCACTTCGGGGAGAGGTTTATTGCTAGGTAAACCCCTTGGTGACCGTAGTGCTAAGCAACATATCGGTTACTTACCTGAAAATGCCTATTTATATGATTTTTTGACCGGTTGGGAATTTCTAGTTTGGAGCGCTCAATTATTCCAAATTCCTAAGAAGGTGCAAAAACAACGTATTCCTCAATTGCTCGAACTGGTTGGGTTATCTAAGCTTGATGCTCGTAAAAAACAAATACGTCGCTACAGTAAAGGAATGCAGCAGCGAGTTGCGATGGCTCAAACTTTAATTAACGACCCGGATTTGATATTTTTGGATGAGCCAATGTCTGGTTTAGACCCATTGGGACGCTATCAGATGCGTGAAATTATTTTAAATCTAAAGCAGCAAGGTAAAACAATTTTTTTCAACAGCCACATTCTCAATGAAGTGGAATTAATTTGCGACCGTATCGCAATCCTCAATCAAGGTGAATTAATCTGTTCTGGAAATGTTTCCCAACTTTTAGGCAGCCCCAACACATATCGAGTCAAAGGTAAAGGTGGTGATTGGGAAAATTTACAAAAGTGGATGCCCAATCTTGAATCTTTATCCGATGGTTGTTGGCAAGGTGACCTAGAAGGAGAAATGTACGATTTTCTTGCAAGTCTCCGTTTAATGGGAGGATATTTGTTAACTTTAAACGCCTACCGTCCTTCTTTGGAAGAGTTTTTCATGCAAAAAATCCAAGGGGAGACTCCAATAAGCAAATAGGCTTGACAGTTCTGTAGTGATAGCTTAAAGATTTTACGAGGTTTATATAGTTTTTGCCTGCGGGTCAAAATTGTACAGACTCCTATCTAAATTGATTCACAATAGTTAGAATGCTAGATTTTTATTGGGCATGGAGTTAGTAAAACTGGGTTTATCTTAATTGAAACCGTAAAGCGCACTTCATATTATGATGGGATATTGTTTATGAAATAAAACAGCAAATTGTATATTAAAAGACTGTACCCAGCACAGCAGTCTCAAAGCAATATCATGTGTTTTTCGCGACTTATCCGTAATTATTCTGTACTACAAGATATGAAACTTTATATTATCTTCACTAAAAATTCAAACTGAATAAACAATTTCCTCACCTCAAGTTCCGGTTATTTTAGAAAATAAAAGTGTAATGGAACTTGGATACTTAAGTATAGTCAAGAATAAAGTGTTAGCACGGCGGTTTATAAATCATTCTAGAAGGGAATATGCTTAAAACAGGTCTATTAAAATTATTTGCCCAGCCATTAGTGGGTGTAATGTTATTAACTGCCGCTACCGTTGCTTTGGAACCAGTTAATCCGGTCGTCGCACAGGAAAGAATTCGCTCAAGTTATGCATTGGGTGGAGGCGACCGCATCAAGGTAAATGTTTTTGAAGTGCCCGAGTATTCAGGTGAGTACGTAATTCCCCCTGGTGGTTCTGTAAACCTACCTCTGGTTGGTAGCGTCCAGGTTCAGGGACTGACAACCGAACAAGCTGCCGATCAAATTGCGAAAAGATATGCTCGCTTTCTCAGACGACCGATTATTTCGGTCAATTTATTATCCCCTCGTCCGATTAACGTATTTGTAGCTGGGGAAGTAACTCGTCCTGGTGCTTATACTCTTAGCTTGGAAGGCGGTGCGGGTCAAGACCCAGGTATTCAATATCCAACAGTTTTAGCGGCTTTAACAACTGCTCAAGGTGTAACCCTTAGTGCTGACATCACGCAAGTGAAGTTGCGTCGCAAACTTGCCAATGGAAGACAGCAAACTGTCAATCTTAATTTAGATGACCTGATAAAAACAGGTAGAAGTTTTCAAGATATTACCTTGCGCGATGGTGACACCGTTTTTGTGCCAACCAGTAAGACCTTTAACGTCGCAACAGCAAGAAATATAGCAGCGGCTAACTTTGCGGCTGACCCTACCAGACCGCGCACGGTAGCAGTGGTTGGTGAAGTTCAACGTCCAGGGGCTTATTTGGTCACTTCCGGAGAAGCACAAGCGGGTGGAGGTCAAGATACTGGTCTCCCAAACATTAGCGGTCAGCCTACCGTAACCAGAGCGCTGCAACAAGCTGGAGGAATTACACCACAAGCGAATGTTCGTAACGTCATCATTAGACGACCAACAAGAACGGGTCAAGAACAAATCATCAATATCGATTTGTGGAGATTGTTAACAAGCGGGGATATCGACCAAGACGTGATTGTCCAAGATGGAGATACAATCGTATTCCCAACCGCAACTGAGGTAAATCCAGCAGAAGCGACGCAACTTGCAACAACAACTTTGTCTCCTTCACAAATTCAGGTCAATGTGGTGGGAGAAGTTAAAAATCCAGGAGCAGTAAATATCAGACCTAACAGTTCGCTTAACCAAGCTTTACTTGCAGCAGGTGGATTTAACAATGCTAGAGCAAGTGACGGTAAAGTCGATTTAATCCGCTTGAATCCCGATGGTTCCGTTACCAAACGTTTGGTCAAAGTGGATTTAAAGGCAGGGATTAACGAACAAACTAATCCCATACTCCGTAGTAATGACGTAGTATTTGTCAGCCGTTCTGGTATCGCGAAAACTGGTGATACTATCAATACTATTGGTGGGCCTTTAGGTAGTATTTTGGGCGTTCTTAGATTCTTCGGAATTGGTTTCTAATTGATATAAGAAACGGAACTACTCGGAGACGTTGCGATGCAGCGTCTCTTTGATTAGTTTTATGGGAGGTATCTTGCTCCACTCGCAACAACAGCCAGAGCCTTCAGCTATTAAGAATGGCGCAAAAATGATATTTATTGAATTAGAAGGAACTTTAATACGATTATTTCTTCATTTGTAGGAAGAGAAATTTTCGTTGTAAATTTTCTCCTGATAATATTGTCATTATGTTATTACAGAGTGCAATGCACTATAAATAATTGTTACTTATTAAAATACTTCTTAAAAACGACACTTATTAAAATATATTTACTACCTTTACGTGTAGTTCATCATAATATTAATTTTCTTTGATTAGAAATTAATTATAATGATTCTGACCCAAATTATTTAAGTGTTTTTGCAAAACAAATTTTTTTTTAAAGCAATCATAACGAAATTAATTCAGTAAAAATACCAATAGAAAGCAATATGTTATTCAAAGCCAAACGAAGATTTCCTCAACAGATATTTGGTATAAAAGGTTTATTGTGCGGCTTAACCTTTGCTTGCTGTAGCTCAGTGGGAATACCTTCAGCCCAAGCTGCTCAAACTATTACTATTCGATTTGGTCCTTACGAACAGTCAATAAAAATAGACGATTTAGAAGATTTCGCCAATACTGGTAAATTACCATCATCATTAGAAGCTTTATCCCCCGTATTACCCGAGGGAATGCAAGGGTTTTTGCAGCGACGTTTAGAAATAGACCCCAGAACAGCCGATAAGTTTACCTCAGAATTACAAAAAACTTCCTTTGGTAGACAATTTATCACTTCATTACAAACGGCTTTACCGGGTTCGAGTATTGAAAGCGTCCAAGGTGCCATCAGCTTAGCCTTAAGACAAGTTAACGGTTTGAGTGTAGTTGGGTTTTTACAAGCATATCCCCAGGAAAACGTTACCATCGATGCGACAAAAGCCATTAGTGTCGCAGTCAGATTCAACCCCAGCCGCTTGCAGAGTAAAGCTTTTGGCTCTTTGCTAGCACGAGAACTTTATGTAAAAAATCAAATAGATAATTCTCAAAATTTTAGACGTTTTAATCCAGCAAATATTGGAAACCTTGCTGTAGAAAAGCAAACAATTACCCTACAAGATAGAAACCGAAATCGTACTATTCCTGTAGATATTTATTCGAGTCGAGTAGAACAATCGCAGCAACCATTAGTGGTAATCTCCCATGGTTTTGGTGCAAGTCGCGAAAATTTAGGCTATTTAGCCCGTCATTTGGCTTCTTACGGTGTTAGCGTCGCAGCTATCGAACATCCTGGTAGTAACCTCAGCGCAATTAATCAAGGTGCAAATGCAGCCGATTTAAAAAAATTAATCAACCCCAAAGAATTTATTAACCGACCCAAAGATATTAGTTTTTTATTGAATGAATTAGCAAAACTGAATAAACAACCAGGAAGACTACAAGGAAAACTAAATACCCAACAAGTAAATGTTATCGGACATTCTTTAGGAGGTTATACAGCACTAGCAGTCGCAGGAGGGGAAATCAACATCGAACAACTACGAAGATTTTGTCAAAAATCTTTAAATATGGCTTCCGCACCAGGTGACTGGTTGCAATGCGCTGCGGCCGCACTACCCGAAAAAAAATTACAGCTTCAAGACCCAAGAATTAAAAGTGCGATCGCCTTAAATCCGATGATAGGAAAACTCTTTGGTGAGAGAGGCTTAAGCAAAATCAACAAACCAGTTTTAATCCTGACCGGAACCGACGACTCACTGACACCAGCGCTGACACATCAGATACAACCATTTAATCAATTAGGCAGGGAAAAATACTTACTCACAGCAATTGGTGGAACCCATCTAAGCATAAGTGAAGGCAATCTGCCGATAAATGCAGCAACAAAAATCATCAAAGAGCGAAGAGGACCGCAAGCTAGACCTTTAAGAGAATTGGTTCAAGGTGTGAGTGTAGCATTCGTCAAACAGCTTTCACCCGAAGCACAAAAATATCAGCCATATCTAACCCCCGCTTACGCTCAACATTTTTCCACAGCACAAATAAAATTGCGTTTAAACACAGAATTACCAGCAAGCATTCAACCTTGGTTGAGATTAACTAGTAGGTAATTGGGGATTGGGAATTGGTAATTGGTAACTGTTCGCTGCTCGCTGTTCGCTGCTCGCTGCTCACTATTACAAAAATAATGCTTTAATAAGCGTGTTAATTAAAATATGATACCTGTATCATATAAACCAATGCAGACAATATAGCGTTTTCATTTGATTAAAAACTCCTAAGCTATGGAATGGGCGTTCCTGAACGTGCGAACATTACAACGGAGCTACTTATATTGCACTTATTGCACTTAATTGAAAATGGCTATATCTTGTCTGAAGTCTCATTATCGTGATAATCAAATAACACGTTGCATTTTTAATTAGACTGAAAGTAAGAAGAAGTAGTATCACTTATATCAGTGCTACTTCCTTAAAGTAAATTTCCCTATTGCTGTACAAGGAGCATAAATGGAGCCAATTATTGCTATAGCTTTAGTGCTTATAGGTTATTCATTAGGGTCGGCAAAGATTATTAATCAAGGTAACGAAGCTTTAGTAGAACGCTTGGGACAATACCATCGTAAGTTAAGACCCGGACTTAATTTTATCGTTCCCCTTATCGACCAGGTTGTAATGGAAGATACTACGCGGGAACAGATATTAGATATCAAACCCCAAAACGTAATTACTAAAGATAATATCTACCTAGAAATTGACGGGGTTGTGTATTGGCGTATCAAAGATATGGAGAAAAGTTTCTACCAAATCGATGATTTAGCTCAAGGTTTAAACCAAATTACCACAACTACTCTACGCGAAATTATTGCTCAAAATTCTTTAGAGGAAACTAATGTCTCTAGAGTAGATATGGATAAAGAGTTATTGGATAGATTGAATGAAACAACCGCAGATTGGGGTGTTGAAATTCAAAGAGTAGATATTCAATCGATTACACCTCCCGAAAGCGTGCGGTTATCAATGGAAGACCAGCGCGCTGCGGAAATCAAAAGCCGTGCGGCAATTTTAGCTGCTGAAGGGGAGCGTCAAGCTGCAATTAAGAAAGCTGAAGGTACTAGCACTAGTATGCAGATTCTTTCCGAAGCTTTGCGAAGCACTCCTGAGAACAAGGAAATTCTCCGGTATCTAGTAGCCCAAGATTACATAAACGCTAGTTACAAATTAGGTGAAAGTCCTAATTCCAAGGTTATTTTCGTAGATCCCGGTTCCGGTTCAAATGAGATTGTCGAACAAATAAGCGCTGAAACAGTAGCTGAAGATACCGCAAGAAGACCTAACGGTAATGGCAATGGTTCTGAAAACTAAGCCAATACTTTGATGAATTGGAAAATTGGAGGCAATTTATTTTCTGTGCTGTATGTAAATCAGTCCCGAGGCTTTACCAATTTTCCCATTTTTCACTCACTATTTTTTAATTGTTTTAATTTGTTCGCATTAAAGCATCAGCGACCATTGAAACGTCGCGCATTTGTTCGACATCGTGAATTCTCAAGATATCAGCACCATTGAAAATAGCAGCACAACAAGCCGCAGCTGTTCCCCAGACTCTTGCTTTGGGGTCTGGTTGGTTCAAAATGCGACCAATAAAACTTTTACGAGATGGGCCAACTAAAATCGGACTATTAAGTTTTTTTAATTCTGTTAAACGGCGAAAAATTTCTAAATTTTGTTCTAAATTCTTAGCGAAACCAATACCGGGGTCGATAATAATTTTTTCTTTTTCAATTCCCGCAGCTGTTGCTGCATTTATTTGTTGAGATAAAAAATCAGATATTTCTTTGATTACATCTTGATAATCAGTCATCTGCTGCATGGTCTGGGGAGTTCCCCGGATATGCATTAATACAATAGGCACCTTCAACTCAGCAACAGTAGAAAACATCAACGAGTCAAAAGTGCCCCCAGAAATGTCGTTAACTATATTCGCACCAGCATCAATAGCAGCCTTAGCGACTTTTGCTCTTGTGGTATCTACAGAAATTGGGACATCAATTTTTGGACGAATAACTTCTATAACCGAAAGTACCCTTTCAAGTTCTTCCTCTACAGAAATCTGTTCCGCACCAGGACGAGTTGATTGTCCGCCAACATCAATAATATCAGCACCATTCTCAGTTAAAGCCACTGCTTGATTTAAAGCGACTAGGGGTTTATTAAACTCCCCACCATCGCTAAAACTATCAGGCGTAACATTTAAAACGCCCATTAAATAAGTACGCTGACCCCAGTCGAAGTTGAGCATCTTTACTATTATTTACAGTTTGAAACAAGATAGGAGAGGTGGAGAGGGGGACGAGGAGATAGGGAGATGGGGAGATGGGGAGATGGGGAGATAGGGAGACAAGGGGAAATTTTCAATGCCCAATCCCCAATTACCAATTACCAATTACCAATTACCAATTATCCATGCCCCATGCCCAATTCCCAATTCCCAATTGCTAATTTATTAATTAAAATTGACAATTCGAGCAAAGCTTTCCGATTCCAAACTTGCTCCACCAACTAAAGCACCATCAATTTCGGGTTGAGCCATAATTTCATCAACATTAGCAGGCTTCACAGAGCCTCCATATTGAATAGTCACATTTTTATTACTCAACAAACTGCGAATTAAACCAATAACTCGATTAGCTTCGGTTGATTCACAAGTATCTCCGGTACCAATTGCCCAAATTGGTTCGTAAGCAATTACCAGATTATTTTGGTCAACACCTACCAAGTCCTGCTTGATTTGGTTGGTAATTATTGATTCGGTTTCTCCCGCATCTCTTTGTTGTTTTGTCTCTCCAACGCAAAGAATAGGAGTCATTCCATATTTCTGAGCGGCTTTGAGACGTTGATTTACAGTTTCATCCGTTTCACCAAAATACTGTCGTCGTTCGCTATGACCAACAATTACATAACGTACCCCAATCTCAGAGAGCATTAAAGCGGAAATTTCACCCGTATAAGCTCCCGTTTCTTCCCAATGGACATTTTGCGCTCCTAACATAACGCGGCCACCATGCAAGTTCTTTGATAAAACGTTTAAATCAGTAAAAGGAACGCACAGTACCGCTTCTCTATCATCAGGAGTCTCTTGTAACAAAGGCATGAATCCTTGTAAAAATTCCTCGGATTCTGCCCTGGTTTTGAACATTTTCCAGTTGCCAGCAATAACAATTTTTCGCACGGGTGATTCTGTCAAGTCTTTTAGAGTACTTTTATGCAATTTTTAGTTTATGACTTTTTCGCAACCAATTGTAAGGTTAAAGGGGAATTGGGGATTGGGAATTGCTAATTGGTTAGGAGCAAACAGCAAGCAGTAATTATTGAAGAGTTAAGAATTTTGTGTTTTCTCTAGCCTATCTGCCACTTTTATTATTTTTACTATGCCCTATGTCCTATGCTCAATTCTCATTCAGAAATCATTAGGATATAAGAAGACGTAACAAAATTTATAATCTAAAGTCTTTAAATCTAAAATCTAAAATCTAAAATCCAAAATCTAAATGACTGAACCACATAGCAGTAATTCTTATAGTACTGAAGAGCTAGATAAAGCAATTTTTACTTTCGAGGAGATTCAAACTGAACTTCACTATAAGCAAGCGCAAACGGCTTTACGTGAAATGGTGACGAATCTTGACCTTAGTGCATCGGAAACTCAAGGTTTGGAAATGGAAATCGGTGATTTGGAAGCTATGCTGACCAAGTTGGAAAGTATGGTTATTCAAATTGCTGCTTTTGGTATGGTCGGACGCGGTAAATCTTCTTTACTAAATGCAATGGTTGGTCAGGAGGTTTTTGAAACTGGTCCTTTGCATGGTGTAACTCGCGATGCACAAACGGTTAATTGGACTATTAGTGAAGAAACTTTTGGTGAGTCTCAAAGTGCTTTACGGGTAACTTTCGAGAGTAGTAGCGGTCAATCGCGGGTGGAGTTGATTGATACTCCTGGCTTGGATGAAGTTGATGGTGAAACTCGAACTGCATTAGCCGAACAAATTGCACAGCAGGCTGATTTAATTTTATTTGTTATCTCTGGGGATATGACGAAGCTCGAACATGAAGCTCTGTCCCAATTAAGAGAAGCGCGTAAGCCAATTTTATTAGTATTTAATAAGGTAGACCAGTATCCTCAAGCTGACAGAATTGCGGTTTACGAAAAGATTCGCGATGAACGCGTGAAGGAATTGCTTTCACCCGAGGAAATTGTCACTGCTGCTGCTTCACCTTTGGTAAGAACTTTGGTTCGTCGTTCTGATGGTACTAAGGGTGTGCAGTTACGTAAGGGGAAACCCCAAGTCGAGGAACTGAAACTCAAAATATTAGAAATTCTCCAACGTGAAGGTAAAGCTTTGGTGGCTCTTAATACCATGCTTTACGCTGACGATGTGAATGACCTATTGGTACAGCGTAAATTGAAATTACGCGAAACTGCTGCCAATCAGTTAATTTGGAAGTCCGTAATGACTAAGGCTTTAGCGGTTGCTCTTAATCCAGTGACTGTATTAGATATTATCAGTGCTGCGACTATTGATGTTTTCCTGATTTTAGGATTATCCCGGCTTTATGGTATTCCCATGACAGAAGCAGGAGCTATAAAATTGCTACAAAAAATCGCTCTTAGTATGGGTGGGATTACTGCTAGCGAACTACTAGCAAATTTAGGATTGGGTTCTTTAAAAACTTTACTTGGTATTTCCGCACCAGCTACTGGTGGAGTATCGCTCGGTCCTTATGTATCGGTTGCGCTGACTCAAGCAGGTGTAGCAGGTGTTTCTTCTTATGGTATCGGACAAGTTACAAAAGCATATTTAGCTAACGGAGCTACTTGGGGACCCGATGGCCCAAAAGCTGTAATTAATAAAATTTTGGCTAATCTTGATGAGTCTTCTATTTTGAATCGAATTAAAAGTGAATTGCAAATCAAATTGAGGAAGGTTTGAGGGAGTAGCAAGTAGCAAGTAGCAAGTAGCAAGTAGTAAGTAGTAAGTAGTAAGTAGTAAGTAGTAAGTAGTAAGTAGCAAGTAGGAAATAGTAAGTAGTAAGTAGGGAGTAGGGAGTAGGAAATAGTCAAAATATGTTTATTTCATTCTTTGCAGATTATTAACTTTGTGGTCATTACAACTAACAACTAATAACTACCTACTAAATTAAATGTGGAGAGAATAGGAAACAGTAAATAGGGAACGAAAATTGTTTCCTTTGAATCTTCTCCACACTCCACACTGAATGCTTATATCGTTATAGCGATATAACTATTTATTACTGTTTGGTCTTGAATGAATTTAACCATTGCTGTACTTGAGTTTTGGCAATTTCGCGAGAGCCAAGTCCGAAGGAAAGGGCCAGAGCGACTGCTAAAGCACCCAGTAACAAACCAAAAGCTAAATTAACGATATCGGGAGCAAGACCAATTTGTTGTAAAGCCATAGCCGAAACTAAGACGATAATGGCAGTTCTTGCTATCTGACCGACAATTCGAGCTTGAGCATTACCAGAACTGGTGATGATGCTGAATGCTAAATTCGCTAAGAACAAACCAACTGCTAATACTACTACTCCAGATAAAATTCGTCCCAATATAAGCGTGATACCTGTCACCAATGCTGTTAAAGCTGGAATACCCAGGATATCAATTGCGGATACAGCCGCGAACAGCATAATGCCAACAAAGGCAATAAAGCCAACAATTTCTGATGGAGTACGAGATGTTGGTGAAGGAACTTCTCCTTCTGCTGTAACTGTTGTTCTCCTAGCAGGTGTAGGTAAACCTAAGACTGAGAAAATATTGTTGAAACCGATACTGGTGAGGATGTTTGTTACTAGTTCCGATACAAATTTTCCTAAGAAGTAGGCTACAGCTAGAATTGCACCTGCGGTGAAGATTAAAGGTATAGCATTCAGAATCTGTTGCAGCATTGCAATTGCAGGTACCGAGATAGCCTGAATTTGCAAAGTATTGAGCGCTGCGATCGCAACAGGAATCAAAATTAAGACGTAGACAATCGTACCTAAAATCGAAGATAAGGACTGTCCGCTAGTGGCAGCTTGTGAGAGTCCAAACCGGCTGCCGATATGGTCAACTCCAGTTGTAGCAAGCAGGTTAGTTACAATTCTACGAACGATATTCGCAATAAACCAGCCAACTGCAGCAATAATTACTGCTCCTAAAATATTTGGCAGAATCGCGAGTATCTCTGATACTAAGGTGTTTACTGGTCCTAAAGCCTCTTGCAAGCCCAGAGTATCTAATACTGGCATCAAGAACAGTAAGAATATGAACCAGTAAAGAGCAGTACCAATAGTCTGAGAAATGGAAAGCTGATTGGCACTAGTCGAATCCTGCTGAGCATTCAAGCGCTCGTCTACATTTGCAGCGTTCAGAGCCTTTACCACTACAGTCTTAACGAGAGTTGCGAGTACCCAAGCTACTCCCAACAGGATACCTGCTCCTAATAACTTAGGTAAGAATTCTCCAATTTGATTGAGAAAAGAATTCAGCGGTTGGGAAGCTACCTGTAGGTTTAATGTATCTAAAACCGCAACTATGGTAATCAGGAGAACGACCCAATATACCAAGCTCCCAACAAATTTCTCTACTTCTACGGAGTCACTACCGGTTAACCCAGAAGCAATGCGGTTGTCGATATTAGTGCGACTTAGAAGACTTTTGACTACAGCTTTAGCTAAATTAGCAACCACGAAGCCAATAACCAAAATCGCAACAGCACCTAACAGGGAAGGCAATATGTCCAGTACTTTTGCAAAAGCTGCCTGAGCAGCATTTCCGGCTGCCTCTGCTCCATCTGTTGGCAATGGAGAAGGTTGTGCCAAAATTGTCTCTATTCTTATTGACAAATCAGTACCCATTACTTGGGTTATATCTTGCCAAGTTGAAATCATGGTTTTCCAGTTTTAAAGTTTAGTGTTATCGCGAAAAATCACCTTAGATGTAACGGTGGTTTATTGCCTGAAACAATACCACACCCTGACAACTTTGTTAGTGTTTTGCAACTTAATTTACCAGTAAATACTACAACAAATTTATATCAAGCCTATTTTTTACTTTTTTATTTATATTTACTCTTGTTCCACAAAAGGCTATTTTCAATACTTGACAATTACGGAGAATAATGTATTTTTATATACTCCAAAAAAATATATAAAAAATATATTAGTAATGCTCGCAGCTACTACTAAGAACAGGTTATTTTAAGTTAGTCTAATTGCGGAGTATAAATGCTTAAATTAAAAATGCCCAATAAAGAAGTTTTTGAGCAATCAATTGATATCAATGCTACATCCGCAGTAGTAGAACAATGTATCACAGACCGTGTTTTAATGCATCGATGGTTAAATCCAGCTTTATCCTGCGAACCAGTTGGAGATTGGAGTACAGAGGTAGGAAGTAAAAGTAAATTTATAATTCAAATACCAGTAGTAAAGCCTACATTAATTAGTACAGTTGTGGAAAGACAACCCGGTCTGATAGTGTGGGGGTTTGAGGGTTATTTCAGAGGATGCGACCGTTGGGAATGTCAACCAACAGACAACGGAACTCATTTAGTGAATCGTTTTGAATTCGAGATTCCCAATCCCATTATCACTTGGGGTTTCAAAACCTTCGCCGAAAAGTTTACCAAGCAAGACATGGAAGCACAACTGCGTCGTTTGAAGCGCGTCGCAGAAAGTTTTGGGTAATTGGTAATTGGTAATTGGTAATTGGTAATTGGTAATTGGGGATTGGGGATAGGAGAAGATAATTCTTAACTCCTAAATCCTAAATCCTAACTGTTCACTGCTCACTGACTTTTCCCCATTTTCGCGAGTAGGTGTCTAATTGTTGAAGCGTCTTGTGCGTCTGGTGCTTGATTTAAATAGGCTTGCAAGTCCTCTGCTGCTTGATTGAAATGTCCGATTTGATAAGACAATAAACCTCGGTCTCGCAATTCTAATGCTGCACTGGGAAATAATAGTAAAACTCTCTCGACGCAGAATAAAGCTTTTTCTAGCTGCTGTTGTTTGAGATAAATATATTTAAGATTAGTTAGCATTCTTGCTAAAAATTGTTTTTTGGTAACTGGTGCTAAAAATTCTGGTTGTAATGTCACGTTTTGCTGATAAATTTGACTTAAGCGCTCCTCACAGTCTTGAGCAAACATTATTTCGCCGTGATTAAAAGCATCGACGAAAATTTCGATTTCCGAAATGTCTGGACGAATCAAAAAATGTCCCGGCATTCCTACACCTATCATCGGAAAATCTATACGACGAGCAATTTCTATATAAACTAAGGCAAGAGTTATGGGAATTCCAACTCTGCGCTCTATTACATCACTCAAAAAACTATTTCGTGGGTCGTAATAATTTTGTTTGTTACCAGTAAAATTTAAATCATCATAGAGATATTGATTGATGCACTGAATAATCTTTAAAGGATATTTCTCTATTGGCAAGCGTTCTTCTAATTCCATTGCCATTGTATCAAGTGCATTCAGATATTCCTCGATGTCTAATTGTAAATATTCTTCTTTAGCAATGTACAAAGCTGCCTTTGCTAAATCAATATACTCGTCAGGATGCTGAATCTCACGATGAAAAAATTGTCGCGCTGACGATAAATTCATAAATCTTTTACTCAACTTCTTATATTATTGATAATGATAATGACTATAAAGTCTATAGAGATGCTTTATAAAATTATAAATAAAAAATTTAGCACTAAAACGTCTGAATTGATGTTTAAAATATCATAAAAAATTTTCCCATCTACAAAAGTAGTATAAATTATCTATCTTAAGGATAGTATTGGTTAATTATTTTTTGTGAGACATTTATACTACAAGAAAAAAAGTATCAGAGTTTAGTAGCGTGAGAGCAAATTCTGTAAAAAATAATTCTCAGCCATCGGATATTTCAGTGACAAATAAATTAACTGCTTTAAATAAATGGCGAGGATTCTTTTGGGCAACTCGAACCCGTATCCTGTTATGGTATGTACTGATTATCACTTTCATTTTTTTGGTGTCTATTCCAGCATTTCGTGAGCTACTGTACGCTCGTGTCGATGAGCGAGTTCGCAGAGAACTTATGGAGAAGATGCAGACATTTAATCGATTGATTGAAAATGAAGCTGATACTGAAGAAATATTGGAAGAAAAGTTTGAAGGAATACAAGATTCCAGTTGGGTGGACGAACCGGATAGTCGTTTGAAGCGTCCTAGTTCTAAAAAAGAACTTAAAGATTTTTTTAATGCATTTTTAGCCAAGCAACTTCCTGAAGACGATACTTTTTTAATTACTTTTGTAGATGGAAAGTTTTTTAAATCAAGTCCAAGAGGACGACCAAGAATATTTGATAGAGATTCAGAATTAATGAATCGCTGGGCTAAATCAATCACGGAAAACAGAGATAAAAATAATTTTAGCGGTGAAGAGAATGGCATAATTTACAAAATTCAGCCTGTAAAAATACGGGGAAAGGCTTTAGGAGTATTTGTAGTAGCTCATACTATCAGTGGGGAACGCAAAGAAGTAATAGAAGCGGTAAGTGTTGTGATTCAAGTAAGCGCTGTCGTTGTAGTGATTGCTTTGATACTGAGTTGGATTGCTTCGGGGAAAGTATTAGCTCCCTTACGTTCTTTTAGCGCTACTGCTCGTTCTATTAGTGAATCCGATTTGAGCCGAAGAATTCCCTTAAAAGGTAAAGACGAATTAGCTGAAGTCGCTACTACCTTTAACGAAATGATGGATAGATTGGAAGCAACTTTTATCAATCAACGCAATTTTATCAATGATGCGGGACACGAATTGCGAACCCCTATCACAATAATTCGCGGACATCTGGAATTAATGGATGAGGAGAATCAAGAGGAAGTACAAGAAACTACAACTTTGGTGATTGATGAATTAGACCGGATGAGCCGATTTGTTGAAGATTTAATTCTACTCGCAAAAGCAGAACGTCCAGACTTTTTACAGCTAGAAACAGTAGATATTAAAAGTTTTACTCAAGAGTTATTTTCTAAAGCTCAAGCATTAGGAGAACGTAATTGGTGTCTCGATAAAACAGCTAAAGGAATGATTATTTTTGACCGTCAACGGCTGACTCAAGCAGTAATGAATCTTGCTCAAAATGCGACACAACATACAACTAATAACGATAGAATTGCAATTGGTTCTGCTATAGATAAAGGTGAAATTCAATTTTGGGTACGGGATACGGGGGAAGGAATCAATCAAGCAGACCAGCAAAGAATTTTTGACCGATTTGCTCGTGTTGCTAATAGTCGTCGTCGTTCCGAAGGTGCTGGTTTAGGCTTATCTATTGTTAAAGCAATCGCAGAAGCTCATGATGGAGAAGTGAACCTTAAAAGTCAGCCTGGAAAAGGAGCGAAATTTTGTATAATCTTACCTGTTAGGAGTTAAAAGTTAGGGACTAAGGGTTAGGAATTAAGAATTAAGCTGATGCGTTTATAATTTTTAGAATAGGTTAGCGTTTTGGTCGCTAATACTATATCAATTAAATACGTAATACCATTTCTTTCTAAAGATGTGCCTAATTTAGCCTACGCAGGTAGGCTCTGTTTGAGTAGTCCCACCATAGTCAGAGTGAGGGTGATTAAGCGCAGTCTCATACAGAATTTCTATAACAACTTAGTCATTAAGAATTATCTTTTCAATCCAAAATCTTGTTATGAGTCAAATTCTTATTGCTGAAGACGAATCTCGTATTGCTTCATTTATTGCGAAGGGTTTACGTGCTAATGGTTTTGTTCCTACGATTGCGTCGGATGCTCAAGAAACTCTAAATTTAGCAATTGGTAATAATTTTGATTTACTGATTCTTGATTTGGGACTTCCAGGTAAAGATGGTTTGGAAGTTTTAGAAGAAATACGCGGACAGGGAGAAGATTTAGCTGTAATTATTTTGACAGCCCGCGATGATATTAATGATAAGGTCGCAGGTCTTGAAGGTGGTGCTGATGACTATATGACCAAGCCATTCCGATTTGAAGAGTTATTGGCTCGCGTCAAGTTAAGGCTGCGGAATAGCCAAGTACCCCACGTTTCAGAGGAAATGCTTTTAAAAGCTGGTAACGTGGTACTCGATTTACGAACTCGGAAGGTAAGAGTAAATGGTGACAATATTGATTTACCAGCTCGCGAATTTACTTTAGCAGAAACTCTTTTTCGCCATCCAGAACAGGTTATGAGTAGGGAACAACTTTTGGATAGAGTTTGGGGATATGATTACAACCCCGGTTCCAATATTGTGGATGTTTACATTGGTTATTTACGAAAAAAATTAGGCAGCAAATTAATTGAAACTGTCAGGGGTATGGGTTATCGCTTAAAAAGGTAATATTATTTGATAAAAGTTTTTTAGTTTGATTTTTTTATTTTTATTTAAGTTTTTATTTGATTTTTATGGATATTCTTTATTTGTTGCGCTTTATGGGTATTTGTCTCAGACAGATAAAGGAATAAGGAGTGGAGCTTTGCTAGAAAAAGACGATTTATTATCCAGAAGTAAGTTCTAAAACTTGACTTTCATCAGATATTTATTAAGATTGATTTGAGACGTATGAATATTAGGTGCGAAAATGATATCAAATATTGTCATTGTAGATGATTTATAAATCTACAGCTATGACTAAATCTTATAGATAACTATTAACTTATCTCTAATTAATATTTGTGGACGAGAGGTTTTTTAATCTCTTGACAATTAGGTTGAAATTTATTTGAGAGGATATGCAAGAAAGTAAATTTTAACTTTTCTACTAATCTCTTTATAGATAAATTGAGCGGCTACTCAATTGTGTTTGTTTTACCTTTCCCGCATTTAGGGAGTTTATATTTTTAGGATTAATAATTAAATAAGCGGTGTTGCTCAATTGAGGTCTGAATTTATTTTACTCGTCAGAGTCAGCCCCCTAAATCCCTCATAATTGGGGGGTGGGGAGCTATTCATACTTTTAATCAGCAACGCCAAATAAACGACAAGTACATTTGTTGTAGGTGTAAAAATTAGCTTTTATTATTTATTTTCTATTCCCTGCTTTCTCATGCATCGGAATAGTTTCATAATTAAAATCTGATTCTTATAGTAACTATAAATTTAGTGCTATTAAACTTTATCGTCTATTTTACTTGAACGCGATATCTCCATTGTAATTAACTGATAAGCATAAGTTTGGAGTCAATAAGTGGCTTTGGTTGACCGAAATAATTACCACTTATTTCCAAGCAGGGAATAAATATAGTGGGAACTTAAGCGCTCTGCAATCTTGCAATGGAAAAATACTGCTGTAATTTTGGATTGTTCCCGAAATAGATTGTATTTAATGGAATTGATATACCGACAGGTCTTTTACTTGATGGAAGTTTAAAGATATTTTCTGTCGAGAAAGCATACAAAATTTTATCAATGCTTTCTTTATGGATACTAAATCTATTGTCTGAATATTGTCTAAATTATATTATTGAGAGATATCGACCGTGGAAAACAGCAAACTTTTTACTATACCTCATAAATATTTTATTGCTTTACTTCTCTTTACTACTACTGTGTGTTTAAGTTTAGTAGCTCCAGAAAATTTAAATTTATTGCACGTATTAGGTATAAACAAACCTAAACTAGAAATTGTTGATGCTGTTTCAAATAGTCAGCAGCAGGTTGCGGGATTTCAAATCGCAATGGAAAAAACTTTAAATGAACAATTTAAAAGACAAAGCTTACTTTCTGCTGCTCCCTCTAGCTTTGCTGCAAAGATTATTTATGAAATTAAACCTGCTGCAAATAAAAAAGTTATCGCTTTAACTTTTGATGATGGTCCCTGGGAAAATACCACCCGACAGACATTAGATATACTTAAAAAAAAGAATATTAAAGCAACATTTTTTGTTGTCGGTAGCGCTTTAAAAAATAAGCCTCAATTAGGAAAGCGGATAATAGCTGAAGGTCATGCGATTGCCAATCACACTTGGAATCATTGGTATCATTTTATGAATCCTCAAGCTGCTGCTTTAGAAATCGATAGAACAAGCGATTTAATTTATAAGGTGACGGGAGTTAAAACAAACTTATTTCGTCCACCAGGAGGTCATTTGAGTAATGGCTTAGTTGCTCATGCTAGAAGAAAGAAATATGCAACTCTGATGTGGTCTGCTGATTCTCGTGACTTCAAGAGACCCGCACCTGCAAAAATGGTCAATACTGTGTTAAAAAACGCACGTCCGGGCGGCATTGTATTACTGCATGACGGTGGTGGCGATCGCACCAATACCGTAAAAGCTTTACCTCAGATAATTGCGAAATTAGAGCAGCAGGGTTATAGCTTTGTAACTATCCCCGAACTTTTGGAAATGGCAGAAAAAAAATAACAGGGATTGAGCAGTAACGGTGAAGCAGAGACGATACGAACGAGTAATATTAGTTATCAAGCTTAATATTTTTTGTATCGTCTAACTAAAGCAGTATTTTATTCTCAATAAATAATAAAAATGCTCCCAAAAAAAGTGCTATCTTGTTTAATCACATTATTAAAACTGATAGATTTATCTGGATATTAAAAATAAACCAATATAGCTATATTTTCTATTCAAAGGATTAAAAACCAGATATTCGCAGAAAATACATTTATTGATTAAAAAAAACACTTATTTGAGTGATTATTTTTTATTATGCCTTTGAGTATTAGATGATTTTTCATTAATTAAAAAAACATATTTTTTTAATATAATTTACATTTATTTAAAGATACTATTATAATATAATCAATAAATAAGCAGTTTATTGTTTGCTTGTAGATACTTATATTTTCAACACACGATAATATCCTGATTCAAGTTGATGGTCTTCTAATGAAACTAACTACCTTAATAACACCTTTAATTAGATTTTAATCCTTTAAAATTAATAGTTTTAGGCTGTATAAGACTATAAAAGAGAAAAATAAGGCGATTAGATGAGTATTTCTCACATATCATATACCAGCTACTGCTTTAACTAACTTTTTTGTATTTAATTACTTACTCTTAATAATTTAAAATGAGGCAAATATTAATCGTTGAAGATGAAACTCGTTTAGCTGCATTTTTGCAAAAAGGATTGCGAAAAAATGGTTATATAACTGACCTAGCAGAAGATGGTGAACAAGCAGTTGAAAAAGCTTCTAATAAAGAATTTGACTTAATGGTGCTAGATTTAGGTTTGCCAATAAAAGATGGTTTTACAGTTTTGCAAGAATTGCGGAGCAGAGGTAAAAAGTTTCCTGTGATTGTAGTAACAGCTCGTAATGACCACCAAGATAAAGCAAAAGCTATTTATTATGGTGCTGATGATTATCTAACAAAACCCTTCCCGTTTCAGGACTTAATTTCTCGGGTAGAAGAAAATTTATTGTTAGTCAACAGCTAAATTAAAAGCTAAAAGTAGTTCGTAAGGTACCAATATAAATGGTATGGTTATTGCTATTATGCTCTGGGTTCGTAATTACAACGACACCAGAAGTAATAGCAATATTGTCATTGACATTGAAACGATAAAAAGCTTCTAAATGTAGAGAAGTATCCTTATCGATATATTCTTCATTATTTGATTGATATTGATTTTGGATTAACTTTGGTGGTTGACCGATAATAATTCCACCTAAATTACCCTGATTACCTAAGTTTGGAAATGCAAAAGTAACAGCCCAATTAAGAATACTAGCGGTTGGTTTCTCTGGTAAATCATCTGCTTTAGCATGAGTATAACCAATCCAACTTCCCAGGAAAAGATTTCGATTAATACCAAGTCAGCAACCCCTAATTAGAAATTAGGGGCTTCCGGCACAGTCCGGAAATCCTTGATTCCTAGTTTGATATCCAGCTTGCCTGGTGTGTTGACCAGTCTAAGTGGCTCTGCTAAAGGCAATCCACTACGTTCGGAGACTTGTCGTAAAAGTACTCACCCGCTCGGATTCGCTATTCCCCTGCTCTGAGATCAGTTATTAAATGTCTGTTGGGTAACGGACTGTGTAGCTGAATTCCTGCGACCTCTGAACCTTGATGAAGCACACTTTACTCGTAAGAGTTGCCCTTAATTGGGCATTTAGCAACCTTCCAAGCCGGGTGCAAAATACGGCGGATGAATCCGCCTTTCTCGAACTTACGGAGGCTGCCTAAAGGCTAGCCGCTTCCGTTCTCTTAGTGCTTTACGTGAGAAACTCCGTCATTTTTTAACTGATAAAAATCTTTATACCACCGTACAAATTTATCAATTCCTTCTTCAATTGTTGTAGTCGGTTTGAATCCTACATCCTGCATTAATTCATCAACATCCGCATAAGTACGAGGAACATCTCCTGGTTGCATTGGTAAAAAATTCTTTTGAGCTTCTTTACCCATTACTTCTTCAATAACTTCAATGAAATTCAATAACTCTACAGGTTTGTTATTACCAATATTATAAATTTTATAGCGAGCATTGCTATGTTCTTTATCAATACGTGTCTTTGGAGGTTGACGCATAACTCTAACAACACCTTCAATAACATCATCGATATAAGTAAAATCTCGCTGCATTTTACCGTAATTAAAGATATTAATCGGCTGCGAACGTTCAATAGCTCGAACAAATTTGAAATAAGCCATATCAGGTCTGCCCCAAGGACCATATACTGTAAAAAATCGCAGTCCAGTAATAGGTAAACTGTACAAATGGCTATAAGAATGCGCCATTAACTCGTTAGCTTTTTTAGTCGCTGCATATAGTGAAACCGGATTATCTACATTATCGCTAACAGAAAAAGGAATCTTAGCATTAGTACCATAAACCGAACTAGACGAAGCAAAAACCAGATGTTGGGGTTGAGTGTGACGACAAGCTTCGAGAATATTTGCAAATCCCACTAAATTCGTATCTACATAAGCAAAAGGATTTTCGAGAGAATAACGTACCCCAGCTTGAGCAGCGAGATTAACTACGCAGCTAAAATTTTGTTCTTGAAAAAGATTTAGTATCTCTTCACGGTTATTTAAATCTAAAAGTTGAAACCGGAAATTATGATGAGGAGTTAACTGTCCCAAACGAGCTTTTTTTAAATTCACGTCATAATAATCATTGAGATTATCAATTCCGTACACCTGTTCCCCATCTTTAAGCAATCTCTGTGCTAAATGATATCCAATAAAACCTGCAACTCCAGTTATCAAAATGCCCATTAGAGATTCTCCTATTCAATAATTTATCTATTCCCGATTCTCTACTTCCTATTTTCTCATCCGATATTCATTGCTTGTAATACTGGTTTACTTAGCGATATAGGATAAAAAACAATGCTTATTTTTCCTGCTTGTAGCTGTAAATTATCTGAAGATTCTACTCCCACAATTTGACTTAAGCTAGTAGAAATTTTTTTTTCTTCAGTTACCACCAAACCAGTACTAAGAGCATTCTTATTTCGAGAACTATTAGATATTGTTTGATGCCAAATTTCGAGAAAATTATCTCTCGATACTTGTAAATTAACCGGAGCATTTAACTGAGATTTGAGAATTGATTCTGTAACAGACCGAGCGTTTACGCTACTATTGCTAATACAAAAGTCTAATTCAACATTGTTAAGGAGTTGGGGTATTTTTCTGATGTCAGCTTTTATTTCATCACTGGGAATAGGTAACAGCAGTAACCTCAAACCGTACTTACCATTTTTCAACTTAGGTAAAATCTCACCTAAATGCTGCGTTTGGTTGATAGCTTCAATTTTAGCAAATGGTTCGGATGAATTACTCTCAAAATTAAGAACATTAATACCGCTATTAGATTGTTGGATACTGTGATAATTCTGGGGTTGAATTCCCGTAGCAGCACCGATTAAAGCCCGAATCGTACCACCGTGACTGACAATTAAAATAGTTTTACCTTGATGAAGCGGTAATATCTCCTGCCAAAATCGACGTGCTTTTTCATAAAGTTGTAAAACGGGCTTTGTTTTGGTTCTAATTAAAGTTTGTCCGTTTGAATCAATATTTTCAATCGTAAACTCGTGGGGACTTTCTTCCCAAATCCGATATTCTTCCGCAAATTCTTCACGGACATATTTATAATGTAAACCTTGCCATGGGGGTAAATCGACTTCTTTGAGATTTGAATTCAAATGTAATTTTAATTTTTGATTACATTGATTTACCTGTAAAATCTCCCTCGCAGTTTCCTGAGTTCGCTGCAACGGACTAACATAAATAGCATCAAAATTAATTTTATTTAAAGCGATTCCGGTTTCAAATGCTTGCTGTTTACCTTTTTGCGTAAGTACAGATTCATCACAGCAACCTTGATAGCGTTTTTGTTCGTTGTAAGTACTTTGTCCATGACGTACAAGTATTACTCGGGTTTGATTAAAATTATTATTCATTAGTAATTGGTAATTGGTAATTGGTAATTGGTAATTGGTAATTAGTAATTGGTAATTGGTAATTGGTAGTTGGTATTTGGTAATTGGTAATTGATAATTGGTAGTTGGTATTTGATAATTGGTAATTGATAATAAAGCTCTAAAATCCAAAATCTAAAATCTAAAATCTAAAATTAAATAACTCCTAACTCCTAACTCCTAACTCTCAATCCAAAATTCAAAACAAAAGCATCCGTTGTTAAAATCCAAAATCCAAAATTAAATAACTCCTAACTTTTTATTCCCATTTTCCACAGCAGATTGTAAAGCATACATTGCAGCATATCTTCCGCTTAAATGCATTAAATCCCAATGAGTTCCTCTTTCTAAAATTTGTCCGTTTTCTATGTAGAGAATTAAATCCGCATTTTGAATAGCTTTGAGATTATGTGAAATTATAAAAGTTGTTTTCCCCTTAGTTAATCTATCCAAAGCTTGATTAACTAAATATTCGCTTTCTTGGTCTAAACCTGTGGTCGGTTCATCTAAAATTACTATGGGTGCATTACGTACCGCAGCACGAGCAATGGAAATTCTTTGTCTTTGTCCACCCGAAAGCGTTGAACCTCTTTCTCCCACGATGGTATCGTAACCTTGGGGTAAGTCCATGATAAAGTTGTGGGCATTTGCTAAACGTGCTGCTTGTTCGATATTTTCATCACTAGCAGTTAAATCCCCATAGGCAATATTGTCTCTAATACTTGCAGCAAATAAAATACTATCTTGCAAAACTACGCTAATTTGTCGGCGATAGGACTGTAATTTATATTCTCTCAGGTCGCGACAATCTACGGATATTCCCCCCATGGTTGGGTCGTAAAGACGGAGCAATAAACTTGTTAAAGTTGACTTCCCACCACCAGAAGCGCCTACCAAAGCAACTCTTTCACCTGAAACAACTTTAAAATTAATATTTTTTAAAATAGTCTTATCTAAACTGTAGCCAAAACTAACATTGTCGAATTTAATACATCCCCTCAGATGAGGTGCATCAATTGCAAAACGACTATCTTGGATATCGGGAACCGTTTCTAAGATATCTAATATACGCTCTCCCGAAGCGGTAGCTTTAGTAATTTGTGCCATATATTTTGCTAGCACCCGCATTGGTTTAAAAGCGATACGAAAATAGTTGACAAATACTAGTAAATCTCCAGGGGTGATATGGTTGCGTAAAACTAAATACACCCCCCTCCATAAAACTAAAGCGGTTGCTAATCCCACTAAAAGCTCCACCAATCTTTCCAAACCAGCAGAAAGTTTTCGTATTTTTACACTAGCTTGTAGGCTTTCGCGGGTTTCATTTGCAAAAGATTCTTCCAGCATATCGTGGAGCGAAAGTGCTTGTACAACCTTGATTGCACCGAGGGATTCCGCTGCTGCTGCTGCAATTGTTCCTTCACGTTTGCGTTGAGATTTTACTACCGTGCGAATCCGTTTTGTTAAGCGGTAAGTAAAGAAAATAAACAACGGAAATAAACAAATTGCAATAATCGCTAATTCCCAGTGCAGATAAAACATTACACCAATCATACCGATGATGGTAAGGGAATTGGCAATTAAAGGAAGTAGAGCCATTACCGTAACTTCTCTTAGCCTATCGATATCATAAGTTACCCGAGTAATTAAATCGCCAGTTTTGGCTTTATGGTGAAAAGAAAGAGAAAGTCTTTGAATATGACTGTAAAGCTCTGTACGAACCTCTGTTAAGACGTTACTTGCAGCTAGAGCCATTCCGTATACGCTGGAGTAAGCCGCAAAAGAACGTAAGCCTACTATAACAATCAAGGCAACAGAAAAAATAGTTACTAAGGCAATGGGGCTACATCCTCTTAGGAAAGGTAAGTCCGATAATTGGGTTTGAAAGTTTGGAACCAGAATATAATCAAAAATTAATTTTAACGGCCAAGGTTCAAGTAGATGCAAACCAATTTCAGCCATTAATCCTAAAAAGGACATTATTAGCAGATTTTGCTGTTGGCGGATTTGAGGTGCAAATCGCTGTAGAATTATTCCTAATTTAGGTAATGCAGCCTTAATATTTTTGGCATTTTTAGCTGCCATTTTTCTCCTTTCACCACTGTAATTTGCCAAATCTTTTTCCCCATTCCCGAAATAATCTAAGCAACAATAGCTTGATTTTTTTCTAATACTGATATTGTTTGAGAATTTTCCATTTGTGAAAGTAGCTTATCTATTTCCTGACGTGATAGAATTTTTTCTCCAGCTTTCGCATTCATCGCGGCCTGTAGGGGAGATTTAGCTCCTGGTATCGCTACTGGTTCGATTGGGTGAGATATAGGAAAACGCAAAGCAGTATGAATCATTTCTTCACCGGGTTTCAATATGCTTTTGAGTGCTTCAACCTTAGCCATGTTTGACTCTAGTTTTTGCCTTCTTTTTTCGTCGATGTACCACTCCGAACGAACATTATCAGTGAAAACTGTATTTGGTTCATATTTCCCAGATAGAAGACCTTTACCTAGGGGTCCTCTGACCAATACTGCAATACCATGTTCTTGACAATAGGGTAAAAACTCTTGCTCTGCTTCACGATTTAACAGTGAATAGTCAACTTCTACTGCACTACAACTATTGTTGACATTAAATCGTTTAAGAACCTTTAATTTATCCGTTGATATACCGTATTGTCGGATATAACCTTGTTGTTTAAGAACCTCAAACCCTTCCAAATAAACTTTTATCGTATTTGGATCTTTGATTTTACCTTCATGACAAAGCATCAAATCAATCCAATCAGTACGCAAGCGGAAAAGAGAAGCATGAGCGCAAAGACGAACCATATCAACTGTTGTCATGGGTATAGTTTGTCCGGTACGTCTGCCCCAACGTCCCATTTTAGTTACGACATAAACTTCATCGCGGATACCTTGAAGAGCTTTTCCCAAACGTTCTTCAGACAACCCAGGAGTTACACCGTATGACTCAGCGGTGTCAAATATATTAATACCATTATCAAAACCACTACGAACGGTAGCTAAAGCAGTAGTCTCGTCTATATTACCCCATTGGTTGCCTATATTCCAGGTACCCATACCAATAGCCGATACCTTCCATCCAGTTTGACCAAATTCTCGATAAAGCACTATTGTTTATCTCCTTTTTAATTGCTAATTGCAATAAATTAATAACTTTAAGAAATAGTTGTTAGAGATGCAGTTGATTCTTGTACCGAAGAATTAATATCAGTACCCATCGCTACATGGCTGTTAACTAATTTTGTGTAACGATTAAATAAATAATGGTTGAGCTTTCTTTCCCAAGCAACTAATCTTTTCTCTAGCCATTTTCTAGCGGGTTTGGGTAAAAATCCAAAACGCTTAACTAAAGGTTCGATAAATTTCTCCTGTCGTCTGATTCCTAACTTTTTGGTACAGCGTCTTTTAAAATATTCGTTCTCAACTAAATCCCACTTTTCTTGAAAATAAAGTAAATTGTTCAGTTCCCAAGCATCGCTCCAACGCAACATAAAATAAGGTAAATCTTCCCATTTCAAAGCTGGTGCAGGTGGGTGAGTCAGAAACGTTACCACAGATTCTGGCTCAAGATAAATTTCACCACCAGCTTTAGTTACGGACATTGCAAAATCAAGATACTCTTTGGTACAGCAAAAACCTTCATCTAGCATTCCGATTTTTTCAAAGATTTCTCTTCGGACTAACATTGAGTGAAACTCGATAAACCCAGTTGGTTGACGTTTAAATTTATCGTTGACATCTGCAAGTTGCTGATTTTGGTAGGGAGTTTTCTCGTTAATCAGCCACTTACCTTTCTTCTCATTTGTTTGAGATAAAGCAGGTTCATCCCGCATAAATAAAGCGAATTCTTTTGATGACATATATTCACCACCAGCGCAGTGAATAATTTCATGTACTGGCTTATATTGACACACCAAAGAACCAACAACTGTAGCATTAGTTTCTTCAGCACAATTAACTAAAGGCTTTAGCCAATTAGGGGCGAAGATAACATCATTATCTACGAAAACTACATATTTAGTATCTACTTGACGTAAAGCTAAATTTCTTGCCGCATTTGGTGAAAGATAGTAGGGTGAGCTTACTAATTGAAATTCTTCCTCTTTCCTTTGGGCTTCTAGATAACGTCGCAATTTTTTGGGTGAGTTGTTATCTACGTAAACTAATTTAAATGGAAAATTAGTATTTTCGTAGAGACTTTCTAATGATTCGCGAGCAAATTGAAAACGCTCTCGCGGTACAACAACAATTGTAACTTGTGGTTCTGACATTATTATTGACCTGTTCTAATTACCGATTAGCTGTTTTACGCTTCTGAGAAAACTAATTTAAACTTACTTCACTTAATAGAATAGATTTTTGTTCATCAAATACTCGCTGATAAACACTCAACCAATTCTCTAATTCTATTGCTGGTACTAGCTCTGTTTCCACCTTGATTTTTGCTGCTGAACCTAATTGTTTTCGTAGTTCCGGTTTGTCTGCTAAATATCTCAACGCTGCGGCTAATTCTGCTGCATTCGCAGGATTCACTAACAACCCACTCACACCGTCTTCAATAATTTCACCAATCGCATCAACATTGCTGCCAACAATTGCACAACCTGCCGACATTGCTTCTAATAAAGCATTCGGACAACCATCGGTTAAAGAAGGGATGGCAAAAATATCCAAATAAGGTAAATAAGCTAAAGTTTCTTGACGAGTTTTCATCCCAGTTATTTGCAATCGAGAACCTAAACCTTGATTTTTTAATTCTTGTTCCCAATAACTTTTTTCTTTTTCGATAAAATCACCAATTAGTAATAGAGTTAGGTCTATTTCTGGAGTGAATTTAGCACAAGCATCGATAAGGAATTCAATACCTTTTTTACCACGAAATCTTCCCGTTGTACCGATTACTAAACCAGATAATTCATTAACTAATGATGGTTTCGGCAACTCTTCAAAATTAATTGGTGCAATCGAATTCCAAAAAGCAAAAGATTTAACTTTGTTACTCGGACTAATTAGATTTGCTCTTTGTCGTAAAGTTTGGCTGACAAAAGTAGTCCAATCCGAATTATCTAAAATCCACGAAATTGGCCCATGATTTTTGGGGCTGAAAATATGTTTGTGTAAGTCAGCACCACGAACGCTGTTAATAATTGGTACATCATTTTCTTTAGCTAAAAGTGTTGTCACATAACCAGTTTCAATGATAAAAAAGGCATGAAACAAATTGTATTGATATTTCTGATGCAAAAGTTTCAGTTGAAAATAAACATCGCTCAAATAATCAGTTAATTCAGTTACATCACCACGGATTGCTGGTTGAATGCGATGCACAAAAACGTCATCTTTTAGAGTTGTTTCACAACCCGCTCGTCTGCGACTTCCATCAGAAACCAACCTTTGTTTAGAACGGAAAACAGCAACGTGGACTTCATAACCTCTGCTGCTAAGCATTTTAGCAATACGATTTACTGATTCACCAACACCACCAATATCGGGTGGATATTCTAAGGTGGTGATACAAATTTTAGGCTTATTATTCATGGAATTGTTAATTAATTAAAATTGCGTTCAAATTAAGCTACTTTTTGACTTGAAACTAAATTTTTGATTAATGCTGCTGTATTTTCTACACCATTAAAGTCAAACTCAAGTTTTTTCGGTTCTATTGCTAAGTATTCAATTAATTTTTGGGAAAATATTTCGGGCTGTAAATCCGAGTCATCAAGCATTTTAACAACACCTAAACTATCCAATTTACCTGCTCTAATTCTTTGCTCTTGGTCATTATTACCCTTGAATGGTAAAATCATTGCTCGCACACCAGTTGTCATTACATTTAAAGTGGTGTTATAGCCTGACATACTGATAGAAAGGTCGGCTTTTTGCATATAGCTAATTAAATTTCGGGTGTAGCGACTAACGTTAATATTCTGCTTACTCTCTGTTAATCTCTGCCATAATTCTACTTTAGCTCCTGGTGAAAAAGGTCCTGTAAAAACTTGAATTATATGAGGAATTTTATGTTTCAAAATATCAGCACTTTCAACTACACAATCAATTAATTCATGACCGAATCTTCCACCACCAACACTAACTAAAATTAACGGTTGCTCCGAATCAAGTATTTCTCTATCTTCCTTTGTTAGTTGAGGATTTATCGAAGGCTTTTGAACGACATAGCCAGTATATTTAGTTTGACTTTGGATATCTTTTATCCGAGAAAAGCTTTGATTTAAAGTGATAAAATTAGGGTCGCCATGAATCAATAACATATCAAAATATTGATTCATTAATCGACAAACTTTACTTTCATATTTTTCTTGATTTGTCTTAGTAACAACAATATCGCGCAAACTCGAAACAATTTTTACCGGCTTTTTACCAGCCCGTAACTTTTCTAAAAGTGGAATCAATTCAAAAGAAAACTTCCCTCTTCCAAATGGAAATAATTCAATTATTAATACATCAGGCTGGAATTCGTCTGCAATCTGCAAAAGTTTATTTTTTCTGATTTCTTGAACTTCAGCTAAAGATAAAGATTCATCAACAGGTTTCAATTGTTTAAATTCCGAATCAGTTTTAATTGCTGGTAAATTTATAATTCCAATTCCATCAGGTATTTCAAATTCCTTAATAATTTGTCCACCATTAATGAAACATACCTGGAAATCTGACATCAAACCACGAACAATTTCCATGCTCCGGACTAAATGTCCCATTCCTAAAATATGCTGACAGTAAAACAAAAGTTTTTTCATTGAGATTCATTCCTAAAATTGATACTTCCTGTCTAACTGATATTAATCAAAATATTATTCAGATTAAGTAGGATACATTTGCTATATATCAAACAGACAATTACTTAATTAACCTTGATATCGGTGTTATTATCAAAAAGTAACTGTTACCTATAGTCAAAATAAATTTATTTCAACATAAATGACATTACTGATTATTTTTACTTTCCTCAACTAGCTAAAAATTCATGAATTTGATTCGCTTCAGAATAAGCAATATCCGATTGAATATCAGTAATTTTATCCATTAATAAGTCTCTGATATGATGAGTAATTCTAGATAAACCTTCTAAATCAACTTTGTGCGGTTTTAAGGGATTGTTTAATATCTGAAATACCCGTGTAATCAAAGCTTCAGATGTCAGATTTTCAGGATGTATGCTTATTAATAAACCTAAATCTTGCATTCTTTGCGAGCGTATTAATTGCTCTTGAGAAGGCTTAATGCGAGGTACAATAACTGCTGATTTTTCTGCTGAGAGAATTTCACAAATAGTGTTATAACCTCCCATCGAGACTACTGCATCCGCTGCTGATAAATAGCTCATGAAATCATCAGTAAACTCTCTCATTTGCACTTGAGGAAATTTCGCTGCTGCTTGATAGAGTTCTTGCTTTTGCTCTTTAGGCATTTCCGGACCGCAAAATACTAAACTATTAATACGGTATTGACTATTGTTTAATAATTCTTGTCCCTGAAGATATGTATTGATTAATTGATAGCCATCTTGTCCACCACCGGGAGTTACTACCACTAATTTATCCACCGGTGCTAACTCTAATTCATGACGAATATTTGTGTTTATTTTACAACTTTTAAAACGACGGATATATCCGCAAAATCTTGCTTTATTAGCGATAATATCTGGTAGTTTATACTCTTCGCAAAAATCAAATACTTTTTGCGAACCAACGATTAGAAGCAGATGATAGAATTTACAAATTACTTGGTTATACTGATTTTTTTGCCATTCATGAATAGTTATTTCTGGTATATCTAAAATTTCTCTTAGCAGTAGTATAATTTTTGTCTGAGGCAGTTTATCGTGTAAATAATTGATAGCATCCGTTAACTCATTTTTAATTCCTAATGGTTTTTTATCGACTAAAAATAGGTCTGGTTGAAAATTAACCACCGCTGATAAGACTAATTCAGACCGCATTTTTACAGTATTATCTACATCCATACCCAGATATTTTACTGCTAACTCACCACTACTATCCCGATTTAAACAAGGTAATTTAATATAATCTAAACCTTTTGGTAAGCGGAATCCTTGAAGCATAGGAGAACCAGACAGTAACAAGATTGATAGCTGTGGAATTTCCTCAAGCAAGTGTTCGCAAATTGCGAGCATTCTCCGAATATTGCCTAACCCAAATGCATCGTGAGAATATACCATTATCCTCATAATTTCTACCCCTTAGATTTATCTTGGATTTGGTAGTTAATGATTGAAATTTCAGCATCAAGCGAAAATTTCCATGTCTAATCATAGATAGCAACATTTTTATTTAATACTTAAATCTTGACTTGTTATCTCCGTATTTATATATACATAATTAACCTTACTGATGAGCTATGAATGAGAGTTTAATGAGAAGTTTCTCATAAATTTAATCTTTTCTTTATTTATAGGGCTTATATAGCAATCCTATTTAGTTGACAAAATTTTTTGTGAAAACATGGAATCGCAAACAAGAGTCGAAAAATATTATTTTGATTTTTATTGATTAAAGTTCTGGAAGCGCTTTACGCTTAATTTTTTAATTGAGGTGACTATAAGTAGATAATTAACAACAGCTCGCATGATGCAGAATAAAAAATAATTTATCAGCCTTTAGGGGGAGGGCAAATATATATTTTATTATCATTAAAATTATTTATTTTAGTTAGTCTAAATAGTAAATTATTATTTGCGAGAAAATAATAATTTACTATTTTAATTTGCGGAATCTCTTAGGAAGGATGTGATTTAAATAATTAAGTGAAATGGCATGGCGTATGCTCTCTTTGAGATATAGCGAAGAGGGCTATTTCTTGTTTTTATTTCTTTTTTAATAGAAAAATAAGCGTTTGGCTAATCGGTTTATTTTGATAGATGTAGGGAATAGAATAATGTTATGCCAAAGATAATGTGTTTGAGATTAGGAATTAATTCCTAGTACCGCTTTGCGGAAGTAAGAAGTAAGAAATATTATGGAGTAAGAATTTCAACCTTTTTAAATGGTTGCTTGATTTTCGCCGTGCTGTACTAGTCTCTTCCTATCAACTGCATTGATGTCTGCAATTACATGACCTTCATTGGCTGTCTATTATTACCTAATAGTTATTACTGACTACTTTTGTTCTTTTCATCTTTCCCTTTTTTTCATAGGGATTGCTTAAAACGTTGTTGTTTCCCGCTCCGGGCATCTTCTATAGCACTACTCAATATCATTTAGGACATCAACTTATATCTTGCACCATTCTTAAGAAGACCAAATAAACCCGGTTTCTCCGAAGTGAAAGCATTATTATGTGGTTGTTTAAGCAACAAGAAACCGGGTTTATGACACTGGTGCAAGATTTGAGTCAACTAAAATCCAAACCCATGATTCTTAAGCCTTTGAGCTTTAACCTTCTCAGACGCAATACCTACAATAATTCCGCAAGGCGAAGACCGCACTTTTTGAGGAGAAAACCGACACCCCCCAATTAAGCTCACCGCAAGGGAGTAGCTTACCATCTTCTCCGATTCCAGTTTAGAATGTTGCTCAAATTAAGCCTAAAAATCGCCCCGTTGGGTGCTAATCTTGAAGATGACATCGCTTAATTTTAAAGTCTCTACGACTCTAATAGTAAAAATATAGCTTCGTAATTTAGGCTCAGCATGGTTTCCACCGCAGAAAAAACACAAACTGGTTACATTACTCAAATTATTGGTCCCGTTGTAGATGTCAAATTTCCTAACGGAAAAATGCCCGCAATCTACAACGCTTTAATCGTTAAAGGCACCAACGAAGCAGGACAAGAAATGTCCGTTACCTGCGAAGTACAGCAATTGCTGGGCGACAACCAGGTGCGGGCTGTTTCCATGACTTCCACCGATGGTCTGGTGCGAGGAATGGAAGCTAGCGACACTGGCGCTCCTATCAGCGTACCTGTAGGAAAAGCTACCTTGGGTCGAATTTTCAACGTTCTTGGCGAACCTGTTGACAATCAAGGCCCCGTTGGTAACGATACTACTTCTCCAATTCACCGCGATGCTCCAAAGCTCACTGAATTAGAAACCAAACCTTCCGTATTTGAAACCGGAATCAAGGTTGTGGACTTGTTAACTCCTTACAGACGAGGCGGAAAAATCGGTCTGTTTGGCGGTGCCGGAGTGGGCAAAACCGTTATTATGATGGAGTTGATCAACAATATCGCAACCCAACATGGTGGTGTGTCGGTATTTGGTGGAGTAGGGGAACGTACCCGTGAAGGTAATGACCTCTACAACGAAATGATTGAATCCAAAGTTATCAACCCCGATAACTTGAACGACTCAAAAATTGCTCTAGTATACGGTCAGATGAACGAACCACCCGGTGCAAGAATGCGGGTTGGTTTATCAGCTTTGACAATGGCAGAATATTTCCGCGATGTTAATAAGCAGGACGTACTGCTATTTATTGACAACATCTTCCGCTTTGTACAAGCAGGTTCCGAGGTATCGGCGCTATTAGGAAGAATGCCTTCCGCTGTGGGATATCAGCCGACATTGGGTACTGACGTAGGTGCGTTGCAAGAGCGAATCACCTCCACAAACGAAGGTTCAATTACCTCGATTCAAGCTGTATACGTACCAGCGGATGACTTAACAGACCCCGCACCAGCAACTACCTTTGCTCACTTGGATGGAACCACAGTACTATCTCGTGGTTTAGCAGCAAAAGGAATTTACCCTGCTGTGGACCCATTGGGTTCTACTTCAACAATGTTACAGCCCAACATTGTTGGTGATGACCACTATCAAACAGCTCGTGCGGTACAATCCACATTACAACGTTACAAAGAACTTCAGGACATCATCGCCATTCTTGGCTTGGATGAATTATCTGAAGATGATCGTCTTACCGTTGCTCGCGCTCGTAAAGTAGAGCGCTTCTTATCTCAACCATTCTTCGTTGCAGAAGTATTTACCGGCGCACCTGGTAAGTATGTGAAGCTTGATGATACCATCAAAGGCTTTAAGTCGATTCTTTCTGGCGAATTTGACGAATTACCAGAACAAGCTTTCTACATGGTTGGTAGCATTGATGAAGCTAAAGCCAAAGCAGAAAAAATGAAATCGAAGTAAAGGCTTAGTTGTTAGTTGTTAGTTGTTAGTGGTTAGTTAGTAGTTGACGGAAAGTAAATATTACTAAAATAAGCGTCAACTTTCGCCCCAAAGGTGTGCTTAATCAACTATCTGCTATCTACTAGCAACTATGATTTTGTCTCTTTTGTAGGAGAAGACAATCCAAAATCTAAAATCCAAAATCTAAAATTGAAATGACATTAACCGTTCGTGTAATCTCCCCAGATAAAACAGTCTGGGATTCAACCGCTGAAGAAGTCGTTTTACCAAGCACCACCGGACAACTTGGTATCCTTAGCGGACACGCACCAATGCTAAGTGCTTTAGATACGGGTGTAATGCGAGTCCGTGCCGATAACAGTCAAAATTGGGTTGCGATCGCACTTTCGGGTGGCTTTGCAGAAGTCGAAGAAGACGAAGTCACTATTTTGGTTAACGGAGCCGAGCAGGGTGATTCAATAGATATAGAAGAAGCCCGTAGTGCTTTTAGCGAAGCTCAAACCCGTTTAAACCAAGTTTCTCAAGGAGACAGACAAGGCCAAATCCAAGCAACTCAGACCTACAAACGCGCCCGCGCTCGCTTTCAAGCTGCTGGTGGTATGGTGTAAATATTCAGTTACTTGGAATTTAAATCAAAAACTCCTCCCAGCCAATCCAAGGGAGGAGTTTTTGTTTTTAGTGGATGAGAGATGGGGAGAGGGGGAGATAGGGAGAGAAATTAATAATTAATAACTCCTAACTCCTAACTCCTAACTCCTAACTATTTCAATTCATATTCTAATTTAGGCATTAATCGCTGCATATTCTTTAATAACCTTGCTTGCCAAGTCTTACTGCTAGAACCAATAATCTTGATATCAACCGTCTTTTTTTTCCGTGCAGTAATAATAAATTTTGATAGCATATCAATCCCCGAACTATTAAGAAGTTCTAGGTTTTGTAAATCAATAGTTATTGAATTTTTGTTTGTTTCTAAGACTTTATCGAATAATTCAAAAACAACAGTATATTCTTGCAATCCTCTAAGCCTGACTCTACCAGTAAAGTTAACAGCCTTACTACTATTGTTGTAGATAATAGTAAAATTTTCGCCTTTAACTTCTATCGGTTCAACATTAGTATTCGTTTTGTTTTCGGTTTCAGTTTGTTGATTAAGCTGCTCGGTTTGTTGTAACATTAGACGCACTAAAGTAGTAACACTCATTACCAATGAACTTTGATCCACAGTTTGGAACTTCCAGCCTAGTTTGGCCGAATAGTCATTGATGATGCTTAAAAAACCTAATCCAGAACTAGTGTTATCCTCCAATTCATCTTCAGCAGTTTTTTCTAACTGACGAATATAAAACTCATCTGGATCTGAATTATCTAATTCATTAATAAATTCTTTTAATCTTTCTGCATTTGCTGGAATAATCGTATTTTCCAGGAAAAATCTGATTTCGTTAGATACCAATTCGATATGAAAAGTAATAGGATATTCAGTATGCTGGTTGCAGTACTTCATCCCATTTTCTAATAATTCATTAGCTATGTAGCTAGCCGAACTTTTTATTTCAGCTAAATACTCTGTATCATCGGATTCATTCTCTTCATTATTTAATACAGTTGCTAGATACTCAGCAATATAGTCAGCGGATAAACCGTTATTGCGCCAACGTTCGCTGATTGGTACCGAAGAAGGAGAGAACCCTAAAGTTAAATTTTCCTTTTTATGCGTTGATTCAACGAAGTCTCCAAATACTTGCACCACCGCTATCTTTTCCTCTCTTATAAATTTGTACCGATAAATTTGTTAATTAAAGAAGCTAATTATTAAGCGCTAGGAATCGTTTGTAATTGTTCTTCTATTTGTTCTGAATTCAACTGATTAAAAGGAGAACTACTATCCTTCTGCTTCAATACCAACAGCGTGATATCATCAAAGACTTCTTGTAAACCAATGTGCGAACGTACATCTTCAATTACAGCGTCTTTTATTTCAGCAGAACTCAAATGACGATTTTGCTTGATAACTTCGCAAAGTTTCTCGATACCATAGAGTTTTCCATGAATATCTTCAGCTTCGGTAATTCCGTCTGTGAAGAGTACTGCTACATCACCAGCATCTAACTTTATCTTCAGCTCAGCAACAAAATCGGCAATTTCATCATCTAAACCGATAGGGAAACCGAGGTCTGTAGTGTCCAAAAGTTCCAGTTCACCATTGCTACGTACTACAATAACTTCCTCATGTTGTCCACTTAATTTGATTTCCCCATCACTGTAGTCAATTAGAGATAGAGTCAGATTCTTAGCCGAATCCATACGCTGAATATTTTTGTAAATAGTGCGGTTTAAAATATCCATAAACCTCACTGGATTGGTTTCTTCAACTTCTTGGAGAGTACGAACAGCAGTTTGTACCATCAACATCAGCATTCCGCTTTCCAAACCATGTCCGGTTACGTCACCAATACCAATTTTTACATTTCCATCAACATTAAGAACATCATAATAATCCCCACCAACTTCATCCGCAGGTTCCATATACCCAGCAATATCTAGACCCTCAACAGACTCTAATTCCGAAGACTTGGGTAAAATCATTCGTTGTAAGCGTTTAGTAATATCTAATTCAGATTTTAAGCGAACGTTATCAGCTTGTAAGCGTTCGTTAAGCTGAAGAATTTGTGAATTAGCCGTTTGAAGTTCTTGATCTGATATTTGTAAGCGATTAAAACTGCGGGATAAGAGAATAAAAAAGTTTGCTAAGGCTAAAGCCATTCCTACAAGCTGAATAAGTTGCAAATATCCACTTTTTGTTTGAGCAACTTTTTCTTGTTCGATAGTTAAGTCATTCATCAAAGCGAGAAGCTTAAGATTATTTTCTCTCGCATATGCAACAGCAGGTTGTAAGTCTTCTAAATTAATTGATTTATCTGCTATTAAAATTGGCTGGAGCTTTTCTTTATAAGGGTTCCAAATTTTTAAAGCTTCTTCAAGAATTTGCCTTCCCTTCTCAGTTTCTACTGCTTTTAAATATATAGCTTCGCCATCAGCACCTTTAATACTTTTTCCTGTTTGAAAAGCACTAATAGTGTCATCAAATAACTCATAAGACTTTCTTAATTCTTCTTGAGGCTGTTTAAAAGAATCAGCTTCTGTCCATTTATTATTTACTTCTAATAGCGATTTTGTCATTTTTTGAGAAAGCATTCTTTGCCTTCCCGCCAAATTGATACTAACTGCATCTTTTTTTAGCAATGTAGAAACAATATAGTTAGGAATCAAAACTCCTAAATCAAAACACAAAAACAGTGCGGCTGAAATCAGAAGAGGTCTATATTTTTTTTGACTAAATATAGTTTTTATAAAATTTTTACTATTTTTATCTTTCATGCTTTTTATACTTATTTTTGAAGAAATTTTTTTAAACATGGCAATCCTTCAAACGTTGTAAAAATAGATACAAATAAATTTATAAATTTACAATATAAAGAATATTCATGTATACTCAAAAACTGATAGTTAACTAGCTTTCAACAGTAAATCTATTTGTTACAAAAAGTTTTTATGTCAATAATTACTATCTAATATTATCCTTTGGTTTCCTGACAACTGTTGGAAATACTTAATATAGAATAAGCAATTCGTTATTATTTACGATTTATTTTTACTCTATAGCTGTTCTAAAGTATTTTTTATTTAAATTTATCTAGCTATACTTCAACAGATAAAACAAAATAAAATCTTATATGCTCTTAAGAAAAAACTTATTGTATATCTATACTATATCTAGAGTTAAACCCGGCATTAACCGCTGTAGGTTCTTTAATGATTTACCTTGCCAAGGAATACTATTAGAACCAAGAATTTTCATCTGAATTGACTTTTTCTTTCGCATGCCAATCACAAATTTAGATAACATGCTAATTCCCGAACTATTGAGAAATTCCAAACTTTGTAAATTAAGAACCATATTAGGTGGTTCAGTTGAAGCTATCTCATTTAATAACTTTAAAATAGGTGCATAATCTTGCATTCCAGTCAGTCTTAATGCGCCATCAAAATTAATTGCACCATTATTTTTATCGTACCAAACGTTATAGTTATCACCCTTAACTTGCATTTTCTAAAGCTCCTTATATCCAACCTGTTTGTAGATGAAATATTAGTAAATAAATAGTCTAAACAGCTAATTCAACCATAGTTGTAACAGTCATCACTGGAGATTCTTTTTCGACAATATCAAATTTCCAGCCAAGCTTGGCAGAATAATCATTAATCATTGTCAAAAAACCTAAACCAGAACTAGTACTATTTTCCTCTTCAGCATTTTCTTCTAATTTACGAACGAAAAGCTCATCAGGGTCAGAATTTAGTAATTCATCAATAAATTTCTGAAAATTTTCTGCTTGTGAAGCGAGAATACTATTATCAACAAATAGTCGAATTTTATTATTTTCTATCTGAGTATGTAATGTGATTGGATATAGTGTAGTTGTGTCAGTATATTTCATTGAATTTTCTAACAATTCATTTGCGATATAGCTAACAGCACTTTTCATTTCTGCTAACTTATCTATACTGTCAGGTTCATCAGTTTTAATTGGAAAAAATGTAGCTAAATAATTAGCGACATAATCCGCTGATAAACCATTATTACGCCAACGTTTCCTTATGGGAATAGATGATGGAGAAAAGCCTACAGTTAAATGTTCGTCTTGTTGTGGTCTTTCCACATAATCACCGAAAACTTGAGCTTTTTCCAGATTATCTTTACTAAATAAATTTTCTAGAAAATTTCCAAATATCTGAATCACGGCTATCTTTTCCCCAGTGACCTGTTTGTACTAAAAAAATAAATGTATATTTTTCTTTTTATGTGATTTTTCACATAGGAATTAACTGGTTATCTACCATTACGGTTTTGATCCAGTAATTTCTCTTTGATTTCTAATACCTGAATAAAGTAACTTACAATTACCTTTTGCATTAGTATCTGTTAACTATATTGCAACCATATTATACTTTCTGCTTCAGTGCATACACTTAAAATACATATTTCATATGACACGTAATTAAACTTGATAAAGTGAGTTAAATATATTGAGCAATTACGTTTTTGCTACGTTTATGTTATTAAGTATTTTCTCTTACTTAGTAAGAACTTGACTTAGTTGTTAATTTTGCAAACAAAGAAACCCGGTTTTTCAAAAATCGGGTTTCTTGTATTCGATGACATAAATTTTGACGGATGTTGGTAGTGCGACCATTTCAGTCGCTAACTGTCAGTATAACTTAGTGGCTAACTGTCAGTATAACTTGGTCGCTAACTGCCAATAAATTTGGTTGCTAACTGTCAGTATAGAGAGCGAGACGCTCCCACTAGCTATATCAAAGGAACTAGCAAGAATTCAAACGGGAATTAGCAATGGGAAATAAAATAATACGGTTCTAATTACTACCAGTAAAGATAACTTCAGGGAATTTACCTTGAGCTTCAGTCATTGGTCGTCTCTTACCTTCTTCTTGCCAATAATTAATAACTTCAGTAGCCTTATTGAGCAACTCAACTCGTTCTACTTCACCAATCCAGTGCTTTGACTCTAATTCATTTTTCAACTCTTCCCAAGCATCAGTCCGGGGCCAGAAAAAGTATTTTGTTAAAGGGCTAAAACCCTTACCTACTACCTGGTCAACAGCCAAAGCCACATTATCATCCAACCACAGAATCTTCAAAATAAACTTGGACAATAGCTCTTGAGTTTGATTTTGCTCTTCCATATATTTCAGCAACCATTAATAACAACAGTAATCGCCTATTTTAACTTATTACCTTACCATGTGAGCAATTTGGATGAGAGGGGGAAGAGGGGAGATTGGGAGATGGGGAGATGGGGAGAATAACTCCTAACTCCTAACTCATCACTGATAACTAGTCACCGGTCGCTGATTGCTGTTAACTGTTAACTGTGACTGTTAACTGAAAAAATCGTGAGTCAAGAAAATTCAACTCCAGCAATTATTGTATTTGATATTGATGGTGTAATCCGAGATGTATCGGGTTCCTACCGACGAGCGCTAGCGGATACTGTAGAGCAATTTACAGCACAAGCATATCGTCCTAGTGCAGATGATATCGACCGTCTGAAGTCTGAAGGCATATGGAATAATGATTGGGAAGGTTCTCAAGAGTTAATTTATCGTTACTTTGAAGCTCAAGGACAATCTCGCGAACAAGTAAAACTTGATTACAACTCGATAGTTGACTTTTTTCAATCCCGTTATCGAGGTAGCGACCCTAATAATCTAACGGGATATATTTGTGACGAACCTTTATTATTAGAATCTAGCTACTTGAATAAACTTACCGAAGCTGGAATTCTCTGGGGTTTTTTCAGTGGAGCTACTCGTGCTTCAGCAACCTATGTTTTACAACAGCGTCTTAGCTTAAAATCTCCAGTATTAATTGCGATGGAAGATGCTCCAGGAAAACCAGACCCTACCGGATTATTTTCTACACTTAAGCTACTTGAAAATGTTGTTGATAATCCCGTTGATAATATTAATAATTCTCCACCAGTGATTTATGTCGGGGATACTGTAGCCGATATGTACACTGTAGAAAAAGCGCGAAATCTTGAATCCAATCGCACTTGGATTGCTGTCGGAGTATTACCACCTCACGTACAGGAAACAGCACAAAAACGCGAAGCTTATACAGAGTCACTCAAAAAAGCTGGAGCAACAATAGTTTTAGGTAACGTCGAAGAATTAACTCCAGAAAAAATTCAAGAGTTAATTTGAGAGTTAGGAGTTAGGAGTTAAGAGTTAAGAGTGGTGAATTAAAGTTGGGAGTTTTTCTAATGTTAGAAAATAGAAAACTTGCTGCTCACGAGCAAGCAATGGAAATTTTAAATAATCTTGCAGCTTCTTTTCATATAGTTACAATTAGCCGCATTAAAGGAATTATTGATGAAGAATTACTTAGACAAGCGATTGATATTATTCAGGTTCATCATCCTTTACTTAATGCTCGTATTGTAGCGAAATCAAATAGCTTTTGGTTTGAAGCAGGAGCAGAACAAATTCCATTATCTGTTATGAATAAGCAGCAGATAGAACAATGGAAAGAAGTTGTTATCGAAGAACTAAATCAAAAAATTGCTAGTGATAAAAATTTGCTGAGGGTTTTACTTATTAAATTTGATGGAGAAGAAAATATTTGCTATCTGATTACAACCATCCACCATGCTATCGCAGATGCTTCATCATGCATTCAATTACATTCTCAAATATTAACTAATTGTCAAAATATTATTAAAGGAAAAGCGCAAACTAATATTAATCCGTTACCTCAATTACCTATTATTGATAAACTAATACCGAAATCAATCCAGGCTTTTACTGGAAAAATCAATAATATTTTTTATTTATTATACTTGAAATTACAATTATTAAAATATAAACCTATAACTGTAGATTTTGAAAAAAGCGTGCCTTTAGAATCTCGTAGCTGTGGTATGGTGCATAAAAAGCTTGATTCAGAATTAACTAAACGCTTGCTAGAAGTTTGTAGACAACAAAAAACTACAGTACAAGCTGCTTTAGGTGCTGCAATGTTGTTTGCAGTTGCGAACAAAACTAATAATCAAACCAAAAATAATAATTTCAGCTTTCGCTCATCTGTGAACTTACGTTCGCGTTTGCAACCGCAAATAAGTAGCGATAATTTAGGTGCAATAGCTTCTGCTGTTCTTTCTTTTCACAATTTTCAAGTAAACGATAAGTTCTGGGATTTAGCACGAGATATCAAACTAAAATTAGAAAAAGGTTTAGCAAATGAGGAAGCTTTTAGACAAATATTTACCTTTAAAAGCATTATGAAATCTTTTCTTAAAAATCCTTATAAATCAGCAGTTAGTGCTGCTCTAACTAATATCGGTAGAATTAAGATTCCCCATAATTACGGTCAGTATGAATTAGAAGAAATTAGCTTTGTTCCAGCACAATCAGCATTTGGAGGAGTGTTTGCTGCTGCTGTTTCTACGTTTCGAGAACAAATGCTGTTGAATTTTATGTTTTCTCAACCTTCAATTAGTAATGAAACTATAGAAAAATTGGCAGATGACATGATTTATATTATTTCTGATGTTTGTAATCAATCAAAATAAACTATTTATCCCCTGATATAAAAGTAAACCTTACTCTCTACTTGCTTATCCTAATTCTGATTTTCAAAGCTTAGCTATTCTGTTTCCAAATATTGCGCCAACCTAATGTATATAGAAAACTTTTCAAAACACCCCAAACCCCTTGAATTTGGTATCCTAAATAAGCTCGAATAATCCAGGTTTTTAAAGAATTTTTAGGATAATAAATGAAGATAAATTTGAGCATTCCCCATATCCCTTGAGTAATCCGAGTTGTGTAAACAGCTTCACCATAACTCTTGAAAGATTTGGGTTTTATCGGGTCTCCTATATGTAGCAATGGTACGCTGTTCCAAGGGTCAAATTCTTCAAACTTTTGAGAGAAATTCCAGGTGGGACGAACAAATTTTGTAGCTTGTTCGTTCAACATACAAGCCGTAAAACTAAATATGCTATTACTAATACCAACTACATCACAATTGCTCAATAAGAAAAAGTCAGTGTAAAACCCAATATCTAAATCTTGAAACCTTTCTGGTAACTGAATATCTAAATCTCTATAGGTAATCGGTGAAAACTTTTTAAAATCATCAATTACGCTATCTAAATCATCGCTACACAGAAACAGAACCGGATTTTCCAACTCATCCCAGATACTTTCGAGCCAATTACACCACCATTTTGAAGGAATTACTAGAGTAAACCCAGCCATCGGAACTGAGAAAAAATCACCTCGTCGAACATGGACAGCAACTATTGTTTTTCCCTGAGAACGAAGAATTTCTAATCCATCTAATAACGAAGATTTTAAATCGCTGACAGGTTCAAACCAAGAACGTATATCTTCTTTATATGGCTGTAAATAATGAGTGTGAACTTGGAAATATCCCCACAAATCAACATTAGTTAAATTACTTTCAATAAATTCTTCCCCTGGAATCCGAAAACTATTTTGATGCGATAGTTTTTCTATATAAGGAATAAATTCAGGAAGGTAATCAAAAAGATTAGGACCATAATATGATTTTTCCACAGCTAAAGGTAAACGTCTAGAAATCGGTGCATCCTCAAGTCCAAATAAAGTTTGTCCTATCCAAGGAGAGCATTCCATTTTAGAATTAGTTTTTTCAGCACAGACTCTTAAGAAAGCATATTGTAATAGCTGATTTCCAAACCTTCCTAAATCACCCAAAGATGACATACTAATAACATCTTCGTCAGAGTTTATAGTATTATCATTAGAATTTATTTTAATTTCATCTGCATCTTGTTTAAAAGTTTTAAAAACGCTAAACCCTTTATCCGTCTCTGGTTTAGTAGCATATTTATCTTTTGACATAAAACCCTGAAATCTCAAATTACTATTGACTAATATTTATTAGTACAGAAATAATTTTCAATTACAGGGTCTTAACTTCGCTTCATAACATGAAAAAAAATCTGATGTTGTTATCTATTTACTAATACTGGTTCCTTTGTAGATACAGCTTCTTCAATAATATCAGCAGCACGTTGAACACCTCCAGAATTACGAATTGCTGTTTGTAATCTAAGAGCATTTTGTTTATAAGAATCTTCTGTTAATACCCGCTTAATAGCTTCTCGTAATTTCGCAACAGTCAATTTTTTCAAAGCAATAGCCTCCCCAGCACCACTCCAAGCTGTACGACTTGCAATTCCGGGTTGTTCGCTGGTAATCGGAATTGCTACCATCGGTACACCACTACTTAATGCTCCTAAAGTTGTATTCATACCTGCATGGGTAACCACTAAAGCAGCTTTATCAATTAACTGTTGTTGTGGAGCAAAAGGTACAACTATTGGCGAACCTGGTAACTTAATATCGTAATCTTTACTATCTGGAATTCCTAACGAAATAACCAATTGTGCTTCCACATCCACACAAGCTTGTGCTATACATTCAAAAATTTCTGGTTTGCGATTCTGTAGAGTTCCTAAAGCTGCGTAAATTAAAGGCTGACCTGTCAACTTTTCAAAAGGAAAAGGAATTGAAAACGATATAGGCTCATTCCTTGAAGGGTCTTGTAAAGGTCCTACATAATGAAACCATTTAGCTAACTTCTCTCTTGGAAAGTCATATCCTGGAGGTAGCTGACATATTTGAGCTAAATTTGAGCCTAAATTATTGCGGTCAACGTAGGGTTCTAAATTCCATTGACGACGTTGGTTTTGCACAGCTTCCCAAATCGGATTTCCAAGACGATTGAGTAAAGAAATTCCCAGACTATTCCGTAAACGCGCCCACCAAGCTGGATTATAAGTCCAACTAGTGAAATAGGGCGGAACGCCTTCTTCTCGATTTATTAACAGAGCGTTACATACTGTTACATAGGGAAGACCCAAAAAATCAGCTACGGTTCCACCCGCATATGTCGTTTGATCCACCACTAGCGCTTCCACACCAGCTTGTTTTAGAACCTCTGGAAGTTCCCGGAAATGCATCTCAATTTCTTTGTTAAAGAATTCAATTATCACTTTCAGACCGGAGATTCCAGATTTTTCTCCCAATTCCTTGTAAAATTTCGCTACTTCTCCAGGTTCAAAATCTGCTGCTCCAACTGGATAAAACTCCAATCCAGCTGTGTTTAGCTTGTTCTCCATTTCTGGAACTTGGAATAGGGTGACACGATGACCTCGACGCTTTAATTCGTTTCCTAAAGCACATATGGGATTAAGATGACCTATTGCAGGGGGACAGAGAATACCGTAGTGAGTCATGATAGATGCTTTTCACTCCCAGAATGTAAATATATGAATTCTAATATTTATTTAGGTGTGCTTCTAATTGACTTATTCACTAATTAACATAAGTTTTGGTTAAGAGATTCACCATAAATAAGTAGCGAGTAAAAATACAGCTATAATTACAATCACTGCAATTTCAAAAACTTATCCAAAGCAGCAACCATTCTATCGGGCCATCGTCGCACGTTTTTTACCCAATCAATATCTTTGTAACGCCGATCCAATCCATAAGCAGCTACCCAATTGCTTTCAGCTTCACCTTTTTCTCCTTTAACCCAAAGTGCTGCTGTCAGGGATGCTCGTACATCGGGAAACTGAGGATACTTACGGATAATATTCTTCATTTCTCTTATGGCTTTATCTTCCTCACCAATCTCATAAAGCGCTAGAACGTAATTAGCGCGAGCAAACGCGAAATTAGGAGCAATTTCCGCCGATTTTTTGTAGTCTGCTATAGCTTCATCCCATTTTCTCAAACCAGCTTCAGCATTCCCCCGATTATTGTATGCCATGGCATCATCTGGGTCTAACTCCAAAACGTAATTGTAATCAGCTATAGCTTCATCCCATTTTCCCAAACCTTCTAAAGCAGCTCCTCTATTTAGATAAGGGTCTGTAATATTAGGAGCAAGTTCTATAGACTTGTTGAAATCAGCCAGCGCTTCTTCTAACTTATTTTGACTAACCCTTGAATTTCCGCGATTGCTCCACACTGCTGCATTTTCGGGAAACTTTTCGATAATTTTCGTCCAATATTCTTCAGCTAGAGCAAAATTACCTTTATTAGTAGCAGCAAAAGCCTGATTTGCTAACTGGTCTTGTTGCTTTAACTCTTCTTCCGTCAAATTAGTTTGAGTAGGAAAAGCAAAAACAGGTTCAACCCAGCCAAACAATAAAAGTAAACTCAGTAAGACACCGATTAGTTTCATAATTCGTAATTCGTAATTTACAATATGTTCTACAGAAACGCTCCGAAGCAGGTAATTCGTATTTTCGATAAAAATTTTAGACTTAATCTACAACTGTTTGTGTAGTATTTTTATATATAATCAATACCCACAATCAAAATCTAATAATAAAAAGTCGTACTTTACAACCAATGGCAATTATTTAAATAGTAATTAAATAAAAATCATGAGTTAAGAGTTATCAATTTACAACTCCTAACTCCTAATTCTTAACTATTATCACTTTAGGAAAGCAAAGATAACTGTTCGTTCGGCGGCTTAAAACCTAAATGCTTGTAAGCTGCTGGTGTTGCTACCCTACCACGAGGAGTCCGCTGTAAGTAACCAATTTGCATTAGATAGGGTTCGTATACTTCTTCAATAGTTTGCGTATCTTCACCCGTCGCAGCCGCAATTGTGTCTAATCCTACCGGACCTCCATTGAATTGCTCTACTATCACGCTTAACATCGTTCTATCAGTCCAATCTAAACCGCAGGGGTCTACCTGGAAAAGTTGTAAAGCTTCTGCTGCTACAATTTCATTTATTGTGCCGGATGATTTGACCTCAGCATAATCCCGGACGCGCTTGAGTAATCTATTGGCAATACGCGGCGTTCCTCGCGCTCTACGGGCAATTTCTAAAGCCCCATCTTTAGTTACTTCGGTTTTAAGTACTTGTGAGGTTCTCAAGACAATTTGACTGAGTTCTTCTACTTCATAAAATCTCAGTTTTTGGATTAAACCAAAGCGGTCTCTCAAAGGAGAACTTAGCGCTCCGACCCGAGTTGTTGCTCCGACTAAAGTAAATTTTGCTAGGGGTATGCTGCGGGTACGAGCGCTAGAACCTTTACCCACGGTAATATCTAAGCGATAATCCTCCATCGCCGGATATAATATTTCTTCAGTCATCCGGGAGAGACGATGAATTTCGTCAATAAAGATAATATCCCCTGGCTTAAGATTGATAAGCAGTCCCATAATGTCTCTAGGACGTTCCAATGCAGGAGCGCTAGTAATTTTATAGTTTACTCCCATTTCAGATGCTAAAATCATTGCCATTGTGGTTTTCCCCAATCCTGGAGGCCCATAAAGCAGCAGGTGGTCTAGTACTTCACCTCTGGATTTAGCCGCTTGTATTGCAATGTCAAGTACATCTTTTAAATCTTTTTGCCCAATATAATCGGCAAATTGCTGTGGACGAATACCAACTTCACTATTATCAATATCATCTGTAGCTGCTTGGGGTTGCAACAGTTTGTCGTCACTTGGTTTTTTCGCAGCTTTTTTTAGGTGACCCTTTTCCTTGTCTGGTTCTTGAGGCTGGGGCTGTTTTTTAGAGGAGATAATCGCCATAGTCCGCTCATAGGTAATGTTTTGCTGTTTCTAAAAGTCTGGGCAATACTGGAAATTCATCGCCGAAATCATAAATGCGAGAAAACACGGATGCCAAAATTTTTTTTGTCGAGTAAGCAAGTCAGCTTTAAAATTTATATTCTGGGTAAATTCGATGGGAGTGCTTCCATAAAATTATGCTAGCTAAGAGAATCTTACCGTGCTTAGATGTCAAGGCGGGACGAGTTGTAAAAGGAGTTAACTTTGTAGACCTGAAGGATGCTGGTGACCCAGTAGAATTAGCAAAGGTTTACGACGAAGCTGGTGCAGATGAGATAGTGTTTCTGGATATTACAGCTACTCATGAAGACCGAGGCACTATTATCGACGTAGTTCACCGAACCGCAGAGCAGGTATTTATTCCACTGACTGTAGGTGGTGGAATCCAAACCTTAGAAAATGTTAAAGAACTGTTACGAGCTGGAGCAGATAAGGTTAGTATTAATTCCACAGCGGTACGAAATCCAGACTTTATTAATCAAGCCAGCGAGCGCTTTGGTAATCAATGTATTGTTGTGGCTATTGATGCCAAGCGAAGGTCAAATACAGAGAATTCAGGTTGGGATGTTTACGTTCGTGGTGGACGGGAGAATACTGGTCTAGATGCCCTTAACTGGGCAAAAGAAGTTGAACAACGGGGCGCTGGAGAACTATTGGTAACAAGCATGGATGCTGATGGTACTCAAGCCGGTTATGACATTGAATTAACCAAATCAATTGCTGACAAAGTAGGTATTCCAGTAATCGCCTCTGGTGGCGCTGGAAATTGCGAACACATATACTCCGCTGTTACCGAAGGTCAAGCAGAAGCTGCACTATTAGCATCGCTTTTGCATTACGGACAGCTTAGTGTCGCGCAAATCAAAAACTACTTAAATGAGCGAAAAATACCCGTGCGAAATTAGCTTTGAAAAGGTATACAACCCGCTTTTTCAATATCTAAATTAGTTCAACACACTTCTTAGAAAGAATGTTAATATAAATTAACAATAATTAATATTACTTAAGAAATATGTTGATTCCTATTTTAGTTTTTGATATAGCGTTAGTAGCCTGGTCTTTACACCTAATGGAGAGGGCAGTTGAAGACAAAGAATTTTCATTGATGTTGGCTGGTATGTTGGTTGCTCTAGCGGCCGCCGCAATGATGGTAGTTTACTTCCTGATGGGGCACTGTATGAGTTACTTACTACAAGCTTCATCATAATTTTTTTTCTCATTGAATTTCTTGGTAAATATTTAAATTAGTTATTGTTAAGCCTCCATTAAATTTCGGCAAAATTGTATATTGACAAATAGTTAAGAATTAAGGCATCATTAAAGATGCATCTTGCGGGGCTATAACTCAGTTGGTAGAGTGTCTCAATGGCATTGAGGAAGTCAGCGGTTCGAATCCGCTTAGCTCCATTTTTACAGTTAACAGCGAACAGCGAGCAGTTATCAGTCATCAGTTGATGATTGACTATCTTGTGGAAAGAGCTTCTGCCTTGTAATGAACTTCTTGAAGGCTTAGGATAGACATTTATACTGAAGATAGAGTCTCTGGTTATGGATTCTCATTTGGACACTAGGAACCAGGAACCAGGAAGCAATCAGAAACTAGAAATGAATAACTAAACAAAGGTTAAAGATATAAGATTCTTTTAGTATTCATCAGATAAATGTAACGATTATGTATTTTCTATTTTTTGCTTCCTAATTCCTATTTAGAAAGCATTAGGCAAGTAAATAATCCAAAATCTAAAATCTAAAATTGAAATGACCGTACAATTGCTCAGAAGGAAATTTACTGTCGAACAATTCCATAAAATGGCCGAATCTGGCATTTTAAATGAAGATGACAGGGTGGAATTGATTCGGGGGGAAATAATTGAAATGGCTGCTATAGGAACAAAACATGCTGCTTGTGTAAGACGTTTAGATAATGTTTTACCTCGGAAATTGGGCGATAGAGTTATTATCAGCGTTCAAAACCCAGTGGGATTGGATGATAGCTCCGAACCACAACCAGATGTGGTGTTATTAAAACCCCGTGAAGATTTTTATGCATCAGCACATCCGCAACCGAAAGATGTTTATCTCATTATAGAAGTTGCTGATAGCACTATTAAATATGACCGAGAAGTGAAAATTCCTCTTTATGCTCAAGAAGGTGTAGTAGAGGTTTGGTTAGTTGATATTAATCTCGAATGTGTAGAAGTTTATCGAGAACCTGTTAATAGTAAATACCAGAAAGTAGATAAATTTGTTAGAGGTCAGAGTTTAGTTATTCAGGCTTTTGATGATGTAAATATTGATGTAGATGAGATTTTGGGGAATGGTTAGATTGTAAATTCTTCTATTAAAGAATGAAATATAAGATTCTACTCAGTACATATCCTCATATCTATTGCATGGAATAAAAGATTTACTTCGAGAACGAGGTTCGTACAAAGGGTCGTCTTGACCATTAACTGGTGGCATTTCTACTAAAAAACCTGAAACTTCTTTAGCCTCTTCTCCAACACAGTAATCGCGAATAAATTTAAAAAAATCTCTACCAAAACAAATAGTAAATCCAGAGCTACATTCTATTGCATGAATATCACAGCTTTTATCTTGTTCGTTGTAATTTCTCAAGTCAAAGAAAAAAGAAATAAAATTGTGTCTTGCACCGAATAAATAAGCATTATCCAGCAATTCAATAACTTCATCCGATAAAGAACAGTTATCCTTACAATAATCAACAAGAATCATTTTGTCTGAAGCTAACCTATCTTTTACATTTTCACAATCTGGAATATTAATATCAAATAGATTAAAACCAAATTCTCCAGAGCCAAACACTTGACAGAAATTTTTGTATTCTTCTGGAAGAATGAAGTCAGCTTGTGATTCAAACTTTTTCAACTGTGTAAAGCACGAACGTAGTCACAATGTTTTCAGTGTCACGCACCAGCCGAGTACTGTGACAATTGCGGCCATTCCTGTTTATATAAAACTTCGCGTTATTCCCATAAATAAAGAGACGTAGCACTGCTACGTCTCTACACCATTGACTTTTATTAACCCACGAAGGTGGGTTTTGCCTGTGTAGCTGCGGTTTCAACCGCCAGGTCAATTCAATACTTCTAAGACTCCGGTGTGGGAATTGGCTTCAAATCCCTACCCTGATAAAATGTTTCCAAACTATCTTTATCACCAACAAACCTCCAATGCCACGGCTCGTAACTTACACCTTGTGGATTATCTTTGGGAAACGATAATTCAAAGCCGTATTTTGCAGCGTTTGCTTCTAACCATTTAAAAGCTTTGGTATTTTCAAATTTCTCACTTAAATTGGTTGCTGGTACTGCACCATCACCAATATCTACTGCGTAACCGGTATGATGTTCGCTATGTCCGGGAGGAGCGCTAACTGATGCTCTTTCGGCCGGTCTTTGGTTGCGCTGACGGCTTATATTAAAAAATAGTTTGTTCTGTTCTTCTACGGTACGAAATCCCGAAATCGCTGCTAATCTCACACCGGCTTTTCTAGCATCGTTGACCATCTGCTTGAATTTTTCACCGGCTGATTTTCGTAACCTTATCCGTTTTCCACCTGCATTCACTGCTACAATTTCTGATTCTGGAGCTTCTTGGTATTGTAGATGACCTAAAAGTGAATCATTTTCTGCTTCTTTATTTGCAGAATCCCTATCTTGTGAATTAGGAGAAGCCGGATTAGTCGGTGAAGGTTGCTCTTTTGCAATATTTTTTGGTGCAGCAACGTAAAATATCAAACCACTGATTGCAGCAAGCACAGCAAAACTCATTACTCCGGCGATCGCCAAAAACAAAGGACGCAAACCTAGCTTGGGAGCGGTCGTATCAGGAGTATCGCGCAAAGCTTGGGGAATATCTTCGCTAATTTCAGACGGGGTTGAGTTTTGTGCTTCCTCATAAAACTCATTGTTCAAGGCTCAACTCCTGATAAATATTCGGTAATCATTAGAGATTGTAGACTGGAGAGAAAGAAACCTGTTAGATAATAGGTTACATATATAATTCCCGAGTTTGTTTTGATAATCCTCTTAGAACTATACCTTAAGCTGTTTGGGACGGTATCAATCGGTTTTTTCTTAGGACGCTGGCTTCCTTCTACAGTTCCAAATCGCTTAGGTAAGTTCCTATTTTGGATAGGAGTACCTATAGGAATTGTTGCTTTTTTACGTAAAGCTGATTTGTCGGGAGCAATTTGGATTGCACCTGCTGTAGCTTACGCAGCCATGTTACTCGGAGCATTTTTTGCTCTGGTTGGAATAAAATGGCAAAGTTATTTTACACATACAGTTCCGTCATCGCCAATTCAGGGAAGTTTAATTTTATCCGCGATGATCGGAAATACTGGTTTTCTTGGTTATCCTATCACTTTGGCAGTACATGGCACTCAGTATTTTGCCTGGGCATTATTTTACGATTTACTAGGTTCGTTGTTTGGTGCTTGGGGTTTGGGTGCATTAATTGCAGCACGTTTTGGGGGTAGCGCGACCAATTTTTGGCAGAGTACCAAAGTAATATTAATCAATCCTGCTTTATGGAGTTTTGGATTCGGCTTGTTGTTTCGTCAAGTTGAAATTCCTCCCAGTGCAGAATTTATCTTAGAAAAATTGGCTTGGGGTAGTGTCGCTTTATCATTACTTTTAATGGGAATGCGATTGAGCAACTTAAAATCTTTCCAAAATCTACCCCAATCAGCAATTAGCATCATTATCAAAATGGTGCTAATTCCCCTCATTTTCGGTATTACCTTTCGATTTTTAGGTTTAACAGGTACCAGTGCAAAAGTAATTTTACTCCAAACAGCAATGCCCCCAGCTTTTTCCACATTAATAATTGCCGAAATCTTCAATCTTGACAGCGACTCAGCCGTTACTACAGTAGCAGCAGGAACCGCAATGTTACTTATAACTCTTCCAATGTGGTTGTGGATATTTTAGATTTTGGATTTTGGATTTTGGATTTTGGATTGGTAATAACTCAATCAGTGAAATCAGCGAAATCCATTTTATCCGTGATTTTAAGTTGGTAATTGGCTATTTTGGATTTTAGATTTTGGATTGCTAATTGAGAATTAGTAATTAGGAGATAGTTAGGAGTGAGGAGTTAAGAACGATATTTCAAATTTTCTCCTTGTCACCTTGTCACCTTGTCCCCCATTACCCATTCCCTATTACCCACTACCCACTACCCATTACCCAATTCCCATCAACAAGGCTGACTTACATTTTCGGCGAGTTCGGCTGGATTTGTAAATTCATAACTCTCAAATGGCTGATGAATCCAAGGGTTGTCTGGTAGGTAATCGGCGTAATAATCTGGCGCTATCACCGAACAAGCTTTATACCAAATAACGGCACTACGAATTTCTTCAATATTAGTATCGCTATTTTTCTTTAGCCAAGGAATAGTTTCTTTGAGCGTAACTCCTGAATCTACTAAGTCATCGACTAAAAGGATTCGAGAGCCTAATGCTTCCGAGGTCATAGTTATATGTTGAGAAAAGGTTAGTTCACCCCTTTCTTGCTTGCCCGTACCGCTGTAAGATGATGTTGCTAATATTGCTAATGGCTGCTCATATATACGGGAGAGAATATCTCCTACTCGCAGCCCACCTCTGGCAAGGCAGACTATTTGATTGAATTCCCAGCCGGATTGATAAATTTGAGCAGCTAATTGTTCTATTTTGTGGTGATAATCTGACCACGAGACATAAAGGTCTGGCATAAGAGAGGTAATTTAAAACTAATGGTAGATGCCAAACTCTCTATTGTAATACGAGTGTAGGTATTATGAGCGATTCAGTAGCTGATGGTTATCCCCGAAAGGTTGATAAAAGTAACAAACTTGATTTAAAGACCAAACTAGCTTACGGTGCTGGAGATTTGGGACCGGCGATTACAGCCAATGTTTCTGTATTCTTCCTGCTAGTTTTCTTTACTAATGTAGCGGGTATTCCGCCAGTTTTAGCTGGCAGTATTTTGATGGTGGGTAAAATTTGGGATGCTGTTAATGACCCAGTGGTAGGGGTTTTGACGGATAGAACCGAATCTAAACGTTGGGGTCGTCGTCTTCCTTGGTTGCTGTATGGTGCAGTACCTTTTGGCATTTTCTTCTTTTTGCAGTGGATTGTACCAAGCACTAATGTTTGGGTGTTGTTTTGGTATTACGTGATTATTGGAGTCGTATCTCAGGTATTTTATACGGTAGTCAATTTGCCTTATACAGCAATGACTCCAGAATTAACTCAAGATTACGATGAACGAACCAGTCTTAATAGTTTTCGCTTCGCTTTTTCTCTGAGCGGTGGTATTCTCTCGTTAGTTTTAGCACAGCTAGTATTTTCTCAAATTGATAGTGGCCAACAGCAATATTTAGTTTTAGCAGCAATTTGTGCTGTAATTTCAGTCTTGGCGCTATTTTGGTGCGTTTGGGGAACTCGCGAGCGTGTTTTGTCTTTTGAAGCGAAACGTATTCAAAGCGAGGAAAGCGAATCTATTTCTATACTTGAGCAAATCAAAATCGTCTTTAGCAACAAACCTTTTTTATTTGTAATTGGTATATATCTTTTTTCCTGGTTGGGGATACAAATAACTGCTAGCGTTGTTCCTTACTTTGTCATCTATTGCATGAAGCTAACGCAATCTGATGTTCCTCCAGTCACGATTGCGATACAAGGAACAGCTTTATTAATGCTGTTTGTCTGGGGTGCATTAAGTAAACGAGTCGGAAAAAAAGCCGTTTACTTTATGGGAATGTTTTTGTGGATAATTGCTGCTGTCGGATTATTTTTCTTACAGCCCGGTCAAGTTGGTTTAATGTATCTTCTAGGGATAATGGCAGGTTTTGGAGTATCGGTAGCTTATCTGGTTCCTTGGTCAATGATGCCAGATGTAATTGAACTAGATGAATTACAAACCGGACAAAGACGTGAAGGGGTGTTTTACGGTTTTATGGTATTGATGCAAAAATTCGGTTTAGCTTTCGGTTTATTTTTAGTCGGAATCGCTTTACAAGCTTCGGGTTTTCAAGAAAATATTCCCGGACAAACTGAATTACCCATACAACCAGATACCGCACTATTTGCAATCCGTATCGCTATTGGGCTGGTTCCCGCAGTATGTTTAATTTGCGGATTATTTTTAACTTATTTTTATCCCATAACTCGCGAAATGCACGCGGAAATGTTGCTTAAGCTGGAAGAAAGACGAAAAAATGAGCAATGAGAAGAGGTATGGAAAGAAAGAAGTTATAAGTTGGAAGTTAGGAATTACTTAAATTTGTAATTTTTTATTAGTTAATAATTAGGAGTTAGTAGCTAATAGATGTATATGATGTTAATTGAATCTGAAAAAGCTTATAGCATTCTCTCAAAAGTATCTCCTAATCTAATTTCAAATCATGTTTGATAATCATCCCAACCAAACAGCCAATAATTGCCCCAGAAATATGACCAATAAAACTAATGTGAGGTGTAGTTAAATCAAATATTGTTTGCAGCAGAATTATCAGCAAAAATCTTCGTAAATGTTGAGAGGCAATGTTAACTTTATGTTTTAAGCAATCGCATAAAATATAGCAATAGAAACACTAATTAAACTCATCACGGCTCCAGAAGCACTTACTACAAATTGTGCTTGGGAATAACCTGAAACTTGCTGGGGTTTGAATTTATAATACCTGTTTAAATACAAGTCAAAAGCAACCGAGTTAGTAATTTTATATATTATATTAGATTAGTTTCTTTTAAATTAGATAGCTAACTGAAGTATTTTATTATAATCACCAGACTATTTTTATCCTTGTTTTCTCTTTCCCCTTTCCCATTCCTCTAATCACAAATAATGTTGTTTTTAAACTGGATTATAGCAACTGGTGCGGCTGGTTTTTTTATTGGCTATATGGCTGCACCTACTGATTTTTTCTGGGAATTAATTGCGAGTGGTTTTGTCGTTGGAATTGCTCAGTGGGTGGTTTTACAACGTTACATTAAATCTGCTGTTTGGTGGATACCTATAAGCGGTTTCGGTTGGATATTAGGTATTTTTTTAATGATATTTACTCGGGATATTTTTAATCCTGTAGTTGATTTTCTTACATCTGTAGGCGGACTTTGGGGAGTATTTTGGTTAAATCTTGTTCGTCAACCGATTAATTTTGCAGTGTTCGGATTTGCTCAATGGTTGGTGCTGCGTCATCACTTTCGATATGGTTTTTGGTGGATATTTGCTAGCGCTTTAAGTGGAGCGTTCAGGGGTGCGCTAGGTTCTTATGCATGTGCAGCTACTTGCAAGATTGGTCGTGGAAGTATCTCTAATGGGCTAGGTTGGGCTGCAAGTGCTGCAATTACTGGTATTGTATTGGTATGGCTAATAGAGAATCATTACAAAAACCTGCCATCGGGCTAATGCATGTTAGCCAGCGGTAATGTTACTTATAGAAATGTAACTATTAGTAACTATATTCAAATTTAATCAAATGGCAGATTCAAGTTTACAAGAAATTACTAGTCAACTGGAAAGCTCTTCATTGAGAGACAGGATGGTCGCTCTTGCTTCTTTGAGAGATGTCCCCGCAGAAGATGCAGTTCCTTTAATTAAAAAAGTCCTTGATGATGAATCTCTACAGCTGCGTTCGATGGCAATATTTGCTTTAGGGATTAAACAAACACCGGATTGCTACCCGATTTTAGTTGAAACACTTCAAGCTGATAAAGATTATGGCATCAGAGCCGATGCTGCGGGTGCTTTAGGATACCTGGGCGATGTTAGAGCTTTAGAACCCCTGTCGCGAGCATTTTACGAAGATACTGATTGGCTGGTGCGTTTTAGTGCAGCTGTAGCGCTTGGTAATTTAAAAGATAATCGGGCTAAGGAAGTACTTTACAAAGCTCTCGAAAGTGAAGAGATTGTGATTCAACAAGCTGCGATAGCTGCTTTAGGAGAAATCAAAGATATCGAATCTGTAGATAAAATTCTGCGTTTTGCTCAATCGGATGATTGGTTAGTGCGTCAGCGTTTAGCAGAAGCTTTAGGTCATCTTCCCAGTGATAAAAGTATTTCAGCTTTAAAGTATTTAGAAAAAGATAATCACGAACATGTCAGTGAATCGGCGAAAATTTCTCTGTCAAAACTTGAACAAGCGAACAATCAAGTGGGATAATAACCTAATATTTCCGACAGCAATCATACCAATATAGTTAAAAGCGAGATTATAAAAATTTTGAAATCAGGTAATTTGATTGATGAATATTGAAGAATTTTTTGAATTAAGTGCCGGTAAGTGGTTTTCTCATCGCAGCAGTCATCATTTGGCTTTTAAACAATCTGAAGGTGGTAAATCAGATATAGTTATCGAAACTTTAGCCGCTGACCATCCTGAAGTTATTAAATTGTGCGAGCAACATAAATTTGAACCTAGTAGTGGGAATTGTGGTGCTAGGGTAACTTGGAACGGCACAATGGAATGGGATAAAGAAAAACACGAGGGTTCTACAGTTTTAGTTGCAATACCGAACCCAGATAATCCCCTAGAAGGTAAGTTACTGCGAGAAATGGGTTATGCAGAAAAAACCCCCGTCGCTGGAAGTTATAAAATGGGCAGCGACGATGCGCTTACTTTAACTACAGAATACGAAACCATGTGGTCTGAAGAACGTTTATGGTTCGCAAGTCCAAATTTACGCATGCGTGTTGGTATCCTCAAGCGCTTCGGAGGTTTCAGTATGGCCTCTTTCACTTCCGAGATTCGCATGGGTGGAACTTCCGCTGCTGCAAAAACAAACGATGCAGCAACTAACACTGCATCATAATTCAGAATTCAAGCATCGCCGAATAGAAATACAAATTACTAATGTAGAGACGTAGCAGTGCTACGTCTCTTTCAGAATGTACGCTTCAATTATTACTGCGTTGGTGTATTTTTCTTGCTAGTAGTCTTATTAGCTCTGCTCCTCGAAGTTTTAGCTGATGCTGATTGATTTGACTTACTCTCAAGTTTAGTTACTGTTTTAGCAACATCATCAATTTGAGTTTTCATTGTCTCAAATCCTGCTAATTTTTCAACAACAGTTTTCAACTGTTCTTGTTGATTATTTAGTTGTGCATCTATCTCCCCTTGTTTGGGGTTCTGGCTAGATTGTGTATTCGCTTTATCTAGTTGAGCAATATTTTTTTCCAGCTTTTCTGTGGTTTTAGTTAAGTTCTCGACTTGACCCGGAATAGAAGAAACAGCTTCTAATTTTTCACTCAGTGCTTGTAATTCTCTTTGTGTCTGACTATTACCTTCTATAGTTTTAGTAAGGCTTTCTCTAGTATGAGTATTGGCTTTATCTAATTGAGTTAGATGCTTCTCAAGTTTCTCTGTAGTCTTAGCAAAATTCTCAACCTTACCTGGAATAGAAGAAACTGTTTCTAATTTTTCACTAAATGCTTTTAAGTTTTTTTGAGAAAGTTTATTATTGTCTTCTATAGTTTTGGTCAAACTTTCTCTGGTTTGAGTATTTGACTTATCTAATTTACTCAGGTGAGCTTCGAGTTTTTCTGTAGTTTGAGTTAAATTATCCACCTTATCCAAAACAGAAGCAACAGCTTCTAACTTGGAACTGAGTGCTTGTAAATTTTCTTGAGAAAGTTTGTTACTACTATCGATTGCTTGGGTCAGATTTTCTCTTGTTTGATTGTTCGCTTCATCTAACTGATTGAGATGAGCTTCTAGCTTTTCTGTAGTTTGAGTTAAATTATCTACCTTATCTAAAACAGAAGCAACAGCTTCTAACTTGGAACCGAGCGCTTGTAAATTTTCTCTCGATTCGTTATTACTATTATCGATTGCTTGAGTCAGATTTTCTCTTGTTTGATTTCTTGCTTCATCTAACTGATTGAGATGAGCTTCTAGCTTTTCTGTAGTTTGAGTTAAATTATCTACCTTATCTAAAACAGAAGCAACAGCTTCTAATTTGGAACCGAGCGCTTGTAAATTTTCTCTCGATTCGTTATTACTATTATCGATTGCTTGAGTCAGACTTTCTCTTGTTTGATTACTCGCTTTATCCAATTCACTTAGATGAGCTTCTAACTTATCTGTAGTACTGGATAATTTATCAACTTTGCTAGAAACGGAAGAAAATGTTTCTAATTTAGAATTAAGCGCTTGTAAATTTTCTTGAGAAAGGTTTTTGTTAGTATCTATCGCTTGAGTTAAGCTGTTTCTTGTTTGAGTATTTGCTTTATCTAATTCATTTAGATGGGTTTCAAGTTTTTCTGTAGTCTTAGTTAAATTATCAATTTGGCTTTTTAAAGCTTGAGAAGATTCAGTTTGATTTTTACTATTTTCAGTAACTATTTGAGTTAACTGCTTGTTTGAATCACTTGTAGCTTCTACAAGCTTGAGTAATTTTTCTTGCTCAATTTTGCTAGCATGCAAGCTACTTTTAATTTGAAATACCAATATAGTAACGATTAATACAAAAACTATTGATACTGTGGAGAGAATTTGCAGTGTCATCCCTATTTTATATCCTTGACGAAAATATAGTTAATGATTCATCTATTAATCAATTATTGATGAACCATAGAATGATACATCATATAGTAAGTAAAGCCATTTTGTAGAGTAAAAAATTTACTATTTAACATAGTTTCCACAAAATGTGAATTTATTTTAATCTCAAACAACTACTAAAAAAAATATTGGAATATAGATTTATTGGAATATGACGAGAGGGGGCTAAAAATCAGCATTATTAATTATTGAAGATTAAAAGCCGCTTACTCTGCACCATTTAAATATTTAACAAACGCGCAAGTGTCTGCGGTAATGGCAGCACAATCAAAATTAGCAGCGCAATTGCTAAAACCCCTAAAGCATCTCGTTTATTATCTAGTTCAGTTACATCATTCAAAGCTGGTTCGTCTGTCAGACGTACAAATATTAAGTAGATTGCCCAAAACAAATATTCCGATTGAATTAAGGAGAGTAACAGCAGGAATAAACGAGCAGCTTGTCCAACAATCATTGCTGTTTTCTGACCAAGCATTGCATGAACAATATGACCTCCATCAAGTTGTCCTACTGGCATCAAATTTAACGCCGTGACAATTATTCCGAGAAAGCCAGCTACCGCGACTGGGTGCAAATCCATGGCCAAACCAGAGCTTAACTGAGTCCCCAAAGTCAATTTTGCGAGCAGCGCTATTAATATCGAATGGCTCGGATTCAAAGCATCAGTATTTAAAAATTGTACTTCCTCTTCTATCGGAACTATCTCCGAATTAATTAAACCCCATATTAATAAAGGTAAACTTGCTAAAAAACCAGCAATAGGGCCAGCAATACTAACGTCAAATAAGGCTTTACGATTTGGTACGGGGCTACGCATTTGAATAAATGCACCAAATGTTCCCAAGAAAATAGGTATAGGAATAAAATATGGCAGCGTAGTGCGAATCTTGTAAAACTTTGCTGCCAAGTAATGACCCATTTCATGTATACCTAAAATGGTCATTAACGATAAAGCATAAGGTAATCCCTGCAATATTAAAGCTGGATTGGAAGATAATTCATTAGATTCAATACCAGCAATTCTCGTTCCGGCTAAGGTAGTAGTCATCAAAGTCGCCCCTACCAGTAATAAAGCTAACCCCGGTTTAGCTAATTTTTCGGTTTCTCCTGCTGCTGCTTTGTTCCGCTGATGATTGGGAACTAACAAAAATATTGGTTTACCATTGAAACCTTCTTGAAAAATTAAAATGAAGCGATCGCCAAATTTTGCTTCGATATTTTCTTTTATCTTCTCGTAGGCAATCTTAGGTTCTGTTCTTAACTGACCCCGGCAAATCACCGCTTGAGGACGGTATTCAATATTGTGAATATAGTATAAAGACCAAGGAAAACACGAACGAAGTTCACTTTCTTCCCCTGGTTCAATAGGACGCATTGGTAAGGCTTCTACAGTAGGATTTACAGCCGCCGATTGCGTTACATCAGAAGGTGCTGATGATTCTTTTTGCTCTTTATCTTTTCTATCTTTGACAGGGACTCGACCCCAATTAAACAAGACCCAGTATAAGACAAAACAAACTGCTAATGAACCAAAAACTAAACCTGATGGAACTTGGGTTTCATACCTTATAGTCCAACCAGTCCATATTATCGGTGGTGCCATCAATACTAACCACAACAGCCAAGGGGGAGTTTTTGTCACTTTCGCAACATTTCGTCTGAGGGTATAGTAAGTGAATATTCCTAAAATAATTAGAAGCCAGAATGTCATTTTATTTTCATTTACTCTTTTGGGAATGTCTTGCTGTAGTGTTAGTACTGCATGCGAATGTTAAAAAACGGAATGTAAACCCGAATTTTTAGCGGAAACTGTTTTTAAGTTCTCCTCTGAATTAAATATCTTTTACCGTACATACCATAAGCAAACAACCTTTCTCCTTAACAAATTCTTTTCCTATGCGCTCCCCATTTCAAGAGCAAAGTAATCATACACGCAAACCACCGAAGGAAATTCTGGACTCTTTAATTGCATTTCCTCCCAATCGAGATACTTTAGGAGGAACTTCTTACTTTATTTTAAGAAATGAAGGCAATATTCTCATCGACTGTCCTGCTTGGGACAAAAATATTCAGGATTTTCTAGAAAATAATGGTGGTGTACGTTGGTTGTTTATTAGCCATCGAGGTGCGATTGGTAAAAGTGAAGAAATCCAGAAAAATTTTGGCTGTGAAATTGTAATTCAAGAACAAGTTGCTTATTTATTGCCTGAATCAAGGGTAACTGCTTTTACGGAAAAATTTACTATTGATTCAGTATCGCAAGTAATTTGGACACCAGGTCATTCCCCCGGTTCGTCTTGCTTGTATCACAATTCTGATGGAGGAATATTGTTTACAGGAAGACATTTATTGCCTAATCGAGAAGCAGAACCAGTCCCTTTAAGAACATCTAAAACTTTCCATTGGCACCGACAAATTAAAAGTATCAAATCTTTACTAGAAAAATTCACTCCTCAAACACTCAAATATATTTGTCCCGGTGCAAACACTGGCTTTCTCCGAGGAGAACGTTTGATAGATGATGCTTACAACCGTTTACGATTACTTGATTTAGCAGAGCTACTTACAGAAAAAGCGCTTTTTTGAAGGTAGAAAGTAGCGAGTAACGAGTAACAAGTTTGAATGGAAAGTTGAGCAACCGATAAAAAGAAGGAATTGCGAATTTACTTGCTACTTACTACTTACTACTTACTACTTACTACTCCTAACTCCTAACTGTTCACTTTTGACTCTAAAAGTTTTACTGCTGCTTGATATTGAACATCATCAGAGGTCGCTACCTGATTAATTGTTATTGGTTCGGAGGAAATTACTTTATCTGGGGTAATCCCTAATTTATTAATGTCTCGATGATTTGGGGTTTCGTACTTAGCAATTGTTACCGCTAATCCAGAACCGTCTGACAATTCAAATAATGATTGAATTAAGCCCTTTCCAAAGGTTTTTTCTCCTAAGAGAGTTGCACGTTTGTTATCTTGTAGCGCACCTGCTAGTATTTCGCTGGCGCTAGCTGTTCCTTGATTTACCAACACAACTAATGGATCTTGGGTTAATGCTGGTCCAAAAGATTCAAAGTTTCCTTGAATGCCTTGTCGGTTTACTGTGTAGACCACAATACCTGAATCTAACCACAAACGAGCTACTTCTATTCCCGCTTGCAGTAAACCACCGGGATTATTTCGTAAGTCTAAAACATATCTATCAGCGCCTTTCTCTTCTAATTCGCTTACCGCACGAGCTAATTCTGAAGGAGCGTTAGCGTTAAATTGAGTCAAGCGAATATAGCCGATATTATTTTGTTTATCTTTTTGTAATTTAGCAATTACTGGATTTAAGGTGATGCGGTCGCGGATTATAGAAATTTCTTTGGGAGCGGCTCCGTCTCTATCTATAACTAAGCTTACAGCGCTTCCAATTCTGCCGCGCATTAAGGAAGCTGCTTGGTCAAGAGTCAGATTTTCTGTGGGTTTACCTTCAATTTTGATAATGCGATCGCGCGGTTGAATTCCTGCTTTTTCCGCAGGGGAACCTGTAATTGGGGTGACGACCTCTAATTTTCCTGTTTCGGGGTTTAAAGCAATTTGCAGTCCAACACCTGTCAATTCTCCAGAAGTATTAACCTGTAGACTGCGATACTGTCGGGGGTCTAAAAACCTTGTAAAAGGGTCATCAAGGGTTTTGAGCATGCCTTGAATTGCTTCGTAGGCGGTATCCCTGTCCTTGAGCCTTGCTTTCAAAGCTTCTTGCCGCACTTGCGCCCAATTTTGATGGTTGAATGTGTCATCTAAATAAGCCCGATTCACAATTCGCCAAGCTTGGGATACAATTTTTTGTTCATCTGTTAAAGCTGCTGCTGGCGAGCAAAAGCTGCTAAATGCCAGCCAAAATGCCATAAGCAATGATAAAATGCCCCGAAATACCTTTAAATTATCCATAGACTCGATTTTTACTTTTATTTCAACCAAATTTACACATCTATAAGTGGCTTGCGCGACTTTTGATAAGATGAAAACTATCTCTCGATTATGTTACTTTTTTTATAGAAGTGTTTTTGCCGGAATTAATTTTGGGCAACTCAATTCTCATAAATTGGGTCAATAGCGCCCGTGAAACGCTATGATCTAGTTTGTATCCACCTATTTTTTTGGCTTGGGTGCAATTAGAACGCAATACATTCCCTCCTGAGAAAGTGTTAATTTTCTTAAAGCTATCACTACTTTGATAGTTTAAAAGTAAATGAACTTTCTGACAGGCTCGTTCAAAATCTCTATTGGTGCTTTTAGCAAATCCTAAGAGATAATTATCAACCGCAATCTTTATCTAGGAATCTGGGTTGTATGACCAACGTAATTGACTGGTTTGATGAGCGTTTAGAAGTCCAAGCGCTTGCTGATGACGTTACAAGCAAGTACGTTCCTCCCCACGTAAACATTTTCTACTGCTTGGGTGGAATTACTCTTACTTGCTTTTTAATCCAGTTCGCAACTGGATTTGCAATGACTTTTTACTACAAGCCAACCGTTGCTGAAGCTTATTCTTCAGTTGAGTACATCATGAACGAAGTTAGCTTCGGTTGGTTGATTCGCTCCGTTCATCGCTGGTCTGCCAGCATGATGGTATTGATGATGATTTTGCACACCTTCCGAGTTTATTTAACTGGTGGTTTCAAAAAGCCCCGCGAATTAACTTGGGTAACTGGTGTTGTTTTAGCTGTAATCACCGTGTCCTTTGGTGTAACCGGCTACTCTTTACCTTGGGACCAAATTGGTTACTGGGCTGTGAAAATCGTTAGTGGTGTACCAGAAGCAATTCCTGTAGTGGGAGTTTTAATTTCTGATATGTTACGCGGCGGTTCTAGTGTAGGACAAGCTACTTTAACTCGTTACTACAGCGCCCATACATTTGTACTACCTTGGTTGATTGCAGTATTTATGCTGGCGCATTTCTTAATGATTCGTAAGCAAGGTATCAGCGGTCCATTATAATTTCTCGGTTCAAATATTTTTATTTGACAGAAATTTAAGAAGCACTCTTTCCTGAAGGATATGTTAGGGGTAAAACTGCAAGTAACGAACTATCTGTTTTAAAATTGGTTTAATAATAAACCAACACTGATACTTGTTTCTTCAGTTTCAAAAGCTTAATTGCTCCTTTATGAGTGCCTCTAAGCTGACGGCTGAACCAAATTCACAATACTCAACTTAAAGAGCGATTGTACCTAAAAATATGGCAACAGTAAAAAAACCGGATCTAAGCGATCCACAATTGAGAGCAAAGTTAGCAAAAGGCATGGGTCACAATTACTACGGTGAACCAGCTTGGCCTAATGACTTGCTTTACGTTTTCCCCGTCGTAATCATGGGTTCCTTCGCTTGTATCGTGGCTCTAGCAGTTCTAGATCCTGCGATGACAGGAGAACCTGCAAATCCTTTTGCAACACCTTTGGAAATTTTACCTGAATGGTATTTATACCCAGTTTTCCAAATTTTGCGTTCGCTTCCAAACAAGCTTTTGGGAGTATTGGCAATGGCTGCTGTACCTCTGGGACTAATTCTTGTTCCTTTTATTGAGAACGTAAATAAGTTCCAGAACCCTTTCCGTCGTCCGGTAGCTACCGCTGTATTCCTTTTCGGAACTTTGGTAACTATCTACTTGGGTATTGGTGCAACCCTTCCTTTAGATAAGTCTCTTACTTTAGGACTCTTCTAAATTGATTTGTTGCTAGCTCGTTTTAGCGCTTGTGGGGTTTTTCTTGTCGGTACTTATTTAGAGGTATTGACAAGAGAAATCACCGCAAGTGTTAATTTTTATTAATAGAGAGGCTAATTTCCAATATCAAAATTTTTTAAGCATTTTAGTTAAATATAGTGTTTCTTTAGTATTTACGATGCTACAACCTTCGTAAAAAGCGTTCTTATACTTACTATGTAAAGATGCTTGAGTTTTCAGAATTAACAACAATAACTAATGTTATTTTTTTCTTCTGTTCGCTGTTAAAAACTTCCTTTTCCCTCTACTAAGATTAATTAAGATTGCAGCACCGAAACACCGACATAATACTTTTTAATTGATATTCTTGTATAACTCTTAATCAAGCTTCATCACTCTCTATGCTAGCAATTACAAAGGCTAATAGATAAAATATATGAAATAGGCTAAATATATTATCTTGCGTGAATAAGCTAAAATCCCCATGATACTCCTACTTACCTCAACTAGTGCTATTGAAAATATTGCAAAGAATCAATTCAAAGTCTGAATAAGAAACTTAATTTTAAATTACTTTTAAATTACTTTTAAGCATAATATTGAAAGCATTACCCAATCAACTATAATTTTAAACACTTTTCATCGTATTTATTCTCTAACTCCCATACTTCAGGGCATCTGTATCAACAAAAATATGAACAAAAAGTAATTGGAGATAAAGATTGTTATCTTAGAATCGGAATATCATACTTAAATATATATAGTAAAGTAGTAAAAGAATTTACATTATGCTTTTTGTAAATTACAATACATTACTTTAGTTGATGAGGACAGACAAGCTAAACATGATTATTATCTGGGATTTTTAAATTAAGAAGAGCGAATCAGATTTTAAAATCTGAACTTTATAAACTATAAAAGATGTAAGTAAAACTAATTCACTAATATTAAAGTCAAGGTCAATGCTAGCAATTGTGGAGCAAGACCATCTGACGGTTAAGAGCGAACTTAAGCTTCTAAACCAAGTACAACAATGGTTTGAACAATTCTGTCTGCGTAATCTGTCTGGGCTTAGTTGGCTCGAAAGCCAACAGTATCGGCTTAATCTAGCATTAGCTGAAGGCTTTACAAATGCCGTTCGTCATGCACATCAAGCTTTACCACCGGAAACAAACATTGATATTGATGTATTACTGTGGAATGACAAACTAGAAATTAGAATCTGGGATTACGGTAAGCCATTTAATCCAGATGCAATAGCCGAACCAGAACCCGGTACTCTACAAGTAGGTGGGTATGGGTGGTTTCTATTGAGACGATTAGCAGACGAAGTTGTTTACAAACGCGATACAGATGGCAGAAATTGTTTGCTCATCGTCAAGCATGGTACATAGGAAAATGAATTACGATTAGTACTCAAACAGCTCGGTTTTTATTCCCTCGGGTTGGAATAAAGTTGCTGGAGTGGGCAAAATATTTATAAGCGCGTTTTTGAGTTTTAATTTATTGTGGATGTCTCACATCAATTTGTGAGTTCATCACACTTTAATTGTTGCTCATGACTTCGCTTTCGTTCTTATTTATAAACTACTCCTAATAGATTCTAAGTTTCTTGTAAAATCGTTTATCTGCTTGCTCTCTTCTCACCTTCCCTTACTGTTTTAGCTAACTAATTTTTCAGTAGGGTAAAAGGATTATTAATATCTGGAAATTTTGATATCAGTTGAAAAAGCAGTTTGGAAACCTAAAGTATAAAAGGCTGAAAGTAAAAATTCCGCTTGTGGTAATAAAGCACTGTAGTTTTTATATACTTCTATTAGTTAACTAAGTTCCTTATTTATTAGTTAATACGTTGGCATCAGTTTTTATTCTGATTACACTGTTGCTTGAAAATTGATTAACTTTCTTTTAGTTAAGCTTTTATGCATTTAATTTGTACTTGGCTAGCGAGTAAAAATGCATTTATCTAAGGGGCACATGATGTCCTGACGGACAAGCTGCGCTAACATTCAACTACAATCATTCTATATTCTCTTATACAACCTAACTGCACATCAGCTTGTTATCAATAACGGAAACTTTATTTTTAATATCTTCGTAGATTATTAAAGTGATATCTCAGGTGACTTACTTTAGATATTTACAAAATTATTTTTAATGTAAAATATTCAATAATTTTTTGTCAAAATTTGATTAATATTTACAATTTCTTTAATAATAAAACACGTGTATAAAATAAACTATTTAATCCCGTAGACACCGCATTAGAGTTACAGTTGTTGGTTTGTTATTATTTGACAGCAAGAGTAAAAAGCTAGTTGATAATTTTATATAACCATAGGTGCTTAATCATAGGAGAGACTCTAAGGCTTGAATCATTTTGTCAGATTTGAATGTCAAATATACTTATAGTGAAATAAGAAAGCGAATATTTTTTAAGGTTAGATAGCGGAGGTAAGAGAACAATATTTAAAACTAAATTATTCTAAATAGTGATATGCGAATATAGGGAATATAAAAAATGTTAATTACCAAAGCAGATAAAAAAAATTACTTGAATTTGATTCAGAGTAAAGAAAATAATCAACTCAACCACATTTTTGTTTTTCTAGAAGTTTTCTCCCGCGAAGGTGGAATTCAATCTTATGTAAAAGATTTGCTCCAAGCTTACAACACATTATCAAAACCGCTTCGTGGGGAAGTATTTTTACTACGAGATGAAAAAAGTTGTATAAATCCTTTTGAATCAGAACGATTGCAATTTCGTTATTTTAAAGCTAAGTCTTCGCAAATCGGACGAGCAAAGATGACTTTGGCTTTATTAAAACGCTTAATTCACGAACGTCCAGATCGCGTATTTTGCGGCCATGCTTATTTAGCACCTCTAGTAGGTACATTATGCCAACCTTTGGGAATTCCTTATACCGTAATTACTCATGGTAAAGAAGTTTGGCAGCCTTTACCTAAATTAACCAAGACAAGTCTCCAAAAAGCTTCACAAATTTGGACCGTAAGCCGTTACACTCGTGAGATTGCCAGCACTACTAATAGTTTAAAGACAAGTAGAATCAAAATATTTCCTTGCGCTGTTGATGGTAATCGCTTTACTCCCGGAGCAAAACCAGCAGATTTATTAGAGCGTTATAATTTGAGTGGAGCGAAGGTTTTGATGAGCGTAACGCGATTGTGGTCTGGTGACATTTACAAAGGAGTAGATGTAACGATTCGAGCATTATCGCAAATAGCTGAAGTTTTCCCTGAAGTTAAATATTTGGTCATTGGACGTGGTGACGACCAACCAAGATTGATGCAGTTGGCTAAAGATTTAGGGGTTCAAGATCGAGTAGTATTTGCTGGATTTGTTCCCACCGAAGAATTAGTAAGACATTATCACCTTGCTGATGCCTACATTATGCCGTCTCAAGAAGGTTTCGGGATTGTTTATTTAGAAGCAATGGCTTGCGGTGTACCCGTATTATCCGGTGATGCTGATGGTTCGGCCGACCCATTACAAGATGGTAAATTAGGATGGCGAGTACCTCACCGCGACCCTAATGCTGTATCAGCAGCTTGTATCGAAATTCTCAAAGGAGAAGACCAACGATGTGATGGAGAATGGTTGAGGAAAGAAGTACTTTCAGAGTTTGGTATAGAAGCTTTTCAGAAACGATTGCAGCAACAGTTTTTATTTTCAACTAAAACAAATTAAGGCTTATTGGATTGTAGATTTTGGATTGGGGGTTAGGAGTTAGGAATTTCTCTGCCCCCTCTCGCGTTCCTAAATGTATAATTTTTTAATATTTTATTTCTAGGAGTTTCCTTGACTTTCCGATAAACTCGCTATCCTAGAAAGAGACTTGGGTTATTTTAAAAATGAGCTTTAAAACCTTTCAATCAAATTTATCTCATGTACGTCCTTGGCTCACTTTATTCGCAATTGTTTGGTTGCTGGGTACGTTCGGCTTGGGTTGGTTGGTCAATTCGTTATTGATTATTCTTGGATTGCTTTTTGTAGTACCCATTCTGGGTTTTTTCGTTTTTCGGTGGTGGTTACAGCGTAGTTTAATTGCTGATAATTGTCCGGTTTGTGGAACTGAGATTACGGGTTTAAACAATACTCAGTTACAATGTCCTAGCTGTGGGGAAAAATTACTCGTACAAAACCGTACTTTGCAACGCTTCACCCCAGAAGGAACTATTGACGTAACAGCAGTAGAAGTACCAGCAAAATCTATTGAAGACTAATTATTGTTGATATTTGTTGATTGGGAAAGGGAAACAAAGAAATTTTAGCCAAAATTTTTGTTAATTAACCCTTCCTCAATATTTGAAGCAAGAACGAAAACTTCAAAACTATTGCCAAAAACGAATTGATAATCTACAATCCACAATTGGAATTGTTTGCCCTTGACATATTAATCTTTTTGTGGCATCTTCTTTTGGGATATTGACAGAGTATATTCATGCTGTTCGTTAGACGAATTACCTATATATAGCGAGTATTCACCTGCCTGCCAATATCCAGAAATCTCTGGTTTTTCTTCGGAGTAACTATCTCCTAATACGCAAAATCGACCTTCTGGCCCGTCAATTAACAGTGTGGGCTTTCCCTTGCTTTCTACTGTTAAACGTAAATATGGTAATGATTCTGAAACTTTTAGAACCTGACTGGGTGTTTTAGAAATGTTGCCACAGTTACTTTTTTCAAATCCTCCAGATTTACCACTAATAGTTAATGGGTCTGGTTGAAAATCGCGTTCTATTTGTACGACCTCGGCTTTCACAGATTGAAGGCTTGCCAGAATCAAGCTAATCGTCAAAACTATAGGAATAAATTTGGTTAATGTTGGTGTTTTCATTGTTGTGACGATGCCTCTATAATTTTACGCAGCCAGATTTAGAAATCAGTGAATTTAGTTATTCAGGATTCAAGACAAATATCAATATATTTATTTTTTCAGTTTTATTAATATTTTGTTTTAAATTTTGTTTTCAAGTCAGTTGCTAAATAAATATTAAGTTATATATTTAAATATACTTAAACTTAACAATTATCTTCTACCTGAAAATTGTATAAAAGGATTAAATTGGGCAATCTATAGTGGTCATTAACACACTTGTATTAGATAAAATCACATACAGAACCAACCATTACGGAATATAGGTTTATTTGTTGTTATATAAATTTTCACGAGGGGGGTAGAAATATTCATGAATCCTCAAACCCAAGAAAATCCGAGAGAATATCGCCTCCAGAAGCTAGTTAATCAGATTGATTCCGACTCTGTAGAAGCTGCCCCTTTACCAATTCTACAAACTTCTAAGTTGAATAACTCTGGTACTTTTTTGTACATTCGCCAAATTACCAATTGGTTTAATGACTTGCAAGCCATAGCAAAATTGATAGCCGTAGTTGTGGGATTTATTCTCGGTATTGCTATCTTACAAGCAGCACTAAAGCTGATTGCTGGTGTTATAAGTATGGCATTGCTAGCAGGATTAGTGTACCTTGGATACAATTTTTTCGTAGCTGGTAACAGTTCTCAAATAAAAGAATAATTTATTTTTTCCCTACGCTACTTTTTTGCGTAGAAATTAATTCATAGGAATGGTGGTAAATGGCAACTCCAATGGTGAGGAGAAGTAGTAATCAATTGGGACAACCAAAACAACCTCGAAGAGCTAATCCGCTTTCGCTTTCTTCGCGACGAGTTGCAGCTTGGGTTGCAGAAATAACACTTTGTGCTGTGAGTGGTTTGGTTCCCTTCGGTATCGGTGCTTATACTAATACTAAAACTAATATGGAGCGAGTACCGCTTAATCCAGTATTGGTAGCAGCAGAAAGAACAATTGCCTATCCTTTGGCCCTACCAATTAGTTACGGTACTCGTAATGTTGCATGGTCTACTAATTTCTTATGGACTATAGCAATATTAGCCCCTCTATCGCTGTCATGCTGGCAATGGTATTTACTAGCTAAAACTGGTAGCACTACTCCTAAGCGTTTGTTTGGCGTAAAAGTAGTCAATCAAAAAAATCAACCCCCTGGTTTCAGGGCTGTTTTGCTGCGAGAAGGAAGTCGGATAGCTCTACCAATTTCAGCAGCTTATATGTTGTGGCGCTACACTTTATTGTTTCCAAATCTCGGTATTTTTGCGGCATTAGCGTTACTAATGTCCTTAGCTGAAGCCATGGGTTTTCCCATGCTGCGGCAAGGTCGCTCAACCCATGACAGAGTTGCGGATACTTATACAATTGATGCCACTGTTCCTTTTGACCCCTCACTCTTACGTAGAAAGAAAAAATCTAAGTGGACCCAAGGTGACGAAGAAGCAGCCATAGAATCAATCGTAGTTACACCTCAAAATCAGAAGAAAGATAGTTTTTGGGTTTGGATGCGTCAAAACCCCAGCCTGACTTTGTTAGGGGTAGCGCTGCTGAGTATGGCTGGTGTATTAGCAACTTTAGTCGGAACTCAAATTTACATTCAAACTCAAGAAAATCAAAAAGCAGCTAACCAGAGCAATAAGGAACAGTTTTTAACGCTTAAGCAGCAATTGAATCCTAACTCTGGAGCTAATAAACAAGAACGACAGCGCACAATTTTAGCGTTAGGGACTCTCAAAGATTCTCAAGCTACCGAATTTCTAGTTAGTTTGTTGGTAAATGAGAACGACCCAATTTTATTAGAAAGTATCCAGCGAGCTTTAGTAAATATTGGCACTCCAGCGATTCCAGAACTCAAGAGCATGAATCTGTTATTGGAACGTGAGTTGGATTCGATACCTAGTAACAGAATTAGAGAACGGGAATCTAAGGGGAAAAGCTTGTACGCAAACCAGCAAGCTATTAATAAAATTTTATTTGTTTATAACGGTAACACTAACGGTATTGACTTAAGTCGTACTCAATTATCTCAAAACGGTACTGGAAATAATTCTTTCACCTTAGCCCTAGATAAAGTTGATTTATGGGGAATTGATTTTAAATACGCAAATTTGGATAGAGGTAGTTTCAGTGGTAGTCGTTTCCGAGGACCTGGTAAAGATGGTCGTTGGGATACTTATGATGATTGGATTACCGATTTGAGTCAAGCTCAGCTAAAACAAGCCGATTTGAGCCTTGCTAATCTGAGTCGTGTTTTAATGGTTCGTACCAATTTAAGCCGTGCAAATCTTAATAAAGCTAACTTATCGGCTGCACGTTTAGTTGGTGCTAACCTTAGTAGTGCTAGATTAGCAAAAGCTGATTTACGCGGTGCTGTTTTAGAAAATGCCAGCCTTACAGGAGCAGATTTAGGTGAAGCAAGATTAAATGATGCTGATTTATACGGCGCTCGTTTAGGTCGCGTTATCGCCATCGGAACGCAATTGTCCAACGCCAATTTAATCAAAACCGAATGGCAAGGGGCAGATTTGTCTTCAGCTTATCTTGACCGCGCCAATCTGAGCAATGCTAATCTAAGTGCGGCAAGACTTACTGGTGCTATTTTACGCTCTGCAAACTTGCAGAACGCTAACTTACGAAATGCCGACCTCAGTCTTGCAGATTTACGAGGTGCAAATTTAGCAGGAGCAGATTTTCAAGGAACAATACTATCTCCAAGACAGCAAAATCCAGCAGACAAGTTTGTCGAAACTCCCACAACCGGAACTCAATCAGCTGTTATTAAAGATGTTGATTTTAGCGAAGTTAAAAATCTAGATGAAAACCAGAAAGCTTATATTTGTACTCAGGGAGGTTTTCATAATACATTTTGTCGGTAAGACAAGATGGGGAGATTGGGGGATGGGAAGATGGGGAGATGGGGAGATGGGGAGATGGGGAGATTGGGAGATAGGGAGATAGGGAGACAGGGAGACAGGGGGAGAAATTAATAATTTCTAATTCCTAACTCCTAAACTCTTAATCCAAAATCCATAATCGAATAACTCCTAACTCTTAGCTGTTTTTCGTAAATCCAAAATCCAAAATCCAAAATCTAAAATCCAAAATTTAAAATACCTTTTGGTGGGAAAATGAAGTGTCTTAAATGTTTAGCTTCCGCTGTTGTAGTTAGTTCTAGTTTGAGTTTAGTTTTATTTGCCAAACCCGCACAAGCTCAAGTTGCATACGGTAGTTATGTTGGTGTTGGGCCAACTGTTGGTATATCCGATGATGCCCAAATTGGTGGAGTTCTAGCCGTCCGCTATAAGCTTTTAGAAACACCCATATCTTTTCGCGCACAAGCTTTAGTGGGGGAAAGTACTGCTGTTGTACCTATGGTTTCTTACGATGTCCCTCTTAATTGGCAAACTGATGCTTATTTAGGGGCTGGATTAGTCTTGGCTGGTGGAGATACACCTTCTCCAGTTGGTGATAAAGTTAGTTTTGCTTTGCAACCGGGTGTTGATTATATGGTACCCAATAGCAATACGGTAATTTTTGGTAATGCAATTATTGCTTTTGATGCTTATCGTGACAACAGCAATACTGCTGTTTCCGTACAGGGTGGTGTGGGGTTAAGGTTTTAGAGAATCGGTAATTGGTAATCGGTAATTGGTAATAGGAATTAGGGAGTAAATAATAAATGTTTTCGTGCGAGCATGAGTTTTAATTGTATTCCTGAATTTTATTTTACAGGTTTATTAATTAGTTTGAAAAATGCTCCTTTAAAATATCGCAAAAGCAAATTTTTACTATTCCCTATTACCAATTACTAATTACCAATTACCAACTTTCTTTAAGCAGCAATCCCATGCTCAAAGTGACCTAATTATTGAGCTTGAGCGGTGAAATTTTGACCGTATATTTTCGCTATATCAGCACGAATTTCTCGTAACATTTCCCGCAAAACTAGTCAATTACAGTGTAAAGAAGCTGATTGTCCGCCAGTTGAAACGGTAATTTCAGTGATGACAAATCCCGTAAAGCAATACAAGATTCATAAAATAATTGCCGATATTGACTATACAGATATTTCCGGTCTGGCTTGAAACACTTAATCGTTTATCTATTTCAAAATAGTTATTTCTACATCATCTTTATTGATTGCTTTTTAGGCTGAATATATTTCTTTAGCAAGTTATAAATGATGTATTTAACCTACTGTGATTAGCCACTGTAGCTTTTTTCATCAAAAGTGATAGTGCTTTTTACTATATAGTCATCACTTAACTTGGATACTAAACCATTTTGATTATTTATAGAAAACAGTTATATTTAGCACACTATTTTAACAAAAATGCTAAATTTTACTGTTGAAAAAAATGCGTTTATCTATAAAATCAACAACTTTAATAGAACTAAAATTAGTTTTTTTTATTAACAATAATTTGTTATGCTTAAAAAGTATTAAGAAAACGTTAGTAATTTAGTATTTGGGATGGAAGTAATGCTAGCTGGAACCTTCTACTCAATAACTAAATACTAACTATTGATAAGTAATGGAACTCAGATAATGACTCTATCTATTCGTCCTGAACTCCCTTCTTCTGAACGGACGTTATCGTCTTTATCCAAGCAGAATCAGTCCTCCAATGTAACCGAAGCAGAAATGATGGAGGCTGTACGTACTTTGCTAATTGGATTAGGAGAAGATCCAAATCGTGAAGGACTAAAAGATACACCAAAAAGAGTTGTCAAAGCTTTACAGTTTCTCACTAAGGGATATCATGAGTCTTTAGATGAACTATTGAATGGTGCTGTATTTACAGAAGATGCCAATGAAATGGTGTTGGTTCGAGACATCGATATTTTCAGTTCTTGCGAACACCACATTTTACCAGTGATTGGTCGCGCTCATGTAGCCTATATTCCTAATGGAAAGGTAATAGGACTATCTAAGGTTGCTCGAATCTGCGAAATGTATGCACGACGTTTACAGGTGCAGGAGCGTCTCACGGTACAAATTGCTGATGCATTACAAGGTCTGCTCAAACCACAAGGGGTGGCTGTGGTTTTAGAAGCTAGTCATATGTGTATGGTAATGCGTGGGGTACAAAAACCTGGCTCTTGGACTGTTACTAGTGCTATGCGAGGAGTATTTGCTGAAGATGCAAAAACTCGCGAGGAGTTCATGAATTTGATACGACACAAGCCTAATTTTAGTTAATCGAAATCCACTATTATCAATAAACCGGGAGACGTAGCACTGCTACGTCTCTACATCTATTATTTTGATTAGGACTGAACTAAATCTAGTTTAGGATTGTTTTTTGTGTCTTGCTGTAGTAATTCCAGTAGTTTTTGTTCGATTTCTTCATTAATCAACTGATTTCCCTGCAAGTTGAAATGAATATGGTCGTGATACAAGTTTTTTGGGTCTTGAGAAGCATTAAATATAGGTAGAAAATCTATATAGGTAATTCCTTGAGTTTTAGTAAATTCTTTTAACCGCTGACGTTCTTTAATTTCGTAATCGCGGGGTCCGGGTTCTCCAATTTCTCTGAGTAAGGGAGTCATTGCGAGCAAAAATTGAGCGTTGTTTTTTTGTGTGAATTCCTGAATTTTTCTAATAGCTTTTAAGTTAACACCAACTCTATCACCACTTTCGTTTTGTATTTCTTTTAATCCCGGTATCGGTTTCTGTTTGAGGATGTAGCGATTTACAACTTCTGCTAATGCTAAAGGTGGTTTTTTCGCGGGGTAATTACGGTCGCTTCCGACTTGTAATGAAGTGGGAGTAGTAGAGAATAAGTCATCGGTATTAATTAGTAAAATTATGGCTTTGGAACCAAAACTGCCAAACTTTTGTAAATAAGCTAATTCGTTTCTCGGTCCCCAGGAATTAGCAGAAGCGTTTAATACTTCAACTTGCGTAATATTTTTAGATGAATCGGATAAGTTAGATAAGTTAGATTTCAAAGAACCCATCATTAAATTAGAAATCGTATGTTCTTGGTCAGTCCACCAACCACCGTTAGCGATAGAATCTCCTAAAAGCAGTATTCGCATTGTTGAAGGTAAAGGTGTCGGTTGAATGTTATCACCTCGCATTGAATACTGATTAATTTCTATACAATTGCCAAAACGACGGGTACGTTGAGAAGGAGTTAGTAAATAACCAATTTTTTCATCACCGATATAAGTTAAAGGATTGCCAAAACCAAACAGCAAGCGCAATCCAATTTCTGTAGCGACAAACAATCCGACAATTGCTGCAACAATAATTAATAAAATAAATTTCACCGTCTAATACCTTTTTTCGTGTTATGGCACAAATTACACCAATATACACGACGGGTTTAGGAGTGGGGGACAAGGGGAGGGGGAGATAAGGGGATGGGGAGATGGGGAGATGGGGGGATAAGGAGATGGGGGGAGGGGGAGATGGGGAGATAAGGAGATGGGGAGATGGGGAGATGGGGAGATAAGGAGATGGGGTAGAAAATAAATTACTAACTTGCTATTTGCTATTTCTAACTATAACCTTCGGTTCAATTCCCTATTCCCTATTCCCCATTCCCCATTCTTACTTAACTTTTCTTAAGGAAATTGTTATCGGAATGTTTTGCTTATATCTGCTTATATAGGAAGTAACGGACTAAAATCAAAGCGGATAATTTCGCGAATATGGATAAGGGAGGATTATTTTTATGTCCGATTTAAATCGAGGAATAATGAAGTTCAAAGGTGCGGATACTCCTAAAGCTGTAACTATTTCTACAGTGCTGCTCTTGGGTTCGATTGCATTACTGATATTTTGGGCTTTACAGGTCGCTTACGCGGTAAACTAGGGAACTAGCTACTCCAGAAATTAGGGCGCGAAATGTATTACGGATGTGTTAAGCATATAGACTTTATCTTTACTTACCTTTTTGTAAAGTAATGTTGAGCCGCGTACACAATAATTATGAATTATTGTTTATTTCTAAAAATTCATTCTTGGTTAATTTAGCTGAGAGAGAATTCTAAGGGGTGGGGATTTTTTTATCATCGCCCCTTTACCCGTTTACGTTTAATGGTTCTAAAATATAAGACTTTAGATTTGAGATACATCAAAAATCAATTATATGCTTGAACTCTGGGGTGCTTTATTTATTTTTATTTTCTGTCCGCTTTTAGGTGGACTACCGGTAATTTCCTGGATTACAAATGCTTTAGCCAAACGTCGGTTGAGCCAAATTGGTACTGGTAATATTGGCGTTAGTGCTGCTTTCTATCATGGTGGAACTTTAGTAGGTGTGCTGGCTGTTTTGTCAGAAGCTCTGAAGGGGGTTCTTGCAGTTTTAATCGCACGTGCTTTTTTTGAAAGCGGTTCCTACTGGGAATTGATTGCTCTAATAGCCTTGGTTGTAGGTAGATTTTGGATGGGGAAGGGTGCGGGTACTACCAACGTTGTTTGGGGATTCGCGGTACACGACCCGATGGCAGCAGCGTTTGTATTTCTGGTAGGTAGTATCAGCTTTTTGCTGCTTCGTTCCAAGGAATTAGCAAAGTATGGGGTATTGATTCTATTCCCTTTGATTGTTGCTGTACTGCATTTCGACGATTTAGCGCAAATTACGGCCGCATTTGTTTTAGCGGCTTTATTGGCTTGGATTTATCAACAGATTCCCGATGATTTAAATTTAAAAGCATCTGAAGCTAAACCAGATTCGCAGGTGATGTTTCAATTATTACGCGGCGACCAAAAAATACTTTCTTTAGATGATGAATTGGATGCTGCAATTGTAGGAAATAAAGCAGCTAGGTCTTCCGAAATGAAGCGTGCTGGTTATCCGGTTCCTAAAGGTTGGGTGCTTACTCCAATGGATGAGCCGGAAATGCTGATAGACTTTCTTCAACCTTCAGATTTATCTCCGCTCGCGGTACGCTCTTCAGCATTAGGAGAAGACACAGAAGAAGCTTCCGCAGCAGGACAGTACGAAACTATTTTGAATGTTACGACTAAGGAAGGTTTACAGCAAGCTATTAATACAGTTCGCGCTTCTTACGAGCATCCAGCAGCAACTCAATATCGACGCGATCGCAATTTAAAAGAAGCTGCAATGGCCGTGTTGATTCAACAGCAAATTCAAGGTGTATACTCTGGAGTTGCTTTTAGTCGCGACCCAATTACTCAAGAAAATGACGCTGTAGTAATTGAAGCAACCGCAGGTAGCGCGGCTCAAGTAGTTTCCGGGAGATACACTCCAGAACAATATCGGGCTTTTGTCGTAAAAACAGAAAATTTATCTTCCGTACATTTGGAAGGTGAAGGAGAAATACCTGCTGTATTAATCAAGCAAGTAGCCTACTTAACCCGTCAAATTGAACAATATTATCACGGTATACCCCAAGATATTGAGTGGAGTTATGACGGTCAAACTTTGTGGATATTACAAGTTCGTCCCATCACTACTTTATTACCAATTTGGACGCGCAAAATTGCCGCCGAAGTTATTCCCGGAATCATTCATCCATTAACTTGGTCAATTAATCGTCCCCTAACTTGCGGTTCTTGGGGCGGAATTTTTGCGATAGTATTAGGCGAGCGTGCAATTGGTTTAGATTTTAACGAAACCGCGACTCTTCATTTTTCCAGAGCTTATTTTAACGCTAGTCTTTTAGGAAAGATTTTCCTACGCATGGGTTTACCTCCCGAAAGCTTGGAATTTCTGACTAGAGGTGCAAAGATGAGCAAACCACCTCTGGGTTCTACTTTTTCAAATTTACCCGGATTGCTGAGGTTATTTTCAAGAGAATTAAGTTTAAAAAGAGATTTTAAACGAGACTTCCGCAAGCGGTTTCAGCCTGGAATGTCACAATTAACAAAACAATCACTAATTGAACTTGACCAAAACCAGCTATTAGAAAGAATAGAATTTATCTTAGAATTACTTCGCAGCGCTACTTATTACAGCATTATGGCTCCCTTGAGCGCTGCTATCAGACAAGGAATTTTCAAGCCAAAAGATAGCGATATTGATAACAGTACTGCTCCCGAAGTCGCAGCTTTACGAGAACTCGGAGAATTAGCCGCACAAGCCAAATCAATATTACCGGAATTTGATTCAGAAACGCTGTTTGAGGATTTGGCAGTTTCCACACCCGGACAAAAAATTCTTGAAGATTTTGAAACTTTGCTCAATCGTTATGGTTACTTAAGTGATGTCGGAACCGATATCGCTGTACCAACTTGGAGAGAAGAACCAGAAGCTGTAAAACTACTGTTTATTCAGTTGATGCAGGGGAATCCACCCCCAGCAGCTAAGCGTAAACGTGGAGGGGTCGTACAAAGTCGCGTAGATTTGAAAGGACGAGTCACAGAAATTTATTCTCGATTGCTAGCACAGTTACGGTGGAGTTTTATCGCGCTAGAACGGAACTGGTTGCAAAACGGTTTGATAGGTGAACCGGGGGATATATTTTTCTTAGAAATTGATGAAATTCACAAAATTATCAGCGATTCCGATTATCAGTTGATGAGTAATTTAACAGAATTAGTGGAAATCAGAAAAACACAACTTCAAGAAGATAGTCAACTCAATCCCCTACCTTTGTTAGTTTACGGTAATGCACCTCCGCTGTCTGTATTCTTTTCTCCTCCCTCCCTTGTTCCCGATGGAATGCTAACTGGAATTCCCGCCAGTCACGGGCAAATCGAAGGTAAAGTTAAGGTGTTACGCAATTTGCAAGCGGTTCCAGATATAGATAAGCAGACAATTCTAGTTGTTCCATACACCGACTCTGGCTGGGTTGCATTACTAGCAAGGGCTGGTGGATTAATAGCTGAAGCTGGAGGGAAGCTTTCTCATGGTGCAATTATCGCCCGAGAATACGGAATTCCCGCAATAATGGACGTACACAATGCTACTTGGTTATTGCAAGACGGTCAGCGAGTACGCATTGATGGTTCAAAAGGAATTATCGAAATATCCAATGATTTAAGACCGGGGTGAGTATAATTCGTAATTCGTAATTCGTAATTCGAGAGAGGGAAGAGGGGGGAGAGGGGGTAGAAAATATTAATTAACCTTTAACCTTTGACCTATTCCCATGAAATTTACTTCGTTAAACAATTTATCCTCGGAAGCTGTTTCTCATAATCCCGAAATCAAGAAAAAGGTAATGTTACGATTTGGGGATTTACCCCACCTAACTAATTTTTCTCAAGCTCGCTTTGCTCCAGGACAATCAGCATCTGCTCACGCTCACCAAGATATGTGCGAGGTGTTTTTTGTGGAATCGGGTTCGGGTTTGATTATTGTTGATGATGAAGAATTTTCTCTGCTTCCCGGTAGCTGTGTAGCTGTGGAAGCGGGTGAGGTTCATGAGGTGATTAATAATGGTACTGGTGAATTGGTTTTAACTTATTTTGGGTTGAGGGTAGAGAAGGGTTGAATATTTAAACTGTTAAAAGTAGCGATTCATGAACTGGTAAATTAATTGATTTATTCTGAGCGTTCGTTCCTTGGCGGAAATCTAATCATTACACAATACACTATCAAAATATATGAAAGCAATCGAAACCACAGCCACAATTAATGAAAATGGCGAACTTACATTAGATGGTTTGTTAGAAGTTACCAAGCCACAGCGCGTTCGTGTTATTGTTTTACTTTCCGAAGATGAGGAAGTTGACGATTCAGATGAAACACCCACAGAAGAAGCTATAGAAGGTATTCATCAAGGTATAAGAGAAGCATTAAGCGGACAAACTATTCCTCTTTCTCAAATGTGGGATGGAATTGATAGAGAAAGCTGGGATGGGATGGATGCAGAAACGTGGGATGGAATTGATGCAGAATGAATCATCACCTATACAAATAGCTCTTACACCTCGTTTTAAAAAGGATTTGCGAGAACTTGCTAAACGCTATCGTTCAATTCGTAGTGATGTCCAACCTTTAATTGACCAGCTTCAAGCAGGAGAAATTCCTGGGGATAGAATTGCTGGAGTTAAATATCAGGTTTTCAAAGTTCGTCTCAAAAATAGCAACATCCAAAAAGGAAAAAGTGGAGGCTATAGAGTAATTTACTATTTGAAAACTGATTGGGGGATAATTCTTGCTACAATCTATTCTAAATCCGATATTTCTGATGTTAGTAATGAAATAATTGAAGAAGCAATTGAACGATACGAACAAGAAATCTAAATAGAAGACAACCCAAGCTAACACTATAAATTAAGTTAATAGGTAGAAGAGTGCCGACATTAATTTGGGAACAGTGGCATCCAGTTTGTGAATGTACAGCACAGCACAAACAGTAAGAAATTAGAGTTAAATCAAAAAGCCAGCAGTCGGATTTGAACCGACGACCTACGCATTACAAGTGCGTTGCTCTACCACTGAGCCATGCTGGCATGAATCGTAACCATTTAGTATTGTACCAGAAAATATAATATTGTAAAGTCTTAATCTAGTATCAATCAGTAGAAGGCTCTCATCAAAGGCGATTGATTAACTAAACAATAGAATAATTAACGGAATTAGTGGTTTGGTTTTATTTGACGATTAGCGAATAGTGGTCTGTTTGATTAAATATGACGGATTTGTTTTTGTCGTTATTTTGGGAGACGTAAAATTTTACGTCTCTACAAACCGCTTGCTTTAAATGAAACTATCCCCTGTTACCTCTTCCCTACTCATCATCAAATTTATCAACCAAGTTTTTATCTGCCTAGAGAATGATTTACCCGAACTTGAAGACCAAGTTACCTTAATGAAAATACAAACTGTCAAATATTAAAAAAAATTAAAACTTTGTTGCCACCGCTACAAGTTATCTTAATTCAGTGAACGGTAAGCAGCGGACAGCAAGCAATTTCGAGACTGATAACTGTTTACCATTAACTATTCCCAAACGTAATAAAAAAAGTATGACAGCGTTAAGCCAAAGAGATTTATTGAGCATAGCAGATTTAAATCGGGCAGAAGTCGAAGAACTTTTGCAAATGGCAACTCAGTTAAAATCAGAAAAATTGAAGTTGCACTGTAATAAAGTACTAGGACTTTTATTTAAGAAAGCTTCTACCAGAACAAGAGTCAGTTTCACGGTTGCGATGTATCAACTAGGAGGACAGGTTATTGACCTCAATCCTAATGTTACTCAAGTGAGTCGCGGGGAACCTGTGCAAGACACTGCGAGAGTTTTAGATAGATATCTTGATATTTTGGCAATCCGCACTTTTGAACAGAAAGAATTACAAACTTTTGCTAATTATGCCCAAATCCCGGTAATTAATGCGCTCACAGATTTGGAGCATCCCTGTCAGATTTTGGCGGATTTGTTAACTATTCAAGAGGAATTCCAAACTTTAAAGGGTCTAACTTTAACTTATGTTGGCGATGGAAATAATGTCGCAAATTCTTTGATGCTGGGTTGCGCTTTAGTCGGAATGAACGTGAAAATCGCAACTCCAAGGGGATACGAACCTTCTTTAAATGTTGTCGAACAAGCACGGTCAATTTCAAATGGAAAAACTGAAGTTGTTATTACCAAAGAGCCTCAAATAGCTGCAAAGAATGCTAATATACTTTATACTGATGTATGGGCAAGTATGGGACAAGAAGAAGAAGCAGATGACCGAATGCCAATCTTCAAACCCTACCAAATTAATCAGGAATTGTTGAGTTTTGCTGACCCAAAAGCGATTGTTTTGCACTGTTTACCAGCACATCGCGATGAAGAAATAACAAATGATGTTATTGAAGGCGAACATTCGCGAGTTTGGAACCAAGCAGAAAATCGACTCCACGCACAAAAGGCTTTGCTTGCCAGCATTTTAGAAGCCGAACCACTTTAAATGTCAAATTTTAGTTAGATTTTATTTAAATATTAGATTTTGGATTTCTCTACTATTCACAATCCAAAATCTCCCCCGTTCAAACTCCCGATTCAAAATTGATTTAAAAATTGCAATATAAAAGCCAAAAAACTTTGCAGTTATGATGAATTATGTAGTACTAATGTTCTAGGGACATTTGTATTTTACTTCCCTATAAATCTATGGAAAAACTGACAGAAGCACAAAGAGAACTTTACGATTGGCTGACGGAATATATCCGAATGCGTCAGCATTCACCTTCGATTCGTCAGATGATGCAAGCGATGAATTTGAAGTCACCAGCCCCCATTCAAAGTCGTTTGGAGCATTTACGCAACAAAGGATATATTGAGTGGAGCGAAGGTAAAGCGCGAACTATTAGAGTTTTGCATCCAGAAGAACCTGGTGTACCTATTTTAGGAACCATAGCTGCTGGTGGTTTAATCGAACCTTTTACCGATGCAGTTGAGCATTTGGATTTTAAAGAAATAAAATTACCATTCCAAACTTATGCTCTACGGGTAACTGGTGACAGCATGATTGAGGACTCCATAGTTGATGGAGACATGGTATTTCTGCGTCCGGTACAGGAACCAGACATGCTCAAAGACGGTACTATCGTTGCTGCAATGGTAGATGGACATGGTACGACATTAAAGCGGTTTTATCGTACAAGTAGCGAACGTGTTACTCTTCAACCTGCAAACTCTAAATATCAGCCGATTGAAGTTGATGCTGGTGAGGTACAGGTTCAAGGTTCTTTGGTTGCTGTTTGGCGTAATTATAGCTGAATGGGAATGGGGGAGAGGTCAAAGGTTAAAGGTTAGGAGTTAGGAGTTAATAATTAAGGATTATCTCCCTTTGTCCCCTTGTCTCCCCTTCTTTCCCCTCTCTTTAATTATTAATTACCAATTATCGCCAGGGTTGCTTAAATTTTATGTATCTGACGCAGAAAAAATCTTATAAGACACCAAATATATTAAATACTTTTCGTTTAAAAATTCCTTATAAAGCAGCGGAAACGAAAGGTAATTATCAAGCAAAACAACCATTACCAGGATGTCCGAAAATTCCCTCGTGTTTGCAATTGCGAAGCTACCAAAAGCAAGCTGTAAATAACTGGTTTGCGAATAATGGTAGAGGTACTTTGAAGATGGCAACCGGTAGCGGAAAAACTATCACAGCACTTGCAATTACTTGGGAATTATACAGTCAAATTAATTTGCAGGTGTTGCTGGTGGTCTGTCCTTACCGTCATCTTGTCACGCAATGGTCGCGGGAATGTGAAAAGTTTGGTTTGCAGCCGATTCTAGCTTTTGAAAATGTCCGTAATTGGCAAACTCAACTGTCTACGCAGCTTTATAATATTGGTTCTGGTTCGCAACAGTTTCTTACTGTTATTACTACCAATTCAACTTTGATAAGTGATGGTTTTCAATCTCAATTGAAATACTTTCCTGAGAAAACTTTAATTATTGGTGATGAAGCGCATAATTTAGGTTCTCCAAAGTTAGAGGAAAGTTTACCGCATAATGTGGGCTTAAGATTGGGATTATCTGCAACACCGGAAAGATATTTTGATGAGGTTGGAACTCAATCTGTATTTGATTATTTTGGTACGGTTTTGCAACCGGAATTTACTTTGAGAGATGCGATTAATCAAGGTGCTTTGGTACGATATCTTTATTATCCGATATTGATAGAATTGACTGAATCAGAAAGTATTGCTTATTCAAAGTTGACGCAGAAGATTGGACGCGTTTTGATGTATAAGCAGCGAGAAAGTGGTGATTTAATTAATATTGAAGACGAAAATAATGAAGATATCAAATCTCTATTGATTCAGCGTGCGAGATTGGTAAGTGCTGCTGAGAATAAGTTACATGCTTTGCGAGAATTGATGTTGAGTCGTCGCGAAACTACTCATACTTTATTTTATTGCAGCGATGGTTCTCAAGAAGCGGAAGGACGTGCTAATTTACGTCAATTGAAGGAAGTCACTAGGATTTTGGGAGTGGAATTGGGCTATAGAGTTAGTACCTATACAGCGCACACTTCTTTGATGGAAAGAGAAGATTTAAGAAGTCAGTTTGAAACCGGAGAATTACAGGGTTTAGTTGCAATTCGCTGTTTGGATGAAGGGGTTGATATTCCTGCGATTAAAACAGCCGTTATTTTGGCAAGTTCGAGCAATCCCCGTCAGTTTATTCAGCGGAGGGGACGTGTTCTACGTCCTCATCCCGGTAAAGAGCGTGCAACTATTTTTGACATGATTGTCTTACCTCCGGATTTAGACAGAAATACTTTGGAGGTGGAGCGTAATCTGTTAAGAAAGGAATTGCGTCGGTTTGTGGAGTTTGCTGATTTAGCTGACAATGCTGGTGAAGCGAGGATGAAATTATTAGATTTACAAAAACGGTATGGGTTGATGGATGTTTGATTTAGGAATTAAGAATGGTAAGAAAAAATTTTTAATTTTATCCCTTGACGAAAAAAAATGACCGCAGCATGAGATAATAGTTGTTATGTTGAAAGATGTATTTTTTTATAATGGAGCGGTTGCGAAATTTTTAGAGAAAGCAATATTCCCCATTATTTAAAAAATACCTTATGAAAAAATAATACCAGAAAAGCGCTTTTAAAGGAAGAATTTTTCAAGATAAATAGTAAAAAATAATTAATAAAATAAAAAGATAAATTGCTTTACATTTAATTATACACAAAATTGGTTAAATAAAAGTGATTTACGGTTTTAAATAATACATTTGTTAAACAATTAGCTATTAATAATCAGCTTTAAAAGCATAATCCGAGCAAACATCGTTACAGTGAGTTTACGGATAACAGACTATAGGGTAGACGGGTAAAATATAGCTTAAATTGCTATAGAAAAATCCTGATGGAAAAAGAACATAATATAGATGAAGTACAGGAACCAATAACCAGCGCTGCACCAGAAGTAAGACAAATTATTGAGCGAGTATGGCATTTAGAAAAAAGCAGACTTGATAAGAAAAGCTTCGGTCATATTAACGATGATATTTTAGCAATAGTTAAGGAAGCGGTAAAATGAAGCTGACTTCTATCAAGCTTTGTAATTTTCGCTCTTTTTACGGTAAGACTTGCGAATTAAATCTTGCAGGGTCGCATTTGAACAATACTACTATTATTTACGGTAATAATGGTGCGGGTAAAACAAGTTTGTTGAATGCATTTACCTGGGTATTATACGAAAAATTTAGCGCCGCTTTTGCCTCCATAGACCAATTAGTAAATAAAAGGGCGATCGCCGAAGCGAAAATTGGTCAAAGCATAGAATGTTGGGTAGAGTTAGCGTGGGAACACGACGCAAAACGTTATCGAGTAAAACGTCAATGTCGAGTTTACAAACACGATAATGGAATTGATGTTGGTAAAACAGAATTATATATGCAGGTAGCGGGAGATGACGGAAAGTGGTACCTTCCACCGCAATTACCTGAAGATATTATTGGTCAGATTTTACCTGTTAGCTTACATCAATATTTCTTTTTTGATGGTGAAAGAATAGAAGAAATTGTGCGTTCGGATAAGAAAGCAGAAATTGCAGAAGCTACTAAAATATTTTTGGGTGTAGAGGTCATCAATCGTTCGATTCGACATTTACAAGAAGCTAAAAAAAGTTTAGAAAACGAGTTGAGATTGATTGGTGACTCGGAAATTAAGAAACTATTGAAGCAGCAAGGTAAAATTGAGCTTGAAGTTGAATTAATTAATAAGCGTCAGAGAGAAATTATTAAAGAATTAGAATATCAAAATACTTTTAAAAAAGAAACTAGTAAGCGATTGCGGGAACTGAATGCAGCGAAAAAATTACAGGAAAGACGACAGGAATTAGAAAAGCTGAAAGCGTCGAATCAAGATAATTTACGACATACAAGAGAAACTATCAAAAAAGCGATTTCATCTAGAGGTCATACGGTGCTGTTATCGGAAAAAACGGCACAGTTTCGTGAAATAATTGAAAATTTAAAAGACAAAGGAAAGTTAACCACAGGAATTTCTAGAGAATTTATTCAACATTTATTAGATTCGAGTAGCTGTATTTGCGGTACGAGTTTGTTTGAGGAAAATCACGCTCGCGGAAATCTCGAAACCTGGTTAGAGAAAGCAGGTTCCTCGGAAGTTGAAGAAACAGCAATTAGAATGAGCGCTCAAGTTGACGAAATCGACAAACAATCAGTGCTATTTTGGGAAACAATCGATAAAGAACAAGCTCAAATAGGTCAGTTAAGAAATGCGATAGCTGAAATTGAAGTAGAGCTAGATAACATCGAAGAAAGATTAAGAAAAGACCCCAGCGAAGAAATTAGAAATTTACAAAAGCGTCTGGATAAAATTGAAGAAAAAATTACCGAGTTGACCTTAGAACAAGGTGCAAATCAGCAGAAAATAATTAATCTAAAAACTGATTTGGAAGGTTTGAATAAACAAATATCCAGACAGAAATTAAACGAAGAAAAACAAATATTAGCTCAACGTCGTATCAGCGCAACTCAAGACGCTATAGATAGATTAATCAAAGTAAAAGTATTACAAGAACAGCAATTCAGGTTGCAATTAGAAAAACGAGTTCAAGAAATATTCAGCGAAATTTCCTTTACGCCTTATATTCCCACAATCAGCGAAAAATACGAACTGACCTTAATAGAAAATACTTCCGGTTTAGAAATGCCAGTTGCAGCATCTACTGGAGAAAACCAGATACTCAGCTTATCATTTATCAGCAGCATAATTGATAGAGTCCGCGATTGGAGTCAAAAGAAAATGCTCATGGTAGCGGATAGTAGTACGTTTCCAATTGTCATGGATTCACCTTTCGGTAGTCTAGATGTAATTTACCGAAAGCACATAGCTCAAATAATTCCACAACTAGCGAATCAATTAATAGTTTTGGTCACGAAAACTCAATGGAGGGGTGAAGTTGAAGACGAAATGTCACACCGAGTCGCTAGAGAATATGTATTGACTTATTATTCTTCTAAACCCGATTGCGAACAAGATTTTATTGAAATAGGTGGAGAAAGATATCCTTTAGTAAAGCAAAGTCCGAATGAGTTTGAATATAGTGAAATTATTGAAGTTGAAAGAGAGTGAGTAATGAACAATGAACAGTTATCAATGAATAATTAAATTGTAGGGTGTGTTGCGGCACGAGTAAATTTGATTATAGGCTATAAATTATAAAATGCCGTAACGCACCATTTTTTACAAAAAATAGAATATAGTTTCTAAAAATATGAATTTAAATATCATCATTAATTTTATAATTGCTTTATCTCTATTATTTTTAATGATTGTAATAGGATTAGTTATGGAGTTCCTACTCGGAAATAAATTAGTCCCACACAAAATTCAATTGACTTTACAAATACTACTTGTTGTTTCTGTTGTAATATTCTTCGTTTATAGAACTATATATTGCAAGTTTTTAACATATTGCGATGAAGACTGTGTTAGGTTTGACCGTTCTTGGGACGTATATTATAGATGTAAAAGGTAATTAATTTTAAGATGTATTATAGCTCGAATAAATTTTAATTTTAAGATAATCTGTAAAAAAAATGCTGTAACGCACCATTCTTTTGATTATAAAAACGCAGAGAGCGCAGAGGAAAGAGTAAAAGAGAATTAATTCGATTTAAGTACTATCAACAAACAAATATCAACTATCAACTAACAAATAATAAAATGGCTGAAACTGGTAGAATCAGGGTTGCAAAAGACAAAGCTGAATTAGTTCAAAGTTTAACATCAAGAAATGGTGCAACGGGACCTTTTCAAACTTTCGCTGATGTAGTTGGTTTTGCTGCTGCTTTAGGTGCGAAACGGAATAAACGTGTTCCTTTAGGAGAGATTTCAAAAAGAGAACCTTCACCAATCGGATTAGAATATTTCGCGACCACCGGACATGATTGGATAATTAAATTATTAGCCGTTACTGAAACTAAAGATATCCAAGTATTATCTTATAACGAACTCGATTTAGATACTCAGCGCAATCATATTTTTGAAGAATTTGCTAATGGTGGATTGGAAATATTACAAAACGAATTGCGTGGAGCGGTGGATTATACGGAAAGACTTTTATTAATGTTGAGTTCGGAAAGGTTTAAAGAAGATAAGCAGGAAGAAGAGTTTGATTTGAGTAAGTTTTTATCTTGAAAATAATAGCTTTAATAAATTATCGTTAACTTTCATAACTACCTCGGAATCAATTCCGAGGCTAATAGCTAAAGTCTATTGTACGATAAGCGTTCCCGAAGGGTAGTAGACTAAGAATTTTAACCAGTCGTCTAAAGACGACTTTTACTATTAGCTGGGGGTTTATAACCCCCAGTAGTTTTAAATTAATTCACATGGAAATAGAAAATTATAAATAATGACAATAAAATTATCAAAATTAATTAAAATATTTTTCATATTTATCAGCGTCATATTCCTAGACATAACCGTTTTTATTAACAATGTTAATGCTCAAACAAAACCATTTTACTGGGAATTTATTAACGTTGATATTGCGGTTGAAAATAATGGTGATATGTTAATCACCGAAACCCAAAAATATACCTTTACAGGTAACTATAAAAATCAACGATACCGCTACATACCTCTTGATAAAGTCAAACAAATTACTAATATATCTATTTCCGAAAATAACCAAATTATTCCATCAAAAATAGGAGTTGAAAATAATAAATTGTGGGTACGCTGGGAACATCCACTCAATCCACCCGAAAATCATACTTTTATTATCAAATATCGCGTTGTTGGAGGATTACAAGAATCGGGAGACAATCTCCAAGTCTATTGGAAAGCAATTTTTCCAGAAAGAAATTCTACAATTGAGAAAAGTAGAGTTACTGTAATCTTTCCCTCAGAATTAGAAGGAAAAATATTAGAATATCAAAGTTTTGGTGTACCCAGTGAAGCAAAAAAAATAGATACTAAAACTTTTGAGTTTAAAGCACAAGAAGTATTACCACCGCAAACCGAATTAGAAGTTAAAGTTACCTTTCCTAAAGGGATTCTGAACTTATCTGGTGTTTACTCGGAAAATTCAGACTCACCTCCCTTATTTCGTGATACTCCTTTTTATCTTTTTCTTCAAATCGGAGGTTGGGTAGCATTTATCGTTAACTTGTTCCTCAAAGAAAGTGGTGGAGGAGGGTATGGAGGAGGAGGAGGTGGTGGTGGAGGTGGAGGTGGAGGAGGTGGAGGTGGTGGAGGTGGAGGAGGTGGAGGTGGTTAAAAACACCCTAAAAAATTTATCGAAAGTCAAACCTGTTATGGAAGCTTTTTTGTAGTTTTCATGCATCTTCCAAAACAATCGGAGAAATCATCATGGGAATGACCGGAAATTACAGACGTATCTCTCAAGAAAAACTTACCGAATTACAAAACCATCCAGAACTTATTAACGATTTTCTATTTCCTGCTTATGAAGCAGACCAAATATCTGAATTAAACGGTAGCTATCTTGATATTGATAAAACATGGCACGCTATCCATTTTTTATTAACTGGTACAATAGCTAGCGGTCAACCACCTTTAGAAAATGTAGTAATGGGTGGTACACCATTAGGTGATCCAGAAAATCCGGATTTTGATTTTGGACCAGCAAGGTTTCTCAATCCATCAGAAGTAAAAGAAGTCTCAGAAACAATCAGTAAAATATCCAAAGCTGAATTTCAATCTAGATTCAATCCCTCACAACTCGTTGAAGCCGAAATTTACCCGACACTTGTATGGGAACGTGGAGAAGCTGAATTAGAATATCTAACCAACCATTTCTTAGGTTTAGTTAAATTCTTTCAAGAAGCTGCTAAAAACCGAGAAATCGTTTTACTATACATATGCTGAATTATTAAATCTTTCTAGTCCACGCAGGTGGTGAACCCACCCCCGTGGGTCGTCATCCCTCCGTTGAGCGGAGTGGTGTTAGCGGAGCGTCTCCGGAGGAGATACCCGAAGGGACTTTGTTTCTGTAGCCCCAGACTTCCAGTCTGTAGGTAATTTACGAATATCACAAAACACTCGGCAACCCCACCTTCTTCGGTTCCACAAACTTACCTTTAAAATCCACAGTTTTATCTTCAAAAGTTCTCGCTTTCGCTAAATCTTTTCTCAATTCTGCTCTTTCTATTTTGTCTTCTACTCCACCTAAAATATAAACTATTAACCGAGTTGCTAATTCTTTTCCAGCAACTAATATCCGCTTGCGATTTGCATCATATAAAACTCCATACCAAAGTGATTTAGGAAAATCTATTCCGCTAAATCCACCTTTACTATCAAATTTTCTTAACTTTTCAAAAATTTCCTCTATAGAAAAACCTTTTTGAAATATTAAGATACCTAAAGCTTTGGCTAAAGCCATTTGACCAACGGGACGAAATAAGATATTACCTTCCCCTCCATCTTTTTCAAAGCTAAATCTCCGAAACATTGGGGTGTCTTCATGTTCTAAAAGTTTATAGCTTGGTAATATAGCTAAATTATCAAATAACTCATTAAAATCTTCTGTTGCTGACTCTAATTCTTCATCCTCCGGTCGCATGGGAATTAAACCTTTATCTAAGGGTTTCCAATGAGGATATTTGTGTTCTAAATAACGCTCAGACATTTCTTTTAAAGCTTGCAAAGTTGTCAAAACTGTGGACTTTACTGCAACAGTAGCACTATTCCAATTTACGCGAGGTTTCCTATCGTCGCGCTGTTCTAAAAGTGGGTGACTAACAGCTATTTTTCTGGCAACAATCGAAAAACCATCATCTTCATTTAGCTGTGCTAATTGTCCTTTACTCAAGGGTACAGCCATCAAGTTTACATGTACAAAAATTGACCTGACCCTACGTCTTGCTGATTCGCGAGTTTCCCTTTCTGCTACCGCACAAATAAATTCAATACCGATTTTTTCTTGGGGTAATTGTTCTAAATATTCGGCTTCAACTTGGTACTTGTCTATTAAATCGGTAATGGTGATAAAATTGTTAGAAGCGGCTTTATCCTTCTTGTAACGCGGTAATTTACCATTTTCTAGTATTTCCATCAAACCCTGTACCGCCATTAATCTATGCTGACCATCTAATGCATAAATAGTTACATTTTCTTCAGAAATATCGAGCAAACCTAATTTACCATCATCATCTAAAGTCGTAAAATCAGTAGTCGATTTTTTAGCTCGTCCTTTACTGTCCCATTCAGATGCTTTAGAATTATCAACCCAAGGCTGACTAATAACAGCTAATATGGCAGGAAATTTATGATTTTTTCTTGCTGCTAAATACTGAACTAAAGGTGCTTGTCGCGACCAATCTAACGGACGTTGTTGGATATCATCTATACTTGAAGCGTCAATTTCGATATTGTCAGTATCGGGATTATACTTATTTCGTAATAGCGGTAAAAAAGATGCAAACCGAACCTGACTAGCGAACCATTCCAAAGTCACAGAACCTACATAAGCCTCAGTTCCACCCATTTGCGTTTTTTGGACTAAAAGCTGCTGATTTTCGCCAAGATATTTAGCTAATAAAGTAGAAAATTTCTTTTTATCTTGGCTAGTAACGGCTGCTGGTTCGGATGCACTTTTTTTCATAATGAATCTTAAAAAATCAAAATATCGGCATCCAAATACTATATATAAAAACGATTAAAAAAAGAAATATCAAAAAAAAAGTTTTTAAAAACCTGTACTGGTACAAATTTATGTATACTAGTCCTTGCCATTATTTATATATTTGGCAATTATTTGATTATATTCTCACGCTCTGCGTGGGTCATGGCTAATTCAAAATCTATCGGTGCTTAGTTTGAGGTGAAAAAAATCTACATTCTCAAGCTTCTTCAAAATCCAAAATCCAAAATCTAAAATCCAAAATCGAATGACCCTAGCCCAAGAATCAGGAAGTAAAAATCAAGACCAGCGAACCGTTGCTGAATTCGTAGAGAATATCGAATATCTGAGTGAAGAAATTCGAGAATTATACTGCTTGGATGAAATTCCTTGGGTTGTGGGATATTCCGGTGGTAAGGATTCTACTGCTACTTTACAACTGGTTTGGAATGCAATTTCGGCTCTTCCTCCCGAAAAGCGGACTAAAACAATACACGTGATTACAACGGATACGCTAGTAGAAAATCCCTACGTTTCAGCCTGGGTGCGTAAATCTCTACAGCAAATCAAAATTGCAGCAGAAGAAAAAGAATTACCATTTGAACCTCATTTATTACAACCAGACCTCAAAGAAACTTTTTGGGTAGGTTTTATTGGTAAAGGTTATCCAGCACCAAAACAAAAATTTCGCTGGTGTACCGAACGTTTGAAAATTAGTCCATCCAACAGATTTATTCGCGATGTGATTCGTACCAACGGTGAAGCAATTCTGCTTTTAGGAATTCGCAAAGCTGAAAGTAAAAAACGCGCAGAACGAATGAAAAAATGGGAAAAGCACCGGGTTCGAGAGCGTCTTAGTCCCAATATGAACTTGCCAAATTCTTTAGTTTATAGTGCTATAGAAGATTGGCGAACTGATGAAGTTTGGATGTATTTGATGCAGTGGGATAATCCTTGGGGATACAGTAACAAGGATTTATTTGCGATGTATAGAGGAGCGACAGCGGATAACGAATGTCCCTTGGTTGTGGATACATCTACACCGAGTTGCGGTAGTTCTCGTTTTGGTTGCTGGGTATGTACTTTAGTGAGTGAAGATACATCTCTTTCAGCGATGATTCAAAACGACGAAGAGAAAGAATGGTTGCAGCCAATTCTCGATTTTCGTCGCAAATTAGACGCAGGAGAAAACCGCGAAAGAAGAGATTTTCGCCGCAGAAACGGTAACGTTCAATTATACGAACGTAATATACCAGACGAAGAAATATCTATCGAACCAATTCCCGGTCCCTATGTTAAAAAAGCCAGGGAAGAATGGTTAAGAGAACTATTAGAAATGGAGCAAGAACTACGTCGTACAGCACCAGAAAATATGCGCGACATCACGCTAATTACCTTAGAAGAAATGAGCGAAATTCGCCGCATTTGGTTAGAAGAAAGACACGAATTTGATGATAGTTTACCTCGGATTTATGAAGAAGTGACAGGCGAAAAATTTATTGACCCTCGTCCCGGTGCTGGTTACAGTTTATTGGGAAGCGATGAATGGGCCGTATTGGAAGAAATCTGTGAAAACGACCCGATGCATTTAGAATTGATGGCGAATTTATTAGATACCGAACGTCAATATCGTAAAAAAACTCGTCGTGTCGGAATCTATGATGCATTAGCAAAATGTTTTGAAATGAGTTCGCGAAATCCAGAAGAAGCAATTAAAAATGCTCACTTCAAACGCGACTTAAAAAATGCTGCTGGTGAAGGTGATGTCGATAAAGTAAAACAGTTAACCTTGGGTGATGTTAGTACAGAGAAAGTGGAAGAAAAACCCAAAAGTTGGGCAGCTAGGAAATTTAAGAAACAGTGAACAGTGAGCAGTGAGCAGTCATCAGTATCACTCACAATTTAATAATTATTTTCTAAAAAATCAATACTCAAATTATATGATATATGATGTAATTCTTTACTGATAAAAATTGACAAATTATCCAGAAAATTTTAATTACATAACATGTTGTTACTTAATCAATTAATCAATATATGAGAATTATTTACCTAAGACGCAATAAAATGAATATCTAAAATCGCTGAAAAATTATTCTATTTAACTGATAACTGCTCACTGTTCACTGTTCACTGAATATGATATTTTTAGAACTTGTTTTAGAAAACTTTGGTCCTTATCGCGGTCGTCAGGTAGTAAATTTAGAACCAAAAAATGATGATAATCCTTACCCGATTGTTCTTTTAGGAGGTATGAATGGTGGGGGAAAAACAACTTTTATGGATGCGATTCGTCTTGCTCTTTATGGACATCGCGCTCAATGTTCGACTCGCGGAAATTTGAGCTACAGTGATTTTCTCAATCAGTGCATTAATACTCATAAATCTCCTGTAGATAAAACTCGCGTTGAGTTAGCTTTTGAACATATTGAAAACGATAAACCTGCAAGATATCGTATTGTTAGAACTTGGGGAAAAAATCCTAAAGATGGTAAAGACCATTTGGGTATTTTAGATATTCGTGAAAATGATGAATGGCTGGATGAAGGGTTAGTTAATATTTGGGATGAATATATTGAAAACCTTTTACCTTTAGGAATTTCTAATTTATTTCTGTTTGATGGAGAGCAAGTTAAAGAATTAGCAGAACAAGAACAGCCACCTACAGTTGTAGTTGAAGCAATTCGCGCTCTTTTAGGTTTGGAATTAGCCGAGCGCTTGACTGTTGATTTAGAAATTTTAGTTAATCGCAAGCGCAAGGAATTAGCTGATTCAAAAGAATTGGCTAATTTAGAAGAAATAGAAAAGCAGCTTACAGAATTACAGGAGGAATACGAAGAAACTAAAGAAGTTGAGAAGCAAGAATTAGAATTTTTAAAACAAGCAGAAAAAAATCAGCAAGAAGCTTTTGATAAATTTCTGAGTGAAGGTGGAAAAATTGCTTCAGAAAGCAGTCAATTAGAGCAGCAGAAAATAGAAAAAACTAAAGAAGTAGACAATATCCGTCAAGAAATGTGCGATTTAGCTGCGGGAATTTTACCAGTTGCATTAATTGAACCTTTATTAAATCAAGCTCAACAAAGAGGTGAAGCAGAATTAAAAATTCAACAGCAGCAAGTAGCGAGAGACGTATTAGTTGAAAGAGATGAGCGGTTATTAAATCTGATTAATCAACTCAATATTGCCAAAAATAAATTTGCTCAAATCAAAACCTTTTTAGACGAAGACCTAGATACAAGAAATGCATCCTTACAAGAAAAACTTTGGTTACAAGCAGATGCAGAAACTTTGAGTAAAGCCGGAAATATACTTTATTACTTGCAAAACGCTAAAAATAATGCAACACAACAGTTAAAGCAGCTAACAAATAAAGAAGAAGATATTATTTCATTAGAAAGACAAATACAAGCCGCAGCAGCACCAGAAGATTATCAAAAATTAGTAGATTTAGTTAAAGAAGCACAAGAGAAAGTTACCGATTTAAAAAGTAATTGCGAAACAGTAACTCGTCGCTTAATAGAACTACAGACTGAAATTGATAAACTCAAAAAAGACTTAACCGAATATAGCGTCAAAACCATTCAGCGAAACAGCAAAGAAAATATTATAGATGCATCCACAAGAGTACAAGAAACTTTAAAACTATTTCGCGAACGACTTACCCTAAGAAAACTAAATAAATTAGAAAACGAAGTTACAGAATGCTTCCGCTACCTGCTCCACAAATCCGACTTAGTACACCGTATCGTTATAGATACAAACACCTTTAGCCTCTCTCTATACGACTTAAATTCCCAACCAGTAGACAAACATCGTCTATCAGCAGGAGAAAAGCAACTGCTAGCAATAGCATTTCTCTGGGGACTAGCGCGAGTCTCCGGACACCGCTTACCCGTAGCCATCGACACCCCATTAGGACGCTTAGATTCCTCCCATCGTAGCAACCTCATAGAAAGATACTTCCCATCAGCATCGCATCAAGTAATATTGCTTTCCACCGATACCGAAATCGCCCAAAAAGAAGTAAAAACCCTGCGAAAAAACGAAGCCATAGCCCGCGAATATCTGCTTCAATACTCCCAAGACACCCGTCAAACAACCGTAGAAGCGGGATACTTTTGGTAATTGGTAATTGGTAATTGGGCATTGAGCATTGGGAATCGGGCATGGGAAAATAATACTCACTAACCCAAAAAGTTCTAATTATTTCTCTCCCCCATCTCCCCCATCTCCCTAATTCCTAACTCCTAACTCCTAACTTTCTAAAATCCAAAATCCAAAATCCAAAATCCAAAATTACAAAATGGAATCTCCAATCGAACGCATCCGCTTATCTCAAACAGCTAAAGACCAACTTGTAAAGCTCAGACGTTTTACGAAAATTGACCAGTGGAACATCCTATGTCGCTGGGGGTTTTGTCGTTCTCTTGCAGAAAAAACAATTCCTTCACCCGTACCAATCCCCCAAGATAGTAACGTCGAATTAGCATGGCGAGTTTTTGGAGGTGAAATGTCCGAGATGCTCCTCTTAGCTCTCAAACAACGCTGTTACAACGACGGTTTGGGAACCGATAAAGAAACCCTAATTACTCAATTTCGCTTGCATCTACATCGCGGTATCGGCTATTTAGCAGGAGACCCAAATATTAAGAAAATTGAAGACTTGATTGAATTAGCAGCAGAAAAACAGTGAACAGTTATCAGTTAACAGTTATCAGTTAACAGTTATCAGTTATCAGTTATCAGTTATCAGTTATCAGTTAACAGTCAGAAACCCGGTTCCTTTGCGATTTCACAACAAGAGAATCATATTCTCGCGACTAGAAACCGGGTTTCTTTGAAATTTGGGAGAAAAGGGGAAAAGAAAAATTTAATAACCTTTAACCTTTGACCTTTAACCTACTTCCTCTTATATGAGATAATAAATCCCAATTGCTAATTGGATTTGTCTTATGTTGGAAGATTTAGCCATTGAACGCCACAAAGCAGCAATTCACCGCACAGACTTATCTCGTCCGACGAAATTGGCAGTCGAATTTGACATTATTAATAAAGAAGCGACGTTTTTTGATTATGGATGTGGATTTGGTGAAGATATCAAAAGATTGACAGATATGGAGATTAAAAGCGCGGGTTGGGACCCTTATTATAATCCCGATGCGCCTTTAGTATCTGCCGATGTGGTTAATTTGGGTTATGTCCTCAACGTTATTGAAGATACCGAAGAGCGGGTTGAAAGTCTTAAAAACGCGTGGAAATTAGCAGGCCAAGTATTAATTGTCGCCGCTCAAGTATTAGTAAACGCTATTAGCAGCAAAAATCAATTGGCTTATGGGGATGGGGTGGTAACTCGTCGCAATACCTTTCAGAAATATTACGAACAGGGAGAACTCAAGCAATATATAGATAACACCTTAGAAGTTGACGCGGTACCCGTCGCTTTGGGTATTTACTTCGTATTTCGCGACGACGAGGAAAAAGAAAACTTTCGCGTCGAGTGCTATCGTTCCCGCGTAATTGCACCAAGAATTATTCTTGCTACTAAAAAATATGAAGAGTGCAAAGAACAATTAGCACCATTAATTAAATTTTATACAAAACGCGGTAGACTACCCGTTTCAGGAGAATTACGATGGGATGACGAATCAAAACTACTGCTGGAATTTACTAGTATCCGAAGTGCTTTTAAAGTAATATTGCGAGCAACAGACGAAGCCGAATGGGATGCGATTGCTTACCGTCGTTCTCTTGATATTCAAGTTTATCTAGCTTTAGTGCAGTTTCGGGAAGAGCGTCCCAGATTCTCAGAGCTACCTGAAGAACTCCGCCATGATATTAAAGCCTTTTTCGGTTCATATCGGGATGCTTGTGAAGTCGCAGACCAAAAATTATTTAGTTTGGGTGTCGAAAATATAGTTAGATTAGCCTGCCAAAAAAGTAAAATTGGAAAATATACCCCCAGCGCTCTTTACGTCCATATCAACTCATTGAGCGAACTAGAACCACAATTGCGAATCTACGAAGGTTGTGCCAGTCGCGTATTTGGAAGACCCGAAGAAACAACACTCATCAAACTTCACAACAGCGAACCGAAAATTTCTTATCTGTATTACCCCGACTTCGACACCGACCCCCATCCAGCATTAAAATCCGCCATCGTAATCGATTTACAGACATTCAAAATAACTCGCGGGGATTACTCTACAAGAGAAAATCCGCCAATATTGCATCGAAAAGAAACATTCGTAACTTCTAGTTACCCGCTCTACGAAGAATTTGCTCAACTGACCCAAATCGAAGTTCAATCTGGATTATATGAAAATCCCAGCGAAATCGGCACCCTTAAAGGTTGGAAAAAGACCTTAGAAGAAAAAGGTGTAGAAATTAAAGGACATCAAGTTTATCAAAATGGGGAACAGGTAACCCTTAGAACTGAAGAATTAGAAGTTGAAAGTGAGGAGTTAGGAGTTAGTACTCAAGAGTTAGAAGTTAAGAGTGAGGAGTCAGAACCTAAGAATGAGAAGTTAGAAGTTGAAAGTGAAGAGTCAGGAGTTAGTACTGAAGAATTAAAAGTTGAAAGCGAGCAATAGTAAGATTTTAGATTTTATCTTTTAGATTAAAAGTAAAGAATATTTTCTTCCCCCTCTCCCCCACTCTCCCCCTCTCCCCTTTCCCGCTACTCTCCCCAAAAATCGGCGTATTGGCACACCATCAAAATACAATTGTGTCAAGATATCGTTCATATTTAATCAAATAAATTTTTCTTGCGCCAGGGTGTATGCATCGACTAATTAAGATTGGTAATTTATAGTACTTTACAAATTAGACCGTACTTTAGTATCAAATATGTCTATACTCTTTGTGCGACTAATCGCATTTACCAAAATGTAAATGGCAGGAACTAAATACTTTACGGCTAATTTAAAGCATTGCGGGCACTCTGGCTGAAGAAAAAATTGTGAGTATAGTAAGTATCAATTGTTGTTTTTGATTGTTGATGCTTGTTAAGCAGTTAGTCAAATAACATACTTCTTAATCAGAAAATTTTCTTGTTTAAAATAACTGCGAATAGCGGTTTACGCTAAAAACCGATGTCTTGATTTACAGTTTGATATCTAAACTGCTGCAACCGCTCAACTGAATTTCGGAAAGCTAATGTTTGCCCCTTGGAGCTAATAATTCTGATTCGCTGAAACCAAGATTAGAAAAAGGAAGTAGATTTAATGGGGCAAGAATTTGTGGGAATTGTATCGATTGTCATTCTGATGACGATAGGAGTTATACTCGGCTACGTTATCTCTCAATTAATTTTGGGATATTTAACGCTGAATTTAGTAACTTTTTTGGGAACCCTCAGCTTAATAATTATTTTTGGCACCTTATATTTCGTCTTATTTTGGGAATTTAAAAAACGTCAGTCTCGTTCTTTTTCAACACAACCGTCATACCCAACACCAGAACCTACAGCAGATACACATTTACAAAATCAACTCTTCGGTTTAGTTGGGGGAGATAAAGCAACTGCAAACCGCTTAGTCGAACAACTGAAGCGAAATCATCCCGATATGTCAGAAAATTGGTATTGGCAGAGAGCTATTGCTGACTTAGAAAGAGACAGAGGACGTTAAAATAGTTTAACTAAACTAAAAATTGATTACTAAAATTTCTAGATATGGCAATATTACGTCAATTCATTGCTCCTTTAATCGCGGTACTAATTTTCTCCTTAGCTTTAGTAGCAGTTAGCGCTCGTATCTTTTTACCGTCCGATATGGCCGCACCCGCACCCATTGAAGAAGATGGAGAAATAGGAAGAGTAGAAAACAATGAAAATAGTACATTGCAAGTATTTGTACCCCTAATTGCTCCCTTCTTGGAAGACAAAAGCAGCAAAGTATAAAAATAACCAAACGAGCGAATACGTTATTAGTGGCGAAAAAACTATTACCCGATTATACAATTCGTTCCGGCTCAACCTTGGATAGAGCGCTGCTGGTCAAATTCATGCAGCGTACCTACCAGGATATGTTTCCCAAACAAGATTTTTCACATTTATCCCAAACAGTCGAACAGTACCTTTCTCCAGATACCCCCATATGGTGGGTAGAATATTCAGCAGAAAAAAAATCACAAGTAGATATATTTCCGTCTCGTCCCATCGGCTGTTTGTGGATAGGAAACGCTATCGACCAGATTAGCGGATTGCGTCACGCACACATATTTCTTATTTACGTCTCCCCAGAACATCGCCGCAAAGGTATCGGTAAAGCTTTGATGCAGTATGTTGAAAACTGGGCTAAACAAAGAGGTGACAATCAAATAGCACTCCAAGTTTTTCAAACAAACACCCCCGCACTGAATCTCTACAACCAGCTTGGCTATCAAACCCAATCAATGTGGATGATTAAACCTTTACAGTGAACATTGAACAGTGAACAGTTATCAATCGAGCATTGGGTATAGGAAAATAACTCCTAACTCTTAACTCCTAATTCCTAATTCCTAACTGTTTTCTCCTTGTCCCCCACTCTCCCACTCTCCCACTCTCCCCCTCTTCCTCTTCCCCTCTTCCCAAAGGTACTGTGTAATGGTAATTTTAAATTTATGTATGATGCAGATAACCATTACCTACTTGATGTCGAAGCGGAACTAGAAAGCCCTCTTGATAAGATGGAGCCGCTAAGTCCGGAGTCGGAAGCGGCAAAACCAAATCCAGAGGAGATGTTAGCGCTGCTTGAAAATTCTGAGCCACAGCAAAAGATGCTGGCGGCACGTGCTTTTTGTGATATTGAAGATGCTCGCGCTACTCCTCATTTAATTCGCTTATTAACAGATGTTTGTCCTCTGGTGCGGGTGAGCGCAGCATATGCGATTGGACGTAATCCTAGCTCTGATGCAGTTGAACCGTTGATTAAGCAATATAACCAAGATTGGAATGGTTCTGTGAGAAAAGGTGTGGTTTGGGCATTAGGTAATTGTCGAGATATGCGCTGTTTACCACCTTTAGCAGATGCTTTGAGAACCGATATTTCTGCCGTCCGATTATGGGCCGCTAGTTCTTTAGCGCAGATGTCAGAAGTAGGATATGAAGCCGTTGTTGGTGCAATCCCAGCTTTGATTGAGGGATTGGTAAAAGATTCTGTACCAGCAGTGCGGAGTAATTGTGCTTGGACAATCGGACAATTATGTCGCGAACTACCTTCTAATATTGTTTACGCTACTGCTATTGATGCTTTGATTCAAGCTTTTGCTGAAGACAGCGATTTAGGAGTGCGTGAGGATACTAAAGCCGCATTATTAGGAGTTGGCGACCCCCGTGGACTTCAATTAATCGAAACTCTCGAACAAGAAGGCTGGTTTTAAGACAGCGAGCAGTTATCAGTTAGTAGTTAGTAATTATTAGCGAACAGCTACCAGTTTTGACCAGCAAATATGTAGAAATGTAAAGATAGATCCTGGTTCGGGCTGAGATTTTGGGCTATTTAAATGATTTTAAACAGTAATCAAACACTTCGAGTAGCCAAAGACTAAGGTAAATACTGAAAGATATACCTATGAATATAGATAAAAGCTGTTGAGTCGAACCAATGTGTTGAGAGCTACAGCGATAATAAGTCTTGCTCGGAATTGAGATATAGCTAATTATCGTGTGTTTTCTCTACTGAGCGAAATCACCGACCAATATATAAGACCGAAAAGTTTTCCTGAAAATAAGAGAAAAATTATGGAACAAAAGTTCTAATGTGCTTCCAGGGAAATAATTTTCTAAATCTATCAGGGAGAATGCTGTATTTAGCGGCTTTTACCTGGAGTCTTCCCATAATTTTTTTGTAGAAATTAAACCGATAAAACTACGAGAATTATTGTCAGATTCCAAGATTTTACAAAGTTTTGCTCAGAACACCTATAAGTTTTTACAAAGCATAGAATAATTGACTATTGTCTGGCAATTTGTACTAGATAGAATACGGATTTGAATGTATATTAAATCTAGCTTTAGCTAAGTAATTTACCTTGTTTTACCAGCAAGATTAAGTTGCGATAAATACTGTTGGTAAGGGATGACATATTCACTTACGCCGAAATACTATACAAATATGGATACGAGAAAACACACAAACACTCTTATCCAAAACACATTTAAAAAATCAGTATTTCTAGAGAGATTAACAATGAAAAATATCAAAAAGTTAGTAAAAACCCTCGCAGCAGTTTCCACCATCGGTTTAGGTTTTGCAACAGTATCGGTCGGTCAAGCACAAGCAGTTTCATTAGTTCCTAACCAAGAAGGTGAAATTCAACTCACAAACACCGACCTTCAATGTTTAGACCCCGCACAGTGTATTGATACAACTACTTTAGATTACGGTTACTCTGTTACGAGCTTAGAATTTGATCCAGCTTTCGGGGAAAGTCGCTTATTTGCTGATGACAGAGAGACTGAAAATACTTATGGATTTGGAGTAAATTCAATCATATTAGAGGATGAAGATGCAGGAACAAACCCAAACCCTGGAGATATTTGGTTCCGTCCAGTAGCTTTCGCGGCTGATGGTAGTGCTGTAGAAGAAGCACATTTAGAAGTTGGTAGATTCAGGTTTGATTTTGAAGGTAAAACAGCCAATGAAGTAAGACTAGACTTCTTTGATGTTGAGGATGGTGGATTCAGCGGGATTCTTGAAGTCAACGGACAACAGCTATCAGGACAAGATTTGCTCGATAATTTAATTTCAGCAGGTCCTGACAGCAATATTCAGACTCTGGTATTGAGAAATGTCAATGACTTCGTAGTTCAGTTGGGTAATCCAAACAGTGACCAATTTTCCACCACTGGTGATGGTGTTTCACTAGCAGTGAGCGTACCTGAGTCTGAAAACGTGATTGGTTTGAGCGCTCTTGCTGTTGCTGGAGTTATTACCCTCAAGCGTCGCAAAAAAGCTTCAAAAAAGGCTTAAATCCCACTGGGTAAATTACCCTTATTTACCGTAATAAGGGTTGCATCTAACCACTACATTATTTGAAATTTTATTTATTGCAAAAATTTCCAGGACTTACGCATCTTCACTTATATAAATATTCCCTTCTCTTTAAACTTCATTGAGTAGATAGATAATTCAACCTTTCTCGGTTTTATTATCTGACTGCTCGATTTTTTTTGCTGTTTTTTTATGATTAAACTAATTCCGGAATATTACTTAATTCCTGGCATTTTTACTGAAAAATATATTATGTTTTTTGAAGATAAATTTAAAAGCTAAACAAGCAAGGCTTATTCAGTAGAAGTAGTAAGCCAAATTCTACTTTTGATAATTATCCATACATAGGAAACTGACAGCTTCCCGGAAGTCAGTTATATTTTTTCTTAAATTTCAGTTTGGATTAATTGATATCCTGTAATGTTCTATCCAGAATAATAAGTTCGTAGTAAGGACTTTAGTCCTTCTTCGAGAGCGATAAATCGCTTACTACGAACTATGAATACCCTTCATAACTTATGGGTCAACCAGCAGCTTCTCTATAAAGCGAAAACGATTAGTACAGCAAAAGCTCTAAAAGTATATTCAAATAATAGAAAATGCAAACTTTTCCGAGAGAACGCTATTTTTTGCGGCTTATACTTATGACCTTTGGGCTATCTATTTTGTAGAAATTAAACCGATAAAACTACGAGAATTATTGTCAGATTTCAAGATTTTACAAAGTTTTGCTCAGAACACCTATAAGTTTTTACAAAGCATAGAATAATTGACTATTGTCTGGCAATTTGTACCAGATGTAATACGGATTTGAATGTATATTAAATATAGCTTTAGCTAAGTAATTTACCTTGTTTTACCAGCAAGATTAAGTTGCGATAAATACTGTTGGTAAGGGATGACATATTCACTTACGCCGAAATACTATACAAATATGGATACGAGAAAACACACAAACACTCCTATCCAAAACACATTTAAAAAATCAGTATTTCTAGAGAGATTAACAATGAAAAATATCAAAAAGTTAGTAAAAACCCTCGCAGCAGTTTCCACCATCGGTTTAGGTTTTGCAACAGTATCCGTCGGTCAAGCACAAGCAGTTTCATTAGTTCCTAACCAAGAAGGTGAAATTCAACTCACAAACACCGACCTTCAATGTTTAGACCCCGCACAGTGTATTGATACAACTAGTTTAGATTACGGTTACTCTGTTACGAGCTTAGAATTTGATCCAGCTTTCGGGGAAAGTCGCTTATTTGCTGATGACAGAGAGACTGAAAATACTTATGGATTTGGAGTAAATTCAATCATATTAGAGGATGAAGATGCAGGAACAAATCCAAACCCTGGAGATATTTGGTTCCGTCCAGTAGCTTTCGCGGCTGATGGTAGTGCTGTAGAAGAAGCACATTTAGAAGTTGGTAGATTCAGGTTTGATTTTGAAGGTAAAACAGCCAATGAAGTAAGACTAGACTTCTTTGATGTTGAGGATGCTGGATTCAGCGGGATTCTTGAAGTCAACGGACAACAGCTATCAGGACAAGATTTGCTCGATAATTTAATTTCAGCAGGTCCTGACAGCAATATCCAGACTCTGGTATTGAGAAATGTCAATGACTTCGTAGTTCAGTTGGGTAATCCAAACAGTGACCAATTTTCCACCACTGGTGATGGTGTTTCACTAGCAGTCAGCGTACCTGAGTCTGAAAACGTGATTGGTTTGAGCGCTCTTGCTGTTGCTGGAGTTATTACCCTCAAGCGTCGCAAAAAAGCTTCAAAAAAGGCTTAAATCCCACTGGGTAAATTACCCTTATTTACCGTAATAAGGGTTGCATCTAACCACTACATTATTTGAAATTTTATTTATTGCAAAAATTTCCAGGACTTACGCATCTTCACTTATATAAATATTCCCTTCTCTTTAAACTTCATTGAGTAGATAGATAATTCAACCTTTCTCGGTTTTATTATCTGACTGCTCAATTTTTTTGCTGTTTTTATATTCAAATTACTCGCAATATTACTTAGTCCTTACGCATTATTGCTGAATCGATTTCTATTAGTTTAAAGATAGATGTTTTAAACGTGATAAATTTACGTTTTTTTTCGTATATATAGTCAACTTAAACTGTTTTTTTATAATGACTTCTACGGCAATTAGGGCAATTTCTCGGAAGAATATTTGATTTTCATCTCAAAATAAAGTTTGGATTAATTCTGTTGCTTAGGGCTTACGTTTTTGCAAGTTGGTCTATTAGCTTAGTAAGTAATCGGAGGCGAACAAAACAAATCAGTAACCGCCCCGTTTCAACAGGTAAAAAGAAGAAAGAAGGGAAATTAATCATGCGTAAGTTCAACTTTATTGCTGCTATTTTCGGTTTAGGTTTGGGATTCGCTGCTGCTGCACCTGCTGCTAATGCTACTAGTTTGATTCCTCAACAAGAAGGTGAAATTCAATTAACAAACCTTCAAAGTCTCGACCAGAATCAAACTATTGATACTAGTGACTTAGGTTTCAGCGTTACAAGTTTACTATTTGATGATGATAATTCTCAGAATGTAAATTACGGACTCAGCAGATTATTTGTTGATGCGAAAGGAACTGAAAACGATTACGGTGATGGTTTTATTAGATTTGGGGCTGAAGATGGTGGGACAACCGAAGGATTAGGAGAATTTTATCTTCGTGCTGCTGCTATTCAAACTGATGGTGTAGCCTCTGAAGGAGGTGAATTAGAAGTGGGTCGCTTCTTGTTTGAATTTGACCAAGAATTAGACAAAGTTACTCTTGATTTCTTCGATTCAGAATCATCTCCTTTTAGCGGAATTCTTGAAGTCAACGGACAGTCCATGGAAGAATTCTTAGCAGCCGGAGAGGATGGTAATACTCAATCAATAAGCTTGAATAATGTATCTTCTTTTGTAATTCAGCTTGGTAAGGATGACGGAAAAGGAAAAGGTGACGGTGTAACCTTATCAGGAATTCAATCTGTACCCGAACCTACAACTACTTTCAGTCTTGGTGCTTTAGCTGTAGCTGGTATGTTCGGTGTCAAGAAGCGTAAACAGATCAAGAAATAGGTTTTTCACCGACAAGCAATAGCGAACCTGTCAAAAACAGGTTCGCTTTAATTCACTATCTACAATATGAAAGGATATATCTCTTTGCGGGTATATCCAGCTTCAATGAAAAACTGCTCTTCTAAGGAGTCTTCATTTTATGATTTTTGTATAGATTTTTTGATTCATGTGACATTTGATTGGAGTGTAGAAGTTGATTCTATGCTCCAATTTTCTTGTAAGTAAGCGAACAAAAATATTTACCGTCATTGCGAGCGAAGCGAAGCAATCCTAGCTCTTGCGTTTGCTATCTCCCTCCGGGAGACGCTGCGAAGACGGTTTCACTCCGTTCAACTCGCAATGATATTGTGTAATTAATTATGTTTAACTACTTATTTCCTAGAAAAGCTAAAGTAATGGGGGTTTCGGCTGAAAAGTGAAACCCAAAGCTGGTTATTTTATTACTTGCAAGTGTCTAACCTGAGCGTAACTAAGAAAAAATGACAAGCGCTCTAGCCAAATACCCTGCGAGTAATGCATCTACAGCACCAATTCTTGCCCAAATAATTGTTAACGTATTGAGTGCGATCGCAGTTGCACCGAAAAGAGCGCATAGCCGATTGTAAGGTGTCAGTTTATTACCATTAACTGCAAAACTTAAGCCCCAAACACCTGCGACCAAGTTGTCAAAACAAAAACTGTAACAGCTGCTAACGCAAGAAAACCCTGGATAATATTTCCAATCAAACTACCTACAACGATTCCCAAACCTGCTTTAACTGCGACGACTAAATCTTTCCGATAAATGAATTCACCAATAATTGCTCCTAAAAGCGGTCCAATAAAAATACCTATCACAGGGCCACCAACGACTAGAAAAGGTGGTAATAATCCGAAGAAGGCTACTGCTAATCCAATCATCGAACCAATTTGACCCCATTTACTCGCACCAGCTTTTTTTGCTCCCCAGTATGCTGCTAAAAAATCAATTCCCATGCTCAACAGCAAAATCACAACCGTAACAATCAAAGGAACGCTAATAGCAGCAAAAGTACCTTTAACAAATCCCCAAATAATAATTCCGATTAAAACCAAACTCGTCCCCGGAACACCAGGAACTACAGCACCAATCACACCCGCGAGCATTAAGACAATTATTAAGCCGTAGATTATCTGCATATTTCTTAGTTATTAATTTAATTATCGAGGAGAGGGGGAAGACAATGAGTTAGGAGTTAGGAGTTACCAATTAGCAATTCCCAATCCCCAATTTCCAATCCCCAATTCCCAGTTCCCAATTTATTGTAAAGTAACAGCTAATTTGTCAGCGATTCCGGCTATCCAATTTTCGTCTTGTTTTGTATAACTTCGTGGAGCATGCGCTCCTAAAATTAAGACTCCTTCTTCGCCAATTGGTTGACAAATTACACCTTGAGTATTAACTGGTAAATAATCAAATTCAACTCTTCCGGGATACACTTTTAAATCTACTAAATAAACTGGCTTATGCTTTTCTAAAACTCTTTTTAATATTGCTCCTGGTGTAACTTCGGCTTTTTCTCCTAAAATTCCGCGACGCATTAAAATTTTGTCTTGATAGTAAACAACTACCGAACGGGTTACTGTATTTGTCAATAATAAATGAGATGCCCAAGCCAATTCTGTTTTTACAGCATCTGATAAATCGGGAGCAAGAATAAAACCTTCTTCACCTATAAGTTCTACAGCATCCGGAGTGCGCGGCTGTACCTGCTGCCAGATTAAACCCGTTAATATCAAGACCGCGCTTAGAATTACACCAAGCACGTCAGCACGAGCTTGAGATTCTGTTAGTTGGGGTGAGTATAAACGGTTAATTAACAAAAGTACAGCGCCTAACCCACCCACAACGATAGGTAGACGCTTTAAAAAGCGATTGGGATCTGGATTAGCCATGAAGAAGAATTTAGTTATGAGTCACTTCAATTTTAGATTTTAGATTTTGGATTGTTCTTTTAGTTAACCTGAAGACGGCTTATCTAATCTCAATTCTAAAACCCATGCGGGTGTTGCTTAATCGTTTATCGTTACTATTAATTTCACGAAAAAGCACCGCATTCAATCTAATTTTTACTCCTAACTCCTAGCTCCTAACTCCTAACTATTCATTCATCCCCTGGTTCAATTATGCGTTGAAACAAGTAGCCCGTACCTCTTGCGGTCAGAATTAATTCTGGATTTGAAGGGTCATCTTCTAATTTGGCTCGCAAACGGGAAATATGCACGTCTACTACACGAGTGTCTACATGACGTTCGGGTGTATATCCCCAGACTTCCTGTAAAATTTCCGAACGAGAAAAAGCTTCTCCCGAACGACTTACTAAAAGTTCTAACAGGTTAAATTCCATTCCTGTTAATCGAATGCGTTCGTCACCTTTATAGACCTGACGCTTGTTTGTATCGATTTTGATAGTACTTACGTGGATTACCCCAGAACTGGGAATCCCAGAAGCACTCGTTTTGTCTACTCGTCTGAGTACGGAACGAATGCGAGCTTCAAGTTCTTTAGGGGAAAATGGTTTGACTACATAATCATCAGCACCGAGTTCTAAGCCGGTAATTCTGTCTGCCACATCTCCCAAAGCTGTTAGCATAATAATTGGGACATCCGATTCCTTTCGTAATTCTTGACAGACACCGTAGCCATCTAATTTTGGCATCATGACATCTAAAACTACTAAGTCAGGAATTGCTTTACGAAAGGTATCTAAAGCTTCCTCTCCATCGCCAGCCGTGACCACATCGTAGCCAATCATTGAAAGGCGCGTTTCTAAAATCCGGCGAATGCTGGCTTCGTCATCTACCACCAGGATTTTTTCTTTATGACTCTCCAAGTTTCTCAACGCTCCTTAACTAAAGTTTTTCTTGATGTTAATTTTTAGTACTATTTTTTGTACCATCTTATTAAGATATCATTCCAATTATTCATTCGTAAAAACCTCGAAGGTATTACTATTATTAGATTTTGCTTCGTTCAAGAACTTAAAAGAAACATTTTGATTATTTAAGATTATTTAATAAGATTAAGAATGGCTAAGCAAAAAACCTATTACGTTTGCTCTGAATGTGGTGCAGAAACTCCCCAATGGTTTGGTAAGTGTCCGGCTTGTGGAACATATAACTCTTTAAAAGAAGAAATTGCCGTTCAAAACTCTAGGGATGTAAATTCCCGTGGAGTTGGTGCTTGGCACGCTCAGATGAGCAAAAAGAAAACCGCTGATAAGCCAGCTAAACCACGAGCATCTTTAAAATTTGACCAAATTAGCGACCGTCAAGTTGAGCGTTGGAGTTCTGGCTATGGTGAGTTAGACCGAGTTTTGGGTGGCGGGGTGGTTCCGGGTTCGATGGTATTAATTGGTGGGGATCCCGGTATTGGTAAATCTACCCTGTTATTGCAAGTATCAAATGCATTGTCTCAAGAGTATCGCGTTCTTTACATATCTGGGGAAGAATCCGGACAGCAAGTTAAGTTAAGGGGTTCGCGTTTGGGAGTTGCTCAACAACAGCATCAAGAAGCTAACGGTAATGGGGCAATTGTAGTAGCAAAAGAGACTAAAGAAAGCGAAGAAGATAATAAATCAACTCAAGTTAATAGCGATTTATATGTATTACCTGAAACGGACTTAGAAGAAATTTTAAAAGAGATTGAATCTCTTAGACCAAATTTAGCCGTAATTGATAGTATTCAAACGGTATTTTTTCCAGCATTAACTTCTGCACCGGGTTCGGTAGCTCAGGTTCGTGAATGTACTGCGGCTTTGATGAAAGTCGCAAAGCATGAAGATATTACCATGTTAATCGTCGGACACGTGACCAAAGAAGGAGCAATTGCTGGGCCTAAAGTACTGGAACATTTAGTTGATACGGTACTGTATTTTGAGGGAGACAGATTTGCTTCCCACAGGTTGTTGAGAACCGTAAAAAACCGTTTTGGTGCTACCCATGAAATTGGTATTTTTGAAATGGTTTCGCACGGTTTGCGCGAAGTTCCCAATCCCAGCGAATTATTTTTAGGGAGTCGCGATGACCCCGCACCGGGAACCGCGATTGTGGTAGCCTGCGAAGGTACTCGTCCCATCGTGGTAGAATTACAGGCTTTAGTAAGTCCGACTAGCTACACTTCTCCTCGTCGTGCTTGTACTGGAGTCGATTACAGTCGTTTGGTGCAAATTTTGGCTGTACTGGAAAAACGAGTCGGAATCCCCATGTCTAAGCTGGATTCTTATGTTGCTTCCGCAGGTGGGTTAAATGTAGAAGAACCAGCAGTCGATTTAGGAGTTGCAATTGCAATCGTTGCTAGTTTCCGAGATAGGATTGTAGATTCAGGTACCGTGTTAATTGGTGAAGTCGGTCTGGGTGGACAAGTACGTTCCGTATCGCAAATGGAATTGAGATTAAAAGAAGCAGCTAAACTTGGATTTCAACGAGCGATTGTTCCTAAAGGACAGAAGTTTCCCGATTTAGATATTGAAATTTTACCGGTTTCCAAAGTTATAGACGCAATTATTGCAGCAATTCCCCAGCAAACTTTGACCGATGAAGATTTGGAAATGGATGATATGGATGACATTGATATGGAAGATATGGAGGATTGAGGTGATGGGGTGATGGGGAGATGGGGAGACAAGGGGAAATAAGTAGTTAAACATAATTAATTACACAATGTCATTGCGAGTGGAACGGAGTGAAACCGTCTTCGCAGCGTCTCCCAGAGGGAGATAGTAATCGCAAGGACTAGGATTACTTTGCACAGCGAATAATGATGGTAAATATTTTTGTTCACCTACTTATTCTTGAACAGTAAATTTTATGCCAGAAATATGAAAAATCTTCAAGCGCATTCTTATCATTTCATTGAGAAAGCAAACCTTAGTAAAATTATCAATGAAGAATAAAACGCAATTGATATAAGCCCGTATCATGTGATAAATGCTCACTACTCACTGATAATGCGTATTTTATTTTTACATCCTAATTTCCCGGCTCAGTTTCGTCATTTAGCTGTAGCTTTAGCAAAAAATCCGAATAATCAAGTTGTTTTTGGAACCAATCGTCGTGAAGGTTCTTTACCAGGAGTTGTCAAAGCTATCTATGGTTCGAGTCGAGAAGTTCGTCCCGAGACTCACCATTATGTTAGACCTTTAGAAAAAGCTGTTCTTCAAGGACAAGGTGTCTACCGTATAGCGGAAGAACTTAAGCAAAAGGGTTTTATTCCAGATATAGTTTACGGTCATTCGGGTTGGGGACCGACGTTATTCATCAAAGATGCATTTCCGAGCGCTACTTTGCTTTGCTATTTTGAATGGTTTTATCAAGCACATGGTTCCGACGCTGATTTTGACCCGAAAGACCCGTTAACTCCAGATGATGAAGCTCGGATTCGGATTAAGAATGCTCCTATTCTGATTGACTTATACAGTTGCGATCGCGGTCTGTCTCCAACTAATTGGCAGCGTCAACAGTTTCCGACCGAATATCGCAGTAAAATTACTGTAAATCATGACGGAATTGATACGAATTATTTTAAACCACAACCAGGAGCAAAGTTGGTTTTACCCAGAATTAATCTTGACCTTTCTGGTGTAGAAGAAATTATTACTTATGTTGCTAGAGGGATGGAACCTTATCGAGGTTTCCCAGAATTTATGGAAACTGTTGCATTGATTCAGCAAAAAAGACCGAATTGTCATGTGGTAGTTGTTGGGGAAGATAGAGTTGCTTATGGAAAGCAACTTCCCGACAATAAAACTTATAAGCAGTTAATGCTGGAAAAAGTACCGTTAGATTTAGCAAGAATTCATTTTACAGGTTTATTACCTTATGGTGAATATCTGCAAGTATTGCAAGCTTCCTCTGTTCACATTTATTTAACCCGTCCCTTTGTTTTATCCTGGTCAATGCTGGAAGCTTTGTCTACAGGTTGTTTGATAGTCGCTTCCAATACAGCACCCGTAACTGAAATAATTGAAGATGGTGTCAACGGTTTGCTAGTCGATTTCTTCTCACCCGAAGAAATATGCTCATCTGTTGAGGAAGCACTTGAGAATCCCGATAAGATGTCTTCAATTCGAGAGAAAGCAAGAGAAACTATTTTAGAAAATTATGATTTAGAGCAGCTGTTACCCAAGCATTTAGAGTGGATACAGCAAGATTTGAAGACTTGATTGGTTTAATAGCGAGAAGACATCTTGAATCATTAATTTTAAATAAATAATCAAGCGAATCCGATTCAAGATATTCTACTAAATCATCATTTAGAAAAATAAATTACGAAATATTACTACTTTTATCTTATATAAGTAGTTTATTTTTTATATAGTATGCTATCTGCATAAATGGATATACTCACCCCTAGTTTATTAATAGATACAGTTGTGCAAGGTCAATATTCAAGGTCAATATTAAGCAGGTGGGGAGAGGATAAATTGATTTGACTTTTCTATAAACCCAGCAAAATTACCTTGACGCAATACTAGAGACTTCTGAAGTATAAAGTTTTTGTATTTTTCGGAAATAACTGAATAGCGAACTGTATTCATTTTTCAGAAAGCAAGTTTAAGCACTTAAAGCTTTTATACAGAAAATATTCTTAAATATTAAGACAACGAATATTTGAAACTCAAAAACTAGGAGCAATTAATCGTGAACAATAATTTGAAAGTTTTATTATTATCTTTAGGTATGCTTGTTAGCTCGGTTGGTACTATTAGTGCTGTTACCGCTCAGACATCTACTAATCAAAACTTACAAAAAAGCTTTTTAAACAATCAGCAACAAAATTGGATTGAAGCATCAGCAAAACAAGTTCGTAATAGAGAATTAAATGCTTTCTCTAATAGTAAATATGACTACTGGGATGCTCGCGTACTTGGCGATTATTGGGGTCAATCGGCATATGAAGCAAAAGCAAGAATCGGCAGAAAGATTCTTTGGGGTAAATCTGATGTCGCAGTTCTCGAACAGTTTCTTGTAGACGCAAGAGTTAATGCTTTGCAGAAATTAAACAATTCTAGCAATAATTTGCCTTTATATATAGATTCAAAATATCGTTACAACGATGCTCAGAAGCTTGCTAAACTGTGGGGTGAAAAATCACCTTGGGATGCTAAAATCAGGATTGAGAAAAACTTAATTTTAGGTCAGCAAGAAGTTATTGAACAAGCATTGAAGCGATAATGGGTAATGAGTAATGAGTAATGAGTAATGAGTAATAAGTAATAAGTAATAAGTAATAAGTAATGAGTAATGAGTAATAAGTAATGAGCAATATTTATTCAATTTACATATCTAGCTATGATTTAATTGATTAAGTATTTACTGGCTTCTAACTAAAATATCGAATATAACAAGGTAGGCTCAATCAAGTCTACCTATTTTTTTATTTCTTATAGCATTTTCTTATAGCATTTTCCTAAATCATTTGTGAGATTTTAGAAACCCGGTTTTCTGGAAAAACCGGGTTTCTAGGACTTACTTTTCTCATAACTCATCTAGGATTTATATATCAACTAACAACTAACAACTAATCACTAATATAACTATGAATAAATTAAATTGGAAAATTGGCTGCGAAATTGAATTGTTAGCACCAAAAGGGTTAAGTAGAAAACATTTAGCAGAGTCGATAGCACAAGCACATAATGGAACGGTTCGTCGTATATTTTATCCTCAATCAGAACCCAGTCATGTTCCGGGGACACCTTTATTTCATAATCTGACTTTGGGTTTTGAAGTTGTTGATAACCAAGGAAAATTAATTGCAAAATGCGTTGATGATTTAACTCTTCAAGATGATTTAGACAAATCGCATCCAGCAAAACCGGGATGGTATCGAATTGTTAGCGATGACACCCGATTTTTGCAATTAATCACTTGTCAAGCAGATGCAGAACAAAGTAAATCTGATGTTCTTAATCCGATTGCTAATTTATTTGGAAGTCATGTAGAACAAGGAGTAGAAGGAATGATGCGAGTGGCAGATAATACCGGTAATCCCATTGCGATCGCAGCACCACTACCAGGAGAACGAGAACGTCCCTGTGAAATAATTTCAGCCCCTATTGATACAAATCATCAGGAAAAACTAGAAGTTCTTTTGGAAACAGCACGTCTACTTGGTTTTACTGTTCCTGTTGAAGGCGCAACTCACATACATTTTGATGCAAAACCATTATGTTCTGCAAATGTCTTTGCTAATTTAGTCAATATTTTTCATGCACATGGAAAAAATTTGAAAAGGTTGGTAGAAAGCAACCCCAAATGCACTCGTTTAGGAAGTTGGGATACGAATTTGATTAAATTAGTTAACGAATCAGGTTTTCGGGAATTACCCTGGGAAGAAGCTAAAACGCGAGTTGCAAAACTTGAATTAACAAAATACTGCGATTTTAATCTCAAAAATTTAATTCATCCCATCCAAGATAAATTTACCTTTGAAGTTCGTATTTTTCCTGTTTGGCTTGATTCACAACCGATTATTGAAGCTGCGGCTTTGTGCGAAGCAATTCTTCGTTATGCTATTAGCGAACTTCAGATATCAACCACTGCACCCTTAAATTGGGAATTAAAATCAATACAGAATTTTCTCAAAATTATTCCAATGTCAGAAGATATTCAAGGTATGTGGCTGTCCCGTGCTGCAAATATTAGCTAAACATACAGCTATTTTATTGGTATTTATTTTCTATTAATTAAAACCCGAAACCAATGTAGAGACGTAGCAGTGCTACGTCTCATTTATTTTGAGTCTGCACCAATATTTCCTCAATTGAGCGGTGCGATATGAAATTCCAAAATGTTTTTCCTTTAAATTTCATTCGCCTTAATCAAACAGCTTATATCTTTTCTTTGTTAAGATGCGCCGATTTTATAGATAATTTAATTATGACCATATGCATCTTGAGGAAGTTCCTTAAATTTCAGGAGACATAGGAGACTAGATATGGAACCAACAAACTTTATCTATCAAGTATTGGAAGTTGGTTGCATTCGCTGGCTGTTAAAAACTGTTTATTGAGAATTGGAGCTTTCCATCCGACTGATTAATTGGTCATTCTCAAGACGCTATTTTTGCAAAATCCAGCACTCAATTCAATACCGGTATTAAAGCTACGACTTTTAGAAAAAACATCAAATGGAGGATTTATGCGAGCAGTACTTATGGCTGGAGGCTCCGGGACGCGGCTACGTCCGCTAACTTGCGACCTACCCAAACCAATGGTGCCTATCCTTAATCGACCAATTGCCGAGCATATAATCAATCTTCTCAAAAGGCACGACATTACAGAAATTATTGCTACCTTGCATTATCTACCAGATACAATGCGAGACTACTTTCAAGATGGTAGCGATTTCGGCGTACAGATGACATACGCTGTAGAAGAAGACCAGCCTCTAGGTACGGCAGGTTGCGTAAAAAACATTGCCGAGCTTCTAGACGATACTTTTATCGTGATTAGCGGTGATAGTATTACTGATTTTGACCTCACCGCAGCAATAAAATATCACAAAGAAAAAAAATCCAAAGCAACTTTAATCTTAACTCGCGTTCCCAATCCAATTGAATTTGGAGTGGTGATTACCGATGAAGAAGGAAGCATCAAGCGCTTTCTAGAAAAACCTTCTACCAGCGAAATTTTTTCCGATACGGTAAATACTGGCGCTTATATTTTAGAACCCGAAGTTTTACAATATTTGCCAGAAAACCAAGAATCGGACTTTTCCAAGGAGTTATTCCCTCTACTGCTTGAAAAAGGCGAACCAATGTACGGTTATATTGCTTCCGGTTACTGGTGCGATGTCGGACACTTAGATGCTTATCGCGAAGCTCAATACGATGTACTCAACCATAAAGTTAAATCTGATTTTCCTTACAAAGAAGTTTCACCAGGTTTGTGGGTTGGTCAAAATACTTATATTGACTCTACAGCAGTAATTGAAACACCAGCTTTAATTGGCGATAACTGTCGCATTGGTAATAGAGTACATATCGAAGCCGGAACGGTTATCGGCGATAATGTTACTATTGGCGGCGATGCTAACTTGAAGCGTCCCATAGTCTGGAATGGAGCAATCATTGGCGATGAAGCTCAATTAAGCGCTTGTGTAATTTCTCGCGGTACTCGTGTAGACCGTCGCGCTCACGTTTTGGAAGCAGCAGTAGTCGGTTCGCTTTCCACGGTGGGAGAAGAAGCTCAAATTAGTCCCGGTGTACGCGTTTGGCCGAGCAAAAAAATTGAGTCCGGCGCGATTCTCAATATAAACTTGATTTGGGGAAATACCGCTCAACGCAATTTATTTGGACAGCGAGGAGTTCAAGGATTAGCAAACATTGATATTACCCCAGAATTTGCCGTTAAGTTAGGTGCTGCTTACGGTTCCACTTTAAAACCAGGTTCAGAAATTACGGTTTCCAGAGACCAGCGGACTATCTCTAGAATGGTAACTCGCTCCTTAATTGCTGGTTTAATGTCGGTGGGTATAGAAGTTCAGAACCTTGATGCAACAGCTTTACCAATTGCTCGTACCATCATCCCTAATATGAAAGTAGCAGGTGGTATTCACGTGCGGGTACATCCCAACCGTCCCGATTATCTTTTAATTGAATTCATGGATAACAAGGGAATTAACATTCCCAAAGCCAAAGAAAAGAAAATCGAAGGAGCATACTTTAAAGAAGATATGCGACGAGCGCAAATTTACGAGATTGGTAACGTTGCTTATCCCGCTCAACTAGTAGACCAATACTGTAACGCTTTTGAAAATCTCTTAAATATTGAGACCATTCGTAATAGTCGAGCCAAAGTAGTAATTGACTACGTTTACGGAGTATCGGGAGCCGTACTACCGCAGATGTTAGACAAATTTGGTGCTGATGCAGTAGTACTCAATGCCAGTTTAAATAAAATTGCTACTTCAGAAACCGACCGCGAAGCCTTATTAACTCAATTAGGTCATGTAGTTGAAGCACTCAAAGCCAACTTTGGGGTACAGGTAACAGCAAACGGCGAGCAAATGATATTGGTTGACGAATCCGGTCTTCCCATTCGTGGAGAAATGCTCACAGCTTTGATGGTAGACACGATGCTAACTGCTAACCCCAGAGGAAGCGTAGTAGTACCAGTTAATACTTCGAGCGCTGTAGAACAAATTGCTCGTCGTCATGACGGCAAAGTGATTCGCACCAAAGCCAATCCCACAGCATTAATGGAAGCTTGTCAAAAGAACAATAATGTTGTTTTAGGTGGTAGTGGAGACACCGGATTTATTGTTCCTCAACTGCATCCCGGATTTGATTCTATGTTCTGTATTGCAAAGCTGATTGAAATGCTGACAATTCAAGAACGCTCCCTAACCACAGTTCGTTCCGAACTACCCCGCGTAATCCACAAAACTTACACCACCCGCTGTCCTTGGACAGTCAAAGGTGCATTAATGCGTCATTTGGTAGAAACTCATCCCCAAGAACAATTAGAACTAATTGACGGGGTGAAAATTTGTCAACCCTACGAAGACAGTTGGGTACTAGTTCTACCAGACGCAAGCGAACCACTAGTACACTTATACGTCAACAGCAACGACCGCGACTGGGTAGATGAATCCTTGAGAAAATACCGCGCTAGGGTTCAAGAATTTGTCGAAACCGAGCAAGAGGTCGCGGTAGCGGAAGTTTAAGATTTGGGGATTGGGTATGGGGAGATAGGGAGATGGGGAGATGGTAAGCCACTGCGTTGCGGAGGTTCCCTCCGTTGTAGCAAGTGGTGCAACCCGTAGGGGGAGATGGGGAGACGGGGAGAATAATTACTAATTCCTAACTCTTAACTCCTAACTCCTAACTCCTAACTCTTTACCAATTACCAATTACCAATCCCCAATCCCCTGCTCACTGCTCACTGTTCACTGCTCACTGTTAACTGTTTTCAAACGGTAACAACGGAGAATTACCTTTAGGAAATATTGCTTGCTCGGTTTCTGGGTCGAAAAAGTGTATTTTGTCTGGATTTAAGGATAACCATACTTTTTCTCCTGTTTTTACTAATTTTTCTGGTGGTACTCGGACTTGTAGGTCGTCTGTTACTAAATAATCTTTTTGAAACTTGGTTTCAATTAGTTTGACTGCTAGATAACTATCGTTTCCTAGATTTTCCGACCATTCTACTTGTGCTGGTAAATTCTTGGTTGCAGGTAAGCTTATATTCCAGTGTTCCGGACGAACTCCTAATATCAGGGTTCGTCCGTTGTATTTTCGTAAAGCGTTACCCCAATCTTCTGACAAAGTTAAGCGAAAATCCCCTTTGGTTATCAATCTAGGTGATTGAAATTTTACTTTAATAAAATTCATTGGTGGGGAACCGATAAATTCTGCGACAAAAAGATTTGCAGGACGATTGTAAATTTCTAATGGGGAAGCAACTTGCATTATCTGACCTTGATTGATAACTGCAACCCTATCTCCCATTGTCATTGCTTCTGTTTGGTCGTGAGTAACGTAAATTGTGGTTATCCCCAATTTATGCTGTAGCTTGACTATTTCAGCACGAGTTTGCGTCCGTAATTTTGCATCTAAATTAGAAAGCGGTTCATCCATTAAAAATACTTGCGGGTTGCGAGCAATCGCTCGTCCTAACGCGACTCGCTGTCTTTGTCCCCCGGATAATTCTTTAGGATACCTGTTTAACAATTTTTCTATTTGTAATAATTTCGCTACATCAATTACCCGCTCGTTTACTACTTGCTCTTTATCCGAAATATACCGCAAACCTTTCGGTAAATTTCTCGTCACCGATACCAATAAATCTTTTGTGATTATCAATAATTTATTTAATAATTTTTCCCCCACTCTCCCTCTCTCCCTCTCTCCCTCTCTCCCTCTCTCCCTCCCCCCCTCTCTTCTTTGAGTTTGCAGTCTTAACCCAAATGCAATGTTTTCATAAACTGTCATGTGGGGATAAAGAGCGTAATTTTGAAATACCATTGCAATATTTCTTTGAGAAGGTGGAAGGTAGTTAACGTTACGCTCTCCCACCCAAATATTACCTCCCGTAATATCTTCTAAACCTGCAATTAACCTAAGTATTGTACTTTTTCCACAACCAGAAGGTCCCACAAGTACTATAAATTCGCCATCTTCGACTGTGAGATTAACTCGTCGCAATACATTAACGCTTTCGTTGCGATAAGTATTACTAAAAGTAGCGTTTTTACTTTTACGGTGAGAAAAGCTCTTGTAAATGTTTTCTAAAACAACTTGTGCCACGATTCTTGCTGATAGCGATACAAAATTAACCGTCAACACCGGTTTGCGCTCATAATACAGCGATTAATTTGTTAAAACAAAGTATATAGACTTATATTAAGTATTATTGCTATAATCTATTTTGATTAATAACTCAGTAATAACACTGTTGCTAATTGACAATTTTTCCTTCAGTTTTAATTATTTTCTTTAATTTTGTGCTTTCTGAATCTTTCTTCATCGGCGTTTTACATTCAAAATGTAAGTGTAAAATTTAATGTATTTGAAATAAGTGCATTGTTTTTTTACCTGCGATATCGTTTAACAGGAAGTCAGAGGTGCCCGCGCATACCTTCATATTTGTAAAGGCACTTTATGTATACTATTCAAAAACTAACTAAGTATAAAGCTTACGTTATAGAGCCGTATTATCATTCTCATCTAGAATCAAACAAACGATGGGGATACAGAATATGGAAAGGTTATGAGTTACTGTGCGTAAATGAAGTGGGTTGTAAATCATTAAGAGATGCTATCAAAGCCGCTATTCAAGAAGTTGACAAGGGTTTTATTTGTAAACTGTATTCTTAGGCAAGCTTTCAATATATCGGAGTATTAAAATCAAACTTTCATTACAGCGTAATCAATTAATAAGTCTTAGTATTCATAAATTCTACTCTCAAGAACCCGATATTCATTGGACATCCTAGCTTCATTCTCCGCTTCTTCCAAAGCTCGTTGTGCTTCTTCCTTAGTTTTGAATCCTTTTATGCTTGTCTTAAATCCTTCATTCCCGGCTGTAGTGCGGCGTATATCCAGTCTTTTTTCTAGCTCTAAGCTATATCCAAACATTTAGTTAATTAGTGTAAATTACAGCAGTAGAAAACGAAATATTGACTAATGATTCTGCGCTAATGGTACAATAGTACTGATTAATGCAGAATCATCAGTCAAGGGAAGTAACTGAACGGTTAAGAATAACTGTTCGTTGCTTTCGCTTGGCTTTTATCATTGAAATAGCTTGCGGGTTAAATTGTCCACTTATTTTTTGTTAAGAAAGTTTAAGAAACAAAAAAAAGTTAATCATAAATGATATTCCTCACAGCAAGCGTAATTTAAGGAGAATAAAATGAACAGTTGTGTATTGATGGCACAAATAATTCAACAACCGGAACTGCGGTATACAGCAGACAATCAACTTGAAATTACACAAATGCTGGTACAGTTTTGGGGAGCTAGAGATAATGACCCTCCAGCAAATTTAAAAGTCGTAAGTTTTGGTAAGTTAGCCAAAGAAATTCAGCAAAATTATAAAGAGGGAGACCAGGTTATTTTGGTAGGTCGTTTGACCATGAATGTTATCGAGCGTCCCGAGGGTTTCAAAGAGAAGCGTGCTGAAATGACAGCCCAGCAGATTCAGCATTTAGGAGCGGGTTTTGATACAAATATGATGCAAGCACAGCCAGCCCAAACCATGTCACCAGTGGGGCAGACCGCACCGACCGTCAACAGTGTACCATCTGTACCTGCTGCTGCCCCTGCAAGAAATCCAGTACCAGCAACTCCTCAAAGCATTCCACAACCGGAACCAGTAGCTCAACCTACAAGCTACGAACCAAGCACCTATCCAGCAATGGTTGAAGAAGAAATTCCAGAGGACGATATTCCGTTTTAAATTATACAATTTATACGGATTATTGTAGAGACGTTGCGCCCAGCAACGTCTTTGTATTTAATACAATAACTAATTATTTGTCTTGGTTATGGGACAGGAATTATAGGGAATTATTCTTACGTTGCACAGTTGCAATATGAAACTATGATTTTACATTGTCAGAGACGTAACACTGTTACCTCTCTACATAGGTTTTATGTTTTTTGTCAAAATATGTACAAATATAATTCATAGTCTATAGGAATGGCCGCAACCGGCACATTTTTTTGTAGGGGAGGCAAAATACGGTGAGTTAGTGCGGTCTTGGGGAGCCATTGCGTTGCGCGGTGAATCAAGGAAAGGGGGTGTCGGTTTCCGTCCCCCTTTCCTAGTGAACCCGAAGGGGAACAAGCGCGTTGTAGCAAATGGCGTGGTTTCCCCCATGAGCAACTTTTCAAGAGAAGAAGTAAAAAGTTCGATATCTGGGGCTTTTCAGCCATTTTGAATGGTTGCCTTATTTAAGCGGTGATGTACTAGTGTTGTGACAATTGCGGCCATTCCTGTCTAATTCAGCAATGCCATTATTCTAATAACTGGCAAGGTTCATCTAAATTTAACAAGTAAAATATTCGTTACATTAGTTACCCCTACACTTGCAATATTTGGTATAACTTATTTATAATACTTAGTCTTCAAAAGCTTAAAATATATTTTTTTTGAGTCTCTTTTACAGCGAGTTTGTTTAATTCAGATGTAAAAATTCTAAAAAAAAATACTTTCTGCTAATGACAAAACTCAAACAGTTGTTAAAATCCAGTTAAATTAAAGTTAATAAAATTAAGAATCTACCCCTGACTTCCATGAGAGAAACAGTCCTAGACGTTCGCAATTTGCAAGTTGAATTCTCCGATGATGGCAACGTTGTCAAAGCAGTAAACGGAATCTCTTTTGAATTACATAGAGGAGAGACTTTAGGTATTGTGGGGGAGTCAGGGAGTGGTAAATCGGTAACATCCCTAGCAACAATGGGTTTGTTGCAGAACCCCGGAATCATTAGTGATGGTGAAATTTGGTTCCGTCCCCAAGAAAACGGCGAACCACTGAATTTAGTAGAGTTACCTTCAAAGGAAATGCAACTTCATCGTGGTGGTGATATTGCGATGATTTTTCAGGAACCAATGAGTTCGCTCAATCCAGTTTATGACATTGGTTTCCAGTTAACAGAAGCAATTTTACGACATCAAAATATTTCCAGTACGGAAGCTAGTCAAAAAGCAATCGATAGTTTACAGGAAGTAAAACTTATTCCTAGCGACGAGCAGATTCGTGAGAATTTGATTGAAGCATCATCAACAACTTTAAACGAGCAAGAACTTCCACAATTAGTACAACAACATAAAGAAGCAGTATTAGAACGATTCCCCCACCAACTTTCTGGGGGACAGTTACAACGGGTAATGATTGCAATGGCAATTTCGTGTAACCCTTTACTCTTAATTGCTGACGAACCCACAACTGCTTTAGACGTGACGGTACAAGCAACAATCATCGATTTGCTCGGAGAGTTGCAGCAAAAGCGGAATATGGCGATGATTTTTATTACCCATGACTTGGGATTAATCGCCGAAATCGCCGATAAAGTCGCGGTAATGTACAAAGGAAGAGTTGTAGAGCAAGGGGATGCAGCGCAAATATTTACAAATCCCCAACATCCCTATACAAAGGGTTTGCTTGCTTGTCGTCCGACTTTAGACCGTCACCCCGAAAAGTTGCTGACAGTTTCTGACTATATGACCGTGGAAGAGACTGCAACAGGAGATATAAAAATTACAGCACAACAACCAGTAGAACCCCCGGAAGTAACTTCCGATGATATTGCTCAAAGATTAGCAATATTAGAAAAACAACCACCGTTACTACAAATCCGTAACTTAAAAGTTGGTTATCCCGTCAAGGGAATGTTTGGGGGTACCAAACGCGTTTTTATGGCTGTTAAGGATGTTTCCTTCGAGGTTAAGAAAGGAGAAACCTTGGGATTGGTGGGAGAATCCGGTTGCGGAAAAACAACTCTTGGTAGAAGTTTGCTCAGATTGGTTGAACCACTTAGCGGTCAAATACTTTTTGAAGGAAGAGATATTACCAAACTCAAAGGGAAACCATTGCAAAACCTGCGTCGAGAAATGCAGATTATCTTCCAAAATCCCTTTAGCGCTTTAGATTCGCGGATGAAGGTGGGTGATGCAGTTATGGAACCTTTGGTAATTCACTCTATTGGTAAGAACAAAAAAGAACGAATTGACCGTGCAGCTTATTTATTAGAAAGAGTTGGTTTGAGCGTTGATGCAATGAACCGCTATCCCCACCAGTTCTCAGGGGGTCAGCGTCAGCGGATTTGTATTGCGCGTTCTTTAGCATTAAATCCTAAATTTATCATTTGCGACGAATCGGTTTCGGCTTTAGATGTATCTGTTCAAGCGCAAGTCTTAAATCTGCTTAAGGAATTACAAGAAGAATTTGAATTAACCTACATATTTATTTCGCACGATTTAAGTGTAGTTAAATTTATCAGCGACAGAATATTAGTTATGAATCGCGGTGAAATAGTCGAAACAGGTAGTGCAGAACAAATATACCGCGAACCAAAACAAGAATACACTCAAAAATTAATCGCATCTATTCCTACAGGTAATCCCGAACGGATGAAGAATCAATCAGTGAGTAGTCAACAGTAAACAGTCATCAGTGAACAGCGAACAGTTAGGAGTATTTGACCTCTAACCTTTAACCTTTAACCTTTGACCTTTGACCTTAATACAACCTCTCTTTTGACAGATAAAAATATAGGGAATGTAAACCTAAAGGGTGATGAATCCTCAAATGAAATAGGAGAGACTATGAACAGAAAATCAGTAAAAAACCTGTCGAATTAATCTGCAATTTGTAATCATTCATAACCCTTTGTATAAATCTCGGGTTATAAACAATATTTTACATTTTCGACTTGCAATTCAGCACTGTTTGGCGCATTTTTATAGCGCAAATTTAAAAAATTACTAATTGCTGAATTATTTTGATGGGAACTGTTTCGATACAAAGTATTACTGGAAATACTGATTTTCATTAATATATTCTTTCATACAAGGAGTAAAGATGGTAAATAGAAAATATAAGCGTGCAGTTGGTACTTTTGCAAGTCGTGGAGATGCGGAAAAAGCTCTTTACAAGCTTAGAGATGATGGTTATTCAATGGATAATGTGTCTCTGTTAGCAAAAAATCCAGATGGTGATAATATTGCCGGTGCTGATGTAAAGAACGAACGTGGTGAGAATGAAGCTCAAGAAGGTGCTGGAATTGGTGCTACCACTGGTACAGTTTTAGGTGGTTTGGGTGGTTTGCTTTTAGGTTTGGAAGAATTATTAATTCCCGGAATTGGTCCTTTTCTTGCAGCGGGAACTATCGCTACAACTTTGGCTGGTGCTGGATTGGGTGCTGCAACTGGTGGTATTATCGGTGCATTAACTGGCATGGCTATTCCTGAAGAAGATGCCAAAATGTATGAAGATAGAATCAATAACGGTTACTACTTGTTGGTAGTAGAAGGTTATGAAGATGAAATTAATCGCATTGGTTCTGTTTTAAGCGGTCACAATATTGATAATTGGAAAATCTTTGACGCAGAAGCTCCTAAAGGTGCGGTTGCGACAACTCCTGCTACTCCGGTAGTTGAAAGAGAAGTTGATGCAGTCAACCGGAAAGAAGTTGTTGATAGAAAAACTGTAGTTGACCGCGATGTAGTGGAAATTGTTGACAAGAGAGACGATAGTCTTCGTTAGGCTTTAATTGAACAATTTAATAATTCAATAACTGCTAGTTTGTTTAGCCCGGTTCTAATGTAGCCGGGTTTTTAATTTTTAGTTGAAGTAGATTATTAATTCACATTTTATCTTGTTATTAGAAACTTAATTTATTTATAATTTCACAATGAGAAACCGGATTTATTTGAGATTATTGATAATGGCACAAGATACAAGCTTCCCACGATGGAAGGTCAAAAGTATTAAATCCCTGCCAATGAATGGAACTTACATATTGTATTGAAAATCTTAAATTATTATTAGGTAAGAGTTTAAAATTATGTAAGTTAGGAGTTATTAATTGATTATTTGTTAATCGTTAATTTTAACCGTATGAAAATTGCTAACAGGAAATTCGCTCTACGTTTTTTACTGTTGCAATTGGTGCAAACTGCATATAAATATGAGTCAATCCATTCCCTATCGCAATATCGATAATAACAAAAAATATTGTTGAAATTAGCAATTTTTATCTTCTCTTGCTACTGATAAAGAATAGAACTATTTCGGTTTAAGCTAAAATCAGGCATATAAATTATATTATGATTATTTAAACAATGGTTTTAGGCAGGAAAATTTTCTCAAATGTGATTATCAGTAGTTATAAATTTTTAGGCTCTACATTACATGGCAGGATGCTTGATTTATTGCTTTCTACCTTATTAATAGCCAAATAATAACTTTGTCATCAAAGCACTTTATTAAAATGATTATACTTTCATAACTTTGTTATACTAACTCTACCAATATTAAATAATAAATGAGACCTCAAAACCATATAGTAGTAATAACGTCATCAGCAGGAGGGCTAGAAGCTCTTATCGAAATTTTATCAAGATTACCATCAAATTTTCCCGCACCTATTTGTATAGCGCAACATTTAGACCCGAAACGTCCTAGCATGATGGCGGAAATATTAGATAAAAAAAGTCCTTTATCTGTCAAGCAAGCTAAAGCAGGAGATAAACTTTATGCGGGTAGAGTTTATATTGCTCCTCCCGATTTACATATGTTAGTTAATTCCGATGGTTCTTTATCTTTATCTCATTCAGAAAAAGTTAATTTTGTTCGTCCTGCTGGTGATGTGTTGTTTAAATCGGTTGCATCTAGCTTTAAGGATAAATGCATTGCTGTTGTTCTAACTGGTATGGATGGCGATGGTGCAGCTGGAGTAAAAGAGATAAAGAATATGGGTGGTGTAGTTATTGCTCAAGATAAAGCAACTTGTAAATTTTCTAGCATGCCAGATTCTGCGATTCAAACTGGTGATGTTGATTTTATTGTACCTCTTGAATCTATAGCGCGTTCTATATTGTATTTAGTACTTTAATAAGGGAATAGGTAATTGGTAATTGGTAATTGGTAATTGCTTCTTAACAATTATTCGACCGCTACTTAGAACTTAATTGTTGTTATTTGATTATTATTTACTAATTTATAATCCTAAATTATTTCAAAGAAAATCTATCTAAAATTTAATAAATTCTCATAAATGCTAATAACAGCTAATAACTGGTAGCCTTATATATAGAAAAACAAATTATTTCTCATTACTTATTACCGATTCAGCGATTCGTAATTTAGCAGAACGAGAGCGGGGATTAGTGGAAATTTCTTCTTCTTGAGCGGTAATAGGCTTTTTAGTTAATACTTTTAACAATTCCGAATCTTTAAAACTATGTTTGACAATTCTATCTTCCAAACTATGGAAACTAATTATCGCAATCTTTCCACCTTCAACAAGTGCGAAAGGTGCTTTTTCTAAAAGAATTTCTAAAGATTTTAACTCATTATTAACCGCAATTCTTAAACCTTGAAAAGCCCGAGTTGCAGGGTGAATTCTTCCATAACGGTAATTTTTTGGCACGGAATAAGAGATTGCTTCAGCTAATTGAGTAGTAGTATTAAAAGGACGATTTTCAACAATACGTCTTGCAATCCTTCGCGATAACCTTTCTTCACCATATTTATAGAAAATATTGGCTAGTTCCACTTCATCCCAATGATTTATTATTTCAGCAGCACTTAAAGATTGTCTTCTATCCATTCGCATATCTAAATCAGCTTCGTAGCGAAAGCTAAAACCCCTTTCTGGATTATCTAAATGGTAAGAACTAACACCTAAATCAGCAATAATTCCGTCAAAATTATTAGCTGGAAAATTATATTCTGCGAAGTTAGTGCGAATAAAATTTACGCGATTTCCAAATTCTGCTAAATTATTTTTTGCAGCTATCAAAGCATCTTCGTCTTGGTCAACCGCAGTAATTCGCGTATCCGGTGCTGCTTCTAGTATTAACCGGGAATGTCCACCACCACCAACCGTTGTGTCTAAATAATGTCCGTTTTCTTTGATATTTAAACCTGTAATTATTTCCTTACCTAAAACGGGAATATGTGAAAAATTAGATGTGTTTGCATTAGATGGTTCTGACGATTGGTTAGTTATAGACATTTTTTCTGAATGTGATTCTTATATTTCGAGAATACTAGTGTAGAGTAGCAAATTTTAACTATATAAATTATTCGAGCATTGTGAAAATTTTTTTATCTACTTCAGCAGCAATTTTCTAAATTATTCTAATCTATAAATTTTTTATAAAAACGTTTTACTGATTCGATTTAAATTATCTCAAAAGATATTAAATTGAAAAGACACAATACACGTCCTAACAGATTGTACATAATTTTGTACTACCTAGCGAATACGTAACTTTTTGACACACTAGGAAAATCGTTGCTCTAATGAGAATCGCTGCAATAATAATGATATCAGTTGCAATAAGAAGGGCAAATATATTGTTTTATAACGTTTTACCCTGAAAATCATGTATTTAAATGTATATCTGTTGCGCTAGATTAAGTTGAAAATGGATTTGATACTATATATTTGAGATTAAATAAGTATTTAAACTTAGATTAACCAAATTTTATCAAAATTATTTCCGATTCTATCCCCCATTTGGAATGAAAATCGATTTAGTAATTCGTAATTTTTTTATTGTGATTAATGAATTGTAGGTTGGATTGTTAGCGTCAGCCTTGCGAAGCAATATTTTGTTGAGGAACCCAAAATTTTATATTTCCTGTAATTTCAAAGATTAAATTTAAAAAGGGTTTTCATCATATATATCTTCTACAGCATTCATTTGGGCATTAACTTTGACAGCATCTTCTGATGAAACGACAGGGATTACTTCAAACTCAACTAAATCTTGCCATTCTAAAATCCATTCTTGAAACAAAGTTAAATCATCGCATTCCATCAACTGAAAACAGCGATTTAAATTAACTTCAACCCAACTGTCGATATATTTCAAACCATCGGGTAACATTCTTCCTTTTTGTTGATATCGATAATATATTTCTTTTGCTCTACTGTCTTTGAATTTTTCAATTACCATGAATAACATTGTATTTCCCCTTATATTTGAATTGTTCCACAGTAAATATTTTTAGAACGATAACCCATCATAGTAAATTAAAATAGTTCTAACAACTTTGAATTATTATTTCTCAACCAATCTTCTAATAAAAATATTTTCCTCACACCATTTAACACGCTTTCATAAGTAACCTTTCCTTCGTTTAACCAACCAGTTCAATAAACAATACAGTTCGCTTGTTGTAACTTCCAAGCTGATATTAAAGCTTCTATCTCTAAATTTGAAAGATAATTATATGTTTTATATCCTTTTATAAAAGCTTCTATACTTTCCCAAGCTGGAATTACATTCCCAATCCGCGAAAAATGGTCGAGGGTTCCCTTAAAAGTTTTTTTAAAAAAGAAAAAACTTTTAAGGGTTCCCGTCGAGTGCTGCTATAAAATCAAGCAATCTTAAATCATAAGTTGCAAATTCAAAGTCTATGATTCCATTTACGCGATTATTTTCAATTAAGACATTTGGACACAAGTAATCGGCATGAGTTGTTTGTAATGGGAGTGTTTGATATAGATTGGGTGCAATTTCGATTACTTCTCGAAAAATTTGTACGAGTTGCTGTTGCTGAGAAGTTTCTAAATTCAATAACTGCGGAACTTTGAGAGGATTATTTATTAAAGGGTGAATTTTATTAAGTTCTCCCCATCGAGGTAGCTGTGCTAATTTTCCTTGGGAATCGAAATTAATTAAAGCACGATGCAATTCTCCTAAAGCTTCAGCTGCTGCAAAAATATGATTGAGATTTTGACGATTTGCAAGCTGTCCGGGAATATTTTTTTGTAGAGAAAATCTTAATAGCGAGTTATTTTGATTTGTTATTAGCAGAGTTTCACCCGAATCTGTAGGTATTGGTGCTGGTATGGAAAAATATAAATTGCAAGATTGTAGATATGTTAGTAATGAATGCTCGTATTTAATTTGTTCTGTAGTTGTGGAATCATCATATAGTTTGAATACAAATTTATCCGAAGGTGTTTCTACAAAAAAAGTCTTGTTAACAGTACCTTGATGTGTCGGTTGAACTTTTGCATTTTCAATAGACCATCTGCTGAGTAACTGAACTACATCCGCTTCACTAAAACAGTAATTCTGAGAATTAGACATCATAATGCTCCTTAACCCACTTCATCCTTCATAATTAAGAAAATGCTGCTTAATTTATCTTCACTCTCCCCGAAAGCGAGCACGAGCAAATATTTGATTACAATATTTGGCTAAAATAACTAAACTTAGGGGTGAGTGCAAAAAAGAATCTAAGGGGAGAATTACTATTTCATGGCATTAATTGAAACTCGCACCGAACCAATGGTGCTGAACATGGGACCGCACCATCCCTCGATGCACGGGGTTTTACGTTTAATTATGACCCTAGACGGTGAGGATGTCCTCGATTGCGAACCCGTTATCGGCTATTTGCACCGGGGAATGGAAAAAATCGCCGAAAATCGTACAAATGTAATGTACGTTCCCTACGTGAGTCGTTGGGACTATGCTGCGGGGATGTTTAACGAAGCCGTTACCGTTAACGCACCAGAAAAATTAGCGGATATCGAAGTTCCCAAACGCGCTAGCTACATTCGCGTCATCATGCTGGAATTAAACCGCATCGCCAACCACTTGTTATGGTGGGGACCATTCCTAGCTGACGTAGGAGCGCAAACTCCCTTTTTCTATCAGTTCCGCGAACGGGAAATGATTTACGATTTATGGGAAGCAGCTACCGGTTATCGTATGGTAAATAACAACTACTTCCGCGTTGGTGGTGTAGCGGTTGATTTACCCTACGGTTGGGTAGATAAATGTATGGAATTCTGCGATTATTTCTTACCCAAAGTAGATGAATACGAGAAATTAGTCACCAAGAATCCTATTTTCCGTCGTCGTGTAGAAGGATTAGGCGTAATTACTCGCGAACAAGCGATAAACTGGGGATTATCCGGCCCAATGTTACGTGCTTCTGGGGTCAAGTGGGATTTGAGAAAAGTTGACCACTATGAATGCTACGACGATTTTGATTGGGATGTGCAGTGGGCAACCGAAGGAGACTGTCTCGCTCGCTATACGGTAAGATTGCGCGAAATGCGCGAATCCGTCAAAATTCTTAAGCAAGCTTTGAAAGGACTTCCCGGTGGACCTTACGAAAACCTCGAAGCAAAGCGGATGCAAGAGGGTAAGAAGTCTAAGTGGAACGACTTTGAATATCAGTATATTGCTAAAAAAGTTGCTCCTACCTTTAAGATTCCCGACGGTGAAATCTATTCTCGCGTAGAAAGCGGTAAAGGTGAATTAGGAATCTATTTAGTAGGAGATAATAACGTATTTCCTTGGCGTTGGAAAATCCGTCCAGCAGATTTCAACAACCTACAAATTTTACCCGAATTACTAAAAGGTGTAAAAGTCGCCGATATTGTTGTGATATTGGGTAGTATCGACGTAATCATGGGTTCCGTTGATAGATAATCTAATTTTAGATTATGTCCTTACGGACACGCTAGGCTAACGGATTTTGCGGTAAAGTTGGGGGTGTCGGTTTCCGTCCCCCAAACTTTACCAAGACGGATTTTGGATTACATGTCAAAATTCAAAATCTGATTTTTTTTGGTAATTGATAATTGGTAATTGGGTATAGTATTTGAAAATTTACCTGAAATCAACCGGATGCAAGTCTTGGGTTTCAGATATAAGTTAAATCTAAAATCTAAAATCCAAAATCTCAATAATGCCTATATCTAGAATTGTTTTTTTACTTTTCTTTCCTGCTTGTATTGCAATATTATTTAAACAAATTATTTGGGGTTCTGAATTAACCCATCAATTATTAGCTGTTGGAATATTTTTCTTTTGTATAGAACAAGCCAATATGGCAAATCAGGATTTACAACAAGTAGCAGATGCGAAAGTAAAAATTAAAGATTCTCGTTTAGATAATTTTCAGAGAGTTACTATAATTACAATTATTATTGAATTAACCGGATTTTATTTATCATCTATATGGTTGGGATATGGCTCAATTTTGATTTTAATTGCTATTATCTGGTTTAATTTATTTGTAAAAATTAAAATTGAAGCCACATCCTCAGATATCAAAATTAAATCTTGGCCTAGGACAGAGCGTTCAACAGTTTTAATCGCTGATGTTATGGGATTAATTTTAGTAAGTTTATGGATATTGAAAATTGGTTATTTTTGGATATCCTGGGGATTGTTTGCGATGGCTGCCAGTTATTGCTGTATTAAATCACTTTTATTTTTCAAATCTTTTAAATTTATTGAGAATACACGGATATATTAATTTAAAAATAAAAAAAACATAAATCATATTCAAAATAAATGTTAGAAATAGCAATTCTTTATTCGTCATTACTAATTACTCAAGCTCAGAAACCTTCTCAAAAATTTATAGAATTAAAAAATCAATTACAAAACTACGGTTTTGAAGTCAGAATTGAATTACCACCGAAACGAGGAGCTTATGGTTTATTTAAAGCAAGCGAGAAAAAAATATGGATTAATCCAGTAGTTTTTGATTTAAACATTGCAAATCCAACTTTGATTCATGAATCCGTTCACGCTGCACAATCCTGCGCGGGAAAAGGTAAAATGAAAGCCTTACGTTTAAATATTCAACCCATAAGACCTGCTCGAAGGCTTTTTTTACGGTATAGCAATATCCATAGGCAAGATTTAGAAAGAGAAGCTTATGCAGTACAAACTCAACCAAATCGTTTTCAAATAGCTAAAAAATTATTAGAGAAACATTGTAAAAAGTAATATTGTGATTATTTATCATTGTTTAATTCAACTCAATTTATTTAATCCAATTTAATTTAAAATACTTTAATCAAAATATTTGAAGTTTATTTTAAACTACTTTACATGGAATACTCACCAGAGTTATATACAGAAATCACCAACCGCATTACAGCAAGTCCTCAACAACGCATCACATTCGCCGAATACATGGACTTAGCGCTATATCATCCAGAACACGGCTACTATTCCCAAAAAGCCAATGACTTAGGAAAACAAGGAGACTTTTTTACCTCCGTACATCTCGGTGCTGACATAGGTGAAATGTTAGCAATTCAATTTGTCGAAATGTGGGAAATATTAGGTCGTCCCGAATCATTTAATTTAATCGAAATGGGTGCGGGACAAGGTTATTTAGCAGCAGATATTCTCAACTATATTAAGCAAGAATATTCAGAATTTTTCAAAATTTTAAAATATACAATTATCGAAAAATCACCCGGATTAAAACAACTTCAACAACAGCGCTTAAAAGAATTTGATATTACCTGGTGCGAATTAGAACAAATCCCAAACAATTCCATCACCGGATGCTTTTTCTCCAACGAACTGGTAGACGCTTTCCCCGTTCATCAATTCAAAATAGAAAACGGAGAATTATCCGAGATTTACGTTACTGAAGAAGATGAAATTTCTACCCCCTCCTCTCCCTCTCCCCCCTCTAATCTTTTCAAAGAAATTACAGATAAACCTTCTACCCCGGAACTTCTTGATTATTTAAATTCCTTAGAAATTAATATCAATCAATATCCTTCGGGATATCGTAGCGAAATTAATTTAGCAGCGCTGCTATGGTTAAGTGTAGTAGCAGACCGTTTGCAGCGCGGGTATGTGCTAACAATTGACTATGGATATATTAAAAACCGTTATTACAATCCCAGACGAGAACGAGGAACCTTACAGTGTTACACTCAACATCATCGCCATAACGACCCGTATATCAACATCGGACAACAGGATATAACCGCTCACGTTGATTTTACAGCTTTAGAAAAAAATGGCGATCGCCTTGGTTTGGAAAAAATTGGTTTAACTCAACAGGGTTTGTTTTTAATGGCTTTAGGATTAGGAGAGCGTATAGCAAATTTATCCCAATCCAACCAACCTTTATCTACCATACTTAAACGTCGCGATTCACTACACCAGCTTTTAGACCCGATGGGACTTGGTGGTTTCCACGTTTTAGTCCAAGCAAAAGGATTAAAAGATACAGAAAAATCCCAACAGCTTAAAGGTTTTTACCAACCATATTGATGTATCTCTGTCGAGGATGCGTTTGGGGGAAGAAAATCTACACCCCCAACGCCATTTGCGACCCTTGGGGAGACCCCAAGACCGCAATGGCTCAACTTTCCGCAAAAGTTAAAATTTTATTCACCTTACACCAGTAACCACCGATTGTTGTTCTAACATAGCAGTGATTGCAATGCTATATAAACACAACAAAGGTAATAATTATGTCCACTCACGACTTATTAATGTTAATTGGATTACTCATTCCCGGAATCTTACTATCAGTCATGGTTATGGTGACATTCGCTGCTGGAGGATAAATAAGAAAGTTATGAATTAGGAATTAGGAGTTAGGAGCTAGGAGTTTAAATTTCTCCTTGTCTCCTTGTCTCCCTCTCCCCATCCTTAATTACGAATTACGAATTATTATCCCCTCTCTCATTTCATACCATCATTTAAAATATCTATATAAAAAGGAAACTAAAACATGAAGGTCGCATTTCTGGGTACTGGATTAATGGGACAACCGATGGCACAAAGGTTGTTAGAACAAGGTGTAGAATTAATTGCTTACAACCGTACTCCAGAAAAATTAGAACCTTTGAAAGCAGCAGGTGCAGAAGTTGTTGAACATCCTCATCAAGCAATTGCTGCTGCTGACTATGTAATTCTGATGCTGACGAATACAGCAGCTATTTACACCGTCTTACTTTCCGATATGTCTTCTCGAAGCGTCAAAGGAAAACAAGTTATTCAGATGGGGACAATTACCCCCACAGAAAGTAGAGAAATTAGAGATGCAGTGGTTTCCGCTGGTGGAGATTATATCGAAGCACCGGTACTTGGCAGCAGACCCGAGGCCAAAGACGGTAAATTAATTGTTATGGTCGGAGCGCAAAAAGACCAATACAGATACAGCTTAGACCTATTAAAACATTTTGGCCCAGACCCCATACTTGTAGGTTCCGTAGGAAGCGCAGCGGCAGTAAAATTAGCATTAAATCAGTTAATTGCATCCTTAACCTCAGCCTTTGGTCTAAGCCTTGAATTTATACAACGTCAGGGTATTAAACCAGACATATTTATGCAGATTTTACGTGAAAGCGCGGTTTATGCTCCGACCTTTGATAAAAAGCTACAGCGTATGGTCGATGGAAATTATGCCAATCCTAACTTTCCCATCAAGCATTTGGTTAAAGATACAGATTATTTTATTGAAGAAGCTAAAGAAGAAGGATTAAATGTTAGTAGCATTCTAGGTGTGAGAGAAATTCTAGAAATGACCATGAAAATGGCAATGCAAAACGAAGATTATTCCTCTTTGTTTGAAGCAATAAAGATGGGTGAGTATGGGGAGAGTTGAGAATTGGGGATTGGGAATTGGTAATTATTAAGTCGGTTGGCTGATGGGGTCGTGGTGTGAAATACCCGAAACAGATGATTTTCGACGATTTGTTGCGATTATATGCTGCTGGGGAAAGGAAGTTTTCTGGAATCACTTTGGTTTTGGATACTCCCTTCAGGGAACTTGATGAGTGGGAACTTCAGGGAATTAATCTCAGTGGAGCGATTTTCAAGGGTGCTGATTTGCAAAGAATTACTCTGATGACTGCTGAAGAGTTGTTGGAAAGATATGAGAAGGGGGAGAGGGATTTCAGTGGGGTGGACTTCAGAAGTGTTGACCTTGCAAATACGACACTTCCCAAAATTAACTTGAGTGGTACTAACTTGAGTGAAGCTAACTTTGTTTGTGCTATGCTTTCCGGAGCGAATTTGGCTGATTGTATCTTCGATGGAGCTAACTTGAGTAACACAAATTTGAGTAGAGCAAACCTTATAGAAGCTTCTCTTATGAATGTCAACTTAGCTGGAGCTATATTAGATAATGCCTTGTTAGGTAATAATCCCTTGCTCGATGATGCTGATTTGAGTGGGGTGGATTTGAGCAAAGCTGACATGGATGTTTTTCCCTACTCATAATTCGTAGGTTGGGTTGAACGGAGTGAAACCCAACATTACCTAGAAAACTTAACGAAATAATTTAATTAAAAATAAAATAAATATTGAATATTTAACAGAGCAACTCGCTTTATCTAAAAATTGATGTTGGGTTACGACGTAATTTTAATTAACTGATTAATAATTAAATATTATTGTACGTCTAACCCAACCTACGACTACGACTACGACTAAATATTAGGATGTAAGTATAAAAAGCAACTTCTATATTGATAATTAGGATTTAGCTATGTAATCATTGAAACAATCAGATTTAATAAAAAGTTTATATTATGAAACCGTTGCAAATAATTGTTGGTTTACTAGCCGGTCATTTTATCGGTAAAGCCATGTGGGCTGCGCTTTTTTGGCTTCCAGGAATGGTAGTTACGGCTAAAAATCTTAGTGGTGGTGGTAGTTTGGATTTAGGATGGTTTTTCTTATCATATGCAGCAGCTTTGGTAATATCAATTGTATTGTGGGTTATTGGTAATCTTTGTGTTTATGCATTCCTACCTCCTGCTGGTGTTACTTCAGCAATTTTTTCAGCAGTAGTAGGAATTTATATTGCAGTTTTATCATTACCCTGCCTATTATTCGATTGGGACGGAGGCTTATGTCGAACTATTATTTGGACAGGTTGGTTGTTCTAATTCAATTTAAAAACATATCAAAAAATAGTTTACGTTTGTTTGAAAATTAAAATACCGATGTTGGGTTACGACGTAATTTAAATTAACTGGTTAATAATTAAAGCTTCCTGTACGTCTAACCCAACCTATGACTATAGCAGTTTTCAGTTAAATAGAATACACCCCTCTCCAAGATAGCGGAGAGGGGAAGGGGTGAGGTTTATCAAAGTGTATTGCACCCAAATGAAACGCGCTATATTAAAATTTTTTTTTGCGAAATGAAATTTAAAATACGTTTTTGATTTAATTATTTATTATGATGGTGCGTCACGGTATTTTCGAGATTGTAATTGAAATATTCAACATGTTTGTACCGTGACAGCACCTTACGAAAAAGTTTTATTTATGACAGATACGTCTTATATAATATCGTCTATAGTGAGATAATTACTTATTTTTTCGTTTCTAAAGTATATATTGTTGCTGATAAGATTATTTTGATATAAATACCACGAAATTTTTTATTTTGTTTGCAACGGTTTTATAGTATTATTTGACATAGAGTATTTTTTTATAATTGGAAGGCTTGACTATTAAGGCTAATTCCTAATATTTGCCATTATGAAAAACCTAATATTGATTTATATAATATCTCATATTTTCACTATTTTAAAAACTTTTTCGCTCATAAAATGAAATTGAAAATAGAAAGATATTTTTAATTTCATTTTATAAGTCTTGGTTTTGATTAATTGTTTGGGTTTTTTATATATTATGATGGTGCGTCACGGTATTTTCAAGATTGTAATTGAAATATTCAACATGTTTGTACCGTGACAGCACCCTACAAAAATATTTAATTTATGTTGGATAATTCGTCTGAAATCAAAGTACCAATGTTGGGTTACGACGCAATTTAAAATAAGAAGGTTAATAATTAAATCTTCTCGTGCGTCTAACCCAACCTACCAATTACCCATTTACAACTTTGGTAAAATCTCCGGTAACAATTGTCCGGGAATTTTTGATAAAGCTACATTCTGTCCTTGAATTCCTAACTCATCATGAAAACCGCGAATGGTTTTGACAATATAACCAATGGTGCTTTGATGTGTTTCTGAATCTTGGTTGATTCCTGTTAAGGCTTGCAGATGATTGTCTAATGCTCTTTCTAAATATTGAGAACGAATTTTTTTATCTTTTGTAAAAATCTTATCTGTGGCTATTTGATAGTTTGCTAAACCCAAATTATTATGAGTTGCAAATAAATCAAAACTTAGAGATACACCTTTAAGTGAATGAGCTAATGCTAAGGCTTCATCATAAGCCTCAATACACATTTTTAAATAATCTAATTTTTTGTGTTTGTCTGTTTCGGGTTGGTTTGCTAAATGCCAATAAGCTGTACCTAAATTATTTTGGGTCGCAGCACAAGCTGTGGGAACGCTGGCTGGGGTACGATATTTTAAGGCTTCTTGGTAAGCATTTATAGCTAATTGTAAATACTCTACTTCTCGGTCGTATTGAGCAAGGTTCCAATAAGCTGTACCAATATTGTTTTGAATCATGCCGTATTTCAACGGTTCTTGCTCGGAATTATAGTAAATTACCGCACAATCGTAAGCTACTATTGCTTGCTTTAAGTTGATTACGGGCTGATTATATTGTGCTAAATGCCAATAAGCCGTACCTAAATTATTTTGGCAAGCTGCATACTTTAATGGCTCCATTTCCGCAGTACGAAAACGTAAAGCTTCGCTATATGCTGTGACTGCATTTTGCCAGTTTTGGTCTGGATTATCAAAACGAGCTAAATCTCCATAAGCCGTACCTAAATTATTTTGCACCCTCGCATAAGTTTCTGAATGGCTTTCGGGTGAAATTAACTTAAGTGCTAATTGGTAAAACTCAATACCTTGCTCAATATAAGACGGACCTTCTTCAGAATTAGGTGGAGTACGGTACAGCATCCAATAAAGCGTACCTAAATCATTCAGTACATCTGGCACAGATGGAGAAGAATCATCATAAGAAATTGATTCCTGATAGGCCAGAATTGCCACCATTAAGTTTTCTAAAGTCGATTGTCCCTGTTCGATGCGGACGCGATATATATTTCCTAAGCGATAATATGCAGTCCCAATTTCTTTTTCGTCAACTTTTTTTGAATGTAAATCCTCAATTTCTTGAAGAATTTGCTGTACTTGAGAATTTTCTTGTGGGTTGTCAACTATTGTTGTGCTAATAGTTGTCAGGATTAATTCTGTTAACTCCTTGCTAATGTGAGGTAAATCTGACGGTGACGAGACATTATTGCTCGAAATACTTCTGTCGATTAGTTCGGTGTTTTCCTCCTCCTGCATTCCAGGAGTAAATATTTCTAATTGTGATAGCGGATTGTCTGACTTTGGTTCTAACGAATCCTCTAATGCTTTTAATGAATCTACTGGTGTTTCAGATTGTGGAAAATCTAAGTCTTCCCCAAAATTTAAATCAGTAGCGGAGTTTGTCAACTCTTCGTTGATGAGTGGTTCTTCCACAGAGTCTAAATCTAAACTTCTCTGAACGGAAAAACGTCGTGGTGTGCTTCTGTTCGGACTTGTTGGAGTTGGTTCTCCTGCAAACAAAAATACACCCGTTCGACAACTCCAGAATTGTGGAGCAGACTGTTGAATCGCACGCAACCACGGACGTGGGACCCATAGTAGCAAGCTTGATTCCAAAAATCTGCTTTCTGTTTGACTTGACAGTTGCTGTTCTGTTAAACGTAAGTAATGCAGAAATAAACGTTGAATTGCAACAGGTTGTCTGGTTAAGTGTTCCGTACCCACCATTTGAAATGACGGAGTTGGTAAAGCCTTCCCCGGTACATCTTTAGAACCACCGACAATTGGGGGAGGATAATTACTTAACCATTGATTTATTTGCGCTATGGGATTTGGGTCATTTAAATTCAACCTTAAAGTGACTAATCGCGGATAAGCTGGAGTACTAGCTTCAGATTGTGTATCGATTGACTGATACAAAACCTGTCCCACCGGATATGCCAAAGTTGAATGTAAACGAGCAGCCACCTGATTTCTCAGGTTTAAATCATCACATACCGCTATGAAAATTTGTCTTCGCAAGTTGAGACCCAAAGCAAGTTTCAAGCGGTGATATACTTGCCGGTTCCAACCAGAATTATTTGAGTTTACAGTATCGTTTAAGCTCATAGCGGCTCATCATCAGCCAAATGCAGTTTACCTTCCCAAAAATGGGTATATATAAGCAGCAACCTTAGTTGTGACTATGACTACGGTTTTCAAGTAATTCTTGAGTTGTTCAGGAAAAATCCGCTCTTTCAGGTTTTACTGAGTAAAACGTTTTATTTTATACTTTTGAATCTCTGGCATTCTAACAAATAAAAAACCAGGCTCCCTAAAAAAATGGAACCTGTTATACCAAAAGTAAATAAATTTTTCTTTTTATCTTTTGTTAAGCAGCAGCATTAGAAACTGAGAAGGCTACAAAAAATACACCACCAAGTAATGCAGCAGCAGCAATTCCTAGCACAACATAGGTTATTTGTTGTTTTTTATTAGGGGGTTCAGCCTTGTAAACTTTTGGCTCTTTAGCAAAATTATTTAAACGTCCGCCTTCTTCTGTGGTATAGGGCATAAATAAGATCCTTATTATTCTCTTCGTATTATTTTACATGACGTGGGTAAGCACTCTCTTCCTGAAGACATAGAAATGGGGATTGGTAATGGGTAATGGGTAATGGGTAATTGGATTTTGGATTTTGCGGTAAAGTTGGGGGGTGTCGGTTTCCGTCCCCCAAACTTTACCAAGACAGATTTTGGATTTTAGATTATGTCATTGCGGACACGCTATCTCTTTTGAGGAGACGCTACGAAGACCGCTAATGGATTTTGGATTGAAAGTTAGGAGTGAGGAGTTAGGAGTTAGAAGTTAGGAATTGGGAGTAATGAGTAATAAGTAATGAGTAATGAGTATTAGACTTTCCCTCCCTCACTCCCTCCCTCTCTCCCTTTCTCCCCATCTCCCTCACTCCCTCACTCTCTCCCTCTCTCCCTCTCTCCCTTTCTCCCCCTCTCCCCCCTCTCCCCTATCTCCCCTTACCCATTCCCTAACTCACCGTTCCTGTCAAGGGAGAAGAAGCACTCGCATAATCTTTCATTGGCATTCTTCCCGCTAGATATGCTAAACGTCCCGCGACTGCTGCCATGCTCATAGCTCTTGCCATTGCGGGTGGGTTTTTTGCTAGTGCGATCGCGCTGTTAATTAATAAAGCATCTGCACCCATTTCCATTGCTTGAGCTGCTTCGGATGGGGCACCAATTCCAGCGTCTACTACTACTGGAATATTGGCGTTTTCGATAATAATTTTTATGTTGGCAGTAGTTTGCAATCCTTGTCCCGAACCAATCGGTGCTGCTAATGGCATTACCGTCGCACAACCTGCTTCTTCTAAACGTTTGGCTAACATGGGGTCGGCGTTTATATAAGGAAGTACGGCGAATCCTTCTTTTACAAGCTGTTCTGCTGCTTGTAAAGTCCCGATGGGGTCTGGAAGTAAATATTTTGCGTCGGGAATTACTTCTAATTTGACGAAGTTATTTTCTTCTTGTCCGAGAATTTTCGCCATTTCTCTTCCCAATCGAGCGACACGAATTGCTTCTTCTGCGGTTTTACATCCTGCTGTGTTCGGTAACATCCAAATTTTATTCCAGTCCAATGCTTCTGCTAGACCTTCATGTCCGGGAGCGTTAGTTTGAACTCTACGTACTGCAACTGTAACAATTTGACATCCGCTTTTCTCTACGCTCTGCTGCATTTCGGTAATATTTCTATATTTACCCGTACCTGTCATCAAACGGGATGTAAATTCTTTACCTGCAATATTTAGCTTATTATCCAGTTTGGTGTCTTGAATTAAATCTTCGATTGGTGAGTCAATAATGCTGTTGTTTGATAAAGATTCTGAAGAGATATTACCGTTGGAAAAATTAACGGAAGAAGTAAACATAGCGGTAGATTTAGGTGTTGAATTATGGAAGCGCGAATAGTGAAAATGATTTAGTAACGAGTCGGATTTTTCTTCTGTTTCTTCTAGAACTATATCCGCAACTAATTTTGCTGTAATCGGTGCTAGCAGAATACCATTACGATGATGTCCGGTGGCAAATATCAAGTTTTTACAACAGCTATCACCAAGAATAGGTAATTTATCGGGAGTAGTAGGACGAAATCCCCACCAAAATTCTTCGATGGGATAATTTTGTAGTTGGGGATATAGTCGGATAGCTGCTTGAAGTAAATTTTGAATACCTACAGGTGTGTTTCCGGGAGTAAAACCAACTTCTTCACAAGTGGCCCCAATAATGATTCTTCCATCGCGTCTGGGTACGATGTAGATATCTTCTCCATACAATACTCGACTCAAAGATAATTCCGAGTTAAAAGGTACTTTGACGCTTAACATCTGTCCTTTGACAGGACGCACTGGTAAGGGAAATAATTCATTAGACCAAGCACCTGTTGCCAAGACATACTTAGAAGCGCGAAGCGTCCCAGCATCCGTTTGCAGACCCTTTACTTCTCCTTGTTGCTGAATAATTCCTTTTACTGCAATCCCTTCTTGGATTTCAACACCAAGATTTTCCGCAGCATTTAAAAGAGTTTGAAATAAAGCACGATTATCAACTTGACCATCATCAGAGTACCACCAACCCCCAATTACTTCTTCGCTCAATCCCGTTTGGTATTGATGAATTGCTTGTTTATCTAACCAGTGTCTCGAAGAGGGGGAAGAGGGGGAAGAGGGGAGAGAATTATCAAACTCATCTCCTTGTCTCCTTGTCTTCTTCTCCCCTTGTCCTTGATAAACTGGGGCTAAAATACCGCAGGCCCAATAACCAGTATCTAAACCTGTAATTTCTTCTAATTTTCTCGTCCAATCTGGATACAAATATAAAGAACGATTGCACAATTCCAGCATAGCCGTATTGGCAATTCGTTCGGCAGAAGGTGCCAGCATTCCTGCTGCTGCTGTTGCTGCTGCTGCTTTTCTATTTCGGCCGAACGCGGTGACTTTTGCACCGCGTAGTTTTAGCTCAATAGCTGTTGCTAAGCCGATAACACCGCCACCTATAATTAAAATGTCACTAGTCATTAGTCAGCCGGTCGTTAGTCGTTAGTTAATATTATCTAGTAACAAATGACTACTAACCTAGCACTATTTGCAAAACAAATATTAAGTCTTGATAGATTGTCGTAACTGGTTTTTTCACAGAATTCGATATAAAAAGTATCAAATCATTCACCCTACAAAGAGCAAATCCCCAATTAGTAAACTTCCTTAATATTTGCCGTACAAATAATCTCTTTGAACTGATAAATGGTAATTGGTAAATGCTAACTGATAACTAACAACTACATGCTGTTTAACTAGCATCTTTTACCATAGAGCGCGGATTGGCGCTTTATTACCAGTTTGGCTTTGGCTGTTGCTATTGCTTGATGATTGTGCGTTGGAACTGCTAGAACCACTTGTCGATGAACCGCTATTTTGAGCGGTTGTTGTGGGGGCACTCTGGATTGTTCTTGGGTTAGTGCTATTGTTATTTTGGGTAGCGCTATTGGAACCGCTTTGTGCTGCGGACCCACTATTAGACCCACTAGCACCATTAGCTTCAGTACTATTAACGTTAATATTAGCTGGAAGGACTTGCGATTCTCTTCTGTTACCACTAACTTCTGCGTTACGTCCGTTCATAGGGAAGTTGATACCCAACAATGTACCTAGCAAAATCGCTAAGCCCCCAGCCATCAAAATTAAAGGTGTCCATCTACCCATTTGCGTTTATCTCCTAATCAACTAAATGGTATTTATTCTTACTTTTTAATATTCTTATTTTCCGGAGTTCAAAATAAAGCTGAAAAAGCAGCTCCTTGACACAAGTCAATTTTTTTTGATTGGAAAAATAAGAAATACAACAACCGAATGATTTGAGCTATACAGTGATTACGTTTTATTGATTTACTTTGCCTTTGCTTACAGTTAATTGTTAATTACTCTATTCACTGTGGCAATAAAGGTCAATGCTATTTTGCTGCAAACTGCGATAAAGCGAGGGTTGCATACACAATATTGTCGTAGGTCTAGCTCAAAAGACAGGCATCTTAGGTTACCAAACTAGCTTTTTATTGTTGTATATTGACACATTGCCATCTTCAGTTACTGCTCTACTCTTTATAATTATGACCGTAAATTCCTCACAAAAACTTTGGATGTACGACACCACGCTACGAGATGGTACTCAGCGTGAAGGTTTATCAGTTTCGTTGGAAGATAAATTACGTATCGCAAGAAGACTAGATGAACTGGGAATTCCTTTCATTGAAGGTGGTTGGCCCGGAGCTAACCCCAAAGACGTACAGCTTTTTTGGCAGTTACAAGAACAACCACTCAAACAAGCACAAATAGTTCCTTTTTGCTCAACCCGACGACCGAACCAAGCAGCAAGTTCCGAACCAATGTTGCAAGCTATTCTTGCTGCTAGTACTAATTGGGTAACTATTTTTGGTAAGTCTTGGGATTTACATGTTACAGAAGGTCTGAAAACAAGTTTAGCAGAAAATTTAGAAATGATTCGCGATACCCTACAGTATCTTCGCGGTCAAGGTCGTCGCGTTATATACGATGCCGAACACTGGTTTGATGGTTATAAATACAATCCCGATTATGCTTTACAAACTATAAAAACTGCTGTTGATGCTGGTGCTGAATGGCTGGTTTTATGCGATACAAATGGTGGTACTTTGCCTCATGAAGTTTCTCAAATAGTTACATCAGTAATCAAAAGTTTTCCCCAACACATTCAATTAGGAATTCACACCCACAATGATTCAGACATGGCCGTTGCCAATGCTTTAGCTGGGGTAATGTCAGGTGTCGGAATGGTACAGGGTACAATGAATGGATATGGCGAACGCTGCGGTAATGCCAATCTTTGTTCTTTAATTCCAAATTTACAGCTAAAGCTGGGTTACAAGTGTATTGAAGATGACCAGCTATCCCAACTTGCTCAAACCAGTAGGTTTGTTAGTGAAGTAGTTAACCTTGCTCCCGATGACCATGCTCCTTTTGTGGGACGTTCGGCTTTTGCTCACAAAGGGGGTATTCACGTTTCAGCAGTGCAAAAAAATCCGCTGACATACGAACATATTGAACCCGAACAAGTCGGAAACTGCCGTCGTATAGTCATTTCCGAACAAGCAGGAGTCAGCAATGTTTTAATGAAAGCTCGTGGATTCGGTATTGAAATTGATAAAAACCATCCGAAAACCAGGCAAATATTGCAGCGTCTCAAAGAATTAGAAAGTCAGGGATATCAATTTGAAGCAGCAGAAGCTAGTTTTGAATTATTGATGCGCGAAGTTTTAGAAACTCGTCCTTCCTGGTTTCAAGTCAAAGGTTTTCAGATTCACTGCGATTTAGGAAAAGCCGTTTTGACAACCAAAGCACTTGCAACAGTTAAAGTTGCTGTTAATAACGAAGACATTTGGGAAGCAGCTGAAGGGAATGGACCAGTTGCAGCATTAGACGCAGCCTTACGTAAAGGCTTAGTCAAATTCTATCCACAAATCCAAACATTTGAACTAACAGATTATAAAGTCAGGATTCTTAACGGACATACCGGAACCTCAGCCACCACCCGCGCAATAGTAGAACTAGGAAATGGTACTCAGCGCTGGACAACAATAGGAGTTTCTAACAATATATTAGAAGCGTCTTATCAAGCAGTCGTCGAAGGATTAGAATACGGCTTACTTTTGCACTCACAATTGAATGCTGAAGTTAGGTAATAGGTAATAGGTAATGGGTAATGGGTAATGGGTAAGGTAAATATAGGGAGACAAGGAGAAATAATTATTTACTTGCTACTTGCTACTTGCTACTTACTACTTGCTACTCCTAACCATTACCTGTTCTTAAATGTTATTCCAAGCCTGTTCTACGACTTGACTAAGCCAGCGACGTTGTTGTTTATCAAGAACGGCATCTTCTGCTAAAACTTGGTTTGTTAATTCTTCTAATGATTGACCTTGAGAACGAACTAATTTTATTACTCCCGCTATTGCTACAGCAACAAGTTCCTCATCAACCGGCTGTTGCTTCATAGCAAAAATTTCCTGGGGGTTGTCTGGGATGGGATAATTCATGACGTGTGTGTGTGAATAATTAAAGGAACAAAAAAACTTGCGAACTCTTAAACTTTCTTTACAGAATATTTATTCAACTGATAGGGCGGAGTGTACCGTGATTTACGACTTTCTTAAATCTGTCTTAATGAGTAGATTTCGGGGAAATTGCCACCAAAAATGAAAGAAATTCTTTATTTAGAAATCCCAACGACCGACACAGCAGTAGTAAAGAACTGGTTGCAAACTGAATTTGAACCGGGAACTTTTCACAAAATATTAACGTCCGATGGCATTCGCTTGAAGCCGTCTGAGACTACATTTGCTGTGACCGAAATTACGGAAAAGCTACCCAATGAGTTATCCGTATTCGTGTGGAATTTGCAGCGAACCACGTATTTAAAGGTGTTTCGCTGGAACGATAAAATTTCACAAGAGACACAAATTCTACAAAAATTAACTAATCAGATACGTAATCGCTTTCCTCATCATTATCCCGAAGCACCAACCATTGATTTGTCCAAAAAATCAATTTTTGAAGAGCTAGCTGCTGATTATCCTCTCACCGTTAAGTATTTTCAGAAAATGCCTAACGGAGAATATGATTTAAACCGCGCTTACTGGTGGGAACAACGCTGGCGCGAAGGTGTAAGGAATCCCCAGCAGCCGCGACAGGTTTTGTTTTCTCATTCCTCCACTCCCCCCCTCTCCCCCTCGCCCCCTCCTGCTTACGACCTAATCTACATAGGTGGTGCATTGGGTGTCATCCACGCGGCTGTGATGGCTAGGTTGGGCTATAAAGTGTTGTTGCTCGAACGTTTACCCTTTGGAAAGATGAATCGGGAATGGAATATTTCCCGTTTGGAAATTCAAAGTTTGGTAAATTTGGGTTTATTGACTTCTGCTGAAGTGGAATCAATTATTGCCCGAGAGTATAAAGATGGATTTAATAAATTTTTTGATGCTTATATTCCCGATAAACTAAAAGCACCTATTCTACATACGCCAACGGTTCTAAATATAGCCTTAGATTCAGAAAAATTACTAGAATTATGTGGTGAAAAACTGCGAGATGCAGGTGGGGATATCTGGGATGAAACTGAGTTTATCAAAGCTGATATAAATACATCTCAAGTTATTTTGACTGTTAAAGATTTACCATCACAAACAAGCAAACAAGTTAGTGGAAGATTGCTAGTTGATGCAATGGGAACGGCTTCACCGATTGCTTGGCAGCTTAACCCAAAACGGGCTTTCGATAGCGTATGTCCGACGGTGGGGGCAGTTGTTGAAAGCGGATTTGAGCCACAAGTTTGGGATTCAAAATACGGTGACGTTCTCAATAGTCATGGAGATATTTCGCGCGGAAGACAGTTAATTTGGGAATTATTTCCCGGAGAAAACGAAGAACTGACGATTTACCTATTTCACTATCACCAGGTAAATGCAGAGAATCCCGGCTCGTTACTGGAGATGTACGAAGACTTTTTCACCATTTTGCCAGAATATCGCCGCTGCGATATGGATAAACTAAAGTGGAAAAAACCAACGTTTGGATATATACCCGGACATTTCAGTGTTGGAAGTCGCGATCGCACTGTTGCTTTTAATCGTTTAATATCCATTGGTGATGCAGCATCGCTCCAGTCTCCTTTAGTATTTACCGGTTTTGGTTCCTTAGTCCGTAATCTCGAAAGATTAACACAACTATTGGATACAGCGCTCAAACACGACTTACTTTCAGCCAAACATTTAAACCAAATTCGTGCATTCCAAAATAATATTGCCGTAACCTGGATGTTTTCTAAAGGAATGATGGTTCCTACCGGGAAATTTATACCACCAGAACGCATCAACGCGATGCTAAATAACTTCTTTGGGTTATTAGCAGATGAGCCAGAAGAGGTAGCAGATAACTTTATTAAAGACAGATTCGATTTATCAACCTTTAACCGACTTGCATTAAAAGCAGCTAAGAAAAATCCCGCATTACTTTTGTGGATTTGGCAACTCGCTGGTGCAAAAGATTTACTTAGATGGGTTGGTAACTACATCGACTTTACTCGACATAGTATAGTTAGTGCTTTATTTGGTAAATGGTTCGGGAAATTTGCTAGTCAGATACAACCAAAATTAGAACCTCGGTTCCCTGGGTTGTGGCTGCGATTTTTGGCAATAAATTATGCATTGAATGCTGGTAAACCACTTACCAAAAACCAAAATTATCAACCCAAAGTTGAAAGTAATCAAGTGACAGTTGTTAGTAAGTAGCAAGTAGTGAGTAGTAAGTAGCAAGTAGTGAGTAGTAAGTAGTAAGTAGTCTGCTGCTCAATCTTCAATTCCTACTCGCTACTTGTCACCTTGTCTCCCAATCTCCCTATCTCCCCATCTCCCTATCTCCCCATCTCCCCATCTCCCCATCTCCCCATCTCCCCATCACTCATTCTTCCTATCATCCTTTTGGGAAAATTTTGGCAGTTCTACAGATGCAAGGGATTTTCGTCCTTTAGGTGGACGTTTGGGGTAAATTAATGGTGAAGGAGAAGTAGTATCTGTATCTGTATCGGTGGTTATCTCGAAAGCTGGGGCATTTTCGGATAAGTCGAAAGCTGGATAATGGGATACTTCTTCCCAATAATCTTCAGTTTCATCGTTATCAATGTCATTTATGGATGAGGTAAAACTTACGGTCTGCTCATCCTCTATATAGGAATTTTGATGAGTTTCAACATTTACCACCTCATCATTATCTGTTCCACGAGGTTCGATAATAGTTGTCCAGGTAGGATTTTCATCTTCGGAGGTTTCTGTACCTTGCTGTTGGGAGGATTGTGGAGATACAGGTTCGGTTTGAGAAGCAAAAAATTCCTGGATAACGGTTTCTAATTTTTCTTCTAAGTCTGATGATTCTAATGAAGGAACTACTTGATTAACAGTTGTTAAGTCAGAGTTCTCTGATGATTCCGATACAGGAACTACTTGATTAACATTTGTTAAGTCAGAGTTATTTGATGATTCTAATGAAGGAACTACTTGATTAATAGTTGTTAAGTCAGAGTTCTCTGATGATTCTGATGGAGGAACTACTTGATTAACAGTGGTTAAATCCTCATCTGATGAGTCAATATCGATTAAATCATTATTTACCAAATCTTCGGCTGGATTCTGGCTGGTATTTTCTGATGTTATATCGGGATTAGCTGTAAATTCCCAAGTAGAAGATTCTTCGGGAGTCGAGCTTTCGCTATGGTTGCTGGGATATCTGGTAAGCGTTTGTTCCCAAAAGTCATTTCGTGTCTTGTAGGACTCTGGAGGAGCCGACCAAGGCTGAATTGACTGTATACTGCTTATGGATTGGGTTCGATGAGATGTATTTAAACGGGAATTATTTTTTATATTGAGAAAATCACTATCGCTATCCTCGGGGTTATCGTAACCGGGAACTGATGTTTCCAAGCTCTTTTCTAAAGCCGCTTTAAATTGTAAAGTTTGGCGCTGCTGACGCTTGAGTCTGGTACGTAGCTCGCGACAAGCATTCTCCGATTGCGATAAAAGCCTAGTTTGTTCGCTGTACTTACCTTGTATCAAAGCACATTCGCGTTCCAACTGAGCCAGACGTTGCTGATTAAATTCAAGCTGTCCTCGATATGACTCAGCTAAACTTTCTTGACGCTGAACGTTTTGCGCTGAGCTTTCTAACTGTTCAAACAGAGATTGTATCTGTGCTTGAGCAGCATTTAACTCGTGAGTGTGCTGTTTTAGCATTGATTCTGCAACAGTCGAACGCTTTCTTTGTTGCTGCAAAGTTGCTTCTGATTCGCTTAAAGCGTTAGTAAGTTGCTCTGCTTGCTCGTATAGTTGGTTGTTAGCGTTCCGTAATTCTTCATTCAATTTCAGCAGTTGGTCAAATTCTGCATTGATTATCTGCTGTTGTTCGACGTTAGGTTCAGCAACCCAGTCCAAGTCGGAATCAGCTTCCAAGTCAGTTTCTTCATCGAATTGAGAGGACTGATTCAAATTAGAATCAATAATAATTTCGACTTGTGTATCAATATGTTCTGTAACTGTCTCTCCCTCGGGATAATCCACAGTTGCGGACGACAGCGCTTCCTCCCTAGCTGGAGCCAGCAATAGTAATTCTTTTGCTTTATATTCGCCAGCCAAAATCGAATTAAAAGGATTAGCCGTCCCTTCAGACGACCGTGACGAATCAACAGAATTTAAATTTTTAATATTAGCCCCATCATCCGGGGTTTGGGCTTCATGCATCACTCTTCACCCACCAGCTTCAATTTTAAAGCAGACACAACGGTATAATTCTTCATTATTGATGCTGTCTTAACAAAATCTTTTCCTTTAGGCAAGACATACTTTTCCCGATATCAGTTAATAATTATCGGTTTTGTTACCTTACACCAGTTATCAGCGAAGCAATTGAATTTGAAAAAATTAACAAATCCAATACACTTCTAAACAATTGTCATCAAAGAGTGATTTTGAATCAAATCACTCTTAATACAATTGATGTAGATTAATTTTGACATTGTATTCTAATGTAGCAAATTACTCCCCCCTGTAAGCAAGTAATATATTGTCCTGGGGAAGGAGTAACGAGTATTAAGTAATGGGTAGCGAGTGGTGAGTAGCGAGTAATGAGTAATAAATCGCTGATTGAGCAACAGAGATGATAGTAACCATAAGAAATGATTTACTTTCTACTTTCTACTTTCTACTTGCTACTTGCTACTTATTACTTATTATTCCTAATTCCTCAAGGAAGCCAGCGCGGGTGAAAGCCAACAAAGGGAAGTTGTTCTGGTTTTAGTTCTGCGCTGAGGTCACCGTCGCTTAGGGGTAAAAGTGGCATTAACCATAAGCTGCTGGTGCTTATTTCTTGTCCGTCATTTGTTTTCAAGGGGTTATTTCTCACCGCACCTGATGTACCGGTTGCTGAAACTACTTGGTCGAATAATAATCCCAAACCATCGGGAGACAAGCTCATCTGCAAATCTCGCTTGTCAGAGGGTAAAACTAATATTGGTTTTTGTTGTCCGGTTTCAACGTTAATTGCTACCAAATATGGCTGTTCTTGATATTCTTCTCCAGGTAATAGTTGGGTTAATAAGCAGTAAAGTGTAGGTGAAGCGGGGTCAAATTCACATTTGATAATCGAACCTGTAGTTTTAATTAATTGTTTCTGAGTTCCTTGGTTGGAGACTAGAAATAAATCTCTTGTATAGTCAGTATTAAATTTGACTAGAACGGCTTTAGAACCATCTTTAGAAAAAGCTTGCAGTACACCGAATTGCGGAAGAAAATCTAAGGGTTTGCTAGCGTCTGTTTGTATCGGTAATATGGCCGTTCCTTTTCCTTGAGCTACCGCTACGGCTTTACTATCAGGAGTTATCAGAAAGTCTCCTCCTGGTTGTTCGTTTTCTATACGTTTGGGTTCGCTTTCTTTACCGTTATCTCCTACTGATAGAAACCATAGCCCAAAATCGCTGGTATTCTTTTTATGCGCTCTTTGTAATACTATAGTTTTTCCGTCAGGAGATAGGTCAAATTTGAGAATTTGATATTCTTTACTATCTAAAACTAAATCAACTTTTCCTGCTGGTTTGCCTTTTCCTGCTTTTTCTGTTGAAATACCTGTAGAGACTGTATACAGTTGAGCGGATGAAGTATCTTGACTATTTGCAGCATGAGCCGAAAATAGAATTTTATCTCCTTGAGAAAATGGCTCAAAATCTAATACTAATAAGTCTTTAGGAGTTATTAATCTTTTTTTCTGCTTAGTCAAATTGTAGAGAATTAGCCTTCCTCTTTCTTTTTTCTCAGCACCCAAATAAAGAATAACCCTGTCACGGGAAACAAAATTACCAGTAAAAGGTTGGATAACTTTTTTTGTTCTTTTCGCAACAGCAAATTTATCTTTAGCACCTTCTAACTTTACTTTGTATTCCTCTCCATAAGGGGCTGGGGTTAAAAGTGTATAAACCATTCTTCTTCCAGCCCAACTGAATTTTCCGGCTAAAGGTGGTTCGATTTTCAAATTATTTTGTACGCTATCAATATCCATTGGACGGCTAAAAGTCAGACCAAAAGATATATCTTCGGCTCCAATTTTTTCATTTTCCCAGCTAAAGTTACGAACACTTGGCTTAACCGCATCACCTTTTAAGATAATTAATCCAATTAATACGGTTAATACTATTATCAGTATTAGGGAAACTCTATCTAATGGTTGAACAAATTTCTTGTTGGTGGTCATTATATTTTGGATTTTGGATTTTGGATTTTGGATTGTTACTTGTTAATGGTTAGTGGTTAGTTGTAAGTTACTAATTATTATCTATAATCTAATTTATTCGGCTATATAAAAATTTAACAAAATTCAACCGATTTTTTATTTTTGCTTTCTGTTATATAGTCTTAAAAAAATACGATTTACTAACAAGGACTTACGCAAAGTCATACTTTTTAATGGGGTTGGGGGGATATCGATGTCAGGAAAGCGACACTTTCTATTATTGTTGCGTAAGTCCTACTAACTACTAACTACTAACTACTAACAATTAATAACTATAAGGATTTTTGGGTTGTGAAACTTTTTTCAGCGAACTTGCAATAATTGTTAGTTGACGTTTTCCTGAAAGATTTTCTGTTGCCATTTCTCCTTCTACTTCAAACCAACCATCTTTCTTAAATTCGTCTCTTGTTTGACCTTGCTTTAATTTTACGGGTAAGCCAACTGGGTAAGCATCTGCGGCGCAACAAGTAAGCACAAACCTTGCTAAAAATAAATATTCGCTTCCTAAATCTGGCGGGTGAATCACAAATCCTTTTACCTTGGCTTTTTGTCCGGTATATGCATCCGGCTCTGGGTAAACGCTTAAGGTGCGCGTCCAATCCACTAAGGAACGCTCTTCGGGACGAGTGGATGTACGGAATGACTGAGGTTGAAGACGAGAATTTGCTTGTCCGAATTCAGCTACCCCTCTTTGTATGGCTTTATCGCTAGCAAAAACTCGGGGTGCAACAGTAAAGCCTATAATTGCGACTACGATTAATAAGAAGCTACCCAAACGAGGGGGTATTAAGTTCATGTGTTGAGCTTCTTGAACGGGTTTGCGTTGTCGCAAAAGCTCAATTCCTTTAGCAATGCCAATAATTATTAATATGATGCCTGCTACAACAACTAATGCAAAATAATTAGGGTGAATAAGTAAATATAGCTGTTGCGACAGCCAGTATCTTAATAGCAAAAATCCCCATGCTGTAATAGCAAGGACATCTAACCAAGGAAGTAGATTCTTTAAAGTCTTTGATGGGCGTTTTCTGTAACTCATTGCCTATTGATTATGGGTGTGAGGAAGCGAAGATGATTCAATTTTGGATTTTGGATTTTAGATTACTTGAAGAAATTATTTTAGTTGCTCATATATTTAGCTTTAAATCAATTGTGGTATTCGGAATTACTAAATAGGTAGTTACTTCGCTAAAATTTTTCTAACATTTTGTTAGTAATATTGTCTTTTTTATGCCGTTGTACATTCCCTATTCACCTCCGTTCGACAATCAAATGAAGCATATTTTTGTATAAAAAAACCATTTAAATAAAATGTAAATTGACTATCAGGCAAAACAAAAACGTTAATTGTGCTGCTAGTACGAAGAGATAAACAACTGCTTTCGGCTTAAATATTGATAGCATTAAACCAATACCTTTTAGGTCAATCATTGGACCGAAAACTAAAAAGGCTAATAAAGAACCGCTCGTAAAGCTCGAAGCAAAAGATAAAGCAAAGAAGGAATCAACTGTAGAACAAATAGATACAACTGTCGCCAATACCAGCATTGTGAGTATGGAAACAATTGGGCCTACCCCCAAACTAAGAATTAATTCTCGGGGTGCTAAGACTTGAATTGCTGCGGCGATCGCACTTCCTAAAATAAGTACTGCACCTAGTTCCCGTAATTCTTGAATGGAATTTTCTATAACGAGTCGCATTTTGTCCCAGAAGGGTTTCCTCGAACTATAAGCAGGAAGAGTCGCTTCGGTAGCCGCAGTCTCCATCCGCACGGCTTGACCCCCTAGTTTTCCACCCAGCAAATAAGTACCGGGTTTTAAGATGCTCGATACTGCTGCTTTTTGTTCTAGCTCGGAATCTTCAAGAAGTGCTTGCGATTTTGCTTTTTGTGGCTGATTAAATTTTAGATAGCGAGCAAGTGTTGGCTGAACTATAGGGCTTAAGTCTTTTTGAAAGCTGAAGACATAGCCGATAATTGTGGCTATAAATAAAGAAAACACCACTCTTAATACGACTATTTCAGGCTGGTCGCGGAATGCAACCCATGTTACCCAAATTACAATTGGATTAATTGTTGGAGCCGCAAGTAAAAAACCAATTGCAAAAGGAGTAGGGGCACCTTGGGTTATTAATCGTCGCGCTACCGGAACGTTACCGCACTCGCAGACTGGGAACAAAAAACCCAAAAGGCTTCCGCAAATGGCTGCAAGCATTGGATTCTTTGGTACTTTTTCCACTAGCGCACGCTCATCAACAAAAAACAGCAGCATACTGGAGAACAAAACTCCTATCAACAGAAAAGGAATCGCTTCCACTAACAAACTAAGGAATATGGTATAGCCATTGCTGAGTTGATTCATAAGTATGGTTTATTCAGGACTTTTTCAAGTCCGTGTTGATATTATCGGATATGCTTAGTTATTTTAACTAAATCAGGAATATACGCACGTAGGCAAAGTAAACTATACATCATTTACATATTTTTTCACCTTATTTGCGTAATTTATCAGTACAGCTACTATCTACAACTACTATTGCAAATTAATTTACATTTTTCTTGATAAACGTTGAATAGCACCGAACTTGATGCATCGCTATTTGAACCCCTGACTGCATGCAATTAGGGGCTGAGTTTTTCTTGCAAGAAAATAAAATCAGCATTCATGCAGGTGATAATCAAAGATTAATAAGTAATCGCTAAGTTTACAGCACCAGCGTTTTATTTGTAAGCTTCATTTATACCTCCGTAAGAAATAATATGACTTGATTATATTCTTAGCGTGCATGCCTCTATACAAATGGTTTCAATTTAATAGTTTAAGTTGTGAAGTAGGCATTTGTTATCAATCTATTTCTATACTTACAGTAATTTAACTTTATATGATGTTATCTTGGGCGGATTTTCATAAACCGTTAATATTTTGCTTAACTTGATGCTATTTATCGTTTTCTTTAATAAAGGTAATAAGCGAGGCTTAAAGGTGTTACCTTTTAGTTCTCTTATTACTCCCTAAGATTTCTTCAAAGGTTTTCAACTGATATCAGGTTATATCTGACGGTAGAGGTTTGCGATAAAAGCAAAAGAAGACAGTTTAATTTTGCCAGAAAAAAGCCAAAAAAGACGTTTATAGCGGAAAAAACCGATTTTTCGTCTCGATTGTGTATTATGCTCTCTTTTAGTAAATGCACATAGAAGGTATTTATATTATTTAATAAATAAAAAGATAGTGTTCTTTATCTAAAACTTCAATCGTTAGGATGAAGACATCTCGATAAATTTAAGCGATGATATAAACAGTTGATTAAACAAAAAGTTTAGCAATTCTTAAGGATTAAGATAAAGTTTAAATTGCCTTCAAGAGACAATATATAAAATTTTATCTTTAATAAATGAATCAATAAGACTTGCTAAGTGGAGGAGGAGATTTAAGTATGAAAACTCAGATTATCGCGGCAGTAGCAGCATTAAGTACAATGTTTTTAGGCGCTCCTGCTCAAGCCGAAAAGACTGTATCTAGCGAAGTATTACAGTTAACAGAAACAAGAGAATGTTATGCCTGTAATTTAAGAGGTGCTAATTTAAGAGGTGCTCATTTGATTGGTGTTGATTTAAGAAATGCCAATTTAAGAGGTGCTGACCTTGAAGAAGCAAATCTAGAAGGTGCAGATTTGACTGGTGCAGATTTGACTGGTGCTAACTTAAAAGGTGCATTTATTAATAGCACAACCCTGAATAAAGCCGATTTAACTAATGCCAATTTGAGCGATTCTCAGCTATACAGCGCTCAATTAGAAGATGCAACATTGGTGGGTGCGAATTTAGCTGGTGCGGAAATATTTAATACTTCAGTGGGCGTTGGTGGACAATACCTTGAAGAACAATAAGGCTTTTAACTATTACGAATAATTTGATAAATAGTTCTTATCGGAGATGCACAAATGTGTGTCTCTATATTTTTGTATTTTGAAATGATTTATTGATTGAATCAACTGCGAGCATATTTTTATTCATAAGCGATTCAGCGAACCTATATATAACGTTTTTCATTTGGATGCAATACAGATTTAACCTCACCCCCTTCCCCTCTCCTTATTAAGGAGAGGGGTGTCCGAGACGACGGGATGAGGGTTCGAGTGTATTGGACTCAACCGAAATTCGCTATAGTTAGTCTAAAGAAACCCGGTTTCTGGAAAAGTAATAGCGATTCATAATAAAAATCTGGAGACGTTCCATTGCAACGTCTCCAGATAATTTGATAATTGTTCAGGAATCGGCTAAATAGATAAAAACCGCGATTTATTCTCCGGTAATAGATAAACCTTCGACCCAAATCCGGGGACAAACTCCTCCAGGAGTTAATTCTCCTTCCTTTTCGACAAAAACAATTGATTTAAGAAGTTCGCGAAAATCTCCAGCTATGGTTGCTGAATCAATGCTGGTTTTTTCTCCTTTATTTATCAACCAACCGTCAAACGGTAAAGAGAATGAACCTTGTAAAGCTCTAACTCCTGCATGAAGTGCTTGTACATCATCAACGAAAACAACATTTTCAGCAGTTTCTAAACTAAGCTGTTTTTCCGGTGCTTTACTTGCAAAAACGTGATAGAAGTTAGGACCAATAGTAACTTTCGCACCGATATTAGCATTACCCGTAGGTTGAGCATTCATCCGTTTAGCGGTACCAGCACTATGAAGAAAATTCTTCAAAACCCCGTTTTCAATTAGCGATATTTGACGAGTGGGGGTTCCTTCTCCATCAAATGTTTCTGCACCAATATTTGCTGAATGCAGTGCATCATCATATAGAGAAAGTAAGGGAGAAGCAATTTCGCTACCTATATCGTCGGGAGTAGATAAACTTTGCTTATCAAGAATACTTTGAGCGTTGAATAAGTTGGAAAAAGCCCCCAGCAAGCTTAAAAAAGCATCTGGTGAAAACACAACCATATACTTACCAGTCGGAATTTTTCGATAATTCAAATGACTGATAGTTTTTTCAGCAGTTTCTTTAATGCAGCCATCAATGTCTAAATCCTTGACACCGTAACTCATTCTAAAAGCACCAGCACTACGAGGTTTTTTACCTTCTTCCTCAGTTTTACTGTAGAGAAAAACAGAAGCCAAAGAATGCGATTCGGCTCTCATTGCACCATCGCTATTCAGATAAAATCTATCAACATCCCTTTGCGATAAAGAATTGTAGGGTACTCCTTTAATAGCTTCGTGGGATGCGAGTACTTCTTTTTCAGCATCTAACAAACTATCTATCAAAGACGTTACTGGTGCTTGGTCTATTTTTTCATGAGACGTACCGTTATTTAATTCAGCTTTAGCTTCCGGGCTGAAATCTGGTACATTCTCTTTGACACCAAACGTACTTGCTTCAAATGCAGTTTTCAAAGCCAACTCTAAGCCTTTGGGGTCTACATCTGTAGTACTAGTGACACCCATGGTATTATCTTGATTCCAGACTCGGACGGTAACACCAGAAAGGTTGGTTGCTTTAACTTGCTTCGGCTCACCTTGGTCAACTTGAACGCTAGTTGAATCTACTGCCGAACCATAAATATCAAACTTTTTGATACCGAGTTTATTGGCACTTTCTTTAGCAGATGCTGCTATTTCCTGTATGTTAGGCATAATTATTAATGAATAGGGAATAGGGAATAGGGAATAGGGGATTGGGAATTTGGTAGAAAAATGAAAGAATAAGTTTATTAACCTAACTGTAGAGACGTAGCAGTGCTACGTCTCTACAATTCTCAATCCAAAATCCGAAATCCAAAATCTCTTTACCGTCCGCCAACGGTAATCGAATCAACTTTAATATGTGGCTGCCCTACGGTAGTATAAATGCTACCACTAACGGAGCCGCAGAAGCCCGGAGCTAAAGACAAATCATTGGAACACATGGAAATTTTGTTCATGATTTCCTGAGCTTCGCCAATCAGAATAGCTCCTTTCAAAGGCTTGGTCATTTTACCGTTTTCAATTAAATAGGCTTCTTCAACACCAAAATTGAATTCACCAGTAGCACCAACGCTACCACCACCCATTTTCTTACAGTAAATACCTTTATCAATAGAGGCGAACAAATCATCTATAGAGTGTTCCCCGGTCGCAATATAAGTATTACGCATCCGACTAGCCGCAGCATAAGTAAAATTCTGCCGTCTTCCGCTACCAGTTCTAGGATGTCCGGTACGAGCTGAACCGCTTCTATCTGCCAAGAAGTTCTTCAGAATTCCTTTTTCAATTAATAAAGTTCTTTGGGCTGGCATACCTTCATCGTCCATATCAATGGTGCCAAAGGCATTATCGGTACGTCCTTCATCCCAAGCAGTTAAAGCTTCATGAGCAATTTTTTCACCTTTTTTATTCGCGAAAGGAGAAGTATTGCGTTCAATTTGAGTAGTTTCTAGTAAATGTCCGCAAGCTTCGTGAAAAATGACTCCACCGAAATGATTCGCCATAATAATCGGATAATTACCCGATTCCACATAGTCCGCGTATAGCATTTTTCCAGCAGATTCGCTAACTTGCGCTGCCGCTTGCTGGAAATCCCAAGTTTTGAGAAAATTAGGGTCGCTAGTATTGCCACCACGCTCGGCTATGGAACTACGATGGGCACCCTCAGCACATAATAAACTCAATGCTACCGATTGAGTTAAACGGATATCGCGAGCAAAAGTTCCATCACTTGCAGCTATCAAAACTTCTTGCCAATCGCGGAAATAGGAAGCACGACGGGATTGAATATGGCTCGCTTTTTGCTTTAGCTGAGTTGTACTGTCAAGTAAAACTTCTCCCATTTCTCTCATGGAAGTACATAAAGGTAGCCATGCATTTTTGCCTCTCTTTGATGCGTAATCCCTAAATAATTCCAGGTTAATTTCCGGGATAAAAGCATTTGGTCCTGGTAATTGTAACCCTACAATCGCCAAAGCTTTTTCTAAAGCAGCTTTTAAACCATTGAACGAAATATCATTAGTGCTAACGTAGCAATCAGCTTTACCGCGAAACACCCTTACTCCAGCACCCGTAGAAAGACGAGGAGTAATACTGGTAATAGTGTCCTCTTCTGCTAAGCAGCTAATATAATTTACGCGCTCTAAAAAGAATTCGATAAAGTCAGCACCCGCAGCACGTCCCAAACCTAAGAGAGTAGACAAAGGTGCTGCCCAAGTTTCATCAAACTGCTCTTGTGTAGAAGAGTATTGTAGGTTGGGAAGTTGTTTAGAAAGAAGCAGAGTAGTAGTTTGCATTTTGGACCTTTTGGTGGAGGGGCGTTATTTTAAGTTTTTGCAGTTCTTAATTATGAAAAGATACAACAAACTCTAAAAAACCTTTAGGGGCTGTGTATCATCTTAGCTAATATATATTGTGTTGTTATGGTTGTAACCGATAAAGATACAAGCAGGGAGCAAAATAATAATATACAATTTGTTACTTGGAATTTTAGGGAGTAGAAAGTAGCGAGTAGAAAATACTTGAACTACATCTTTATAATTCGTCAGGATTAACGCCCAATTCTCGTAGTTTTGCAGCTAAACGCTCGGCCCGTTGGCTTGCTTGTTCTGCTCGTTGACGTTCTCGTTCTGCTCGCTGATTTTCTCGTTCTGTTGGAGTTGGTAACCAGTTACCGTTATCTTCATACCAGCGCAGCCACAAGCGCTCGATTCCTTTATAAATACCTTGCCAAAGTCCCAAACCCATTTCTAACCTTGGCATCCAAATACGTGGTTCTTCTAAATTAAGTTCTTTATAAGATTCAGCTTGAAGAACAAAAGCTCGTAAATTATCTGTGTATCTATCAAATACGATATAATAAGGAATTCTTAAAATTTGTTCGTAAACTTGCCATTTAGTTGGTGGTTTGTCTGCTTCTACTATACGTAAGCTTTGTCCTAAATCTTCTTTCTCAGTTCCGGGAGAAATCAATTCTACCGCAACAAAAGGACTTATCCCTTCTTGCCAAATGACGTAGCTCAAGCGCAAATCTCTTCGTTGATAAAACCTAGAATTTCCAACTACTGCAAACCAATCGGGACGTTTATACCATAGAGGATTGCGCGAATCATAGTAAAGATTTAAATCGCTAGCCACAAAAACTTCATCAGTACCATAAGTTGGTGGACGGAAAGTTTCCTCCAACAATTGCGGTTGATAAATATGAAATTCGTCCGGCAAACCAGGTTCCTCTGGATCTTCACTAGGTAAATCATACATTGTAGGAAGACTTTCTTTGGGAGGAATTGGTGGGTCTGTTTGGTACATACGTGCTATGACCGTACTCGTCTTATTTGATGGTAGCTGATAAATGGGAACGGGAGATGGGGAGATGAGGGAGATGGGGGAGAGGGGGAGATAGGGAGATGGGGAGACAAGGGGGAAATTACTAGCAATTCCTAACTCTTAACTCTTAATTTTTAATTCTTAACTCTTAACTCCTAACTCCTAACTCATTACTCCTGTGACAGCAATAGATAAAAAACCATTATCCTGCAAATATTGAATAACTTTACTCACACTTTCTTCAATTGTTTCTTGATTGGTATTACAAACAATTTCTGGATTCAAAGGAGATTCGTAAGGGTCGTCTATTCCTGTAAAACCTTTTATTTCCCCGGCTCTTGCTTTAGCATACAATCCTTTAACGTCTCTTGCTTCACATACTTCTAACGGTGTATTAATATAGATTTCGACAAAGTTATTAGTAATAGCTCGAATTTCTGCTCTAATTTCTCGATAAGGACTAATCATCGCCACAATTGTCACAACTCCATTACGACTAAGCAAGTTTGCGACAAATCCGACCCTTCTTACATTTGTATCGCGGTCTTTTTTACTAAAACCCAATCCTTGAGATAGCCAAGTTCTAATAATATCTCCATCTAAAACTTCAACCGGACATTTACTAGCCCGAAGTTTTTCTTCAATCCCTTTTGCAATAGTACTTTTACCCGCTCCACTAAGACCTGTCAGCCAAAGCGTTACACCTTTATTATTCATGACTAATTAATTATCAATTACCAATTATAAATTTTCACCGGTCGGGTGTGGATCATCAATTACCAATTAGCAATTATAAGTAGAAATAAAATCTTAGAAGTTACTACTAACTATCTCCCCATCTCCCCATCTCCCCATCTCCCCCATCTCCCCCATCTCCCCAT
>NZ_AP018227.1:3698046-3905255 GCF_002368095.1 Calothrix parasitica NIES-267 | reverse complement strand
TCTCCCCATCTCCCCATCATCCGACTAATTCGACCATTTCGCGAATGTTCCCTTTTACTCCACCGACTCCTTGAGAAAAATTGCGGTCTTGTTTGCGAACAGTCACTTTTATACCGTTTTTGGGTGCCATGACTATTAATCCAAAACGGTCTATTGTTTGCTGGGGAATGTATTCTAAGCGGTATTTTTGCAATAACATTGATAAGACAATTTTGATTTCCATCATGGCAAAACTAGCACCAATACAAACTCTACTCCCAGCGCTAAAGGGGTTATATTCAAACATTGTTGGCTTCAATGTCTCCCACCTTTGAGGATTAAATTTTTCTGGTTGGGAATAAATTTCTGGTAGGTGATGGGTTTGGTAGATGCTGACAAAAACTTCCGTTCCTTTGGGTAATTTGTAACCTCCTAGTTCGGTTTCTTGAGAGGTCACGCGACCATTCCAAGGTACTGGGGTTAATAACCGCATACTTTCTTTAATTACTCTTTCTAATAAAGGTAATTTTTGTAATTGTTCTATAGTTGGTGCTTCTCCATTTAATACGCTTTGCAGTTCATCAAGTAGGTCTTGGGCTATTTGGGGATGCTGGGATAAAAGAAATAGAGTCCATGTCAGTGCATTTGCGCTGGTTTCGTGTCCTGCTGCAAAAATGACTCCTGCATGTCCTAAGAGTTCATCCTCATCTAAAGTTAAACCTGTTTCTGCATCTTGTGCTTGAATTAACATTGAAAGCACGTCCGTATCTAAGGTATCGCTAGCTCGTTTATAGCGAATTAATCGACGCATTTCTTCATCAAGTTGCGCGAATAAATTTAGTAAATGATGGTACGGAAGTCCGGGAATATCAAAAGGTAAAAATGCGATCGCCAAGTTTCCATTCATTCCCAATGCTTCTTGCAAAATCTCTCCGCTTTTAGCTCCTTCTTCACCTACATCGCTGCCAAAGAAAGTTTTAGTCGCTATCCGAAGAGTCAACAATCGCATTACTTGAGCGATATCAACTGGCTTATCTATGGTTAATTGTTCGAGTACCGACTGAGTAATAGCAACCATATCCGAACGGTAAGAATCAATACGCTGCTTGTGAAAAGCTGGCATCAAAAGCTGGCGATATTGTCGATGAGTTGCTCCGTTTACACCAAATAAACCAACACCAAAATGCTTTAGAGGCTCGGTTCTCAATGAATCATTCCGCGTGCTATACATCATCCCGGACAAGGGATACTTGTAATAAACATCGTGCTGACTGGTAACGGTACGTACATTCTCTGCACCACAAGTAAAAACCGTGCCGGGACATTCCGGAAGGGGCGAGTATACTTGAGTACCGCCACCTGCCGTCATAGAAACCACCGAACCATAGGTTTCAAACAGATGACGGGTATATCCAATAGAATCCTTTGCAAAACGTAAAATCATAGGTAAACGTCCCAATATGGGATGCACCCGAGGTCCAGGAACGTTTAATTTTGGTAGATAAGTAGTTGTCATTTAAATAGGTTAAAGGTCAATAAATTTTGGATTTTGCGGAAAGTTTGGGGTGTCGGTTTCCGTCCCCAAAACTTTTCAAGACGGATTTGCGATTTTAGATTGTTACCATAGTTGAAACCGTCTTGCTTGAAACCATTTACCCGGATATTTGCTAAAACAGGGGAACCCCCCCTCCGGGCACGCTCCGCTAACGAGAGACGCTGCGCTAACGCGCTTTTTGGGGGACGGAAACCGACACCCCCAACTACTCTCACCGCAAGGTAATGTCATCAAAATATAAAATTCTTTCGGTTAAAGGTTGAATGTTCAAATCACTCCTAATTCCTACTTGATAACTGAATAACTGTTAACTATTTATCGTTTTCGCCAATTATTTTCAGCTTGCTCTAAAACGTAGGTAGATACGGATTGTATTTCTGATTCGCTTAAACGGTCTTTATAGGCTGACATATTATTTTTTCCGTATGTCACAATATTAGAAATCGCTTCAACGGAATCCATTTTATATTTTTTTAAAGCTTTCATTTTTAAATTTTTACCGCGTCGAATTATATTACCTCCATTAATATGACAACCCGCGCAATTTGCTGAAAATATTTTTGCACCGTTTACTCCATCAACTGTATCTGCGAATACCGGTTGTTGCAGATAAACTATCAATAATAAAAGTGTAAATAAGATAATTTTAATCAAACTTTTCATTTCGATACATAAAAATTTGGACTATGCTCAACTTTATCATTTAATGAATCGTTGCTATTTCTGACTTATTTATCAAAGCGAGCATATACCAATTACTTATTCTTAAATATCAGACATATACCTTATTGAATTAAAAAATAACTTTCATCACTATTTTCTATCTAAAGGATGTACCACTTCTATAAACTTATACGTCACTATATAGAAGCAACCGGCAGGTCAATAAAATTTTCCGGCATTATTTGCATAGGTATAGAATATGGCTGACAATATCAAAGAACAAATTAAAACAGACTTACAACAAGTAAAAGAAACCGGACAGCAAAGAGTTGATAGAATTCGAGAAATTGTTAAACTTGCTGTTGGTGGGGTTGTCTCAGAGTTTAAAGAAGGTTCGGTTGAACTTCGAGTATTAGTTAAAGATGCTGTTTCCGCTGTAGCTGAAAATTTACAAGGAAAAGGTAGCGAAATCAAAGAAGAAATTACTGCGTCTATTGAAGGTGCTGTGGAAGCTGTTGATAGTAAGCGACGAGAAGCTTTAGCTAAATCTCAGTCAGAAGTTAAGCTATTACAGGCTCAAATAGATGAAGAAGAAGAAAAAATTCAGCTAGAAGTTGACGGTATTTTGACAGAGATTCAAGACACAACTCAAGAAAAATCCACTGAAGCTCAAACTGCAATTAAATCTGCTGTTGAATCAATCAAAAATAGCGAAGAAGCATCTTTATTAAAGAAACGCTACGCTCAATTGCAGGCACAATTAGCTATTGTAAGAGCTAATTTAGCAGCCCGTTACGGTGGTGATGGTGATAACGTACAAACTTTTTTGAACGATGCTAAAACCTGGTATGAAAAATCTCGTCCTCAAGGAGAAGAAGTAGTTGCTCAGGTTAAAGATAAGCATTCGGATATGGAAACAAAACTTGCTGAAGCAGGTACTTCATTAGCGAAAAAAGAGCGTCAGTTAAAACAAAAGTTAAGAGAGTTGCTTTTAACTACTGCTGACTGGTTAAAAGATAAATAAACAAATAACTAATATATTCTGGTTGTTTGATAAGGTATGAGTATTTATGTAGAGACGTTGCAGTGCAACGTCTTTTTAATGTTGAAATATAGCGAATTTTGGTTGAGTCTAATACGCTAAAACCTCACCCCCCTTCCCCCTCTCCTTATTAAGGGAGAGGGGGTGAAGTCTAATTAAATAAGCTTACAAAAATTGAATAAGTCTAATAATTATTAGCTACTAATTATATAAACCTGATATCTTTAAGATACCAGGTTTATTATCTGTTATCTTATATATTGCACCATTCTCAAGAAGACCAAATAAACCCGGTTTCTCCGAAGTGAAAGCATTATTATGTTGTTGTTTAAGCAACAATAAACCAGGTTTATGACACTGGTGCAAGATTTGAGTTATTTTAGATTTTTATTCTGAATATATTCTAAAATCCAAAATATCTGCTGCTAAAAATATCCGTTGCTAAAGACATCTATTATTAAAATTCAAAACTAAAAGGGTGGACAATTATCCACCCCCCAATATCCTACAGAAAATTTTTGCTTAAGTGAGACGGAAAAATTATACGCTTCTTTCCATTTCATTATGCTTAGTAATTGCCCATAATGCGTGAATGCTTCCAGGAAGCCATCCTAATAAAGTTAATCCGATATTAATAAATAAAGTAGGACCGACTCCATAAGTTAAGAAAATACCAACGGGAGGTACGAGTAAACCTAGTAAAAGTTTCATAGTGTTTTGACCTTTTGAATTACAGTTAATTGAAGTGATTGGAGACAAACCAAAATTGATAATTCTATCTAAAGATATATTTTGGTTTCTAATTGAAAATTGTGATTAATTAGCTAGATGGTAATTCAGCGTTATTGTTTGCTTTACCTTCAAGAATATTTCTTTCTACAAAGTAGTTACTGATGAAGGTGTTACCCAAAGACAAGATAACGGGACCGACGAAGAAAGCAATAAGTCCGCTTACTGCGAATCCAGGAGTTAAAGCTGCTGCTAACCAGAAGCAAAAACCGTTAACTATAAGCGAAAATGCTCCTAGTGTTAATAAGTTAATTGGTAAGGAAAGGGTTGAAATAATAGGCTTAATTGAACCATTTACTAAACCAATTACTAAACCAGCAATCATAGCTGATGGGAAGTTTGCTAGATTCACACCTGGAACTACAATGTCTACTATTAGCAAGCTTAATGCAGTTGCTAATGTTGTTAAAAATATGCCTAACATAATCTTTACCTAAAACTAAAATTGTTTTTGAACTCTTATATATATAGTGAACAATTATCCCCAAACAAACCTCTCTAACAAGATAGATTTGGTTTATATCAAAAGATAGGGAATGAAGAATAGGTAATAGGTAATAGGTAATAGGTAATTAGTTATAAGTTATAAGTTTTAAATTTCTAACTCCTAATTCCTGATTCCAATTTGTAAGCTTTGTATATTTAATTTCAAGTTTACTATTCTTTACAAATCTGATTTAAAGTAAAGGGAAGAGTTATATAAAACTTGTTCTTGATGGGTTTGTAGGGTGCAATCGGATAAGGGATAAGCAACACAAGTGATAGTGTAACCAGCTTTAATTTCGTTATCTTGCAGGAATGTTTGCTCGCTTTGGTCAACTTCTCCACTGACTATCTTTGCTACACAGGCAGAGCAATTCCCTTGTTTACACCCAGAGGGTAAGCGAATATTTTCGTCTTCGGCTATATCTAATATATATTCGCTGTCGGGTACTTCAATAATGCGGTCCAGTCCGATATCTGGGTTGATTAAGCGTACTTTATAATTGGGCATTTCTGTTTTGGATTTCTAGATAAAGGCTCGTAGTAAGGAATTTATTCCTTAATCCGAGGATTAAAATCCTTACTACAAACCTTTACTTACCGACAATTTCTGCAACTTTGTCAGCCATCGATTTATCTAAACGAGCGCCGTGAACTTGTACTATACAAGAAGCCATGTAATTTCCCCAACGTGCGGATTGTTGAGCGTTCAAGCCATTGGTTAATCCGTATAGTACTCCCCCAGCGAAGGAATCTCCTGCACCAACGGTATCAATAGCTTTGGCTGAAAAACCGGGGACGCTGACAGTTTTCTTGTTTTCTACTACCAAACAGCCATTAGCACCATCGGTAATAAATCCAGTGTCAACGATTTCCCCGAGTTTACTGGCACAATCTTCTAAAGATTCGCTTCCAAAGAAATTACGAACTTCGTCAGCGTTGCAAAATACTACATCGCAGTATTCGGAAACTAGCTTGTGAAAATCATCGCTAAAACGACTTACCAAAAATAAATCGGAAAAAGTGTAAGCAACTTTTACACCCAATCGCTTGGATTGCTCCATAGTTTCAATGCTAGCTTTCTTTGGATCTGGTGCATCCCAAAGATAACCTTCGACATAGCTATATTTACATTGAGCCAACTTATCAACGTCAATATCTGTAGGAGCCAAATTTGTCGAAACTCCCAAATGAGTACACATAGTACGTTCCGCATCGGGAGTAGTTAAAACCAAACAAGTACCCGTGGGACCATGATTTTCTTCCGTGGGGTGGACATCAAAGCCAATTCCAGCTTCAATTAAATCCTCACGGTAAAACTCACCATTAGTATCCCCAGAAACCTTACCAGAATAAAAACCCTTACCACCGCTCTGGGCTATGGCAATCATTGTATTAGCAGCAGAACCTCCGGAACTCAATTCCAGGGATTGATGTTTCAACTCCCGTAATAAATGACCTTGTTTTTCCGCATCCATAAGAGTCATACCACCCTTACTCAAGTCATTTTTCTTAACGAAATCATCTTCTACCATTGCCAAGATGTCCACCATAGCGTTACCCACGCCAAAAACATCCACTGACTTAGAATTGTTTTGTCCTGCTGTCATTTAATTTATGTTTATCTTAAAGCTGCAATTTTAGTTTAGGGTAATCCGTGGAATTAATATAGTTGTGGGAGGGAATTGAATTTTTGTAGGGTGCTGTGACGGCTAAAATAATTTATCGAGCATAACGAAATAATTGACGGATGCCGTCACGCACCATTTAATGTCAAAATAATTACAAAAAAGGCAGGAGGCAGAGGGCAGAGGGCAGAAGGTAGGAAGTATTAATTAAAACTTCAGTTCTGAGTTTAAAGCATGTCCTCCGGACACGCTGCGCTAACAGTAAAAAATAAAACAATATTTCAGACGCGCAGCGCGATAAATATTTATGTCCTTATTTCAATCTCACGCTTTTAAGCGTGGGTTCCTTCTGCCTTCTGCCTCCTTCCTTCTGCCTTCTGAATGCTGAAGAATTGTTAGAACGTTATGCTGCTGGGGAAAGAGATTTTAGTGGAATTAATTTAAGTGGAATTGATTTAAGTGAAACAGATTTGCTCCGTATCAATTTAAGTTGTGCAAATTTAAGTGGAGCCAATTTATTTACGGCAAGACTTTATGGTGCTTTCAATCCTAAAATGTTGGGTTACGGCGCATTCTCAATAACCCATGAAACACAAATGTATTTGCGCCTTTAACCCAACCTACTATCTCGATTTATAGCTATATTTTCGCTATTTTAAACATCTTGGGAGACGTAGCACTGCTACGTCTCTACATTAGTTATTTGTCTGTTAATATAATTGTTTTATCAACGTTCAAAACGTATTATTTAAACATAAAAATATTGGGTTACGGCGCATTATCAATATCCTATGAAAAACAAAGATATTCGCGCCTTTAATCCAACCTAACACCTATAACAATCATTTTCTCCAACTCCCTCTCCTTAATAAGGAGAGGGCTGGGATGAGGTTAAGGTGAGGTTTATTGACTCACAGCTTTCATCGACAAACCAATCCGCTTCAATTTCTGATTAACTTCCAAAACTTTTACTTCAACAACTTCCCCTACTTTAACTATCTCTTTCGGGTCTTTGACAAATTGATTTGCTAACTGGGATATATGCACCAAACCGTCTTGATGCACTCCCACATCTACAAAAGCACCGAAGTTAGCAACGTTTGTGACAATTCCTTCTAATACCATTCCTTCTTCTAAATCGGAAATTTCGTTGACTCCTTCTTTGAAGGTGGCATATTTAAATTCAGCACGGGGGTCTCTTCCGGGTTTTTCTAATTCTCCGATAATATCCCGTAATGTGGGTTCTCCTACTTTGTCGGTGACGTATTTCTTTAAATCGGCTTTTTTGAGGTTTTCTGCTATTTGTGTAACCTGTTTTAATTCTACTTTCAAATCTGTGGCAATATTTTTCACTACTGCATAACTTTCGGGATGCACTGCTGTATTATCTAAGGGATTTTCACCACCGCGAATTCTTAGGAAACCTGCTGCTTGTTCAAATGCTTTTGGGCCTAATTTTGGTACTTTTAATAATTGACGACGATTTTTGAAGGCTCCATTTTCATTTCTATATTTGACTATATTATTAGCGACGGTGGATGAAATTCCAGAAACTGATGTTAAAAGTTCTTTGGATGCTGTATTTAAGTCAACTCCAACGTAGTTAACACAACTTTCTACAGTTTCATCTAGTTTCTTCTTGAGCAATTTTTGGTCTACGTCGTGTTGATATTGTCCGACTCCGATGGATTTGGGGTCGATTTTTACTAATTCAGCGAGGGGGTCTTGTAAGCGACGACCGATACTAATCGCTCCACGGACGGTAATATCTAAATCGGGGAATTCTTCAATTGCTACTTTACTAGCTGAATATATAGATGCACCGGATTCGTTTACCATGACTTTGATGGGTTTAAGCTGCATATTTTGCAAAACTTCCATAACAAATTCGTCGGTTTCGCGGGAAGCTGTTCCGTTACCAATTGCGATTAATCCGACCTGATATTTTTCCATCAGATTTTGGAGAGTTTTTGCGGCTTCGCTACGTTTTCCGGCTCCTGTATGGGGAAATATGGCTTGATACTCTAAAAATTTACCAGTTTCATCTAATATCGCGACTTTACACCCGGTTCTAAATCCTGGGTCTATTGCGACTGCGGGTTTCATACCTGCTGGTGCTGATAGTAATAGGTTACGTAAATTGGTTTCAAATGTTTTGATTGATTCAATATCTGCATATTCTTTTTTCTCAGAAATTACTTCATTGGTCAGCGAGTTTTTCATCAACCGGTTAAATGCATCTTTGAGCATTTGCTGATAAAACTTGCGAATTTCTGGTTGTCTGCTGCGAATTTCTTGGGATTCTAAATATTCAAGCACGTAGTCTTCATCAAAAGCAATTTCGTAACTTAATATTTTCTCCTTTTCTCCCCGACATAAAGCCAGCATATTATGAGGTGCAATATTACAAACTCTCATTTGATAATCGCGGTACATTTCATACTTTGTCGTACCTTCGGGATGGTCGTCTTTAATATTAGAAACAAATACCCCTTCTTCTAACAGCATTTCCCGTAAATAGGCTCTTAAAGAAGCTTTTTCTGCAACTTCTTCCGCTAAAATATCGCTGGCACCTTTAAGCGCATCTTCTGCGGTTTTAACTTCTTTTTCTAGATTAATATATTTAGCTGCTTCTGCATTCAAGTCACCACCAGCACTATTTTTAACATTTAAGGATTTTATCAACTCAGCTAACTTATCAAGTCCCTTTTCTTTAGCAATGGTAGCGCGAGTCCGACGTTTGGGACGGAATGGTAAATATAAATCTTCTAATTCCGTTTTTTGCAAACATAATTCGATTTGCTTTTTTAACTCGTCGGTGAGCTTACCTTGTTCTTCAATAGCATTTAATATTACTGATTTTCTATCTTCTAATTCTGTAAGATAAGTGAACCTATCGGACAAATCGCGCAACTGAGTTTCGTTCATTTCCCCAGTACGCTCCTTACGGTAGCGTGCGACAAAAGGGATAGTTGCACCTTCAGCGAATAATTCCAGCGCGTTTTGTACCTGAAAAGGTTTTAGATTAAGTTCAGTGGCTAACAGTTGGGGAATATTCAACATTATTCTGCGATTCTTAAAGGAACACTACATAAAAGGTAATTTTACGCCCTATATTATTTTGGGGGCATTAATATATAGTGATAAGCTAATATACCAAACCATAAGAAAACATTCGGATTATTAATCCGACGAACTGTTTGTATAAGCAAGGTGTTGCAGCAAAATGCGATAACGTGTAACATTAGTTACATATGCTCCTTGCCGCAGCTTTATCACATTTGTATAAAAGCAAATGCTTTGAATTCGGAGTAGAGAGAAGATGGCTTTGTTTTTTCTTATTCCACTTTCTATCTGTGTAATTACTAGCTATATTTACAATAGATGTAACGACGAAGTGGGATATCTAGTTGGCTTATTTGGAATTATTAGTCTTGTTTTGAGCTTGATTTTAGCACCTTGGGAAATCCAAGTTCTGCTATTATGTGTAGTCTTATTTACGACTAAAAAATTATTACTTAAAAATGAGTATAAGCTCAAGGAAGGTAAGAGAGAATAGCGGAAAGTACGGTCTTGGGGGAACCCCTAAAAGCAACTTTTCAAGACAGGTAATTTGGCTTTGGAAATTGGGCATTGGGCATTGGGAATAGTATCTACGATAAATCTGAATTTATAATGCTTATTGCCTTTGTATAATTAAGATTTTTGAGCAATTACCAATTACCAATTACCAATTACCAGAAATACTGTCTATCCAAAATTAAAAAAAATATTAACTTGTTTATATCAAATATACCCAACTACTTGAAATCAAACTTAAATTGCTAAAGTAATTATAAATTTAGTACCTTGTTCAGGAGTTGATAAACAATCTATTTTTCCGCTGTGTTTATCGACTATAATTTGACGACTAATTGCTAATCCTAATCCGGTTCCTTTTCCTACGGGTTTAGTTGTAAAAGATTGCTCAAAAATTCGAGATTGTATTTCAGGAAGCATACCCAAAGCGTTATCTTCAATGCAAATTGACACGGTATTTTCTGCGGAATCTACAGATGTTGTAATTGTGATGCTGTATTGTGAAGTAGCTATTTGTTCTTCGGGTTTTTTATGCAAATCGTCAAATGCATCAATTGCATTAGCAATAATATTCATAAATACCTGATTTAATTGTCCGGGATAGCAGTTAATTGGTGGTAGTTCGCTATAGTTTTTAATTATATGAATTTTTGGGCGTTCTCCTATATCTTTAAGCCGATGTTTGAGCAGCATTAAAGTACTATTTAATCCTTCGTGAATCTGATACTCTACTTTGGATGCATTATCAGCACGAGCAAAAGTTCTTAGAGATAAGCTAATGTCTTTTAGACGAGTGATTCCCTGACGCATTGATTTCATCAGTTTGGGTAAATCCTCTTTCAAATATTCTAAGTCTATTTCTTCAATAAGTTCTTCAATTTCTTCATCTTCTGAATCCGATAACTTTTCCTGCTGAAGCTCTACTAAACTAAAAATATCACTGATGTATTCTTCGATATTGGCACAACTTCCAGCAATAAAACCAATTGGGTTATTAATTTCGTGTCCGATACCTGCAACAAGTTGTCCCAAAGTAGACATTTTTTCACTTTGAATTAATTGTAATTGCGCTTGTTGCAGCTGTTCTACAGATTGAGTTAATTCTGTAGTCCGCTGTTGTACTTGTTGTTCGAGTTTACGGTTGAGTATAGAAAGTCTTAAATGTAGTTTTAATCGAGCAATAACTTCTTCTTGCTGAAAGGGTTTTGTTATGTAGTCAACTGCACCAATTTCCAAACCTTTAACTTTGTCTGTAGTGTCGGAAAGAGCAGTCATGAAGATAATGGGAATATTTTCGGTTCTAGGATTAGCTTTTAACCTACGACAGGTTTCAAATCCATCAATTCCTGGCATCATTACATCAAGAAGAATTAAATCGGGTTTAGCGTATTCTGCTTGTTCGATTGCTGATTCTCCATCAGTGGCCATTAGTGCTTTCCACCCATAACCACCTATAGCTTCAAATAGTACTTTGAGATTGGTTGGATTGTCGTCAACCAAGAGAATATGCATTGTTTGGGATAAAATATCGTTCATTTTTGGGTGGACTCCGTATTCAGAAACTTTTTGAGAAATTTACGAATCTTCGCAGTTTGGAAAGTAGCAGCAAGCTTATTTATTTCTTCTGCGAAACCTAATAGCTGTTTATCTTTAGCTGCGATTTCTTCTAGTATTCCCTCAATTGCTGGAATATCACCCATCATTGCGAAATGATATAGTTGCTGGATGATTTCTTCTGATGGAGCAATTATCTCAGTTTGACGGTCGCCATTTTCTTTGAAAGAGGATAATTCAGATGATGGATTATTTACAAGTTTTGAGCTTGGTTTATCGTAAATCCATTCCACATCTAAGAGATTTTCTAATGTCTTAGTTAATTCTTCTACTTGTAAGGGTTTGGGTAAGAAGGTTTTTGCTCCTGCTTCTAAGCTACGCTGTCTATCTTCATCAAAGACGCTAGCGCTGGAAACTATTATTGGAATAGAAGATGTTTGAGGATTGCTTTGCAGTTTGACCATCAGTTCAAAACCATCCATGTTAGGCATTGCTAAATCCAGTAAAATTACATCTGGATTATTTTCGGTTGCTAATTTTAGCCCTTCTACACCATCGTTTGCTTCTAGAGTACGAAAGTTAATTGATTGTAGTAAGTTTTTTAATACGCTCAGGTGATTTTTCTCGTCTTCGACAATCAGAATTTGCGGTATCTTCCCTTTAATACCAATAATTTTTTGTTGATTCGCAATTATTTCTGATGCATATTCATTATTAATTGGTAAATTCAGTTGAACGGAGAAAGTACTTCCTTCACCCAGACTGCTTTCTACTTTGATTTCGCTGTCCATCAAAGCTGTAATTCTTTGACTGATGGTTAGTCCTAAACCTGTACCATCGGGTCGCTTTCCTGCATCACCAACCTGCTCGAAAGGTTTAAAAATTTTCTGTAATTGCTCTGGTGACATACCCACACCAGTATCTTCAATACGGAAGTTAATTGTGCAAGAAGAGCTATTTTTATCTATGTCTATATTCTCTTGTTTGAGACGATTAACTCTGAGAGTAACTCCACCTTCATCAGTAAATTTAATCGCATTACCCATTAAGTTAATCAGTACTTGTCGTAAGCGTTTTTCATCAACTTCTACAGCAACGGGTAAATTGTCATCTAAAACAACATTGAATGAAATACCTTTTTGCTCGGCTCTAATCCGACATATTTCGATAACACCATTCAAAAAATTTGATAAATGAACGGTACTGGGGAATAATTCTAACTTACGAGCTTCAATTTTAGAAAGGTCTAAAATATCATTAATTAACATCAGTAGGTGCGAACCACATTGATGAATAATACCTATGCTTTCTAAATTTTTTCCGGTGATATCCTGTTTTCTTTCTAATACTTGAGCATAGCCAAGAATACCATTAAGCGGGGTGCGTAACTCGTGACTCATATTCGCTAAAAAATCACTTTTAGCCTGATTTGCGCTATCAGCAGCAAGCTTTGCTTCTTTTAAGTCGTGAGTTCTTTCTTCTACTTTTATTTCTAATGTTTTAGAGTAATCTAATAATTTATCGTTGGCATTTTCTAACTGTTTATTAGCAGCTTCTAGCTGATGGTTAGTTTCCTCTAGCCTTTTTTGCTTGTAAGCATTAGTTGTGGCAATTACACTACTAATTAGAGTTGCTAAAGCTGGAGTGAGTGGTATAAAAAAACCCTGCACAAACATCCAGTAGCTACCACCAATTAAACCTATACTAATTCCTATTGTTGACCATAAAATATTTCCTCCTGGAAGAAGCTTTTTTTTATTAGAACTTGCTAAAAAACAACTACCAATAGAGCCGATACTTGCATATAAACCTATCCACAGATAAAAATTTATTGTTGAAAAACCATATAAATTTCTGTTTCCTTCTATAGCTCCACGGACTAATTGCAATGCTATGTTGGCATGAATAACAACTCCTGGAGTTGGATTTCCGGTAGTTAATGAAGAAGAACTGAACCAAGAAGAATTGAACCGAGAAGAACTAAAAGGAGTAGCAAAGAAGTCATTGGTGCTTGAAGCGGTTGAACCAATGAATACCATAGAGTCGCGCATCATGTCTTTCGGTATTTTCTCGTTTATGATATCGCGCATTGTTACCCTGGTAAATGCTTGTTCTGAGCCGTACCAGTTGAGTAATATTTGATATCCACCTAAATCGTCTTCTTCCTTATAACCAGCTTCTCCTATTTTTAGCGGTACGTGAATTTGTTTACCTAATTTGTATTTTTTTTCTTCTTGGTTTACAGCTTCTAATTTAATTCCTTCCTTTTCCAGATATTTCAAAGCAACAAGAGTTCCCAAACCTACTTTGTCAGCATTGTTATCGCTTTTATCCACAGCAGTTAATAAAGCACGACGCACGTGGCGATCGCCATCTAAAATTAAGTCAGCTAAACCTACCTGTCCCTTTTTTTTCAACGCTGGTGGTGGCTTAACTTTTTCTCCAATAATTTTTTCTATTCCGAATAAGTTAGGAGTAGTTTGGAATACTTTAACTAATTGTTCGTGTCCTTCTCCTTCTGGTAAATCTCGGTATAAATCTAAACCAATAGCGCGGGGATTTTGTTTCCTAATTTTGTCAATTAAATCAGCAAGTGAATCATCAGGAATTGGCCATTTTCCTACAGACTGAATATCTTTTTCATCAATAGTTACTACTACAATTTTTGTAGCTAAATCCGATTTACTTTCTAATTGAGAGCGCAAACTAAAAAATAAATCTCTAGTTTGCCATTCCGATAACTTAAATAATCCTATCTCCTGTGCAGCGATAACAGCTAAAGTTACGGTAGGAGTAATAAAAAAAATGCTTTTATTGCGTTGAAAAAAAGACTTTATTTTATGCCACATAAATATTATATATTTTAGGGGATTGGGAATTTGTAATTGGTAATTGGTAATTGGTGAATATTTATTATTAACTCATAGCTCCTAACTCTTAACTCTTAACTCCTAACTCTTAACTCCTAACTCCCTAGTACATCACGGCTTAAATAAGGCAACCATTCAAAATAGCTGAAAAGCCCCAGATATCAAACTTTTTGTCTTGGAAATTTGGTCTTGGGGGAAACCCCCAAGACCGCAATTTCCGCTACCTCTTACTTTTTACTTCTTACTTCCGCGAAGCGGTACTAGTCTCTTCTCTCTTTTTTTATTAAATAAGAAAAGACGGTTTCAACTATAGAACCGTCTACTTGGGAACATAATCAAGAATCTAATATCTAAAATCGATTAAAAGCCACTATAGGAGCTTTTTTAATCTGATTTAGTCCAACAGATTCAAGTAATTCTAACCATTCTTCCTTTAGATTTTGGTTGTTTGGTTGGGTAGCTCGTAACTTAGCTAAAGTTGCTACGCAGTCATACCAAATACCTTGCTCAGCAAAAGTTTCAACTCGCTGGAGTAAATCTGGCTGCTGCATTGATGCTTTTACTGTTTGATTAGGTCTAATCCGCTTAATCCAACCATTAACATAAGGTGTTCTAGCACTCAGTTGTCCATCAGTTTTCAATGCTAAAAACCACTTATATTCTTTGTCTATTTCTAATTTAGTTGAAGCTTTGATAGAAATAATTTCAGGCTGTCCTGAGATTGGTACATTCATTTCATGTACAGTATTTCCTTGAGTATCCTTTAAACTAAAAACACTATCTCTTGCTGCCGATTGAGGTACGTAAACAAGAATTTCAGCATGTTGGGAAATTGTTTTCCCATAGTAGCCTTGAGGTAAAAGTGCCAAAATAGCCGCAGGTTGTTCTGCTGTAATATCTGGTTGATTCAAATAGCGACGACCATCGCGAGAACCTCCACCAACAGACCTTTGGGGAGCAGTCCCATTTTGGAATATTGTGCGAGAACCTCCACCAACAGACCTTTGGGGAGCAGTCCCGTTTTGAAATATTGTGCGAGAACCTCCACCAACAGACCTTTGGGGAGCCGACCCGTTTTGAAATATGGTGCGAGAACCTCCACCAACAGACCTTTGGGGAGCCGACCCGTTTTGAAATATGGTGCGAGAACCTCCACCAACAGACCTTTGGGGAGCCGACCCATTTTGGAATATTGTGCGAGAACCTCCACCAACAGACCTTTGGGGAGCCGACCCGTTTTGGAATATTGTGCGAGAACCTCCACCAACAGACCTTTGGGGAGCCGACCCGTTTTGGAATATTGTGCGGGAACCTCCACCAGTAGACCTTTGGGGAGCAGTCCCATTTTGAAAGACTGTGCGGGAAGCTCCACCAGTAGACCTTTGGGGAGCAGTCCCATTTTGGAATATTGTGCGAGATGCTCCACCAGTAGACCTTTGGGGAGCAGTCCCATTTTGGAATATTGTGCGGGAAGCTCCACCAGTAGACCTTTGGGGAGCAGTCCCATTTTGGAATATTGTGCGGGATGCTCCACCAGTAGACCTTTGGGGAGCAGTCCCATTTTGGAATATTGTGCGGGATGCTCCACCAGTAGACCTTTGGGGAGCAGTCCCATTTTGGAATATTGTGCGGGATGCTCCACCAGTAGACCTTTGGGGAGCAGTCCCATTTTGGAATATTGTGCGGGATGCTCCACCAGTAGACCTTTGGGGAGCGCTGCTTTCTGTTGGGGAACTGAACGATACAGCAAGAGCCTTTTGTGGTGGTATCCATGCTGCGCTAGCAATCAAAGCAAACCCTAAACTAGTAGTAAGTATTTTTTGTTTCATTTTTAACCTGTTATTGAAGAGTAGATGACTTTAGCAATTTTTTATCAATAGCTGCTCGAAAGGTTCAAACAATATAAAATCTTAGAAAATCCTCGAAAATAGCTTTTTTAAAACAAGCTTAAATAAAAAAGTCTATTTATATTTTAAAAAGATTACTTCATTTTTGTACTGAAGAAATTACGTATATTGAGGTTAATTAATATATAGGGAGTAAGGAGGTATGAGTTGGAAATAACCAATAGCCAATAACCAATTACCCATCCCCCATCCCATCTATACCCAATTTCCAACTAGAACAAACGCAGACCAGAAGAACGGTTCTTTGAAATCGGTTTTTTTCATCATGTTTATCTGGGCCTGTCTGAGAGCTTCTGCTTTTGTGGTTCCTGATTTGAGTAGGTTTTCGTAAAAGCTATTCATTAGACTAACTGTGGCTTGGTCTTTTACTGGCCACAAAGAAGCGATGGTGGAACGTGCTCCGGATTTGACTGCTAAGCCTGCTAAACCTAAGACTGCGCGATTGTCTCCTGCTGCTGTGTCGCAGGCGCTTAAGACTAATAAATCAATGCTTTGAGATTTTCTACTTTGTCGATTTCGCAATAGCTCTGAAAGTTCTTTGATGTTAATCTGTCCATCCCAAGTAAGTAAGAATGTGTCGTCTAAACGAGAACTAAATTGTCCGTGAGTTGCGAGGTGAACCACGTTCGCAGAACCACTTTTTAATTTTGCCGAAAGACTGGCTTCTGTCAGATTATCGTTGAGTAAAGTAGAAGTAGAATTTACTTTATCTGAGATTTGTTTTACTTCAGATTTCACTCCTGGAAGCGCACTAAATCCACGACGAGCTTCACTAATACCAGCAACAACTGCTTTGATATTATTTGCTTTTAAAGATGTTCCTTGCATTAATTGCAATCCAGGTGAAAGGGTGACGGCATATTTTTCAATCAAATATTGCTGACCGTCGTAAAGCGCTGACATCGGTATATTCCGGAATAAGCCATCTAAAACGAATACTAAGTTTTTAGTATCTTTTAAATCGAATTTAGCTTCTAAGGGACTAATCAACCAATCATAAACTTGTTTGGACAAACGGTTGCGTTGTTGTATTTGCGATACTGGGTTTAAAGCGGCTGATAGTTGTCTTAAAGTTGTTTCGACTTTTTCTTGGGATTCATTGATAATGCTATAAGAGAGTGGCTGTCCGGTTTTAGAATATATAACTGCTAAACGGTCTTCGAGGATAATCGGATAAACTACCGTTGCTGATTTATCAATTTGGTCAATTTGTTGGGCTTTATCCAGACAAGCTTCTCGTAAAAAGTTATCTAATTCTGCAACCTGTAAGGATTCAATCAAATCTCTAGCTTTAACTAGATTATCTTGACTGGGTTTATCTTCGAGTAATAGTCCCACCAACTCTCTATAAACTGGTTCTACGCTTTCCCGAAAGGAAAACTGTACGTCAGAATTTACCGCTACTAAATCTGTACGAATTGCTTTGAGAGCATTTACGGCTTCGGTATAGTTAGCAATTGCTTGTTTCTTTTTATTTTGCTCTTTATGTAAACGTCCTAATTCCCAAGCTGATTGAGCAATGATATCTTCTGATTGCAGTTGACGAGCTATATCTAAAGACTGCTGAGTTAACTTTTCTGCTTCTGAAAACTGTCGTGTAAAGCGATAAAACTCACCCCACTGTTTGAGAGCATATGCTTCTGCTTGCTTATCTTCGATTTCTCTTGCTTCTTTGACAGTTTTTGCCAACATTTTAGCCAAATCGTTCAAAGGTATTAGCTGTAGGGGATTTTCTAGCTTAGCAAAAGCAGCAATAAAATTAATTCTACTATAAAGAGATGTTCTGCTTGGAGGTAGTTCTTTTAGTTCTTGAAAAAGTTGGGGAGCTAAAGCAATTGCACGAGAATTAACACCGTAATCGGCAAATAATTTAAACTGTTTTAAACGCGACTGTAATTTATCTTGAGGATTTTTCGCTACTTTTTCTGCTTCTTCAAAGAACAGCAAAGCATCGTCGGGGTCTTCTAAATCAACAGCAGTTTTACCTAAAGTTTGTAAAATACTGCTGACTTGATTCTCTGCATTAATTTTTTCCGCAGTTTTATAACTTTGGATCAGAACTTCTTGACTCTCTTTAGAAATTCCCATCGACTGTAAAGTGACTCCAAGACTTCGCAAACCGCTGACCTTAATTTCCGAGTCTGACATTTTTTTTAAATTTTGATTTATCGCTTCTAACTGTTTTTTAGAGCGACGATAAAACCCCATACTTTGTAAAGCTTGAGCCTGATTTATTTGACTACCCAAACTTCCGACATCATCTTTTGCAAGCGAATAATATTTCTGTGCTTGCTTCCAGCTTTCTAATGCTGAATTAGCTTTCCCAGCATGTAACTGTAAACCAGCTTGAGTATTCAATACCTGTGCCCAAACAATTGCATTTGCTGCGGGTTTGACAGTTTTTAATAATTCCAAAGCTTTACTAACTGATGTTTGTGAATTATCTAGCTGCTGGAGTTCTTGTTGAGCTAGAGAAAGATAGCTCAAACTTAAAGCTTGATTTAAAGTATCGTTCTGCATTTGATATTGTTTAGCTCCACTCTGCCAAACATTAGCAGCTTCCGCAAAACGTCCTTGACGATAAAGATTTCTTCCTTGTTCTAATGGATTTAATGTTACAGATTCTGCTTGCTTAACAGCTAGATTTGAAGGATTTCCTTCATAAGCAATAACAGAATTGATATTCCAAAATATAGGTAATAAGATAACCGAAAATAGACTAAATAAACTGAGGCTAATATACAGCCAGCGACGTTTTTGAAAAAGATAAATCATAGCAATAATTTTGATAACTGTTTACGGATAAACCTCACCCCCAGCCCCTCTCCTTATCAAGGAGAGGGGTGTTTTAGGTGTTCGTTTGAAAGCTGCTATATGTGAATTTTTAACGAGAATTTTCTTTTGATTTCTGAAGTTATCTTTCCCTGATTTATTTTTCTACTAACAAAATAAAAAAAATGTAGTATTATTACGTATATTTCCCACTACAGTCGGTAACTTGCTTTATTCTTGAAGGAGTATTTTGAGCAGCAACAAGTTCAATTTCTCCCTTGGAATTACGGATAAAACCAGTTGCTTCAACAATTGCTGGTTTGTTTGATATCTGTATATTTTCAGCAGTATTATTATTTTGATTTGTCCTAGGGAATAAAGATAAATTACGAATATCCAACCAAGTTCTATTTGAATACAAATATTGGCTGGGGTTTCGTGGAATTCCACCTCTTCCGGTTGCAATAAAACTATTATTTCCTTGATTTGAACAACCGGTACTAATTTGTTGTGATGAATCGGTTATTTCTGAGGGTAATTCAACTAATCCAGAACTGGGGTAAATATTAACATTATTGATTTCTACGGTACCGTTCATTCCGAATTCAGAGCTTGCTGTTATATCACTTTCTTGAGTTAATTTATCGCCAAATTTTAAACCGAAAATACCGCTCGTTGTAATGTCAATCTTTCCACCATTTCCTTCTACAGCATTGGCGATAATATCGCTATTTTCAAAACCAGCAATTATAGGTGAATTTATTGTGATATTACCACCATTAGCAATACCCATAGCATTAGTAGTAATTTTGCTGTCTCGACGTAAAATCAAAGCTTGATTAAGGTTAAAAGATAAATTGCCTTGACTACCAGCAACCGACTCAGCTTCTAGGCTAGCTTGTTCATCCAGACGCAGGGTATTTAGAGTTGCACTAAAACTACCAGCACTACCAGTACCTTGGGAACTAACAGTTATTTTCGCTTTGTCTTCTAGGTTCAAGGTACCGCCAGTAATCTTGAGATTACCACCATTACCAGAAGCAGCTTCAGTGCTATTGGCAAAAATGCCGCTTGACGGTCCGATGTTATATTCTATATCCGTAAAGGCTGGAGCGGGCGCATAGGCTAATTGCCGCTCTTGGTGGTTTTCATCGCTACCAGAAACAAGAATACCATCGCCCACATTTACTGTAGTGATTCCTGCATTGCCCGCACTTCGAGTCAAATTCATTACCTGTCCGCCATTTAAGATATCCAAGCGGTTTACGTCAATGTTAATATTACCGCCATTACCCGCTCCTGCTGAAGTACTGGCGCTAATCAACGCACCATCGCGAATCACTAAAGATGAAGCACTCAAATCAATATTTCCCCCATTACCAGTTATGGCATTGGGATTTTCAACATCTGGCAATACACTGCTAATAAGACCCGTATTTTTGTCACTAAAGGTGCCTGTAGTCGGTTCGCCGTTAAATTCAACCGTATCTGCTTTAATGCTAATATTCCCACCGTTGCCGCTAGCTTTAGTTGTGACATTCAAGTGTCCGCCATTGAGGAATTTGATGGTTTTACCTGATAGATTAATATTTCCAGCATTACCTAAACCTTCCGTGCGGCTGTTTATTTCGCTATCAGCTATTTCGATATAATCTGACTTAAAGTTTATGTTTCCCGCATTTCCGCTGCTAAATGCGCTGGTACCGAAGCCTGTGTCACCCCGCATGATGATTGAGCGTGTCGCACTGATGTTGATATTTGTAGCTCTACCGCTTCCGGAAGAGCTGCCGCTAAACCCACCGTCACCATCCAAATAGAAAGTTTCGGCGATAAAATTCAATTCACCTCCATTTCCAGATCCTTGTGCAGTAACATTTCCACCCCCAGCAAGTATATTTATGCTTTTAGCTTTAAAGTTGGTAGTTCCAGCGTTTCCTTCACCCTTGGTGATATTGGTGACTGCCCCACTATCAAGGAGGATGCTGTCGGCAACAATATTGATATTACTTGTATCACCTCGATCAAAGGTCAGTGAGACGATATCACTTATGAAGGGTAATTCATACTCAGGATAGTTCAAAATATTTACTTCTTGCCCTTCAAGAGCGATCGCACCAGCATTCCCAGAACCTGATTCAGCTATAGAAGTTAAATCTCCATTGTTAGCAAGGCTTATCTTAGGGGCGTAAAACAGTATATCTGGGGCATTACCCGAGCCATTGGTTTGTGTTTTAATCGCACTATTTTCTCCAACAAAGATTGATGAAGTGGCATTAATTGTGATGCTTCCTCCGGATGTTTCACCCCGATTGTCTGCTTGGAATTTGGAATTATCGCTGAGGGTAAAATTTCTGGCAGCAATATTAATCGAAGCGCTAGCTGCACCACTAACATTTACAAGTGTTTCTTGAGTTAATTGAATATCTTGAAAGCTTTCGCTGTTACTCGAATCTAATTCCCATCCACCAGTGACTGGCTTGAGGTTGATTTGGCTATCATCATCCAAAGCAGCTAATTCAATACGTCCACCTCCACCAGCGACACGTAATTCTCCTCCAGTTTGGTTAATATCTCCTCCAATTAATGCCAAAGTATTTCCACTTTTAACTTCGAGTATGGCTCCTTGATTATTAATTACCCCTGGATTACTTCCCATCTGCAATCCCAAAGGTACGCTCACGGTTAACAATGGTGTTGCTTGGGAATCTATAGCGCTATAGTTAAACCCATCTTCAAATAGAATACTTTCAGCGGTACTTCCTAAAAACGAACCACCAATATCTAATTTGGCATTTTCACCAAATACAATACCTGATGGATTAATCAAAAATAAATTTGCATTACCTTGAGATTTAATTAATCCATCAATATTAGAAATATTTCCACCGGTTACTCGATTAATAATATTGACGACATCGGTAGAATTATTGAAAGTTGCCGAACTACCTTGAGGAATAGAAAATTCTTTGAAGCTGTGAAATAAATTATTCCCTATTTCAATACCGTTGAGAATATTGAAATTATTACCGTTGATATTAACAGTTGTATTGGTAGTGTTGTCAGAAGTAACTTGAGAATTGACCGGTAGAGTAATACCCAAAGTTATTAAACCAGCGATAAATCCTCTTAGCAATGCAATCCCTTTGATATTCATAACTAACAAACTTTTTTGTGTTCTGGATTTATAATTCCCTAATTTTGTAAAAATTTAACCAAATTTCACTACTTTTATTGATAAACAGTAGGATTACGTACTATAACCCCTGCAATCTATTTTGGAATTGCTAATATTAGATTTATCTTCCATCGCAACGAGTTCAATTTCTCCGTCTTGATTACGGATAAAACCGGTAGCTTCTACAATTGCTGGCTTATTTGATATTTGTGTTGCTTGAATATTATTATTTCTTTTGCGAAATGCCGATAAATCGCGAATATCCGACCAAGTATTATTTGTATCAACTGCTTCGTTAGGATTTTTGGCGATTCCACCCCTTCCGGTTGAAACAAAAGTATTACCGGTGTTACTAGAACATCCTGACGCAATTTGTTGCGATGAATCAGAAAGAGTTGCGGATAATTCTACTAAACCAGAGCTAGGGTCAATCGCTAGATTGTTGATTTCTACTGTTCCATTAACGCCGAATTGAGAACTTGCGGTGATATCGCTTTTTTCGGTAAGTTCGTCGCGGAATTCCAAACCGAAAATACCTTGAGTTGTAATGTTAATATTACCGCCATTTCCTGCCACTGCATTGGCAATAATATCGCTGTTTTCTAAACCTGCAATGATAGGAGAATTAATTGTGATATTACCACCGCTCCCGGTTCCTCCAGCTTCAGCATTAATTAAGCTGTTACGACGCAAAACAACATCCCGTGCATCTATTTGAACATTGCCACCTTCTCCTAGAGCAGTAGAAGCAGAAAGTAATCCATTATTGTCAAGCTTAATCGAAGTTGCATCAATCTGGAGTTTACCAGCATTTGCAGGACCACGATTTTGCACTGTTACCGTACCGTCATTGCGAACGGTGAGGCGATTAGTCTTGATGGCAATAGTTCCTGCTTTTCCGGTAGGGTCAGTATTAAATCCATTTAAGGTACTACGAAAATCTGGAAAACTAGCTGATGATGTGACAATACCACCATTGATATCAAGAGATTCAGACGCATTGATAGTCAGGTTTGCTGCATTTCCTTTACCAATTGTAGTGCCGTTAATTCTTGCACCATCACGCACATTCACCCGTCGGGCATTAAGTATCAAGCTACCCCCATTGCCGCCTCTAAAACTACCAAATCTGATATCAGTCGGTCCTTGGAACACTGGATCGACTCCACTAATATCTACAAAATCGGCATTGATTTTTAATGCACCTCCATTACCGGAACTAAAAGAAGCGTTGGAAATAATTGCTCCGTCTGTAGCAATCAAGCGTTCGGTAGAAAGTGTCACATCTCCAGCTTTTCCTGTGGCACTACCCCCGCTATTCGCAAAAATGCTGCTTTGAAAGCGTGGATTTATACTAGAAATTCCCAAAAACTGAATAGAATCCGAAGCATTCAATGTCATGTTGCCCGCAGCACCCTGTGCAAAGGTTCGAGAAACGAATTGTCCACCTTCTCGAAAAATTAAATCTTTGGTGGAAATTTTGATCTCCCCACTCGCGCCAGTAGTCGTAGTTTCAGTTGTAAAGTTACTGCGAAACTTTTTATCTGTTGTGGTGCCAGTAAGTTCGACTAGCTCTGAAGCATTGACTACAATCTGCCCACCTTGTAGAGAAGAAGATGCGTTTTGTACTAATCCAGCCGCACCACCCATCAGCCTTACCTGCCGTCCAGATATATGAATACCATCATTACCTAAAGAGCCACTTGCATCTAACAAGGCTTTTTGTTTAAGTTCAATATCTCGAAACTCGGAAACTCCTGCATAGGAAAGCGCAAAGCCAGAGTCTACTGGGTTTAACTTGACTTTTCCAATCCCAACACTACCGAGTTCAACTCGTCCATTATCTGCTCTAAGTTGACCGCCTTGTAAAGAAATACCACTACCCACTAACGCCAGCGTTTTACCCGGCTGTAGCATCAAGCCTCGGGGATTTGTTTCTCTTGTAAACGGCGGGAAAGATTGTTTTGTTGTAATCAGTTGAAGATTATGTCCAGTTCCCTGTACCTCTATTGCTCCTGGATTCGTCCCCATCTGCAAACCCAAAGGTACGCTAACAGTTAACAACGGTTCACTTTGAGCATTTACCGCACTAAATTCAAACCCATCTTCAAATAAAATACTTTCTGCGGTACTCCCCAAAAACGAACCACCAATATTCAATCTGGCATTTTCGCCAAATACAATCCCCGCAGGATTAATCAAAAATAAATTGGCATTTCCTTGAGATTTTATTAATCCATCAATATTAGAAATATTTCCACCCGTAACCCGATTGATAATATTAACTATGTCGGTGGAGTTATTGAAAGTTGCCGAAGCACCTGTAGGAATCGAAAATTCTTTGAAACTGTGAAATAAATTATTCCCTTTTTGAATACCGTTAAGAATATTGAAATTATTACCGTTATTGGTAACAGTTGTATTCGTAGTATTATCAGAAGTTACTTGAGCGGGTGCTGGTAAAACAATTACTGAAGTTAGAAAACCACCGATCAATCCAGATATAAATGTAATCCCTTTCATGTTACAAAAATGTTTTTGTGTTCTGGATTTATAATTCCCTGATTAGTTAAGCTAATAACATGATTGTCTAAATAGCGTGTTATTACGTGTTTAGTCTGCTACACTCAGAAACCTGTTTCGTTGCAAAAGGAGTGTTTCCAGAAGCAATAAGTTCAATTTCTCCGTTTTGATTACGGAGAAAACCAGTTGCTTCTACTATGGCTGGTTTGTTTGATATCTGTGTATTTTTAACAGTATTATGATTCGGTTTTACAAGTTCTGATAAATCGCGAATATCCGACCAATTCAAATTAGCATCAACTTGTTCGTTAGGATTTATAGGTATTCCACCCCTTCCGGTTGAGACAAAAGTATTTTCGGTATTACTAGAACATCCAGACGCAATTTGTTGTGATGAATCTGCTAACTCTAAATCTAATTCTACTAAACCAGAACTGGGGTCAATACCAAAGTTTTTAATATCTACAGTACCGTTGATACCAAATTGAGAACTAGCTGTAATATCACTTTCTGAAGTTAGTTCGTCGCGAAATTCTAAACCGAAAATACCTTGAGTTGTAATATTAATATTTCCACCATTTCCTTCAACTGCATTAGCGATGATATCGCTGTTCTCAAAACCGGAAATTACTGGAGAATTTATATTGATATTGCCACCATTGCCTTTACTTAATGATTCGGTGTCTATTTTACTATTGCGACGCATAACTAAAGAATTACGGGTATTGATGGTAATGTTACCACCATCACCCCCACCACTAGCCTCAGTTGTAATTAAACTATTGTCATTCAGCTTTAAAGAATCAGCTTCTACAAAAATATTCCCACCTTCACCAGAATTACTACGAGCAATCAAAAGACCAATATTTTCTAATTTGACTATATCGGCATTTACTTGCAATTTTCCTGCATTACCCGTACCTTTATTCTCAACTGCAATATAACCATATTCCTCCACCTTCAAAGATGGAGTATTGATAATCATATTACCTACATTTCCAGTCGGTAATTTAGGTAGTCTTAGTAACTGACCTAACGATGTTCTTTCAGGTAAGACAGATGAATTGATATTAGTCATGAAGACTGGATTTCCACCAGTTAATTCCACTAACTTAGTCGCATCAATAGTTATATTGCCAGAATTACCACTGTTATGACTCGTTGTATTAATAGTTCCTGAATCTTTAATCGATAAAGTTTGTGTATCAATATTTATATTACCTGCATTCCCTTTGTCAAATGTGCTAGCGGTGATTGTGCTGACGAAAAAAACGCTTTGATTAGAACCAGCTACTTGAGTAATTTCACTATTAATATTTATATTACCAGCAGAACCCTTACCAAAAGTTGTGCCTGTAATAATAGCACCGTCAAGCACTGATAAATTCTTGGTTGATAATTGGATATTCCCCGAATTTCCCGTAGAAAAGGTTGCTGAAGCAATTGCACTGAATTTATTCGGATCTATTGCTGAAACTCCCGTAATTTCAATCGATTCGGCTGCATCAATATTAATTAAACCGTTATTTCCCAGCCCAAAAGTACGGTTAAACAGTGCAGCACCATCTGCAATTTTTAAGCGTTCGGTTTTAATATTAATATTCCCAGTATTTCCAGCTATTGTCTCGCTCATTAAACTGCTGCGAACTTTTGAATTAGGAACTGAACCATTTAATTCAATGGATTTCGCGTTAACGGTAATATCACCAGCTGGTTGGATTCCCCGATTTTGCATCATGACCACCGAACCATCTGCGATACTAAGACTATCACCCTGTATTTTTATAAAAGCAGTTCCAGCACCACTCACATCGATTAATGCTTTTTGTGATAGTTGAATATTTCCCGAATTAGATATTTCTGCATCACCTAATTCAAAACCTTGTAAGCTCTGAATTAAACTGACTTCTCCTTCCTTAAGACTGGTTAATTCAATTCTTCCCGCTTCAGCTTTGATAATTGCACCATCAAGGATAATATCTCCACCTACGAGTGCTAAAGTTTTACCGGGTTTTACCTCTAAAGAATTTGCATTACCAGGATTAATATAAGGTGATAAATTGGCAGATTGGGAAATTAATTGATGTCCGTTTCCTTTAGCGTTAATATTCCCTGAGTTAATCCCCATTTGCAAACCCATAGGAACACTAATAGTTAACAAAGATTCATTTTGAGGATTAACAGCGCTGTAGTTAAACCTATCTTCAAATAAAATACTTTCAGCAGTACTTCCTAAAAACGAACCACCAATATCTAAAGAAGCATTTTCACCAAATGTAATTCCCGCAGGATTAATTAAGAATAAATTGGCATTTCCAGAAGCTTTAATTAATCCATCAATATTAGAAATATTTCCACCCGTGACTCGATTAATAATATTTACAACATCGGTAGAATTATTGAAAGTCGCCGAACCACCTTTGGGAATAGAAAATTCTTTGAAGCTGTGAAATAAATTATTCCCTTTTTGAATACCGTTGAGAATATTGAAATTATTATTGCTTTGATTAACAGTTGTATTTGTAGTGTTGTCGGAAGTGACTTGAGGAAAAGCTGGTAGTGCTAATCCTGAGATTAATAAACTGCCGATAAATCCAGGTAGAAATTCAATTCCTTTCATGTTTATTTAATCTTTTTGGCTCTTCTGGATTTATGGTTCCCTAATTTATTTTTCTACAAACACAAACTTTAAATATCAGTCTTATTACGTATTTGCTCCGCTACAGTTAGCAACTTGTGTTCTATTAAAAGGTGTATTTTGAGCCGCAACAAGTTCAATTTCTCCCTTTGAATTACGTATAAAAATAGTGGCTTCTACAATTGCTGGTTTATTTGATATTTGTGTTGCTTGAATATTATTTTTTCGTTTATGAAATGCCGATAAATCGCGAATATCCGACCAAATTGGGTTTATATCAACTTGTTCGTTTGGGTTTTTTGCTATTCCACCCCTTCCGGTAGCGACAAAACTACTGCCAGTATTACTAGAACATCCTGACGCAATTTCTTGCGATGAATCTGTAAGATTTTCTGGTAATTCACTGATTCCAGAATTCGGGTCAACTCCAGGAGTATTTAGTTCAACTACACCGTTGAATTCTGCTCCTAATTCAGAAGTTGCAGTTATATCACTTTTTATGGTTTGCTGTTCTCGAAACTGAGTACCAAAAATACCTTCTGCGTTAATAGTTACTTTTCCACCGAAACTGTTTTGTGCATTTGCGGTAATGTCGCTATTTTCCAAAGCTACAAGAGTATTTGTATTTATATCAATATTCCCACCATTTCCTTTACCACCAGCAGAAGTAGTAATAATACTTTCACCACGCATTTGTAAGCTTTGGGACTGTAAAGAAATATCTCCACCTTCACCAAATACCGTAGTAGCCGAAAGTTGACCCAAATCATCTAACTTTATCAGGTCTGCATTGATATTGAGAATACCAGCATTTCCACTTCCGCTATTACCTACAGTCACAAGTCCTCTGTCAGCGACTAAAAGAAAAGGTGTATTAATAGTTATATTTCCAGCATTTCCGCTAGGAACATCTGGTAAATTAAATAATTCCTGAAGATTAGGAAGGGGTCTGACAAATGAGTTAAGTCTGGCAGGTAATTCATTTACATTACCAACTACCTGTAACGACTTAGTAGCATTTATAGTTAGGTTTCCAGCATTTCCAACATTATGGCTGGCATTAGCTACATATGCACCTGCTTCCACAGTCATTGTCTCGGTATTAATATTAATATTGCCAGCATTACCTTTTCCTAAAGTAGATGTAGTAATACCGCTACTTGTCAATAAGCCCAAACCTATACCCTTCACTTCTAGTGTTTGGGTATCAATATTTATAGTTCCACCATCACCATTACCAACAGTTACCCCGGAAACCAAACCGTTATCAAATATCGAAAAGTGTTTAGTAGAAGCAATTACATTACCAGCTTTTCCATCTCCGATAGTAATTGATGCGATGCTACTATATGCTAGTGGGTTAATTTCTGAAAATCCACTAACTTCAATCAATTGTTCAACATCTAAGAAAATATGACCACCTGGTGCGGGTGTAAAGGTTTGACTACCGATAGCACCCCCACTTTGAACAATTAAACGTGGTGTAACAACATTAATATTCCCGCTCATTCCTCCCAAAGTTTGGTTAGAAATAGCACTGCGAATTCTGCCGTCGGGAGACATCCCATTAACTTCTAAAGATTCAGTTGCATTTATATTAATATCTCCAGTTGGCTGCAATTCTTGATTTTGCACTAATAATACGGAGCCATTTTTAAGGCTGACAGAACCACTATTAACTTTAATTGAACCAGCACCCGCATCTATCAAAGATTTTTGCGTTAGTTGAATATTTCCTAATTTGGAATCTTGAGGAATATTTAACTTAAAATCTTGATTATTTTGATTGAAATTAACTTTTCCTTCTCTAACACTGCTTAATTCAACTCTTCCTGTTTTTACATTCATAACAGCGCCATCAAGCATAATATCTCCACCAATTAAAGCTAATACTTTTCCCGGTTTTACTTCTAATAAGCTTGAGCTAGCGAGATTAATATAGGGTCCAACATTAATATCTTGTGTTACCAAATTATGTCCGCTTCCATTTACCTGGATTTCTCCGGTATTTGTCCCCATCTGCAAACCAACGGGGACACTTATAGTTAATAGTGGTTCATTTTGAGAATTCACCGCACTAAATTCAAATCCATCTTTAAATAAAACACTTTCCGCTGTAGTTCCCAAAAACGAACCACCAATATCTAATTTGGCATTTTCACCAAATACAATCCCCGCAGGATTAATTAAAAATAAATTGGCATTTCCCTGAGATTTAATTAACCCATCAATATTCGATATATTTCCACCAGTTACACGATTGATAATATTTACTACATCTGAGGAATTATTGAAAGTCGCCGAACCATTTGTAGGAATAGAAAATTCTTTGAAGCTGTGAAATAAATTATTCCCTTTTTGAATACCGTTGAGTATATCGAAATTATTACCGTTTAAGTTAACAGTTGTATTGGTGGTATTGTCGGAAGTTACTTGAGAAAAAGCTGGTAGTGCTAATCCTGATATTAATAAACCGGTGATAAATCCAGGTAGAAATGCAATTCCTTTCATGTATTTCAAATATTTTTATTTTCTGGATTTATGGTTCCCTAATTAATTTTTCTACTAACACAAACTTTGAAATGTAGTGTTATTACGTATTAGCTCCGCTACAGTTAGAAACTTGTTTTGTTGTAAATTGAGATTTTTTCCAACTAATGCAATCGCTTTTCCCGAATTCACCTGTAATGTTGGTTGGGTATTATTCCTAATTACAGGTGTAAATCCTCCTCCAATCAATCTATGTCCCGTTCCTTGTACCTTAATATCTCCGCTCATTTGACCCATTTGCAAACCCAACGGTACGCTTACAGTTAACAACGGCTGACTTTGGGGATTAACCGCGCTAAATTCAAACCCATCTTCAAATAAAATACTTTCTGCTGTACTTCCCAAAAACGAACCACCAATATCTAACCGCGCATTTTCCCCAAATACAATACCCGCAGGATTAATTAAAAATAGATTTGCATTCCCCTCAGCTTTAATCAACCCATTGATATTAGAAATATTTCCACCAGTTACTCGGTTAATAATATTGACGATATCGGTAGAATTATTAAAAGTTGCCGAACCACCTGTGGGAATAGAAAACTCTTTGAAGCTGTGAAATAAATTATTTCCTTTTTGAATCCCGTCAAGAATATCAAAGTTATTACCGTTTGGATTAACAGTTGTATTGGTAGTATTGTCAGACGTTACTTGAGAAAAAGCTGGTAGTGCTAATCCTGTAATTAATAAACTGGTGATAAATCCAGGTAGAAATGCAATTCCTTTCATCATCTTCAAACCTTTTTATCTTCTGGATGTATGCTTCCCTAATTCATTTTTCTACTAACACAAACTTTAACTGGAATGGCAGCAATTGTCACAATACTCGGCTGGTGCGTGACACTGAAAACATTGTGACTACGTTCGTGCTTTGTTCAAAGTGTCACGTGCCTCGACAATAATACGGGAAGAAAATCTACACCCTCCGGGTTCCTTAGTTGCTCATGGGGGAAACCACGCCATTTGCTACAACGCGCTTGTTCCCGCGCAACGCAATGGCTCCCCAAGACCGCACTAACTCACCGTATTTTGCCTCCCCTACTAGAAAAATGTGCCGGTTGCGACCATTCTTATTTAAATCAAGTATTATTACGTATTTAAACCACTACAATTAAAAACTTGTGTGGTATTAAAAGGTGTATTTTGAGCCGCAACAAGTTCAATAACTCCGTTCTCATTACGAATAAAACCAGTAGCTTCTACGATGGCTAGTTTATTTGAAATACTTGTAACTTCAGAACTATTATTTGGTTTGGGAAATGTTGATAAATTGCGAGTATCTGACCAAGTTCTATTTGAATACAAATATTGGCTGGGGTTCTGTGGAATTCCACCTCTTGCGGTTGCGACAAAATTACTGTTACTTTTTGTAGAACACCCTTGAGCTATTTGTTGCGATGAATCAGAAAGAGCTACGGGTAATTCTACTAAACCAGTACTAGGATTGATACTCAAATTATTGATTGCTACCGTACCGTTAACACCAAATTGAGAACTTGCGGTAATGTCGCTTTCTTCGGTTAACTCGTTACGAAATTCTAAACCGAATATTCCTTGAGTTGTAATATCAATATTCCCACCATTTCCTTCGACTGCATTGGCGATGATATCGCTGTTTTCAAAACCGGCAATTATCGGAGAATTTATAGTAATATTACCACCGTTGCCGCTACCCATTGCTTCGGTATCTATAAGGCTATTGTTCCGTAGTATTAAGTCAGATTGTAAATTAAAGTTGATATTGCCTCCTTCCCCAGAAGCAGTAGTTGCCGTAATTTTACCTTGAGTATCTAGCTTTAGAGAATCGCTATTAATTTGAATCTTACCAGCATCCCCCAAACTATTATGACCAACTGTCACCAATGCACCATCTGTAATTTGAAGTTGAGGAGTATTTATATTAATTGTCCCTGCACTACCAGTGACTATATCTGGTAATCCCAAAAACTGTCGCAATGCTTCAGGCAATAATCGACCAGAGGTTTGCACCTGAGTTGCTTCAACCCTGTTACTGGTCGCAAAGAAACCAGAGCCACTGATTTCAATAGATTCGGAGGCTTTGAGGGTTATCTTTCCCGCATCACCAGATCCATAGGTAGATGAGCTGATCAATGCCCCGCCCAAAACAGCCAATCTAGATGTGTTGATGCTTATGCTGCCTGCGTTACCATTGGCACTGACGGCAGAAGAGCCAATAAGGGTGGCAAACTGAGAATTTGGTCCAACGATAACAGAGTCAGATGCATTAATCAGCACGTTTCCTGCATTGCCAGAACCCCTGTTAACGTTGCTCACAAAGCTTGAATCTTGCATAAGCAAACGCTCGGTATTTATCGTCAATCTGCCCCCATTTCCTGTTCCCAGGGTACGGATCTCAACTAATCCATCCGTTTGTTTGCCAGCTTTCCAGGTTATATCTCTGCTGTTAAAAGTGATGTTGCCACTGTCTGCATCTGCAAAAGTATATGCTCTTAATCGTCCTCCATTATCCCGTCCAATAATTCTGTCAGCCGTAATTGTAATATCTCCACCTTTACCTGAACTGCGAGCATCACTAATTACCCCACTACTAATAGAAGTATTAGATATACCAGCAAATTCAACTTCCCCAGCAGCCTGAAGCTCAATCCCTACCGCAGATTGGTTACTTTGATTTTCGAGAAGCAACAATGAACCATCAAAAAACTGGAGATTATTACCTGCTAATCTAATCGCTCCAGTGTTACTAGCTTCAACCAAAGACTGTTGACTAAGCTGGATATCGCCAAACCCGGAGACATTGCCATAATTCAATGTCCAACCGAGGTTATTTGAATCAATGGTAACCAAATCGGGTGTAGCCACCGCTGCCAATTCCACTTGTCCATCGGGTGAATTGATAATACCTCCGGTTAGTGAGACATTACCCCCAAGTAGCGCCAAAGTCTTACCAGTCTTGACACTTAAGCCACTAGGAGAATTCCCGCGACGCAAAGTCTGAGTAAAAGGTGCTGAGACATTATGCCCTCTATTATTTATCTGAATATTTCCCGGATTACTCCCCATCTGCAAACCAACGGGAATGCTAATAGTTAATAATGCTTCATTTTGAGGATTAACAGCACTAAATTCAAAACCATCTTTAAATAAAACACTTTCCGCTGTAGTTCCCAAAAACGAACCACCTATATCTAATTTGGCATTTTCACCAAATACAATTCCCGCAGGGTTAATTAAAAATAAATTGGCATTACCGTTAGCTTTTATTAATCCGTCAATATTAGATATATTTCCACCTGTTACCCGGTTGATTATATTAACAACATCGGTAGAATTATTGAAAGTAGCCGAACCACCAGTGGGAATAGAAAATTCTTTGAAGCTGTGAAATAAATTATTCCCTTTTTGAATACCATTAATAATATTGAAATTATTACCGCTTTGATTAACAGTTGTATTGGTAGTATTGTCGGACGTTACTTGAGAAAAAGCTGGTAGTGCTAATCCTGATATTAATAAACCGGTGATAAATCCAGGTAGAAATTCAATTCCTTTCATGTATTTCAAATATTTTTATTTTCTGGATTTATGATTCCCTAATTAATTTTTCTACTAACACAAACTTTAATTTAAATATTCTTACGTATTCAAACTACTACAGTTAGAAACTTGTGTTGTATTAAAAGGTGTATTTTGAGCCGCAACAAGTTCTATTTCTCCGTTTTCATTACGAATAAAAGCAGTTGCTTCTATAATTTCTAGTTTGTTTGAAATACTAGTAATTTCAGAATTATTATTAAGTTTACGAAATGCCGATAAATTGCGAATATCTGACCAACTACGATTTATATTAAACTGCTCTTGAGGATTTTGTGGTATCCCACCTTTTCCAGTAGCAATAAAACTATTACCAGATTTATTAGAACATCCAGCAGCTATTTGATTGCTAGAATCTGTAAGATTTTCTGGTAATTCATTGATTCCCGAACTTGGGTCAATTCCAGGAGTATTGAGTTCAACTTCACCGTTAAACTCTGCTCCCAATTCCGAACTTGCAGTAATATCGCTTTGTGGAGTTAGATTTTCTCGAAACTGGGTACCAAAAATACCCTCTGCATTTATAGTTACCTTCCCACCAAAACTATTTTCAGCATTTGCAGTAATGTCACTATTTTCTACAGCTACTAAAGTATTAGTATCAATATTAATATTGCCACCATTTCTTTCACCACCTGAATTAGTACTAATCAAGCTGTTGCGACGTAATTGTAAAGAATCGGCTCGTACAAAAATATTCCCACCTCCACCAGAATTACTAATTGCAAGTAAACTACCTTGGTTTTCAAGCTGGGTTAAATCAGCATTTACTCTTAACTTTCCAGCATCACCCATACCTTGATTAACAACTGAAATATTTGCATTATTACCAATTTTTAAATAAGCCGTATTGATATTTACTTCACCTGCATTGCTAGTAATCAATTCAGAAAACTTAAGCAATTGTCCATCAAATTCTAATCCAGCCAAGACTGATGAATTGATGTTGCTATTTTGGATTTCATTCTCACCAATTACTTCCACTGACTTTGTAGCATTTATATTAATGCTGCCAGAACCTCCGCTATTGTACCCGGTAGTACTGATATTTGAACCATCCCTTACCGATAGAGTTTGTGTATTAATAGTAATGTTTCCAGCGTCACCCGTTCCAAAAGCACTTCCAGAAATTGCTGGAATTACACGAATTTCTTGTCTCATCTTCGCGACTTGAACTGTTTCACTATCAATAATGATATTTCCAGAAGAACCACCACCAAAACCGACTACTGAAATCCCATTACTATCTAATACCGATAAATTTCTAGTCGATAACTTAATATTTCCCGCATTTCCTTCAGAAAAAGTAGTCGAACCAATTATACTAACTTGCTCGGGATTAACTGCTGAAACTCCAATAATATCTATCGATTCAGTTGCATTAATATCAATAGAACCACTATTTCCAAACCCAAAAGTTTGGCTAAATACCGCAGTACCATCTAAAATCTTTAATCTTTCAGTTTCGATAATAATATTTCCAGCATCTCCTGCTAAAGTTTCATTAATGAAAATGCTACCAAGTTGAGTATTACCACTTAATTCAATAGATTTAGCCCTAACATTTATATCACCTGCTGGCTGAATTCCGCGATTTTGCACCAACACCGCAGAATCATCTTTTAAATTAATTTGATTACCCTGTAAGTTCACAGAACCAGCACCAGCACCGCTGACATCTATTAAAGTCTTTTGTGATAGTTTAATATCTCCCAAGTTTGAGATAAATTTGGCTTCACCTAAACGAAAACTTTTCAAATCTTCAATTAAATCAATTTCTCCTTCCCTTATACTTACTAACTCTAATCTTCCCGACTCTGCCGTAAGAATACCATCATCAACTTTAATGTCTGCTCCAACTAGAGCTAGAGTATAACCAGGTTTTACCTGCAAAGAATTAGTGCTACCAAGATTGAAGTAAGGTGAAAAAGCTCCATTTTTAAACAAATTATGTCCCGTTCCCCTTACCTGAATTGATTTTGAATTTTGTCCTATTTGCAAACCAACGGGAACATTGATACTTAATAATGGAGATTCATTAGTATTCGTAGCGCTGAATTCTAACCCATCTGCAAACTTAATACTTTCAGCAGTAGTCCCATAAAATGAGCCTCCAATATCTAGAGATGCATTTTCACTAAACACAATACCAGCAGGATTCATTAAAAATAAATTGGCATTCCCCGAAGCTTTAATTAACCCATCAATATTAGATATATTTCCACCAGTTACTCGGTTAATAATATTTACTATATTGTTTGGGTTCTTAAAAACAGCCGAACTACCTTTGGGGATAGAGAATTTATCGAAACTATGAAATAAATTATTGCCTTTTTGAATACCGTTGGTAATATTGAATTTATTACCGTTTTTATTGATAGTTGTGTTTGTAGTTTTATCGGAGCTTACTTGAGCCACTGCTGATAAAAAGAATCCCGAAGTGAGTAAACCACTTATCAATCCAGATAGAAACGCAATCCCTTTCATTTGTGAAAATATTTTTATATTCTGGATTTATGATTCCCTAATTTCTGATGCTACTAACAAAATCATTTAAATAGAGTATGATTACGTATTTATTCCACTACAATTAGCAACTTGTTTATTTATCACAGGAGTATTTCCAAGAGCAACAAGTTCAATTTCTCCTTTGGAATTACGGATAAAACCAGTTGCTTCGACAATTTCAGGTTGATTTGATATTTGTATCGCTTCAATGTTCTGATTTTTCTGGTGAAATGCTGATAAATCGCGAATATCAGACCAGCTAAGACTTAGATTAAGCTGCTCTTGAGGATTTTGCGGTATTCCACCTTTTCCGGTAGAAACAAAACTATTTCCGGATTGACTAGAACATCCAGCAGCGATTTGATTGCTAGAGTCTGTAAGATTTTCTGGTAATTCGCTGATTCCCAAACTTGGGTCAACTCCAGGAGTATTTAATTCAACTACACCGTTAAATTCCGCTCCTAATTCAGAAGTTGCAGTTATGTCACTTGCTATAGTTTGCTGCTCTCGAAATTGAATACCAAAAATCCCTTCAGCATTTATAGTTACTTTTCCACCAAAACTATTCTGTGCATTCGTAGTAATATCGCTATTTTGTAGAGCTACTAAAGTATCGGTATTAATAGAAATATTACCACCATTACCCTTACCACCTGCGGACGTACTAATAATACTTTCATCCCGCATTTGTAGGCTTTGCGACTGTAAAGAAATATCTCCACCTTCACCAAAAACTGTAGTCGCTGAAAGCTTACCTAAATTATATAATTTAATAAAATCTGCATTTACTTTTAGAGTTCCAGCATCTCCACTTCCTAAATTATCTACACTCACAAATGCTTCATCACTGACTGAAAGCAATGGGGTATTAATAGTAAGATTTCCAGCATCACCAGTAGGAACATCAGGTAAATCAATAACTTGTTGATAAATAAAATTGGGTCTAACATTTGAATGCAGTCTAGTAAACCTTCCATCTGCATCTTTACCAGCTATTTTTACAGATTCAGTTGCATTTACAGTTAGACTTCCACCATTACCTGAATTATGACTAGCGGTAGTTACAAAAGCACCTCCATCCATAATCATATTTTTGGTATTAATATTAATATTACCAGCATTACCTTTACCAAAAGCAGTTGTCGCAATACCGCTATCTACTAATAAACCCAAACCCGAACCTTTAACTTCCAAAGTCTGAGTATTGATATTTATATTTCCACCATTACCATTTCCAAAACTTGCACCGGAAATTGTTGCGCTATCAAGTACGGAAAAGTTTTTAGTGAAAGCTGTCATATTTCCAGCTTTTCCATCTCCAAAGGAAACTGATGCAATTGCACTGTAAACTAATGGGTTAACTTGAGAATATCCGATTACTTCAATTGATTCGGATACATCCAAAAATATATTACCACCAGGTGCGGGGCTAAAAGTTTTACTACCAATACCACCTCCATTTTGAATCATTAAGCGTGGTGTAACTATATTAATATTTCCACCAATTCCTGCCAAAGTTTCATTGATAATAGCACCGCGAATTTTTCCGTCAGCAGATATTTCGTTTATTTCTAAAGATTCAGTTGCATTGATATCAATATCACCTGCTGGACGCAATCCTCGATTTTGTAAAAATAACACCGAACCATTTTTAATGTTAACAGAACTACCATTCACTGCAATTGAGCCAGCACCCGCATCTAACAAAGATTTTTGTAATAGTTGAATATTTCCTAACTTTGAATTTTGAGGAATGCTCAATGAAAAATTTTCATTTTCCTGATTTGATTTAATATCAAAATTAACTTTCCCTTCTCTAACACTGCTTAATTCAACTCTACCCATTTGTGCATTTAAAACACCACCATCAATATCAATATCTCCAGCAACTAAAAACAAAGATTTTCCTGGTTGTACTTGTAATCCAGGTCTAAAATATAGTGGGAGTTGCTTTTGCGGTATGAGATTTTCGGGATTAATTAAAGGTGCAATATCAATATCCTGAGCAATCAAATTGTGTCCGCTGCCATCAACTTCAATTGCTCCCGGATTTGTCCCCATTTGCAAACCAATAGGAACACTAACTGTTAATAATGGCTGTTGAGAAATATCATTAGCACTAAATTCAAAACCATCTTGGAAAAGTATACTTTCGGCAGTAGTTCCATAAAAAGACCCACCAATATTTAACCGGGCATTTTCACCGAAAACAATTCCCGCAGGGTTCATAAAAAATAAACTTACGGGATTAGTATTATTTAACGTTTGAATTAAGCCATTAATATTAGAAACTTTTCCACCTGTAACTCGACTAAATATAGTTTTAATATTATTTGTATTACTTAAGTCAAAAGTTGCCGAACCACCATTGGGAATAGAAAATTCACGGAAGCTGTGAAATAAATTACTATCTTTAGCAATCCCGTTAATAATTAGATGATTATTTAGATTAGAATTGACAAAGGTGTTTGTAGTTCCATCAGAAATTACCTGAGAAGAAGCTGGTAATATTCCGGAAGTAAGCAAACCAGTTATTAATCCAGACAGAAATGCAATCTTTTTCATATCCTACACATACTGTGATTATCTGGATTTATGATTCCCGGATTATTTGTGCTACTAACTCCAGTTTTTTAAATGCAGTGGTATCACTTATTTATTCTGGTTAGAGGAAATATTATTGGTTAATTTTTGGTTAGTAAAAATAAATTGCATAGAAATATTATTAATTAAAGCAAAAATATTTTAAAAATCGATAAATTAATGTTGGGTTACGACGCAATTATAATTTTTCGCGATTATTAATTATGCTTGTTCATGCGTCTAACCCAACCTACAAATTACCAATTACCAATCCAAAATTCCTAACTCTTTCCACTACCAATCAAGTACAGCAAAGCCATCCTCACCGCGACCCCACTCGTCACTTGATTCTGTATTAAACTAAATTCCGGGTCATCCATCAAATCCGAACTAATTTCAACACCTCTATTCACCGGTCCCGGATGCAATACTTTGACGTTATCATTGCAGTTTTTTAATTTATCCCGCGTAATTCCAAATAGCTGATGATATTCCCGCAAAGAAGGTAATAAATGCGCTGTCATCCGCTCTTTCTGCAATCTTAATGTCATTACAAAATCGGCATTTTGCAAAGCTGGTTCTAATTCCCAATGTACAAATAATTTACCAGGTCTATCTTTACCGTAATCTGCAAATAATTTTGGTAAAAGCGTCGGTGGTGCTGCTAAATGTAGCTCTACATCTTTAGCAGCGGTCAGACTCCAAATATTCGACCTCGCAACCCGAGAATGCAGAATATCTCCGACGATGGCTATTTTTTTTCCTTGCAAAAGTTCTAGTCGGGGCTTCTCTTGGTCAAGTAAGCTACAAATTGTAAACAAATCTAATAGCCCTTGAGAAGGATGCTCGTGCTGTCCGTCACCAGCATTTAGCACGCTGACTTTTACACCCAAACGTTCCATTTCTCTTGCGATCGCGTTTGGTACTCCTGCTTCTCGATGACGTACCACCATGATGTCGGTACCCATCGCTAAATAAGTCTTAGCTGTATCGAGAATAGTCTCTCCTTTCGTCATCGAAGAACTTGCTGCGGAGAAGTTCAACGTGTCTGCACTCAAACGTTTAGCAGCGAGTTCAAAACTACTGCGAGTCCGAGTTGATGGTTCAAAAAACAAATTCGCCACCACTTGTCCCTGCAAGGTAGGCACTTTTTTCATTCTTCGCGTTAAAACTTCCTGAAAACTAGCAGCAGTCTGCAACACTGCATTGTATTCAGTAGCGTTGAAATCAGCCAGGGAAAGAACGTGATGACGAGTCCAGGTTGTAGTAGGCATAGATTTTTATCGACTAAGTGCATCCTTATTGCACGAGCGATGTGTCTCTACAGTTACTTAGTTTAAGTGTGCAGAGGAAATCATACCATCAAGTGGAAGTCTCAATTATTTAAAATTGTGAGGCAAAATAAATCTTTGTGCCTAGTTTGATAATATTTAGGACTGGGCTTATATACTTAAAACTTGATTATTTAAACTTTTGTAGACCTTTTATCAGCAGCTAAAGCCTGCAATTCTTCTACAACATCCCAAGCAGCAGCACATTTTTTCGATGTAGCTCCTTCTCGTTCGCAAATAGCTCGCGCATCTATTCTTGCTACTTCGATTTCATCTTCAATATAAATTCTTGTAGGCTTTTCTACAAAGTCACTTTTTGTCATAATATCGCTAATCGAAACAACACCCAGCAATTTACCTTCAATTACAGGTGCTCTTCTGATGCGAGTATTAGCAAATAATCGCGCTACATATTCCACCCCTAATTCTGGATTAACTACGATGCAAGGTTTAGTCATTATCTCGTAAACCCGCATTTCTTTAGGGTCTTTTCCGTGAGCCGCTACCTTATAAACAATATCTGTTTCTGTTACCATTCCATAAGGGTCATTATCATGGCGACGCTCAACAATCAAAGCACGTAAACCTTTTTCTTTCATTAATTTAACAGCTTCCGCAACAGTCGCCGAACCGCTAACGGTTACGACCTCTTTAGTCATAATATCTTTAGCTTGCATCATGATAAATATCTCCTCTGTTAGTTATTAGTTATTAGTCGTTCACTGTTAACTGTTAACTGTTAACTGATTAATCATACATTCTTGCTTCTAATGCATCTGGGAACTCTTCACAGTAGAGTTCAAAATTACTTTTTGGCTTCTCAACAAAATCACTTTTCGTCAGAATATCGCTAATAGAAATTACGCCTAATAAACTTCCTTTAATTACCGGCGCTCTGCGAATGCGAGCATTAGAGAATAATCGCGCTACATATTCCACCCCAAGTTCGGGATTTACAACAATACAGGGTTTATTCATGATTTCGTAAACTCGCATTTCTTTAGGGTCTTTCCCGTGAGCCGCTACCTTATAAATTACATCTGTTTCAGTTACCATTCCATAGGGGTCACTATCACTACGGCGCTCTACTACCAAAGCCCGCAAACCTTTGTCTTTCATCAACTTAACAGCTTCTGCAACAGTTGCCGAACCGCTAACGGTAACAACATCTTTGGTCATTATTTCTTCTGCTTTCATCATGATAATTTTTTCCTAATTGATTTATTTTTTTTAATGAAATAAAATTCATTTTTTCTAAAAATTGACGTTAAGTAGCTGATGCTTCAAGCATAATTTTAAAGGAAATACCGGGGGCATAAGCCTCCAACACTTTCCCGTCATAGCTACCCATAATCATCAAATAATCGCAAGACTTGCACTCTGTTTTAATTACAGCTTTTTCGGAGCTATTCAGATAATCTGATAACAACTTATTGAAGCGCTCTCTTCTGGCTAATTTTCCACAATTTGGACATCTAACCATTTGTTTTTCTTGCATTAAAAATATTCCTAAATCAGATTTTTTTATAAAGACTGCGAATCAAGAAAGAAGTTATGAGTTGTTTCAAAATTATTTGTCCCTACTCATAACTTGACAAATTACCTGCTTGGACTGAAGCTCAAAATATCAAATATTCGCTTTTACTGCATTGGCAAATTCTTCGTATGGCGAAACACCTTTGATAGTTTCTACTAATTCGCCGTTCTTGAAATACAATACAGCCGGAATAGTTTTAACTTCGTATTTTTTTGCTAATGGCTTATCTTTATCTACGTCGATTTTGATTACCTTAATACTTTCCGAAAACTCCGTACTAAGCTGTTCCATTAAAGGTGCAACTACACGACAAGGACCGCACCAAGTAGCTGTAAAATCAACCACAAGGAAATTTTCTGATTCTAAAAGTGTCTCAAATTCGGCTTCTGGAACTTTAGCTACTGTAGTCATAATTTTTGGTAATTCGTAGTTGAAACTAATCTCGAAATTGTTTGACAATAAACAGTCGGGTCACGGCTAAAATAGAAAAAAAATTAGCAAACGCTTCTTTATTACTAAAACAATGACTGCTGAAAAAATGCCATCAAACCAAATTCGAGAAAGATTAGAACAAGGTAGACAGATTAAAGCTCAAAATGGTGGCTATGCAGGTTATGGTTCGCCAGCTTTTGGTCAAGAGTCTGTAAATGGTGAGTTGATTAATAACGAAAAAGAACAAGAAATCATTGAATTAATTCGTCGTCACCATAAGTCTGGTAAATCTTTGCAACAGATAGCTGATTGGTTAAACCACCATGGCTACGCTACTAAGCGCGGTAGTGAATGGAAACGCATTTCTATTAAGCGAGTCCTCGACCGTCTTTATGGAAAAACTCCCAGAATATCCGGCATCAAAAGCTGATAACCTGTTGAAGAAGGGAAATATTAGTTAAGTATTAGATGCTCAACCTATATAACCTTTCATGATTAACAAGCTTGATATGCAAAGGTTTACGCTCTTTTTTTGTTACATCCCTCATGATAAACCTTCATGAGATTAATGTCTATATAAATAAAGGATTGTAAAGTTTTTTGTGTTACATCCCTCATGCTGTTTAAATCTCGGAGCAAAATAAACACTTAGTCCTGGTGAATCATGAATTTAGATGCTCCATTAATCGATTCAGCGATTGAACGCAAGCCAATAGTGGTTTCCCCTCAAACACCGCTGTTGGAGATTATTCTTTTGATGAATCAACACCAGGTTCATATAGAGTCAGATTCTCAGAAAAATTCTCCAAGTAGTTGCAGTTGTGTTTTAGTGATGGAGGGTAAGGAGCTACTAGGAATTTTTACCGAACGAGATATTGTTAGATTGACTGCTAAAGATGTTAATTTTGAGCAGCTAAAAGTTGCTGAAGTAATGATTCAACCTGTAATTACTTTAGACAAATCTGCCTTTAACGATATTTTTGCGGTTTTATTTCTATTTCGACGTTACCGAATTCGTCATTTACCAATACTTGACGACAACAGTCAAATTATTGGTATAGTCTCCCCCGAAAGTATTCGTAAAGTATTGCGTCCCGATAATTTTCTCAAAATGCGAAGAGTCGCTGATGTGATGACAAATAATGTCATTAGCGCTCCTACAACTGCTTCGGTGCTGGAAATAGCTCAATTGATGGCAGAGCGAAAAGTTAGTTGTGTAGTAATTACCTTAGACGACAGTGAAGAAGATTGGCAATCTATAAGTGCGAATCCAGTTGGTATTATTACCGAACGAGATATCGTCCAGTTTCAAGCACTACAGATGAACTTAGCAGAAATTCAAGCCCAGACAGTTATGAGTTCACCGTTATTTCTGCTGAGTCCAGAAGATTCATTATGGACTGCTCATCAAGAGATGCAGCAACGACACGTGCGGAGATTAGTAGTTTCTTGGAATTGGGGAAAGGGACTGGGAATTGTGACTTTAACCAGCTTGCTGAAAATCTTTGACCCTATCGAAATGTACAGTGTAATTCAAACATTGCAGCAAACAATCGAGCAACTTGAAACCGAAAAAGCGCAACTGTTGGAACAGTTAACAGTTAACAGCGAGCAGTGAACAGTTACCAATTATCAATTATCAATTACCAATTACCAATTACCAATTACCAATTACCAATTACCACTAAATATAACAATGATGGCGTTTCTTACAGACATTATAAATGCCTCTAAATAAATTCTCAGGCTCAAAAGCAAAGTCTGATAAATCAGACTGGGTATAGCTTATAGTGCGTTTGAACGCACTTTGTATATCAGCCTTGAAATTGATTTCTCTGCGAGAAAGCCTCCAGCTTACAAGACGAGAATTTTAACTGAACAACAATAGTGAGAATTATTTACGTTACCTGATAACTGATAATTAATAACTGTTAAGAAAATACTTGCAAAGCGAAGGAAATTAAAGATAAAAATGTCATAAAACCAACTGCGTCTAAAGTTGTGGTCATTAAGGGACCGCTAATCAAAGCCGGGTCTAGGTTTAAACGTTTTAATCCCATTGGTAATACTGTCCCTAAAGTTACGGCTATCAATACATTTACAGCCATAACGCTTCCAGCAACAAAAGACACCCAACGCTCATCCGGGGGCGACCACATCATTGATAAAGTTGTTAAAGCTAAACCCAATCCGATAGCGGTTCCTAAACCTGCTGTTAATTCCTTTCGCAGTAAAGTTAAAGTGTCTTTTGGAGTTACTTCTCCTAAACCCAATCCCCGTACTGTCACTGATAGAACTTGAAAAGCCACATTACCGCTACTGTTAGCCAAAATAGGCATGATTATCGCTAAAACAGGCACTATTTTTATCACTTCTTGAAAAGGTGCAATAGCGCTAGCAGCTGCAATATACAAACCGATATTTCCTAATAACCAAGGTAAACGTTTGCGAAGGGTGACTTTAGGAGAACACAAAGCAGTTTCATCACCACCGGTAACCCCTGCGAGCTTTTGAATATCTTCGGTAGCTTCTTCGTCAATAATATCTACTACGTCATCAATCGTGACAATTCCTACAAGCCTATCTTCTTTGTCAACCACAGGTAAAGCGATTAAATCGTAACGCTTCATGATTTGCGCTACTTCTCGCTGAGGAGTATCTGTAGTTGTTCTGATTACTTTAGCCGCTGCAATATCTCTGAGTGAAGCTTCTGGATAGGAAAATAGCAACTGTCGTAAAGAAACAACGCTAACTAACTTGCGATTGCTATCGGTAACGTAAGCATAATAAATAGTTTCCTTGTCTTTGTCTTGACAGCGGATTTTATTCAGAACTTCTTTGACAGTTAATCCTTCCTGCAATCGCACGTATTGGGTAGTCATTACCCTTCCAGCTGTACCTTCTGGATAACCGAGAATCGTTGCAGTTATTTGTCTTTGCTCGGGACTCAGCGAGCGTAATAAACGTTTGACAACTTTAGCGGGTAGTTCGTCGAATAATTCTGCACGCTCATCAGGACTCATCGCTTCTAATATTTGCGCTACCTGTATGTCATGCAGAGAATTTATTAATTGCTCCTGAACTTCAGGAGGTAAATATTCAAATACATTAATAGCTCTATTTTTATTAAGTAAACGAAACGCGATCGCACGTTGTTTTCTGGATAAATTTGCGATGTATTCTCCAACATCAACGGCTGGTAAATGGTTCAAATCCCATTTGAGTTCATTTAAATCTGAAACACCGAAGTCAGCAATGTTGATTGCACAATAATTGCGAACATCTTGAATAAGCATATTTCCTCCTTTTATCTCCCCCGCGCTGAGAGATAAACTCTACAGCTTAGAGGAGGATGGTACTACCGTCTTCCGGACTTTTGTCCATAAATTCTTTAAAAATCAACATCGATTACCTATGAAGGCATCGCTAAGTCATAATACTAACCCGGAACTGTGTAATCCGGTAGATGCTGAGCTTCAGTGTTCTTTTTATGTGATATTACGCACTACTGAATGTCTCTACGCCCCAATTTTCATTTCAATAGAGTAGATTTTACTACTCTCACTATCTATGTCAAGGTAATATTTTAATCTGCTTGATAATTTTGCAAGTCAAATTATTAACATTGTATCAAGTAATTATTACTTTAATCGTTTAAATAAATACCTGTGATAGTACTGAAGTAAATCTTCTGTTTTCCCAGTTGATAAGGGAAATAGAAGACATTCATTGTAGAGAAGAGACACTCAAAATATTTAAGAAAACTACAAGCAAATTCCGAAAAACCGATTCTGTTCCCTGCTCTACTTGTGGCATTAAAATTTACCGTAACTTAACAATAGACTTTTAGAATACGTGGTCTATGTGTCTCCTAGCAGTTTTAATTATCAACAACAGAGGGGATAATAAACTGATATCAGAAGGTAATTAAATTTTATAAAATAATTTATTACAGCAAACAGCTTGATAACAATACACTTTTTGTAAAGAATATTAGAAATCTTTAGCATTAAGCTCAACGATTAGGAATTTAAATGAGGATTAAAACACAAGTTTTTAATGTTTTATGATGTGCGGATTTAGAAAAAGAGAAAAAATACAAATATTTAAGCTTGTTGACAATCTGCGAAAAAAAATGCAAGATTTACTGTTTGGCAGCCTTTAAATTTGAAGTAACTTCTATATTTCTTAGAAATAATTACTAACAGCGAACAAAACCTCAAAATACACTAACGAGAGTTAGTAATGGGGATATGGTGATTATTACAGAATTGTTACTGTTTTTGCTTTTAAAATTGACTGGATGGTTATGGGGTAAAATCCCACCGATATTTATTTTTAGAAGATTATGTTCAGAACTCTAGAGTTACTTCCTCGTTTGGAATATTACTATCAGCAAGTTAAGACTATTATTCTTTCCCGTCAAAATCCGATAACCGGTTTGCTTCCCGCTTCAACAGCAATAACCGCTCACGGAGACTATACAGACGCTTGGGTACGCGATAACGTTTACAGTATTTTAGCGGTTTGGGGGTTAGGGTTAGCTTATCGCAAAGTTGATGAAGATAAGGGACGCACTTACGAATTAGAACACAGCGTGATTAAGCTGATGCGAGGATTATTGTTCTCGATGATGCGACAAGCAGGTAAAGTAGAAAAATTTAAGCATACTCAAGCACCTTTGGATGCTTTACACGCTAAGTATAATACTGCAACTGGCGATGTTGTTGTCGGTGATGATGAATGGGGACATTTACAGCTTGATGCGACATCTATTTTTTTGCTGATGCTGGCTCAAATGACTGCTTCGGGAGTGCAGTTGGTTTACACCCATGATGAAGTAGATTTTGTGCAAAACCTGGTTTACTATATTGGACGAGCTTACCGGACTCCTGATTATGGGATTTGGGAAAGAGGTAACAAGATTAATCATGGTAAAGCAGAATTAAATGCTAGTTCTGTGGGAATGGCTAAAGCTGCTCTGGAAGCAATTAACGGGCTGGATTTATTTGGAGTACGTGGAAGTAAAGCATCGGTAATTCACGTTTTACCGGATGAAATAGCCCGCGCTCGGATTACGTTAGAGTATTTATTACCAAGAGAATCAGCTTCAAAAGAAATTGATGCAGCACTTTTGAGCGTAATTAGTTTTCCTGCTTTTGCTGTTGAAGATGAAGGTTTACGTCAGCGTACTTTAGATGAGATTGTTAGTAAACTAGAAGGTAATTATGGTTGCAAGCGGTTTTTACGAGACGGACATCAAACGGTGTTGGAAGATAGTCAGCGCTTGCATTACGAACCTAGCGAACTCAAGCAGTTTGAGCATATAGAATGTGAATGGCCGCTATTTTTCACTTATTTGTTCTTAGATGGATTATTTCGCGGCGAGCAGGATAGAATCAAGCATTATCAGCAAGGTTTGGAATTTACCCTAGTCGAACGCGATAATATGCGTTTGCTACCGGAAGTTTATTACGTACCAGAAGAAAATATCGAAGCTGAGAAACAAGCACCAGGGACTCAAAAACGTTTACCCAACGAAAACGTTCCTTTAGTATGGGCACAAAGTTTGTATTTTCTCGGACAAATGTTGAACGAGAAATTGCTCTCGGTGGGAGATATTGACCCCTTGGGAAGATATTTATCTGTTGGAAGAGAACGACAACCTATAGTACAAATTGCTCTATTAGCAGAAGATGAAGATTTACAAGCTGAATTAGCAGTCCGTGGAATTCAAACAGAAACTTTATTACAAATAAAACCAATTCAGGTTCGACAAGCAGTAGATTTAATTGGACTTTATCAAGGAATTGGCTGTAATGAAAAACTTGAATTAACTGGAAGACCCCCGAGACTGCCGAGAAGTTTAACTACGTCGAGAATTTTCCGTATCGGTAACGAAAACGTCGTATTTTTACCTTCTTTTCTGGATTCAGAGCAGTTTTACTTAACTTTGGATTATCACTTTCTTGTAGATCAACTCAAAAGCGAATTAGCTTACACTCAGAAATATTGGAGCGATTTAGGTCGTCCGACATTAACATTAATGTTGACCCGCACCATGTTAGAAACAGGTAGCGAAGCATTATTATCATTAATGGAAGAGTTGAAAGAAGGTGTATGTCATGGAGTAACGGTAAAATTGGGAAGATTAAATCAGTTAATGTTAACTGCTAACATTCAAAGAATTAACGTACAGCAAAACTTTGAATTCCAAAAATCCCCAGTTACAAAAATTGCTCCCCGCAGTTCCAACTTAATCTATAATCCAGAAAACAACTGGTTATTAGAACATACCCAAGAATTCCAAATGGAATGCGAAACCAATCTAGAATTCTTGCTTAACTCCTTGCGCTCCTCCGATAATCTTTACGAACAAATTGAATTATTGCAGACATTAACCCGATTGAAAGGGCTTAACTTCAATACCGACTTTGGCGAATCCGGTAATATCATTAAAGTATCCAACTTACTCGACGAAGTTTACTACAAAGCAGGTGAAATGGGACTTTGGGCCGTTGTCCGTCGCGCAGCAGGATTGTTGCAAATGGCAGATATGCGGTTATCAGATATAGTCACAAGTCTTTTAGCACGTGGTAAGCAGATTGCAGTTGGTAGAGCTTACAGCGAAGCATCCTTAATCAACACACCACTTTCTCACAGAGAAATAGTAGAAAAAATCAAAAACTTCTGTCGCGAAGATGTTAGAGATGGAGTTTTAACCCAAGAAATCCTCGTTTATCTACGGACATTAATTAATTCCGAATCAGAAATATTTCAAGGATTATTAACTTTAAGAATTGGCAATATCATCTTATTTATTACTAGTAAAATTGCTAGAGAATTAAATCTGACTCAAGACGAAGCTTACGAGCATTTAATGCAGCTATCTCCGTTTGAAGTAAAGACAAGAGTGAAAGACTGTTTGCTAGAATATTCCGGGATGAGTCAGTTATTACGTCAACAAGAATCACTTCAGGTTAAGCAAAAAGAAAACGAAATAGATTGGATATTGCAGCCAATTAGCTTAGACAAAATAGACGTACCAGAAGGAGGTTGGAGAAGATACCGACAAGCAGAAGGAGCTATCAACCGCGTACCCGAAGACTTCTTCGAGAGAGTTTGGGAATTAATGCATCACTGTAAAGGTTTAGTAATCGGTGATAAACTCGAACGTCGCAATCGCTTGGACAGCAAATCACTGATATCAGAAATGACAGCCGGTGAAAAGAACTTTGCTTTAAGAGTCGAGCATTTGTTGAATAAAATAGAAGCCCCAGAATACCGTCAAGCAAACGTTGAAGCACTAATGGAACTCGCGGCGATCGCCAAAAATAATCCAGAATTGCAAATCCGTGGATATATTGTCTTAGATGTATTAATTGGTCACGCAGTTCGATTAAACTGGTTAAACAATCAACCCAAAAGAAAAGATAAATACGACGAAGACAAAGCAGCAGCATGGAGATATTTTTATAATACTTCTCCCCAAGAATGCGCCAGAAATTTTGTTGAAGCTTTTAGATACCTAACAGAATTTGGTGAAGAATTCGCAGTAAGTGAAGCCGAAGTAGAAGTTTAAATAGATTCTTAATTGTAGGGTGTGTTAGACGCACGATAAATGATAATTATGGAAATCGTCTAACGCACCATCCGGGAGTAGTTTTAAAAATTAATATCTGGCGATTTAAATCGCTGCTACACAGGCAAAGTCCACCTGCGTGGACTAGATTGTTTATTGTAAATTGTAGGGTGTGTTAGACGCACGATTCATTAAGAGACTAATGATAATTGTGGAAATCGTCTAACGCACCATACGAGATTAGTTAATTGCCGAGAAATAACTTAATTAAAACAATACTAAATACCCAACTAAACAAATCGCTTCATCTATAAATTTATTTTTAGTAATTCATATGAAATTAAAACGTTGATGTTGGGTTACGACGCAATATAAATTGATTGCTTAATAATTAAATCTTGCGGTGCGTCTAACCCAACCTACTGATTCAAAATAATATAGCAGTTTTCAGTTCGTAGGTTGGGTTGAGGAACGAAACCCAACTAAATAATTCAACTAAAAACAATACTAAACACCCAAGGAAATAAATCGCTTCATCTATAAATTTATTTTTAGTAATTCATATGAAATTAAAACGTTGATGTTGGGTTACGACGCAATATAAATTGATTGCTTAATAATTAAATTTTACGGTGCGTCTAACCCAACCTACCCACTACCTTTGTAATAGATAGCGCTTTGGTTCAACAAATAATGAGGTGGGATATGGCAATATTAACTGAATCTCCTTGGTATCAGCAGATTTTGAGAGAAGGAGAAGCACGTGGAGAAAAAAGAATATAAATATCTTCCCTCTGCGAAACTTTGCGCTAACCTCCGCGTACCTTTGCGTTTTTCAACTTTCTTAATTATTCAAAATTACCAGCAAACCCTCTGACCGCTCTAATCAAATCATCCGGAGTACCAATATCCAAATAACTACCATCTGCAAAAGCTTCCGCTTCCACTTGCAAACCCTTACTTATAGCAGCTTGAATTATATTCCCAATCGGAATTTCCGGTAAACTTGGTAAATTAATATCTTCTTGAACAGCAATCAAATACTGGTGTAGAAACTCAGTAAAATCAGGTTTCCAAACAGCAATACCCCACATAAAGCGTAAATCTGACTGAAGTGGTTTTTCAATTATTGAAATAACTTTACCATTCTCATCAAAATCCACCATACCCGCTTTCTGGGGTTTGTCAGTGGGAAACAATCCCAAAACCACATCAGCATTGCTATTATTTAGTTTTTTTAAAATTTTTGAGTAAGCATCTTTGGGTTCAAACAAAATATCTGGAAAACCCAAAGCTACCACAGCATCTTTTACAAAAGGATAAGCACTATCCAAAGTAAAAGGAACCCCATAAGGTAAACCCATAATTAGATATCCTAAACTCATCGAAAGCATTTTACCATCACCAAAATAAGCAGGAATATCCCACTTCCCCGGACGCAAAATAAAATATGCTTTATCAATACCCGCGTTTCTCATCTTTTCGAGCAAGTAGTGAGAAACAACTTTAGGACGTAAATGATTTTGATTATTGTCTTGATTATTTATTTCAATATCACCACCACCTCGAAAACCCACGGGATACAATTCCTTACTCAAAGGTAAAGGAGAAATCCGCGTAGCCTTTCCACCAGCGGGAATTAATCCGATAACAGGAAGTTTTTTCATAAAGAAGTGGAGTGTTAGGGATGGGGGATAGGGAGACAAGGAGAAGAATTACTTATTTGCTACTCCTAACTCCTAATTTCTCATCTTCAATCCAAAATAAAAATATCCTCCTTTCTCGGCGGATTAGCAAGCAGAAAAAGGAGGTTATAATACGTTTTATTTCGCGACCAATACTATTTTACAGAAACAGCATCAACATCAATAGTATCGTCACTCTTAGGAACGCCATCGGTTGTGGTATCTGCTGTTTGCGTATCTGTTTCGGTAACTCCCTTACGTGCTTTAAAGCCTTCGATAAGCATTTGTGAAAATTCGCTGACCAATAAAGTTAACACAAAAACGTCATCTACCTGTCCCACAATAGGGAAAATATCGGGAATTACATCGATTGGACTAACAAAATATATAAGAGTACCGAAAAGTACCCACCAGCGGTACTTGGGATTACGAATCAAACCACGATACCATTCGTAAACTGATTGAATTGAGAAATTCATTTTTTTTACCTCAACATACCTTTAATTTTGACAAAATATGACCTAAACTTCCTGTGGGAATAACCGCCCTATTATGGTATGGAATATGCTACCAACTTCATTAAGTTTGGCAAAACCCCAATATAGGATAGTTCACATTCAATGTAGAACTTGTGCATTAATCTCTAAAATTAAAGTGGTGTGAAATATTCGGTTGAGGATGAACGGAGGAGACTATAAGCCATGAATATTGAAGATATTGTACGCAAGATAGGCCCTGTGGTGTGGCCTTTGCTGTTTTTCTCAGTTTTATCTTTGAGCGTAATTTTCGAGCGGATATGGTTCTGGCTGAGGATTTTAACCCAAGAAAGAAAAACTGTTGAACGCGTATTAGACGCAGCTCGTGATGACTGGGGATTAGCTGCAGAAATTGCTGAACGTGCAGACCGTCAACCTATCGGTAGGTTTCTTTATGCGCCTTTAAGTTTACCAAGAAGAGACCCCGAAACTTTCAGGTTGGCTTTGGAATCAACAGCAGAAAATGAACTCGCTTTAATGCGTCGGGGAGAAAAAGTTTTAGAGTTGGTAATTACTGTTGCACCTCTATTAGGATTATTTGGTACCGTTTGGGGTTTGATTCAATCTCTTGAATCAATCAAAATTTCGGATTTAGGTACGGAAGCTAGCGCGGGGGTGACTACTGGTATTGGAGAATCTTTATACAGCACCGCAGCAGGATTAGTAGTTGCAATTTTCACCCTAATATTTTATCGCTGGTTTCAGGGTTTGCTAGTTAATCAGGTCAAAATTTTCCGTCAGTCTGGGAATGAGATGGAGCTACTTTATCGTCAATTCCCTCCTACTGATAGCAATGTTAGACCTGCTCGTAAAGCACTTTCTGAGGTAATTGTAGGAGATAAAGATACCAAGCAGGAAAATTTTAAAAGCCCGCGTAAGCGAGGTAAAAATAAGTTTTCCGAACCTCCTCAAATTACAGAATCGGATTCACCCGAATCTGAAGATAAATAGTCGTTCCTATCGGCGTAATTCATGCGGACACGCTCCACACACACATTGCGTAGACGTAGCTATCTGCGACGGTGTGTTTTTTATTTATTTATGAACCACCTTTGCGCTTGCTGTATGTTTAGCCGAAAGAACGCAGTTATTTCTTCAATCCGATTCGTATTGCCAATAATAACGTGGTGAAAATTAGCAAATGAAAATAAACCTAAATAACCCATCTGAAGAAGTTCAAATCCAAATTATTCCGTTAATTGATGTTGTTTTTTGCATTCTAGTATTTTTTATTTTGGCATCGTTACAATTTACTCGTCAACAGTCAATCAACATCGATTTACCACAAGCTAGCACCGCGACATCTAGCGTAGCACCAGATACACAACGGGAAATTTTGCCAGTAACGATTGATGCAGTGGGTCAAATTTATGTAGAGAAAAACCCAGTACAAAGAGAACAATTAGGAGGTATCTTAAAAGATTATTTAACCAAAAATCCTAAAGGTACTTTGGTGCTGTATGCTTCACGCTCGGCAACTTATAACGACGTAATCGAAATATTAGATTTGTTACGGCAAGTGGGTGGTGATAGGGTTTCCTTAGCAATTATACCTGGCTCAGAAGAACAGCCAGCAAATCCAAATCCATTGCAGCCAATTCCTAATTTACCGATTAATCCAGGAATTACACCTGGTGGGACGATACCTTTACCGAATTCGCCACTGTCTCCCAACCTACCTCAAAATAATCCCAACCTTAACCTACCTCCTGGTAGTACTCAAATTCCCCTTCCTAGCATTCCCAATCAACCACAAACCGAACAAGGAGTTCCTCCTAGAAGCCCTAGCAGCGGCAATCCTGCTACCACAAATCCCCCTGCTTCGGCTCCGACACAGCCAGCACCGGGAGGAACTGCTGCACCTGCTGCACCTGCTGCACCTGCTCAGACGAATCCCAGCCCTTAATAAAGAGTAATTCGTTCGGAAGTAGCGAGTAAAAAGTAAGTTTTGATTAAAGGATTTAAAGTTAGGAGTGATAAATCTCAATTTATCTCCTAACTTCTTTATAAATAATTGACCGTCTTAGCCTACTTGATTTTAGATTTTGGATTAAGTAGTCAGACAGAATTAATTACACAACATTATTGCTAGTGGAACGGAGTGAAACCGTCTTCGCAGCGTCTCCCGGAGGGAGATAGCAATAGCAAGGATTAGGATTACTATCTCTTTCAGAGACGCTCCGCTAACGCACAGCGAATAATGACGGTAAATATTTTTGTTCACCTACTGATTCTCTTCTGTCAAGAAAAGGCTTACCAATTTCAGATTTTATACTTTAAATTGAATTTAAGATTCTGCTATTTAAGATTATTCTCTACTTAACCCAGAGGCTTATAGTTTATCTAAAAAATAAAATCCAAAATCTAAAATCCAAATCCAAAATTTAGATGATTATTCTTGGCTCGGAGGTGCAACTTTATCCTCAGACTTCTGAGCAGCACGTTGTTCGCGTCTTTTACGGTCTGCTGCAATCATATCTGCCATTACTATCGCAGCTTGTGCCATTTTATCAAGATTAGAGCGGTACAAATCTAAATCTTTGGTCAATTTATCTTCCGATAAATTCAAGCTGTTAGCAATAGTTTTTAAAGCTTCATTACGAGCTTTTTCGTCTTTAACCATTTCTGGGTCTGACGTTTCTAATAAAGTATATAAACCAATGGCAAATAAACGGCTGTATTTAAATGAAGAATTATTCGCAATGCTTTCTAATAGTGTTTGCAGGTCAGAATCGTTACCCAAACGCTTCTGGCTTAAATTATTAACTACATCTTTTCCAGATAGGTTTTTAGCTAATTCCTCTAACCGCTGAGCATCTTGTCTATATTTCTCTGGGTCTTGTTCTACGGACTTAATCAAAGCATCGTAAATCGATTTTTTGTCTTCGTCGGGCTTATAACCCTCCATGAATCGGTCAAAAGTAGTCACAACACCCAAAGCATAAATGGGGTCGTATTTGAAATCAGCATTTACATCCAGCAAATGCATTTCTACCATTAATTCTTCCACTACCCGACGATAAATCGTGTTGATTGGACGGGTGTGAAGGCTGTAGAAAGTTCTTTTTGTTTCAGAAACAGTACGGACGTTATTCACGAAGAAATTTTTATGAAATTTAAGGGCAATGTAAACTTATTCTCGCGCTTGTATGCGACTTTGCCAAGTGATGATTATATTCCATTAGGGCAGAATTAAGGTGCATCGACCCTTGCCTAGTAGCAATTACAGTTTTACCAATAGCAACTTTGTGCTCCAGTAAAACGGTTACAGGCATATTTTACGTATGGTAATAGGTAGTACAGCTCGTGAATCCTATATAATCAACCCATATTTATAATAGTTTAATTTTTAATTTATATTTATGAGTTCTTTGCCAACCTTGAACACCATCGCTAAGTATCTCGCAGGTGAATTTGAAAATAAAGAGCAAGCATTGTCAGAACCAGCTTGGTACGTTAATTTACGAATGTGGCAAAGACCTGTACCTTTATTTCAAGAGGACAGCGTCACATTATTTGCCGAGCAAGCTAATGTGCTTAATATAGAGCAACCTTATCGTCAGCGAATCATGCGAATAACCGCTTCCACGGTTCAAGCAGAATTCAAAGCTCAATTTTATATGTTTAAAAGCCCAAGTGCATGGCGGGGTGCTGGTGTAGATTATACATTGCTTAATGCTTTAACCCCCGAACAATTAGATATATTGCCGGGATGTGCTTTAATGGTAAATACTGAAATTTTGGCTCAAAATAAATACAAATTTATAGCAAAACCCATACCAGACACTCACTGTACCTTTAATTACGCAGGTAATACTGTAGAAGTCTCTTTGGGATTTGAAGCAACCGAGAAAGAATTTTTTAGCTATGACAAAGGAATCGATATAGAAACCCGAAAAGCAACTTGGGGGGCAATCTTGGGTCCCTATCGCTACACAAAATTGCAACAGTACTGAAAAAGTTAGGAATTAGGAATTAGGAGTTAGGAGTTAAAAACACCGTAAAATACTATATAACAAACAACCTTATCTATGGTTATAATCGGTAATTTTTATGCTTTGAAAACAAGTAAAGTTAAGCAACTTTCTGATATGAACAGGTCTTTTTTAGTAAATTCCTAAACCCTAACTCTTAATTCTTAACTCTTAAGTGCTAACTGTTCTCAGCTAGCAATACTGCGAGGTACACCTTCTAAAGCTTCCTCTTCAGTTTCAAATATCTCAAATACAGTATCCATCATTGTCACTTCAAATACTAGTTTTGCTTCAGGGTGTACATTACAAATACGGAAGCTACCTTTTACTTTATCCGCGTCACGCATTCCTGCAACTAAAGAAGTAAGCCCAGAACTATCAATAAAATTTACTTGTCCTAAATTTACAACTACGTGAGGACTGAGCTTAGAAATACATTCTTGGAGCTTTAAACGAAACTGCCAAGCTGTAGTAATGTCTAAACGACCGGTAGGTGATAAAACAATTACCGTATTTCCGTCCTGAGTTGTATAAGTTTTTTGTTCTATATGAATCACGAAGTTTCCCCTAGCACTCTTCAAACTAACTAATTAGATACAGCTATTTATACAAAATACTGGTGAGATTGATAACGATAATATATGACTACTATCGTATTCCCTTATATATAAAAATAGGGAAGAATTATCAGTAACAAAATTTATTAATGCTGTAGCTAAAGAATAACAAGCTACAGCCTTAAATGTCACCTTGCACAAATGCTATGTTTAGTAGTTTAACTCACATTAATTAAGTATGTCTCTGGTTCCAGTTGACCCAATCCTGGGGTTTTAGAAAGGTTTCGTACAATTCATATTCTGGAGAACCTGGTTCTGGGTTATACCCATACTGCCAGCGTACTAGAGGTGGTAAGGACATCAAAATGGACTCAGTACGTCCGTTGGTTTGCAAACCAAAAATGGTGCCTCGGTCGTAAACCAAGTTAAATTCTACATATCGACCCCGACGATATAGTTGAAAATCTCGTTGGCGATCGCCATATTCCATCGGGTGTCTTTTCTTGACGATGGGTAGGTAAGCTGGTAAAAATGCCTTGCCGCATTCTTGAACAAAGCCAAATATTTCTTCCCAACTACGCGATGGTAATTCGCCAATTTCGTTGCTGTATTCAGCAGCAGCTTTGTCTGCATGAGGTCCGCGATACAAAGCACCCGTTCCATCTTGGTAATCGAAGAATAAACCTCCGACACCTCTTGTTTCTTGACGATGCTTGAGGTAAAAATATTCATCGCACCAGCGTTTGAACACCGGGTAATATTCTTGGTGATGATTATCGCAAGCCTGCTTATAAGTTTGATGAAAATGGGTTGCATCTTCAGCAAAAGGATAGTAGGGAGTCATATCCGCTCCACCACCGAACCACCATACAGGACCAGCTTCAAAGTAGCGATAATTCAGATGGACGGTAGGAACATAGGGATTGCGGGGGTGTAGAACCATAGAAGTTCCCGTAGCATAAAACTTATGTCCTTCAGCTTCCGGACGATTAGCCACAATAGAAGGTGGCAACTTAGAACCCCAAACTTCAGAAAAGTTTACACCACCTTGCTCAAAAATTGCACCCTCACGCAAAACTCGCGAACGGCCACCACCACCTTCAGGACGCTCCCAACTATCTTCTTGAAATTGTCCCATGCCATCAATATCAGCTAAAGATTGAGAAATCTCATCTTGTAGCTGTTTCATAAACTCGCTGACCCTAGCTTTAGCATCAGATGGGGGTAAAGATTGGGAAGAAGGTGATTTAGGGGAAGTTGGCGATGTCAACATAAATTTCGCGATCTAAATAACGTTTTTTACTTTTCACGGCAAGAAATATTCGGCGCTTTAAATCCCATTGCTCCCAGTTTTATCCAGAGTATTGGGATGAAATATAAATAATCCGCATAATTTCCCGGTAAGGTGAATAAAGTTATTCTCCCTCAAATAGGTATAGGGTTTTAAATTGGTTAACTTTTTGCAACTTTTTTATGCAAATACCCCAGTTTCAAGACTAAATTCTGTAACAATAACTTGTAGAAGCAAGTGATTTGGAGGGTTTCCTGTTGTCGTGACTGTAACTTAAATAAAATTAATAAAATCAACAAGCAATAAAATCACGCTTGCAAACATTTCCTCTCAAATCCTCTCAAAGAAAAAATATATTTATCTATAACTCAATCGGGGTTGAAAACCCCATCCCCTACGGGTTGTTTGTTTTGTGTTGTGGTCTAAATCCCCATTACAAAACGTAATTACGAATTACGAATTACGAATTACGAATTATTTATTGATGGCTGATTGTATTGAAGAATATTTATGTTTATCAAAGCATTAGCCTGATTTACTCAAACAACAACCAACATCGTAACCAGTATCCTTCGCCTGAAAGGGCTATAAAGTAAAGATTTAATATATATCTTGAACAAATAATAATTGTTGAAGTCAAAATTATCTATTAAGCAGTTCGATTAACTCAAGGAAGTATGTAGCTAGGAGGATAAAGAGAATGCAGGGTTGGTTATCTAAGTTTATCAACCGCAAGCGTCGTAAAGTTTGCGTTTCTCTAGTGAGAAGTTATCGCGAAATTAGTTCTGCTTCTGTAGATGAAATATGGCACAAAGTTGTAGATTTGGCAGACGTTTCCTGGCATCCATTATTCAAGAGTACTAACGTACCCTACGGATTAGTACCAAAACCAGGATTAATTTATCAAGCAGTAACCCGTCTCTCGCCAATTCCAATCCGTATTTTTGTTGAGCGTGTCAATCCCAGAGAATTGTTAAGCGTGCGAATTTTGGCAATTCCCGGCGTAGAAGAACGAATTAGTTACAAAATCGAGTCCACAGTTTGCGGTAGCTGCTTGTCTTATTCAGTTACTTTACGCGGTTGGCTATCTCCTCTAGTTTGGTCTTTTTCCCGTCCATACGCGGATAGAGTTGCGCGAGCTTTAATCGAAGCCGCCGAAGAAGCCGCAATTAAAGCAGTATCTAGAAAAAGGAAATCAACTTTGCAATCTGAATTATTTTAATTTTAAAAAATTGGGAATTGGGAATTGGGGATTGGGAATTGGGAATTGGGGAAAACATCAAGGTGGTTGCTCGGCTCCCACAACGAAAATCAATTGGAATTACTCATAATTCCTAACTCCTAACTCCTAACTCTCCCCATCCCCTATCTCCAATGGTCAATTAATTAGATAATATTTTTCTGTTAAAAATTTTTTTTCAACATAAAGGGTGGAAATACTATGCAAAATGTTCTTGACTCAAATTCGGTTCTAGAAATATTAAGACCGGTAGAAGATCCAGAGCTTCGGAAAAGTCTGGTGGAACTGAATATGATTCGTAATGTCAAAATTGAAGATGGGAAAGTTAGCTTCACTTTGGTTTTGACTACACCTGCTTGCCCTTTACGAGAATTTATTGTTGAAGATTGTCAAAAAGCTGTGAAAAAACTTCCGGGTGTTACTGATGTATCGGTAGAAGTTACGGCGGAAACACCCCAGTCAAAAAGCTTACCCGACCGTAATGGAGTACCTGGAATCAAAAATATTATTGCTGTTTCCAGCGGTAAAGGTGGTGTAGGGAAAAGTACGGTTGCTGTAAATATCGCAGTAGCTTTGGCTCAAACAGGAGCAAAAGTAGGTTTGCTCGATGCCGATATTTATGGTCCGAATGACCCGACAATGTTAGGGCTTGAATCGGCTCAGATTAACGTCCGTGAAGGTGAAAAAGGCGAAATCCTCGAACCCGCTTTTAACCATGGAGTCAAATTAGTTTCAATGGGTTTTCTCATCGACCGAGACCAACCCGTAATTTGGCGCGGCCCAATGTTAAACGGAGTGATTCGTCAATTTCTCTATCAAGTCGAATGGGGTGAATTAGATTACTTAATTGTAGATATGCCTCCTGGTACGGGCGATGCTCAGTTAACGCTGACACAAGCAGTACCCATCGCTGGTGCTGTGATAGTAACGACACCACAGAACGTAGCTTTGCTAGATTCTCGCAAAGGCTTGCGGATGTTTCAGCAGATGAAAGTACCAGTTCTGGGAATTATTGAAAATATGAGTTATTTTATACCTCCAGATATGCCCGAAAAACAGTATGATATTTTCGGTTCCGGTGGTGGCTCGAAAACGGCTGCCGAATTAGGAATACCGCTGCTGGGGTGCGTTCCATTGGAAATATCTACAAGAGTTGGTGGAGACAAGGGTATACCTACAGTTGTAGACAACCCAGATTCAGCATCTGCAAAAGCTTTAAAAGAAATTTCTTTAGTAATCGCAGGAAAAGTATCAGTTGCTGCCCTGACATAAAAATTCGATATATTTCTGTCTGGGTAGCGGGCTGAGTACTGAGAATAAACATAAAAGGGCTATTAATTTACCTTTACTAACATTCCCCATTTAAAATTTCAGGTACCAACATAAACCCGATGTTACTAAAAAAGTCACGCTACTCAAGAAACAGAAATCGCTGGCAGTCATTATTTAAACCCTGGCATCAAGTAGATTTATTATTATTTTTGTTACCAATAGCCGTCAGTATGTTTGGTGGCTTTATGATTCTGAGTACAGAATTAAACCAGGGACAAGGTAAATGGGTATCACATTTATCAATGGCGAGTGTTGGCTGTTTGTTGGCATTGTTGATAGCCCGCACTCGTTACGAAAATCTACGACAGTGGCACTGGTTTACTTTTGGAGCGACTAATGCCAGTTTGATAGCAGTAATGGCAATAGGAGTTAGTGCTAAAGGGGCACAGCGGTGGATTAGTATTGGTAGTTTCAACGTCCAACCGTCAGAATTTGCCAAGATAGGAGCGATTATTACTTTAGCTGCACTTTTAAACAAGCGCACGGCTTCTACTCTGCCTAACTTTTTCAGAGCTTTGGCAGTAACGGCAGTCCCTTGGGCATTAGTATTTTTACAGCCGGACTTAGCAACATCGTTGGTATTTGGGGCGATTGTATTAGCAATGCTGTACTGGGCAAATGCTAATCCAGGATGGTTAATCCTATTAGTTTCTCCGATAGTCGCGGCGATTTTATTTGGTATATCTTGGCCTTGGAGCGAACCATACATTTTAGTCGAAGGGATATTTTTTACACCTTTGGGATTGATTTGGTCTTTTGTAATGGGCTTGCTAGGTTGGATGACGCTTCCAGGGAAAAAATTTGGTATCGGCGGTATTGGGGCGTTAAGCTTGAATTTGTTGGGCGGAGAATTGGGAATTTTTGCTTGGAATAACCTCCTCAAAGCATATCAAAAAGGTAGAATCACTTCATTTCTCAATCCAGAAGCAGACCCTTTAGGAACTGGTTATCACTTGATTCAATCTCGGATTGCCATTGGTGCTGGTAAATGGTTTGGCTGGGGTCCTTTTCACGGCCCGATGACTCAACTAAATTTCGTTCCCGAACAGCATACCGATTTCATTTTTTCGGCTGTGGGTGAAGAATTCGGTTTTATGGGCTGTTTGGTATTATTGCTGGTATTTTGTTTAATTTGCCTACGCTTACTCCACGTTGCTTTAACAGCTAAAGATAATTTTGGCTCACTAATAGCAATTGGCGTTTTGGCAATGATTGTGTTCCAGATGGCTGTTAATATTGGAATGACTATAGGTTTAGCACCAGTAGCAGGGATACCCTTACCATTTATGAGTTACGGTAATTCAGCAATGTTAGCTAACTTTATCGCCATCGGATTAGTTGAATCGGTCGCGAACTTTCGGCCTATAAAGAAGTATTAATGCTCTCTAAATTTATTTATGGGGACAATCTAAATATGTCCTATCGCACAGGCTTAACGGCATATAAAGGCGAACGCTAACATAAATCCAAAATCCAAAATCGTTTGACTCATACCCTTTGGCTGAAAAATATTAATTGAAAATTGGTAATTGGTAATTGATAATTGGTAATTGATTATTAGCAATAAAGAGAAAGAATCATGATTTTGCCTGGAGCAACCGTTCGCGTCAAAAACCCCGCAGATACTTATTACCGTTTTGAAGGGCTTGTGCAACGAGTCAGCGATGGTAAAGTAGCCGTACTGTTTGAGGGTGGTAATTGGGATAAACTGATTACCTTTAGATTCAGTGAGTTAGAGGCTGTAGACCCAACAGCAGGACGCAAAAAAGGAAAATAAATTAGTTACGAGTAGAGTTAAGAGTTTTGTATTATTTGTTATTATTCTTTAACTGATAATTCATAACTCCGTCTTGGAAAGTTTTGAGGACGGGAACCGACACCCCAACGCCAGTTCCTACAACGGAACGCCAGTTGCTACAACGCGGGGAACCCCTTCGGGTTCACTAGTTTGGGGGACGGAAACCGACACCCCCAACTAGATTCACCGCGCAACGCACTGGCTCGGGAACCTCCCTCCGGGTTCGTTAGTTGTTCATGGGGGAAACCCCCCGCTCTGCACACTAACTTACCGCAACGGACTGGCTCAACTTTCCGCTAACTCATCACTTATTACTCATAACTTTATTTATGCGCCTTCCCTTACCGCAATTTAGTAATAACAATCGTCACCCCAATCACTTTGCTGAAGTGATTGAAACTGCTAGTTGCGATTTTCTCGCACAGTGCTTAGACCCGGAAGATTTAAGCTTTCCACCAATGCCTCCTTTTGGAAGTTGGGTCTGTTCTATAGACGAAGAATCAGCAAATAAAATGTTTGCTGTTGTATTTCATGCGACTACAATGCCTATAGATTCCGTACATAGACCAGTTGCTCTAGGATTATCACTGCAAGATTTGCGAGAAGAACAACCTCAAATTTTCGCCATGCTCAAAACCGAATTCCGTGCTGCAATAGTTGGATTTGAGCAGGGACATAATAATAAAATATATCAGTACCTACCACCCCGTCCGCCTCAAATTCATCAAGCTGTTCACCGATGTGAAGCAGAAGAAGTGCTGAAATTTACCGAAGAATTTGATTTTTTACAAACATTACTTTCAGTAAATGGTGCCCCAGTTGAAGCTTTGAGCGCAGCCGCAATCCGTGATGTATATCAGTTACGCAAAGCCGACCGACAATGGCTAGTTGAAGCTGGACGTTACTTAAGCGTGTTGCTTAAAGATGATTACGACCGTTTGCGATTTATTTTGAATCAAATACATCCGTAGTTATTTCATTTACAGACAGATTTTAAGGTATTCTAGGTATAATTTTTGTTTTTTTAAGCATCACTTACACACTTACATTTGTATTTAAATTTGTTCGTTTTGTTTGTTTTTTGTGTATTTTTTGAATTTTTATTTAAAAATTTCTGTTGAAACTTACATCTTGCACCTCAAGCTCGACAAGAGCCAGAAGCTCTTTATTTTCCAGGTTGAACCTGGGAACTAGTGTTCGGAGACTCTCTCTGTGCCTTTGATAATCGGGAGTGGTTGGTGCAAGAAGTCAGTTAGAACCTTTTATCGCAGTAACTAATATCACGTTTTTGGTTTGTCCGCAATAAATAAAAGATGGTACTTTTGGAGCGAATTGCAGTTTTACCATACAGTCAACTTCTTGAAAAGGAACCAATTATTCCCCTTGTGATTTTATTGGTAGTTATTTTAGTCGTACCTATTATATTTGAACGGCTGCGACTACCGGGATTAATTGGTTTGATTTTATCGGGAATATTAATTGGTCAATCTAACTCGGATTTATTCAAGATAGACCCCACTGTTTGGGAAACACTCTCGACTATCGGCTTAGCTTATTTATTGTTTGTAGCAGGTCTAGAAATTGACTTAGAACAATTGAGTCGTCGGCGAAATCGTGCTTTGGGTTTTGGCAGTTTTGTCTTCTGCATACCGTTAGTGCTGGGAACTTTTCTGGGAAGAAGTTTTGGATTTGATTGGTTAAGTTCTTTATTAATTGGCTCTTTGCTGTCTTCTTACACTCTGTTGGCCTATCCCATTATCAATCGTTTGGGATTAATGAATAATGAAGCAGTAGGTGTAACAATTGGAGCCAGCGTTTTTACAGATGTTGCGACATTATTAATATTGGCTGTATGTGTTGCCATAAATTTAGAAAATTTAAATATTTGGCAAACTATCGCATTTACAGGTTGGTTAACGGTCTACTCAGTTTTAGTTTTGGTCGGTTTTGACTGGGTTGGTAAAGAATTTCTGCGAAGAACGGGAGAAGACGAAGGAAACCAGTTTTTATTTGTACTTATAGCAGTATTTTTAGCGGCTGTTGGTGCCCAATTAATTGGTATACCAACAATTATTACGGCCTTTTTTGCTGGATTAGCGGTTAATGAAGTTATCGGATATGGACCTGTCAAACAAAAGATTGTGTTTGTAGGTAGCGTGCTATTTATTCCGATATTCTTTATTAACCTTGGTTTGAAGCTCGATTTACCAGCCTTCCTGGAAAATATGGGTTTGGTTTGGTTAACCCTATCTCTTGTCTGTGGTTTAATCGCGAGTAAATTCATTGCAGCACTACTCGCAAAATTAATTTATCACTACAATTGGCGCGAAGTATTCACAATGTGTTCCATCAGCTTACCTCAAGTAGGAATAACATCTTGTGTAACTTTTGTTGGATATCAAGCAAAATTACTAGATCAAGATATTTTTAATAGCGTTACAGTTTTAATTCTGGTAACTTCATTTATCGGACCAATTATTACAAGTCGAGCAGTACGAGGCTTAAACTCTTCATTACTCAAGCAGCAGCCAGCCGAAACATATGTACCAGTGTCGGAAAATTTAGATAGTCCTTTTAATATCGTAGTACCCGTTTACAATCCAGCGACACAGCAGCATTTGATGGAAATGGCTACATTATTAGCTCATCAAGCTCAAGGTAAAATTATGCCTTTAGCAATAGCTACTGCTACAGCGAGTATGGATGCACCCCAGTTAGAACACTCGCTGCGAAGAAGCGAAAGATTATTGAATAAAGCTACTGCATTGAGTCGCTTCCTTGATGTAGAAGCAGAACCATTATTACGAATAGATGATGCCTACGCAAGAGGAATTAGTAGAGCGGCTAGGGAAAAAAAAGCAAACTTGATTGTTATGGGCTGGGGGAAGCGTACCGGTTTGAAAGCGCGGTTGTTCGGGAATGTAATTGATGGTGTTTTATGGGCCTCTCATTGTCCTGTAGCGGTGACTCGTCTTGTTGACTCACCCTCCAAAATTCAGCGCATCCTAGTACCAGTCGAAAACTTGACTGCACCTATATTACAGCCAGTGCAGTTCGCCGCTATGCTTGGAGAATCCAATCAAGCTCAAGTAACAGTACTCAACGTATGCGATCGCCGTACCAGTTCTAGTAAAATATCTTGGCGACGCTCTCAACTTTCGCTACTAGTATCCAAACTTGGCTTATCTAATCCACCAGAAGTTCAAATTATCGCTCACGAAAATGTTGCTCAAGCAATATTACAAGCAGCTAGATTGTACGATTTAGTCGTTTTACCATTTATTCGCAATCGCACTATTCCCGGAGGATTGGCTATTAGTGATGTCACAACTCAATTAGCCAGTCAATTAAATTGTTCAATTATCATGCTTGGAGAACCACCACAGCGTACCAATAGTGCTACTGTCAAAGCCGGTTTTTCTAGCAATCAGCTACCTGTTACCAGTTATCAGTGAGCAGCGAACAGTTAATAGGGTCAAAGGTCAAAGGTTAAAGGTTAAAGGTGGAAATTCTCTTTGTCCTATATTCTTCATTTTCCAATGTCCAATGTCCAATGCCCAATTTCCGAAATCTTCAACGCAAATGTACTCCCCTACAATAACTTTAACTTATTAAATTTTTGATAAACTTTTGAGCGATACTTCACAGTCACTACACATTCTTTGTTATTTTTTTTATGGAAATGTCAAGGGGCTAAACTTTAATAAAATCTAAAGGCTGTATCTATCGGGGAAATAGTCGAATTCAAAAAAAAATTGAATCATCCGTACTTTTACTCTATTTTTGTTGTCAGGCTGGGTATCCTAAAAACAAGCACAATCGAATAACGTAAATATTTGTAATTAATTGGTCAACTATGAGAATATTGGTGACAGGCGGAGCTGGATTTATTGGTTCCCATCTGATTGACAGATTAATGAATGATGGGCATGAAGTAATTTGTCTGGATAATTTTTACACGGGACATAAACGGAATATCGTCAAATGGATGAACAATCCGTACTTTGAACTAATTCGCCACGATATCACTGAACCAATTCGGTTAGAAGTCGCACAGATTTATCATTTAGCCTGCCCTGCTTCTCCAGTACATTATCAGTACAATCCCGTAAAAACAGTTAAAACGAATGTGATGGGTACGCTGAATATGCTGGGGTTGGCTAAACGGGTCAAAGCAAGAATTTTGTTAGCTTCTACCAGTGAAGTTTATGGTGACCCAGAAATTCATCCTCAACAAGAAGACTATAGAGGTAATGTCAATCCGATTGGACTTCGTTCCTGTTATGACGAAGGTAAGCGGATTGCTGAAACTTTAATGTTCGATTATCACAGACAAAATGATGTTGATATTCGAGTTGCTCGTATTTTTAATACCTACGGCCCTCGGATGTTTGAGCATGATGGTCGGGTAGTTAGTAATTTTATAGTTCAAGCTTTACAAGGTATACCTTTAACTGTATACGGAGACGGTTCTCAAACCCGTAGTTTTTGCTACGTTGATAACCTGGTAGATGGACTGATGCGCTTGATGAATGGAAACCATATTGGCCCGATTAATTTGGGTAACCCGGATGAATATACTATTCTCCAGTTGGCGCAAACCGTCCAAAATATGATAAATCCAGATGTAAAAATTAAATTTGAACCGCTACCTTCCGATGACCCCCGTCGCCGTCGCCCTGACATAACCAAAGCGAAGAGCTTGTTAAATTGGGAACCTACCATTCCTCTTCAAGAAGGGTTAAAACAGACTATAGAAGATTTTCGAGAGCGGGTAAAAGCTACTGAGAAGCCAGCCGTAAATAGCAGCACTAAGTAAAAAAATACTATTTTGTCAAAATTTTTGACTGTAGAAAACTTTAGTCGCTTCTTGAATGTTAACTACTGAAGATTGTTGAACCACTGCAAAAAAGTGAGGGATTAAATAAAATGCGAGTTTGCGTAATTGGTACTGGTTATGTCGGTTTAGTGACTGGAGCTTGTTTGGCTCACGTTGGTCATGATGTAATTTGTATAGACAATAACGAAGAGAAAGTAAAGTTAATGAAGTCCGGGCAATCGCCTATTTTTGAGCCAGGACTTTCAGAAATTATGCAGAATGCCATTAAAACTGGAAAAATTCAGTTTTCCAGCGATTTGGCTGCGGGAGTTGCTCACGGAGAAATCTTATTTATTGCTGTAGGAACTCCACCTTTACCTACAGGTGAAAGCGATACCCGTTATGTAGAAGCGGTTGCAAAAGGAATCGGTAGCCATTTAAATGGCGGTTACAAAGTAATTGTTAATAAATCTACAGTACCCATTGGTTCTGGGGACTGGGTACGGATGATTGTCCTCGACGGAATCGCCGAGCGTCAAAAAGAATTAGTTCCTGCGGGTGGAGCGTCTAATGCAGAAAAGCTACCAACTGGTGATTTTGATGTAGTTAGTAATCCTGAATTCTTGCGCGAAGGTTCGGCAATTTACGATACCTTCAACCCAGACCGGATTGTTTTGGGAGGTAACTCTCAAAAAGCTCTTTCAATGATGAAAGAATTGTACACTCCCATCGTAGAGCGTCAATACGCTGAAGATAAATCTTTACCTCAAGTACCCGTACTAACTACAGATTTATCTTCTGCTGAGATGGTTAAATATGCTGCAAACGCTTTCCTCGCAACCAAAATCAGCTTTATCAATGAAGTCGCTAACATTTGCGATCGCGTTGGTGCTGATGTAACTCAAGTTGCCAAAGGTATCGGTTTGGATTCCCGTATCGGTAACAAGTTCCTCAATGCTGGAATTGGTTGGGGTGGTTCTTGTTTCCCCAAAGACGTATCCGCATTGGTTCACACTGCTGATGACTACGGTTACGAAGCACAATTACTCAAAGCGACAATCAGCGTTAACGAACGTCAGCGCTTGATTGCAATGGAGAAACTCCAGCAAGCTTTGAAAATTCTTAAAGGTAAAACTGTGGGTTTACTCGGTTTAACCTTTAAGCCCGATACCGATGATATGCGCGATGCTCCAGCGTTGAATTTAATCGAGCAATTGAATCGATTGGGAGCAAAAGTTAAAGCATACGACCCAATTATTTCACAATCTGGTATGCGTCACGGTCTTTCTGGAGTACAGGTAGAAACCGATGCTGAAAGATTAGCTGACGGTTGTGATGCTTTGGTAGTAGTTACTGAATGGGAACAGTTCAACAGCCTAGATTATGCAAAAATGGCTAAATTAATGAACCATCCGGTAATTATTGATGGTCGTAACTTCCTAGACCCCGAAACAACTATTAGGGCTGGATTCCAATATATTGGTGTTGGCCGCTAAATAAATTTGTATAGCATTCCACGAAGGTTAAAGGTCAAAGGTTGAAGGTTAAAGGTTTAATAATCATAGGTTTCAGTCTTAATTAATGTCCTAATCTAGTTACTTAGTGCTATGGATTCTAGATAAATTTTCAAATTGAATTTTCAAATTGAATTTTCAAATTGAATTTGTGAACCATACCATTTATAGAGACGTAGCATTGCTACGTCTCTACATTTTTTTTAATTCTCGCAATAGCGTGCCAAATTAATCCAGCAACAATCAGTGCTAAACCAAGTTGCCAAATAAAGGGTTCAACCCAAAAAGCTAAAAATAAACAAGCTGATAAGCCAAGCATTGACAGCCATTTAGGATAAAGTCTGTCCTCAGATGGTAAAGAAAAAGCAGCTAAATTAGTAACAGAATAATAAATTAAAACTGTAAAAGCACTGAAAGACCAAGTGGTTTTAACATTGCCAATTAAAACCAAAACAGAAATTATTGCGCTTACAGCAATTACAGCAGGTGTTGGAGTTGTACCCGAATCATTCAACCTTGCAAAAATGCTTGGCATATCTCGTCTTCTTCCCATCGCTAACAACACCCGAGATAAACCCAAAATCAAATTCAGCAATACTCCCAACATCGCAAAAATTGCACCAACTGCTACAATTTGCGCTCCTCCCGGAATACCAAAACTACGCACTGCGACTTCTAAAGGTGCTGCTTGTCCCCTCAGAGCCGATTCACCAAGGTTTTCTGCTCCTACCCCAGCTACAGCAATTGTGGCTACTCCGACATAAATTAGCATCGTAACTATCATCGTCATGATAATAGCTTTAGGAATAGTTTTACGTGGTTCCTTTGCTTCCTCTCCTAGGGTTGCAATTCTGCCGTAACCTGTATAAGCAACAAACATCAAAGCGCTAGCTTGGAGTACTGTAGCGGTCGAACCGTTAAAAAGCGATGTTAAATTTTCCTTACCTACTGTTATTGCTGTAGGAATTCCCCCCAGGATAAAGAAAAGTAGACTGAAAATAGAAACAGATACAATTACAATATTTACGCGATTAGAACGGCGAATACCATTTAGAACAACAGCCGTAATTACAAATACCGCAGCCAAAGCCAGAGGGACAAGTAAACCCCGTTCAGACAAACCCGTTGCATTCAAAAAATATCCAGCAAAACCCAAAGCAGCAGTAGCCGCAGAAGCGGATTTAGCCAACAAAAACATCCATCCAGCAGTAAAACCGAACCAAGAGTTTAGATATTTATAGCCATATTCATAAGAACCACCACTTACAGGATGATTCGCAGCAAGTTGAGCGCTGTTGAGTCCATTACAAGCAGCAACCAATGCACCAATAATTACCGCGAAAATTACCGCATTCCCAGCAATTCCAGCAGCAATACCAATACTGACAAAAACCCCAGTACCGACAATCGACCCAAGCCCCATAACAGTTGCACCTAAAACCCCCAATTCCCGTCGCAATTGCGGCGATGATGTTTTGAGCGACACAACATCTCTCCTTTTACACTCTTGGGGTTGATTGTACAATTCAAGGCTTGTTTTATATAGGTTTTTGATTACTTAATTGGTAATTGGGAATTGGGGAACAATCAGGGAGCAAGATGCTCCCACTAAAGAAATTTTATAACTCCCTCTCCCCCTCTCCCCAATATAATTACCCCCCTGCAATCTACCAGAAGGCTGGTTGACGACAGGGGGGTATAAACTCTGGTGACATTTATTTAAATTTCTTGTAATTTCTCAGTTGAGGAACAATTATCAAATTTGGGTTGATAACTGTTCGTTGCTCATTAACTAAGTACGTGGTATCCGCTCAATTTCGGCATATCCGCTAAAAATTAACTTTTGACCTTCTGTTTCTAAGCGGTTCAACCGCAGTTTTACTCCATCAAGGTCAAAACGGTCTAAATCGACCATATTATCTAAAATTTCCGCTAATGCAGTACATAAAGTCTCTGAAGTTTTTCTTTGCTCTTCTGGTACCGACTCCAGGTCAATTTCAGGATCTTTGAAGGAAACTTTGCGTCTTCGTTCAATTCCTACTTTTACAGTCATATATAACGGCACTAATTCGCCATTATTTAAGTCAGCTTTAGCGAAAATCTTTAACCGATTATCTGGCAGCAATTCTACCTCGACATCAGTAAAAGAAACGGGTTCGCCGTTAGACAACGTTGTTAATGTTGGTTCGGTAAGGTTTACTAACCGCTTTTTCACTAATTCAGCTTTAAAAGCTTGATTAATACCTTCTTGGGTCAACACAACTTGAGCAATCGCTTGAGTGGGTTGTTTTAAACGTAATTTACCGCTGAGAACCGAACTGAAGTCAATAGACACCGCATCGGTTTCAAAGGACATTTCTTCAACGAAGAAATCTTGACGAATTACTAAACTACGACCACTCATCTTGAAGCTGTCAATACTGCCCTGTAAAAGCTTACTGGAGGGATAGCAGCGGACAAAGACTTCTACCGACTCGCTTTTAGTAAACAAGTGACGAATCGTTTGGCTCGCAACGGTATTGAGCATCTGCTCGCCCCAGTCGCTGCCTTTAGAATCCTTAAAACCAGTAAGTCCGCCAAACATTTTGAGTACAGGTTACTAGAAGTTCTTTATCTTTTTGTAACAAATTGTGAACTTCTCAGCAACCTCTTAGAGATTAAATATGCTGATGAAGAAACACAAGATGACTAATCACAGTGAGCTTTTTAATAGCTCAAAAGCCTGATATCACTGGATTTAGAGTTATTTTACTTATAAGAAAAAATAATTATAGAAATAACAAATGTTATTGCCAGCTTACAAATCCAGATTAAGCAAAAATTAAAGTAAACCCTCAGCCTTTCTAAATTTTTGTTCCGGAGAAAGGGCTTAAAGGTAAAGTGGCTACAAATTTCTTCTCTTAATTACACAATTTAGTATACAGAGTAATAACTTCAAAGTGATTTTTGTTATTTGTTTAAATAGTTAGGGTAGAAAAAATTTATGATTCATACATTCATCTTTACCTATTTAGATATTGGCTATGTATAAAAATAATCAAGATGCTATTCTAATCACTTTAGATTTTCAATTTAAATGTTTAAAACTAAACGTTATACCTAGCATTACCCATGATTAACTTTGTATTATTTGTCTTATATATTTCCTTTAAACCTAGTTATTGTATTCAACTTTGCATAGCAACAGACTTATTCAGTATAGCTTTTCTATGTAACTATTTTTAATTTATTTTTATTTGACTTAGACTTATTCAAAATTTCTGTATTTCTTGCGATTTATTTGATAATAGATTTTAATTTTCTACTATTTGAATGAGCTAAAACAACATATTTTGTCCATGTTTTTACTGACATAAATCTATTCTTAAGACTTAAAATATACATAATTTGCTTTTCAACTGATTAATAATAGCATTCCTAAATAATTTATGAGATTTGAGATACCCGGTTTTTCCAAAAAACGGGTTTCTGATACCTATCTTTTTCACGACTCATATAGGATTGCTATATCATTTTTGATAAACCCAAATAAATCCAGTTGTTTGCTCGTTCTACAAGAAATAATTATATTTTCAGGACTTACGCAAAGCAAAATTGTCATTGCGACGGTCACTACGTGTAGGGAAGCAATCCCAAGGTTTCGAGAGATTACGTCGCTGTCGCATGTCCGTTCCGGACACGCTGCGCTAACGACCCGGACGCAATTAGGTTACTTTTACGTAAGTCCTAATTTGATGAAAAGAGTCTGGGTTTGTGAAACTGTTGCAAAATATTAGATAAAAATAAATTTAATTAGTTCTTGTAACTCCAATTTTTCCCCCAAGGGGGAGTTCCAATTTTTTGCCAAAAAGCTTTTGCTAATCTCTCGTTTAACTCATCAAATAAGTTTTGATTTTCAACTTCTCTATCTACATAGTTATAAATACCATCTGTACCTACTTCTAGGACATACCATTTATCATCTTCTTTTTTTAAGATATCGACTACACCAAAGCTATCATATAAACCCGTAGATATTAGAGCAGTTTTTGCCATTTCTCGTGCTTCTCTATTTGGAGTTTCTCCATATTCATATACTGCGCCATTTGCATGAGAAACCCAAGGAGTTTTATTACTTGTATCCTTGAATCTTCTAGCATTGAATCCAAATATTTCACCATCAACACAATATAATCTGTAAACTTCAGGTCTTTCCAACTGAATAAATTCTTGCAGAAGAAATGGCTGTGGCCACCCTTTCGGAATTTGATTTATATCTTCGATAAATCTATGATGGATTCCACCACACCCGATTGGGTATTTTAATATCCATTGAATGTGAGGATATTCCAATAAAATTAATTCAACTTCTTTCTCATTATCAGCCAAAAATGTGTTTGGTCTTGCAACAAGATATTGATTAAACTTTTTTTCTATTTTTCTTTTATCTGCTGCGATGTTAATTGATTCAATAGGAATGAAACTATTTATTTTATGAGCATTTTGTTTATCAGCGCAAAGAATATAATTGATATCACCAAAATCTTCTTCTATATCAACCCATAATGATTCAGAAAGAACATTAGCTAATTTATCAAATGCCCATTTTCCAGCAGTTCGATTTACAATTTTTGGAATCATATTTGTAGTATTTATATTATTAACTAATGATACAATTTCATCAATTTATCAATATAAAACAAAATCCGGAGAGAAGTTGCATTGTGTACGTTGTTTATATATTTATAAAAAATATAATTAAAAAATTACCAATTAATCATTAAGTAAGTCCGCACAAATAAACGGAGCTACGCAACAAAATGTAAATTACTCTTAAACCCTCATCGCGACTTGCTACTTACTACTTACTACTTACTACTTACTACTTACTACTCCCACTTACCTATTACCAACTATCAACTTTCTCCGCAAACTATCCAAAGCATTACAAGCGCTGAAGTGACGAATCAAAGACCGACCCCGAACGGGATTAAATCGAAATTCAAAACTTTCGACTCCATTTTCTCCTGCTAAACCCACGTAAATCAAACCGACTGGTTTCGTTTCTGTTCCTCCACCAGGCCCAGCAATTCCTGTTATGCTCAATCCCCAAGTTGTACCAAGTTGTTTTTTGACACCGGAGGCCATTTGTTCGGCTACTATCGAACTTACAGCACCATATTTTTCTAAATCTTCTGAATTAACCCCTAACATCCCAGCTTTCACCGAATTGTCATAGGAAATCACACCACCCCAAAAATAATCGGAACTTCCTGCAATATCGGTTAACATTCCTCCCAAAGTTCCCCCGGTACAAGATTCTGCTACCGAAAGCGTTTCCCCAGACTTCCGCAATAAATCCCCAACTACCGAAGCAAGAGTATCATCATCAGCACCGAAATAATCCAAACCCGCTATTTCTTGAATTTGCTTTGCAACAGGTTCAATCAAACTTTCAGCTTCCGCTTCCGAACTCGCTTTCGCAGAAACTCGTAATTTGACCTGTCCCTTACTTGCATAAGGGGCTACCGTCGGATTGGGTAAATTCAGGTAAGCAGAAACTTTCTCAGCCATAGCAGATTCGGAAACGTTCCAAAATCGCAGCATTCGGCTATAAATAATTTGTTTTCCCCAACCTTGACTTTTAAGGTATGGAACAGCAGTTTCTTCCCACATCCGGTGCATTTCTGAAGGTACACCGGGGAAGGTAAAAATCGTTAAATTAGGTCGTGGTTGCCAAATGATACCCGGAGCAGTTCCCGTCGGATTGGGTAAAATTTCCGCACCTTCGGGTATTAAAGCTTGCTTGCGATTGCTCGCGCTCATCACGCGATTTCTTGTTTTGTATTTTTTAGTAATATCTTCTATTACTTCAGGACGCTCTATTAAAGGAGAACCAAAAAAATCAGCAATGGTTTCGCAAGTCAAATCATCGGGAGTAGGCCCCAAACCCCCAGTAAAAATGAGAATTTCTGCTCTATTGCTAGCAATTTCAATAACTTGCTTGATTCTATCAACATTGTCTCCAACAACAGTTTGATAGAAATGAGGAATACCTAATTGAGCTAACTGTAGCGCTATATATTGAGCATTACTATTAAGTATGTCTCCTAATAGCATTTCCGTACCGACACAAATAATTTCTGCACTCATATTTTTGAAGAGGGGGAAGAAGGGGGAGAGAGGGAAGAGGGGGAAGAAAATTATTAATTCACAACTCCTAATTCTTAACTCCTAACTTTTAAATCCTAATCCAAAATCCAAAATTCTTAAAATTCCTAACTCCTAACTCCTAACTCCTAACTCTTAACTATATACCGTGCGATTTCCCAATTACCCAATTACGACGAAAGAAGCGAGCTAGGGCTGATTCTTCTAAGGATAAATAAATTGGTCTTCCGTGAGGACAGGTACGGGGATTGCGGGTGCGCTGCCATTCATCTAAAAGTTGCTGCATTTGCGGGATGCTCAAGACTGTACCGTTACGAATAGCGCTACGACAAGCTACAGCTACTTGGGCTGTTTTTAAGTCTCCTCCTTTGCTCAGTTCTAATATTGCTTCAGCGCAATCTTCGCGCTGTTGTAGTAGTGCGGGTACTTGACGAATTGCCCAAAGTTGTTCTCCGAAAGGTTCTATTTCTAAATCAATTCTTTGTAGCTGTTCTATTTGTTCGAGGGATAGTTGATAAAGAATGATTGGTGGTTCGCATTTTACTAATTGCCAATGTTGGCAAATTTGCTCGTATAAAACTCTTTCGTGGGCAATATGTTGTTCTACTAACCACATTCCTCCAGGATGCTCGGCTACTATATAGGTTTTGTTGATTTGAGCAACTGCTTTTAAAGGAATAGAAGTAGAAAAAGGGGTATTTTGAATTTGTGCTGAAGTTGGTGATTTGAATTGATTTTGATTAGTTGGATTAGTTGGATTAGCTTCAAAGTTCTTTTTTTCAATATCTCTATCGTTAAAGTTGTAACCACCTTTAGCTTCTGCGGCTTTGATTAATTGACTTACTCGGGAGACCTGCAAAGATTCCTTAATGCTGGAACAATTAATGCTGAATGCTTTATCAATCGATTGGGCTATTTGTTCTCTTAAATAATCTAGTTGATTAAGATAAATTTCTGTTTTTGCGGGGTTGCGATTCCAGTTAATCTGATTTGGAGAAACGGATAAGTGTAGAAAACACACTGGATAGCGGTCTCGCGGTAATGTTTTATGAAATGAGGAAAGTATTGTTTGTTCGAGTTCGGAACATTTAACCATACGTCCGTTTACAGCTATCCTTACCCAGTCTGGACGATGACGATGACATCTATCGGGTAATCCGATAACTAATGAAAGTGAGGAATCGGGATTGTTTAATTCGACTTTTAAATCTTGTAAGTCGGATGAATGTACTCTACGCAAGAACTGAGATAGAGTATCCCTCATATTGCCAGTAGGATAAATCGCGAACCATTCCCGTCCATTTTGCCAAACTTGCCAAGTAACGTGAGGATGACACAAAGCAGTTTGTTGAATGATTGCTTGTACCGCTTTCATTTGTTGCGCTATCGAAGGTAAACCCTCACGACGACCCGTACAATTACCAAATAAGTTGGAAATTACAGCTACTGTTCCAGGAGCAATAGCTGCTGCTTCCATAATCAAAGGTTCTCCCTTGTCACCATATACAATCCGCCAACCATTACACCCTGTTTTTGCTCCGGGGTGAGTTTCCGCACGGCTGATAATTTCTAAATCAGCTAGGGTTGTTAAACTGTGTAGTGCTTCACCGCGAAAACCCAAGCTATTAATTTTCCACAAATCTTTGCAGGAACGAATTTTACTGGTGCTGTGGGCGCTTGCTGCTTGCTGCAAGTCTTCTAGATTCATTCCACGACCGTTATCTGCCACACGTATCCGCCACTGCTGCGGGAACAGAGAAACTACAATCCTTGTCGCACCTGCATCCAAGGAATTTTCTATCAATTCCCGTACCACCGAAGCAAATGAATCAATTACCTCTCCGGCTGTAATCAGATGTACGACTTCTGAGGGTAGAGCTTGGATAGTAGATGCCATAACGTATATTACATTGTTGGCGAGGATACAAATTACTCTACCGCACAACCGTGTTACAGGTCATCTGTTAATATAAATTCATTGTTTTAAATGATTCGCAATGAATTTATTTATACCTAGAGTAAAAGATTAATTATGTTTTTAATTTAACTATTAATTGCTTATTTATCTATTAATTTCATTATATGAAGAGGCTTTAATCTTAAAAGCATCAATATAGATTACTTTTTAGTTTGGTGTTTATACATAGTGTAAATGTATTTTATTTAAAAAATTTTTATGATTACGATTACTAAGGTTTATTTTTCAACTAGGATATATCACTAATCATCGTGACAGTGAAAATGTAGCTTTGATTACAGAATCATATTTAAGAAGTTTGCTAAAGACGATTTATTTATTAAAAACACCTGCCTTCTTCAATTCATTTGTTGGAAGCAATTGACAACCATTCGTTTGGGGATTATCAACGAGGATATTAGGAATAAATAATTCAGTAATCATTCACATATGACCGTTGAGGGTTATAAATTAATAGCCAACCGCAAATTACAGCAAGGCAACTGTGGATTTGTTTGCACTTATTTCCTTAGATAAAATATAGCGATAATTTACTCTTCACCAAAAAATAAAAATTCACTTGCTGCAACAAGAATCACTTTTTGACTAATTACTAATTACTAATAGCTAATCATTTCTTACTAATCAACTATTCGCAATTAAAGCCTTTTGCGATTGAGGATGAAGTAAACCATTTAACAACTGCGCGGGACGCTCACCTCCATAAGGCCAAGCAAAAGCATGACGGAAAGCAGCATCCTGACAAGCTTGGAGCATTTCAAAACTGATAACGTCGTAGGTCAAAAGATTTTCGTACTCGAATGGTAAACGTACATTATGCAACCCAGCGTTATCGGTACAAATGGCAATATCTACCCCAGCATCAAAACAACGCTCAAATACTATTTTCAACTGTCGAATATCTTGCAGCGTTCCTGTTTTGATATAAGTTGAAGGACATATTTCTAAACATTGTCCCCGTCTGGCTACATCTTGGAGTAAATCTGGGCTTAACAGAGGAATCTGGATACCGTGACCAATTCGCATTAAATATGGTAATAATTCTGGATGACACCCACCCTTTGTTTCATAAACATGTCCGGTAGTATTTAAACCAACAGATAAAGCATATTCGTAAAGCTTTTTCCATTCATCCATACGTTCGCAATAAGCGCTGTCTCCTCCCGCTACGTCTACAGCACATACATACTGTCTATTTTGAGCGGCTAAATCTACAATTGCTTTATTCACCTCATAGGGAAGCCGAGAGTGCATGCACAGAATCTGACTGGTAACAATCGGATATTCAGGTACCTTACTCGCTTTACCAACAACATCAACAATCTCTGCCATTTTGTCAATTCTCTCTGATTGACTTAAATGTTCTGGTGTCCGCAGGTAAGGAGTGTAGCGCAGTTCAAGATAGGCTAAATTTTCAAAAATATATGCACCACGTACCAGACGATAAATGAAGTAAGGTAAAGTTTCTACGGTTTGCACGCTTTCAACTAGAGTATGTAGTTCTAGATATTCCTCTAGAGTATTGCGTGGCTTGGTATAAAACTCTTCAAATTCTTGATAATCTTGAAAGCCTTTCACTAGCTCATTTGAATGACGCTCGAAATATCCCCATAAAATTCGGGGTACAACCGAACCCCCCAAATGTCTATGCAATTCAGCGTATAAAGCCATAACTGATATTTCATACTAAAAATTTTATTAATGGTAACAAAAACAAAGATAAAAAAAATATATACTCTATAAAATTTTTCGTAAATTCTATCTAAAGTCTCTGCTAACCTTGGCTATGGTATGGAGTAATTCCTTCCCAGTACAGGGTTTGGACATAAATGCTTTAACGCACAAGCTCTGAGGAGAAACTGTATTGTAATTTAATACTAACCCGCTGATTGCAATAATTTTTACTTCTCGATTAATTTTTTGTAACGTCGCAATAGTAGTTTCACCGTCCATTTCAGGCATCATCATATCTAGTAAGACTAGATTGATTTCTTGTTGATATCTCGCATAAATGTCTAAAGCTTCCAGTCCATTTGATGCTGTTAGTACCCGATAATTATATGCTTCTAAAGATGATTTCGTGATTTTACGGATAGCTGGTTCATCATCAACTACCAAAATTAATTCCCCACTACCATTCAAATCTTCTAATTCATCGCAATCATCTATATTTGTTTCTTCTGTTTGTTGAATGGGTAAATAAATTTTAACAATAGTACCTTTATTTAATTTACTATAAACGTTAACAAAACCACCGTGGTTCTTAACAATACCTAGAGCAGTAGAAAGACCCAAACCAGTACCTTTTCCTAGCTCTTTTGTTGTAAAAAATGGTTCAAAAATCCGTTCTTGAATTTCCGGATGTATACCGACTCCGGTGTCAGTCACGGTAACTACAATATAAGCACCTGTTTTGGCATATGCGTTCATTTGGACGTAACATTCATCAATCAGCAGATTTTCGGCTGAAATATCTAATTCACCTCCATTTGGCATCGCATCACGGGCATTTACGACCAAGTTCATTAATACCTGATGTAATTGTGTTGCATCCCCGCAAACACAACTCAAGTTGGTCGGTATATTTATATTTAATTTAATTGATTTGGGGAAGGTTTCTCTGATGACTTGTTCGATTTCTGCAATCAAATATTTAGTTTGGATTAAACTTTTTTTTCCCTCAATTCCTCTTGCGAATGATAGCAATTGTTTTATGAGACCAGCACCACGTTGAGCATTATTCTCTAAAGTTTTTAGCAATTGTATATACTGCGAATCTTGCAATTTCCTTTCTAATAATTGTACCGACATCAAAATCGGTGTTAATACATTATTAAGGTCGTGAGCAATACCACCTGCTAAAGTTCCAATACTTTCCAAACGCTGAGTTCTTAATAGCTGAGTTTCAAGTTTTTTCTTTTGAGTAACTTCTGTATTTTCTGCCAAAATATATTTTGGTCGTTCTTTCTCATCTCGTAATAAAGTCCAACGACTTTGAATAATAATATCTTTACCTTCTTTGGTTATTTGATGCAATTCTCCTTCCCATTGACCGACATTAATAACGCTTAATAATGCATCATCTTGTTGTGAAGAATATTCTCTATGCAGTAGTCGCGATGATTTTTTACCATAAACCTCAGATGCTGACCAACCGTAGATATTCTCAGCACCTTTATTCCAATATAAAATTTTATTTTGAATATCTTTTACTAGAATTGCGTTTGTCACTACATCTAATAATGCTGCTTGTTCTTGTAGCTTTTGTTCTGAAGCTTTACGTTGAGTGATATCCTGAGTTATTGCTAAATGTAGAAAACCGCTATCATTTTCATTAGGTAATGGTATTGCATATGTTTCCATCCAGCGACGAGTACCTTTGAATCCAACTATCTCGAATTCTAAAGTTTCTTTATTGCCGCTACAAACGCTTTCATGCATTAATTTATAAGCTGTTTGGTACTCAGGTGGAACTGCTGTATATATTGATTTACCAACTAAAGCATCAGCGTTTTCTACCTCCATCATTTCTATCCCAGAAGCATTAATTTCTAAAATATTACTATTTGTATGTATTAGTTTGATAGATGCTGGTTCTGCGTCAATTATGGCTCGTAATCGGTTTTCGCTTTGCCGCAGAGCAGATTCTGTTTTTTTAAGTTTAGTTATGTAATTTTTCAGCAGATAATAAAATTGCAGAACTAACCCTAAATTGATAAGTCCAGCAATCAAAAACGCTATAGTTGCTTTTTTTAAGCTAAGTTGCGATATTTCTATTTGATTTAATAACAAGCTTTTTTCGTTTTTTTCTATCGAGTCAATGAGTCTTTCTATAGGTTTTTTTGATACTAGTTTATTAGATAAATTCAGTTTGTTTTTTTGTTTTATATAAAATCCTTCTTCAAATATATTTAGTTGATTAAAAATTGTTTTTTCTAATAAAAATACTTTTTGCTGTTGTTGGTAATTATCTTTAGTTAGTTTTTTTAGCGATTGGATATTTGCGTCAATTTTTTCTCGCGCAGAAATATAAAATTTTAGGTAATCCGTATTAGTTGATTTTAAGTATTTGTAACGTGCTGTATGAGCATTTGTGAATTCTGAAATAGTTTTATCGAGACGAAGAATAATTTCATTTGAATTATTTACATTTTTTTGATTTGCATTTAGCTTTATGATACTACCGCATGAAATCACAGCACCAGAAAATACTAAACAAAGCGCCAGCAACAATAATATTTTTAGTTTGTTTCTGCTAAATGATTTCATCATAAATGAATAATAGAATATTTTTTATCTGATTAATTTAATTATTTAGATAAATGCAAAGTTTACAACAATCTTGAACAATGCTGTATCTATATTAGTTAGCTAATAGCTAAATTAAAACTAACAGCATTTAAAGCTTATATCTAAAAAATAATAACTGGTTAATTTTAATTTAAAACAATTCAATACATATATTACAGCCAATTTTGCTGATATTATTTGGCAATATATATTTATAAAAAAATGAAAAACTCATTACTAATTAATAACTCATTTCCAAGATATTAAGGAATTTGTCAAATTTACAAATATTGCTAACACAATTTCTACTAACAACAGATGAAAATATAATATTTATCAACACACCAATGCCTTCTTAAAAAGATAATTCATAATTGAAATTATTATGATGGATAAACTATATATAAATCTACGTTTTATCTATACATATTTGATACATTTATTTGAAAAAATAATCTGCTAGTTCTTCAGTATGGAGAACTGGTTGCTACATCTAATAGTTACATCATAAAAGTGTTAATTATTTTACCAGGAATAAAATAAAAAAATGTAGTATACGAATCAATTTGTATGAGAATTAAAGGTAAATTTTGTCACAATTTTATAATCAACCAATATTTTTTTTGTAATGTTACCGACTAGCCTTGACATTAGTTGCTAATCGTGTGGATAATATTCATTTGTGAAAACTGTATTCTTAATAAAATCTCTTGGCTAACGTCATTGTTATAGGTGCCCAGTGGGGCGATGAAGGAAAAGGAAAAATAACCGATTTACTCAGCCGCTCCGCAGATGTTGTCGTGCGTTACCAAGGTGGGGTAAATGCTGGACATACAATTGTAGTAAAAGGTCAAACCTTTAAGCTGCACCTAATTCCTTCTGGTATTTTGTATCCGGATACCAAATGTATTATTGGGTCTGGAACTGTCATTGACCCGAAAGTTTTGATTGGTGAATTAGATCAAATTGAAAGTTTAAATATCTCTACTAAGAACTTGTTGATTTCGGAAACGGCACACGTTACGATGCCTTATCACCGATTGATTGATAAAGCCTCAGAAGAGCAGAGGGGTACTCATAAAATCGGCACTACTGGTAGAGGTATCGGCCCAACCTATGCTGATAAGTCCGAGCGCACGGGTATTCGGATGCTAGATTTAATGAATCCCAAGGGATTGCGCGAACAGCTAGAGTGGACGATTAATTACAAAAATGTCATTCTAGAGAAGCTTTATAATCTATCACCGATAGATGTTTCTGCTGTAATTGAAGAGTATTTAGAATATGCAGAGCGCTTAAAACCCTATGTTGTTGATACTTCTTTAGAAATTTACCAAGCGATAAGAGAACGTCGGAATATTTTGTTTGAGGGAGCGCAAGGAACCCTTCTGGATTTAGACCACGGAACTTATCCTTTTGTTACTTCCTCAAATCCTGTTGCGGGTGGGGCTTGCGTCGGTACAGGTTTAGGCCCGACCATGATTGACCGAGTGATTGGAGTAGCAAAAGCCTATACTACTAGGGTTGGTGAAGGACCATTTCCAACCGAGCTTTCCGGGGAAATAGGAGAGCAGTTATGTTCTATCGGGGCAGAATTTGGGACAACAACAGGACGAAAACGCCGTTGTGGTTGGTTTGACGCGGTTATCGGTCGTTATGCAGTACGTATCAACGGTATGGACTGTTTAGCTATTACCAAATTAGATGTTCTTGACGGACTAGAAGAAATAAAAGTCTGTGTCGCTTACGAAATTGACGGTACTCGTACCGAACATTTTCCTACTAGTTCTAGAAAGTTCGCCCAATGTCGCCCTATTTACAAAACTTTACCGGGATGGCAGCAATCAACAAGTGATTGTCGTAATTTAGAAGATTTACCACCACAAGCATTAGATTACCTGAAATTTTTGGCTGAATTGGTTGAAGTTCCTATTGCTATTGTTTCTTTGGGTGCAAGTCGCGACCAAACAATCATTGTTGAAGACCCAATTCACGGGCCAAAGCGAGCATTACTGCAAGCTGACGGTACCCCTGTTTCTTTGAAGACCGCATAAGGTACAATGTTTTCTTTGTCTGTATATTTAAGAGGCTTGTACAAAACTGTCTCGCTTCAACTGTAAACGAACCCCTGAACATAAATCAGAATAGAACTATGGAAATGACGGTCGAATGTCAACAGCGACCAGAAGGTAGTAAAACTAAAGCTTTGCGCCGTTCTGGAGAAATCCCTGCCAATTTATATGGTCATAAAGGGACAGAATCAATTTCTTTGGTAATTAATGCCAAAACCGTCGAACGCTTGCTCAAAAAAGCTTCGGTTAATAATACCTTGATTGACTTGAAGATTGGCGATATCCCTTGGGAGGGACAAACCTTACTGCGAGAAGTTCAAGCTCATCCAGCTACAGGTAAACCTTATCATCTCAGCTTTTTTGCCGTCGCAGGTCACGGTAAAATGACGGTAGAAGTACCTTTCAATTTTGTCGGCGAAGCGATTGGTGTAAAGCAAGAAGGTGGTATCTTGGATACCGTGATTACTCAAATGCAGCTAAACTGTCTGCCAGAGAACATTCCCGATTCAATTGATATTGATGTAAGTAACATGAAAGTTGGAGACAACTTGCACGTTAATGAAATTGTATTACCCAAAGGTGTAAGTTTAACAGCAGAATCGGAAGAACTTGTTGTTAGCGTTTTACCACCTCAAGTCAGTGCAACTACAGAAGATGAAGGTGAAGCTACAGAAGCAGCTGAATCTGGAGATGCTTAAAAGTAATGTATTAAAATTCCCCGACTAGAAATCGCGGGGTTTTCAGCATTCTACTTATGAAGTAAAATGCCAGGGGGCAAACTCCTGGTTTTTTTTGTATTTATAAGTAAATTAACACTGCATGCGAGATGGGTAAAATCTTTTAGTTAACTGTATTTGATTTGTAAAGCTTATAGTTAACCTAGCAGATTTCACTACTGTTTTGTTACTATCACAAATGAAAGCAGGTGAAGCATTGACCCACAAAGAAAAGAATATCTTAAAATTTTAGATATAACTCAGCCAGACAAGGCACAATTCAAACAAGTAATTAGCCAATATCCGAATTATGGCAAAAAAAAGTTCTGGAAATTTTTTACCTCCTATCTCTCAAAGCTTTATCTCTCAACTGGTATTCGGAACATTTTTGGCATTTATATTTTATCTGTCTTCCAGAAGAGTAGAACTAAGTGTTTTCCTTGGAGTATTAGGGGGATTAGCATTAGGTTTATTTACAACCTCCACACGAAGCGGACCTCATCCCGAGACTGTAGCATCTTCCGACGGTGTAGATGCTGGACTGAAATACTGGTTGTTTTTCCTACTTAGCTTTTTACTTTTGGGTTATGAAGCTCCCACAAGTATCTTGTTAGGTGGAATTGCTGGTTTGAGTGGAGGCTTTATTTTTGCTTGGTGGGGAAGTAAAGAACCAACTGTGACAAAAGTTTCAGGTCAGATTCAGCGAGAAATAGAAAGGATGGATGACGAAATACCCGCACAGAGAATCAACTCCCAACGGAGTCGAAGAACTACCCGTCGTTACCGTCGTCGCGCTGGAATCAACGTTAAGTTTTGGGAAAGGTAGCTGACGTAATTGAAGAATGAGGAATTAGGAGTTAGCGGAAAGTTGAGCCATTGCGGTCTTGGGGTCTCCCCCTTAACCACACCCTTACGGGTGAACGGGTACTCTACGAGAAAGCTTCGCTTACACCACTCCCCTCAACCGAGGGAACCGAGCCGCACCTCCGGTGAACGGCACGGGGGTGGATTCACCAAGTAGAGCAAATGGCGTTGGGGTGTCGGTTTCCGGAGTCATTGCGTTGCGGAGGTTCCCTCCGTTGTAGCAAATGACGTTCCCCAAAACGCATCCTCGACGGAATAAGGAATTATGAGTTTAAGGAAGGTTGGTAAATGACATATTTATTAATCAGTTAATCAGTTTTAGGACTTAATAGAGCAGCACATTTTTCTTGTAAGTGCTGTGACACTTCGACTAATTTTAACCTAGCGATAGGGTTTGTAGTGTCACGCACCAGCAGGGTATTGTGACAATTGCGTAAGTCCTGAGTTTGAAACTCGGTTTATATCAAAACTATAGTCATTCCTGGGTAGAAAACAGGTAATAGTTAGTGCAATTGAGAAAGCTCGCTCGATACTATTACTCCATCCACTACATAGGTTTTGTAGGGTTAGAGGAATGCGCGAACGGTCTGAAGGAGTTTGTAACATCGAACATGCTGTGAAAACCGCACTCCTCCACTTAATGTTTTAATCACATAGCTAATAGCTAATAACTTTTAACTTCTAAGTCCTAACTTTTAATTCCTAATTCCTCATTCCCAATTCATAACTTTTAATTACCATGTTTTTATATCTTTCCAAGCTGCTACCCCTTTTTTTATACCCTCTAGGATTTGCTTGCATTTGTTGCGTATTAGCGCTTTTCTTAATTTGGAAACGACCGCGTATTGCAGCATCTTTTATTGCTTTAGCATTATTTGTATTGCTTTTAAGCTCCAATTCTTGGATTTCTCGCTTTCTGGTAAGTTCTTTAGAATGGCAAAATATTCCATCGGTCGAATTACCTACAGCAGAAGCCATCGTAGTGTTAGGTGGTGCAACTAGGACTGCTTACGAACCTCGAACCGATGTAGACTTAACTGAAGCAGGGGATAGAGTTCTTTATGCAGCTCAACTTTACCGCAAACAAAAAGCACCCGTAATTCTTGTTAGTGGTGGTCGCATCGATTGGTCTGGTGGTGGTACACCAGAGTCAGCAGATATCGCAAAATTACTTGAATTTATGGGAGTAGAATCGAAGGATATTATACAAGATCCTGATTCGCTTAATACTTATCAAAACGCCGTAAACACTAAAAAAATTCTTTCAAAACGCGATATAAACCGCATACTACTAGTAACCTCAGCAATGCACATGCCGCGTTCGCTAGCAATTTTCAAGCATCAAGGTTTTGAAGTGACCGCTGCACCTACTGATTTTCTAGTTACAAAAGGTGAACTTGATGCAATTGGTAGTACTCCCAAAAGTGCAATTTTAAATCTATTACCAGATAGCAGAAATTTAGAAAACTTTACTATTGCTTTAAAAGAATATATTGGTATGATTGTATACCGTTTACGCGGCTGGGTTTAAATTAATTCGATTTTGGATTTTGGATTATGTCCTTGGGTCATGCTGCGCGAACGGACACCATATAAAGACCGGATTTCAGATTGTTAAATCTATCAACTATCGACTAGCTACTAACTACTAACTACTATCAACTAACCATTAAAATAATGTCTCAAGAATTACAAAGAATAGTTCCGTCAGATACATCTCAAATAGAAGAAACTATTGCTGTTAGTGAAACTGCTCATCAATTTTACCGAGAAGTTGAAGTGCGTTCGGAATTTAATCGTTATTGTGAGTGGTATTACGATACGGCTAAAACTAATCGTGAAGAACTGAAAAAAATGCGCGGCGAATTAAATATATTCCAGTGGTTTCGCCGCTCAAGGGGCTAAATTTTAGGCATTTTCGACCTTTAGATATTAGATATTTTCAAGCTCTGTAGTACGTAAATGAGCTTTAAACTTTTTAGTAAACTTGACCTGAATCGGTAAGTTTGCACTAACCGGTCTTCCTTTAAATTCGGTAGCAATTTTAAATACTTCCCCTTCTAAACCTTTGATATCAAAAGCTTCACCGCGATGTTCGGGGTGATGATAAACTACCACGGATTCAACTACACGGACTTTATCGCCAACATTCATATCACTATTTACATCTAGCTTTTGGTTTTCCACAACTGTCGTCACGGCTATCCCTCAATGAATTTTTTTAATCAAAATATAGACTGCTTGCCACTTTAAATTTTGTTTTAATTTTATAAATGCGGTATAGAAGCCCAAAAAGAAACTCCCCTCACATAAAGACAAGAGTTTCCATCTCTATATATTCACTCCAAAAGTTAACTTTGGTCAACTGGCTGACATGATTTTGGATTTTGGATTTTGGATTAAGAGTTAGAAATTATGAGTTGTGAGTTAGTAGTTATGAGTTAAGAGTTAGGAGTTAGGAGTTATGAGTTAAGAGTTAAGAGTTATGAGTTAGAAGTTAGAAGTTATGAATTAAAAAATATTTTTTTGGTCTCCCCATCTCCCCATCTCCCCCTCTCCCCATCTCCCCATCTCCCCCTCTCCCCATCCCTTCAATAAGGAGGACAAATCCCCTGCACTTCCTGGGGAAGTTTCTTACAGGTGTCGTTGAATGATTTAGGCTGAATCAACCACCATGCTAGTAATCCAAATGCAGTACCGACTAAAAGGAATAGCAATAATCCTGCAAGTAATACTATTGGATTGCGTAATTGTTTTTTCTTGACGGGTGTGGAAGGTTTGTTAGCAACAGGTTCATCTTCGGAAAGTCGTAAATCTAAGAGCGCTTGAGAACTTTCTGCTAGTTCTGGTTCTTCTTGTGGTGTTTCTCCTTCTATAACTTCAATATCGGAAGCTTTAGGACTAACTATGGCTAAATAATCTGGAATCACCCGACAATGAGTAATTACTACTGAAATATTGTCGTGTCCGTTTCTTTGATTGGCTAATTTAATCAAAGAATCAGCAGCTTCTTGGGGAGATATTTCACCGGTGACTACGGGTAAAACATAATCGCGCCAATAATGCTCTATCAGGTTATTGTCGCTTAAACCGTCGGAACATAACAGCAATATTCCATCTTCTTCTACAATAAAGCGTCTGACTTGGGGATGAAGAAATTCTCCTTCTTTAGTACCCAAGGCTTGAGTTAGAGCGGTACCATCTGGACGCTGTAATGCTTTGCGATACAGGCTGCGACCTTGAAGTACTTCTCGTTTTGCTACATCATCATCAACCGTAAGTAGCTGACAGTAATTGCGAGTAATCCAGTAAGCGCGACTATCTCCAACGCTTGCTAAATAAAGTTCGCAGGCATTTTCCGAACGCCAATTAGCAGCAGTAATAATACTTTGGGGTATCTGTACCGACATAACCAGCGTTGTAGCCATCCGCTCTCGTTTTTCGCGTTTTTGCTGGTTATTAGCATTGCAAATCAAGTTATTTACAACTCGTAAGCTAGCTTCAATTTGCTGTGTTATTAAGTTTGGGGATACAATTTCGCTTTGCTGTGTAACTTCAGCAAGTAAAGCCTTGATTTGCAATTTTACTGACTGTACGGCCAAAGAAGAAGCAACTTCACCACCTTCATGTCCGCCGATTCCATCACATACCAGAGATACTTTGGGAATTAAAGCATCTTCTTTAGAATCGGTAATTGTAGGAAAACAATTATCTTCATTTCTATTTAATTGCTGTCCTTTATCTGTAATTCCGAATGTCCTTAAAGTTAAAGGTAATTCTGCTGATGCTGATAGCAATATTTGATTAAGTCTGGCTTCAATAGCATCAAAATCAACCACACCGCTACACATCTGCTTGACAAGTTTTTTCAGAGGACTGTTAACTTTTGTGTGAGAAACGGCTACAATCGGTCGCCAGCATTCTCCCAATTGTTGTAAAGATGATACGGTGTTGGGATTTTTAATCAGTTCGAGCAAACGCAAGCACCAACCCTGTACGCGCAAATTTCCTGGAACTAATAAACTACCCGCAACTTCCAAGTCGGATAAAGGCTTCCATAGTTCGAGAATTTGCCACAACCAGTAAACTTGTCTGACAGCAGTTGAATGTTCCCAAACATCTGTAATTGCTGGATGCAAACTGCCTTTATCGTTAATAGGTGCATTTTCTAGCAATAGGATTTTATCTGTACTGTCTGGACGCAATCGTGTAAAACCGTAGACATGAGGTACGTGCGATTGATATTGATGTAAACGTAGATAGGGAAGAATATCTGTCGGTAATTGTTCTTGTGCTTCGGGTATAACTATAGGTTGAGTATCCAGCCAAATTTGAGGTGAAATAACTTCATAGCGAGAAGCAATTTTTTCTCCCGGCTCTAAATTATATTTTTTAGAATCCACCGCCCAAACATATCTGTATACAATGGGTGTAAAGCAATTGGCGCAAAGACGATTACCTACAGTATTAACCGGGTCTGTACAGTGGGGATTGGTGCAATAAACAATTCTTTGAGTCGAAATCATCAGGTATAAATTCCATTCAATAGAATTAAGACGTAAATTTCAGTGACAATTTGCAGCCAAAGAGTTTAAGCTTCGACTAGACTAAGTGGGTATCCTTTTAACCAAAATTTGTTATTAGAAGTAATCAAAATTTACCGTAAAAAGAACAATTTTATTTTTTTGTTTTTAGAAAATTTGAGATTAGCAAGTGTATTTAAATATGTATTTGGATGTGTATTCAAATTTAGTACCGCGAAGCTTAATAAAATCTTGGCTTTTGAAGTAGTTTAGAAAGCTTGTAGTTAATATTGTTTTACTTGCATACTTGATAATTGAGCCTTTTTTGTACTAGTAACTGAGAATCAATTTATCCTGAATGTAGATTTTAGGATGAGATATGACCATTACCATAATATGGCTGATAGTCGGAGCCTGTTTTTGTTTGTCGGAATTATTTATCCCGACTGCTTTTGTCGCTTTTATGATGGGCCTTAGCGCTTTTATAGTCGCGCTATTGTCTTTCACATTAGGAATACCTTTATGGCTGCAAGCACTGTGTTGGTTGTTGCTTTCGGGGTCATTAATAGTGCTTACCCGTAAATATATTTCACCACCACGACGTAAATCTAAAATTAGGGATGCAGTTTTAGGGGAAACGATAACTGAAATACCAGCCGGTAGAACAGGACGGGTTTTATACGAAGGAAATTCTTGGCGAGCGCGATGTGATGACGAACACGCTTTTATTGCTCCATACCAAAGAGTTTACGTAGTTAGACGCGAAGGTACAACCTTGATTGTGATGCCTGAAAACATTTTGCACTCTTAGTTATCGTTGATTCCAGTATTTGACGCTGGTGTTTAATTTTCATGTTTGAGGTTGGTGTTTAATTTTCATCTTTGAAAAATATTCAAGAAAAAATTCGGAGAAAATAAAAAGACAATGGAACAATTATTTTTACTAATATCCCTAGCTCTAGGTGGTTCTGCTTTAGCCGGTTCCGTGAAAATTATCAATCAAGGAAACGAAGCTTTAGTAGAAAGATTGGGAAGCTACAACACAAAGTTAGAACCCGGACTTAACTTTATGATTCCTTTCTTCGATAGAGTCGTTTTCCGCGAAACTAATCGAGAAAAAGTTATCGATATTCCCCCACAAAAGTGTATTACCCGCGATAACGTAGCCATTGAAGTTGACGCTGTAGTTTATTGGCGAATTGTTGATATGGAGAAAGCTTACTACAAAGTAGAAAATCTCCAAGCAGCAATGGTGAATTTGGTATTGACTCAAATTCGTTCCGAAATGGGACAATTAGAACTCGACCAAACCTTTACCGCTCGTACCGAAGTCAACGAAACCTTATTACGAGACTTGGATATTGCAACAGACCCTTGGGGTGTGAAGGTCACTCGTGTAGAATTGCGCGATATTATTCCTTCCAAAGCAGTACAGGATTCAATGGAATTACAGATGTCCGCAGAAAGACGCAAGCGGGCAGCTATTTTAACATCTGAGGGGGAAAGAGAATCAGCAGTTAACAGTTCTAGAGGTCGAGCAGAAGCGCAAGTATTAGAAGCACAAGCCAATCAAAAAGCCGTAGTTTTACAAGCAGAAGCACAAAAAGAAGCTACCGTACTCAAAGCCCAAGCAGAACGCGAACAGCAAATACTTAAAGCCCACGCTATTGCTCAATCATCAGACATTCTCGCTCAAAAAATGAAAGAAAATCCCAAAGCTCAACAAGCATTAGAAGTACTCTTAGCTTTAGGTTACCTAGACATGGGTTCAGCCATCGGACAAAGCGAAAGCGCAAAAGTCATGTTTATGGACCCCCGGACAATTCCCGGAACTCTTGAAGGTATACGTTCCATTGTTTCCGAAACTCAAGCTGATAATCCCATGCTTGGAGAAATTAACAACCACCAGCAACGCGGTTAGGTTGAAGGGATGGGGAGATAAGGGGACAAGGAGATGGGGAGAGGGAGAGATGGGGAGATGGGGGAGATGGGGGAGATGGGGAGATGGTAAGCCACCCCCGTGCCGAGGTTCCCTCGGTTGAGGGGAGTGGCGCAACCCGTAGGGGGAGATGGGGAGATGGGGAGATTGAATAATACCAATCCCCAATTACCAATTACCAATCCCCTGTGTTGGAAATTTGCTCTACTTGGGGAGACCCCAAGACTGCAATTTCCGCAATCCCCAATCCCCAATTCCCAAAATTAACAAGCTTGTTCCGCGTGACATTTATCGCATAAGCCGAAGAATTCTAAGGTATGGTAAAAGATTTTAAAATTTTGATTGGTTTCTAATTCGGTTTCTAGTTGGTGAACCGGACATTGCTCGATAGGAATTGACCGACCGCATTGCAAGCAGGTTAAATGATGCTTGTCTTGCTGCACTAAGCTATACAGCGCTTCACCGTTAGTTAAAGTTCTTACCTGGACTAATCCTTCAAGTTTTAAGGCTTCCAACGAGCGATAAACTGTTGCTAAACCCATACTTTGATTGCTATTACGCAGTTTCACATATAGATTTTGAGCGGAAATGCCTTGTTTAATGGATTTGAGCAAATTTAAAATCCGCTCTTGACTGCGGGTACGTATAGGTTTCATAAACAATAACTATTTAAATAACTGCGATAAATAATTTTTATTACCACTTCTACTTTTAATCTACTTCAATCATTTGACAATATAATTTTTATTTAGTAACCGTAGAAAGATATAGTATACCCAGAGCAGCATTGGGTAAGATTAAGTGCCAATTAAATATCAAGCTAAAATTTTTGTAACTCTTCGTCCCTCTGTTTTAGACCCAGCAGGTGTCGCTGTACAATCCGGGTTAAAGCAGATGGAATACAACAATGTCGAACAGGTAAGAATCGGAAAATATATTGAGTTGATGATTACCGCTGATTCCGAGAATTCAGCCCGTCAAGATTTAGATAAAATATGCGACCAAATGTTAGCAAATCCCGTAATTGAAAATTACCGCTTTGATTTAACTGAAGTGGAATCTGTGATTGGAGCAGTTTGAACAGTTATGAGTTAGGAGTTAGGAGTTAGGAGTTAGGAGTTAGTAATTTAAATTTCTCCCCATCTCCCCCCTCTTCCCCCTCTTCCCCCTCCCCCCTTTAACCTTTAACCTTTAACCTTTGACCTGACAATGAAATTCGGCGTTATTGTTTTCCCCGGTTCTAATTGCGATCGCGATGTTGCTTACGTGACGCGAGATATTCTTGAGCAACCAACTCGGATGGTTTGGCATCAAGATACTGATATTTCTGATATTGATGTAGTAATTCTCCCCGGTGGTTTTAGCTATGGAGATTATCTTCGTTGTGGTGCTATTGCAAGATTTTCCCCGGTGATGTCTTCTGTGATAGAACATGCACGTCAAGGTAAATTTGTCTTGGGTATCTGCAATGGTTTTCAAGTATTAACTGAGTCAGGACTGTTACCCGGTGCGTTGATTAGAAATCGAGATTTACATTTTATCTGCGACAGGGTACCGCTGAAGGTTGAGCGAAATAATTTACCTTGGACGCAGGGTTATCAAAGCTGCGAACAAATAATTTTACCTGTGGCTCATGGTGAAGGTAAATTTTATGCAGATGATAAGACTTTAGGTGAGTTGGAAGATAATAATCAAATTGTATTTCGCTACGAAGGTGAAAATCCGAACGGTTCGTTAAGAGATATTGCAGGTATTTGCAATCGCGACGGTAATGTGTTGGGAATGATGCCGCATCCGGAGAGAGCTTCTGATGCAATGTTGGGTAATACTGATGGGTTGAAGTTGTTTAGTGGGTTGTTGGAGAGTGTTTTGGTGGGGGTTTAGGTTTATTAGACGTTGCATTGCAACGTCTTCTGTAGAAAAATAACTTTTTCAAAAAAATATTCAAACATGCATGAATATACTTATGCTAAATTTGACTAAGGTATAGATTGATGTTTGGCTAAGGTAATACTCAATCAAATTATATTAGCCAATCGATAAAAGCTTATCTTGTCAAGTTTTTAAGAGGGTGTAGATGAATAAAGCAATAGATCCAAAACTTCAGGAGAAGATTACACAATGGAAGAAGGATCTTGCTGAACTTGGAAAGCGTAATCGCCTATTGCACTTTCAGAAAGAGAAAAAATCTACTACTGAAATTCCGATAGCAGCAGCGGAGATATTTGAGAAATTAGTAATTGGAGAACAGCCAATTCCCCTAAATAATTTAGTAGATGATGATATAGATAATCGTACAATAAATAATAATTTAACAGAGCTTTATAAGGGCGCGAGGGATATTTTTGAACAGAAGGGTGTAAAGGTTTTGTTTCTTGCACTTGGCACTCTTAAGTGGAACTTCAAAGATAAACCACGAGATGAAATAATATCTCCTATCATACTTGTACCAGTTGAATTAAATAAACCTTCAAGGAAAAAAGAATATGAACTTTTATCAACCGATGAATCTATTTTTATAAATCCAGCTTTAAATTTGAAACTAAAATACGACTATGGAATTATATTAAACGAAGAAATTGATATCAACAAAGATTTAGATTATCAAAAGCTTTTAGATAGGATAAGTCAAAATGAAGATATTAGTAAACGCATAAATGATAATAATTGGGAGATTGAAGAAAACATATATCTTGGTTTGTTCGACAGAAAAAAAGTTTCGATGATAAAAGATTTAGAATATCTGGAACAACAAAAAGATGATAGGATAAATAACTCTATTTTACTAGGATTAGCAAATAATAGAGAACCATACGAGTTAAGTACTCCTGAGATAATTCCGGTAGAAAATTTAGACGACTGTATACTTCCTAGCTCGGTATTACAAATTCTTGAAGCTGATTCAAGCCAGCAACAAGTTATTGAAGCTGCAATATCAGGAATGAGCTTTATAGTACAGGGTCCTCCTGGCACGGGAAAAAGTCAAACTATAGTCAATCTAATTGCGGAATTAATTGGTCAAAACAAGAAAGTTCTTGTTGTTGCAGAAAAGCCAGTTGCGCTACAAGTAGTTTTTGATAGGCTGGATAAATCTGGCTTGGAAGAAGCTATTATCAATTTTTCTAATAAAGATATAGCTAAAAAAAGTAATTTCGCTAAATATCTAAAAAATTATAGAAAAGATTACGAACATATTTGCGAAGAATTTGACTTAAATTATATATTTTATGAATTAACTAGTAGCAGGGAAATATTAAATAAACATTCTAAAATTTTACATAAAAAATGGAAACCGATAGAAAAATCTGCATTTGAGCTTTATGGTGAACTTCTGAAACTTCAAAGGGAATGTAATCATGATGTTAGATTTACTTTTCGTAATATTCATAAATGGTCTTACATTCAGTTAGTTCAAGCTAAAAAGCTAATAGATAAGCTTGTTCAATATTATCCTTTTATAAAATGCCAGCAGAAAACAGTATGGCAGCAAAGTAATCTTACAACTCTTAATTCCCAAAAACGTGAAGAAATATACGAAGGTATTGATAAATTATCACAGCATATTAAGTTAGTTAGAGAAACTGGCAATAAATTAGCTGTATTAATTAATAAACAAACACCTCAAACATTAGAAGAGTTAGATTTTATCTTTAATGCTGGATATCATATCGCCAATTTTCCTTTAGATAAAGGTCGTGTTAGAGAAAAAGGTGAGTTTGAAGATGTTTTTGTGCAAACAACTGGGTTTATCGATATTCCTAAAGTACCAAAATTCTGGATATCCAATCCTAATATTAAGCTATTATGGCAGCGATTATCTGAATTAGAAAATGATTTTAATTTGCAACAAGAATACTATAATTATCTAGTAAGTAAATATGACAGTTCATTTTTTAGCCAAAATTTACAAGCAGTCCTATCAATATGCAAGCAGTGGAATATTTTTAGTTGGTTTAGTTACAAATATTGGGAAGATAAACGCAAAATATTAGAATATAGGAAGTCAAAAAAATTTTGTTCTGATGAACAAATCATAAATGATTTAGAAAAAGCTGTAAGACTTCAGAGAATTGATTATAAGTTCACTGATGATAGTTATCGACCTCGGATAGCTTTTGAGAATTTCTTTATTGGGGACAAGCCAGATTTATTTAGCATAAAATTAGCACTTGTATGGTTTGATGAATTACTACAATATAAATTAAGCAAAAAAAGCATATCGGAATTAATTTCTTCAGAAAATAGTAGACGTGAATTAAAAAATACTCTAGAGAAATTAAATTGGCAAAAGCACTTGACAGAGATTAATAATGAATTTAATATATTGCGAGATTTTTTTGATTATCCGGAAAAGATAATTAACGGTTCTAATAGTTATTTTCAGAATATTCCTATTGATGAAATAGAAAATTTTCTCGAAACAGCTGCTAACGAGTTAGATTTATTTAGAGAATGGTTAGATTACCAGAAAAATCTTAACCAACTTGAGAGAATGGGATTGGAGTCTTTCTTAGATAAAATCAAGGAAAGTGATGCTTCTCCAAGTGTTTGGTCTACTATTTTTGAAAAAAAATTTTATTATTACTGGTTGCAATACATTTACGATAACAGTACTGAATTAAGATGTTTTAATTCTAAAATTCACGAAGATACTATCACAAAATTTTCTCAGTGTAAAAAAGGTCAGAACATAAAGGAAATTGAGAAAGTAACAGAACTTGCTCTATGTCATGTTCAGCAGAATATAAATCTTAGTCTTGGTATAATTGCATTCAGCAAAAAGCAAGCAAGTGCTATCCAGAAAAAAATTGAAGAATTAAGTCAAGATAATGATGAATTAGCAGAGTTTTGTCGGGATGACTCTGAGAAATTTTTCGTCAAAAACTTAGAAAATGTGCAAGGTGATGAAGCGGATGTAATTATTCTTAGCTTTGGATATGGAAGAGATAAAGAAGGAAAATTTGAAAGGAAATTTGGTCCTATTAATTCGCAAGGAGGGGAAAGAAGATTAAATGTCGCAATAACCCGCGCAAAACACAAACTTATATTAGTGGCATCAATTACACCTGATATGCTGTCTGGAGTTTATAGCGAGGGTGTAATTTGTTTTAAAGAGTATTTCGAGTATATTCAGCAGGTTGAAAGAGAAAAAACTGAAGAAACAAATTCTCTTATTTCTAGTTCTAATTCACTTCTAGTACAAGATATTGCATACGCTCTCCAAAAAGAAGGATACGAAGTAGAAACATCTTTAGGTGCTTCCAGTTATCCGATTGATTTAGCAGTCAAAAACAAACAGCAAATCAATGAATTTATATTAGGTATAGAGTGTGATGGATTTACTTATAATAAATATTCTACAGCACGCGATCGCGACCGTTTGCGAAGAATGGTTTTGGAGAAAATGAATTGGCAGATTCATCGAATTTGGTCAAAGGAGTGGTATCACAATCGAGAAGTACAAATAAACTTGCTTCTCGAACTGCTAAAGCAGCTAGAAGTTCAGAAATAAATATATTTCTCTAGATAGTTACCCATAGTCTTTGTAGTCATAGATTTCAAGATAATTCATGAAACCTGAAAAAATCAAAGAATTTCTAGACAGAATTGAAAAAATAAAATCAATAATGATTGATATTGCCACTAATCAATCAAATGTTTGGGATGAAGAAGAATACTATCAAGAGATTTACCAAGAAATAGATATAACGATTGATTTTCTGAATGAAGATAATTTGAATGTTAACAATGTTAACACATTTGAAACGCTTAAGAAGTGGCATGATTTTTATGATGATAATGGTCTGAATACACAAGCACGTAAAAAATATGTTTATGAACTTTACTCGGATATAATTTATAAGGTTGAAAATTATTTATATGATTTAAATCTGAAATTAAACAATAATTCATTTAATTTTGATATTTCTCAAGTTGACAAATTCTTAAAAAATCTTGAGGCTATTAAAAATATTATGATTGATGTTGCCACTAAAAAATCTAAAGTAGAAGATGATAATGAAATTTATATAAAAATTTGGCAAGAGGTAGCTTTACAAATAAGACAACTACGAATAATTGATATACCCATTGCCAATCCAAGCAGCTTTAGAGAATTACCACACTGGCAAGCTCATTATTCATGTGAGCTTGAAAATTATGAATACAGACGAGAATATGTAAATAATCTTTATTCAAGTATTATCAACCCAATCAGAAAAGCTATAAAGAGATACAATTCAACAGATGCTTCAGTTGAAGATTTTTTAGAGTATCTAAAGCGTTATTTAGCTCAGGCAGATTCTAATCAATCTTCTGCTCCTATTTATAATTTTAGACAGGAAAGACCTCAATCCCTTGATATTAAAAATATTAAAGCTAGTTCACATCAAGACGCTATTAAAGAATTAGAACCTATTGATAATAACCATTCAATAGAATCAAATGCCATTTATTCGGCAATAGCAACAGTTAGTGATTCACAAAATCAACTTATTGAGAACAAAACTGATGTTGTTATAATCACAGCTTTATCAAAAGAGCGAGATGCTATTCTAAAGTATTTAGAATCTCCTCAAATAATAAAATCTTCTGGTCGAACTTTTCATAAAGCTTCTATTAGGACAAGTAAATCAGAAATTACTTATCAAGTTATTATTTTGTGCTTGCATGGTATGGGTAGCGATAGAGCTGGAAATGCAACTCAAAGAGCCATAACAGAATTTAATCCATCTCAGATAATTTTGGCTGGAATTGCAGGAGGAGTACCTAAAGAAAATAGTAGATATTTAGGTGACATTATTGTAGGCGAACAAATTATAAATTATGGATTAAACAAGCAAGTTCGGATAGAGCAAGATAATCCACAAACTCAGCGAAGATATGAAGTATATCGTCCTGCAAGGATTATGCTAGAAGCAGCAAAAAACTTACCTCTCCAAAATTGGATTTTCAGTATAAAAGCTCAACGTCCTGATGGTACAACAGGAAGAATTAATCCTGATGTGCATTTTGGGGCTATTGCATCTGGAAACACCGTTATTGCTGACCAAAATTTAAGAGATGAGTTAAAAAGTGATTGGTCACAACTTGTTGGAATTGAGATGGAAGCAGCAGGTGCTGCACTTGCTGCTTATGAAAGTGATTTTATGCCTGGAATTTTGCTTGTCAAAGGAATGTGTGACTGGGCTGATGGTTCCAAAAATGATGACTGGCAAGAATATGCAGCCGAAACAGCAGCATCATTTGTGATAGGGCTATTAAGAACAGCACCTTTTAAAAGCAAGTTGAAAGTAGATTTACACAGCAATTATGTTAGTAGTGAAGAAACATTATCTGAAAGTAATTCAAAATCTGAGAATTCAATCCATGAAAATCGTATAACAACAATTACTACAGTACCAATACATTACTCTGGAAAACTAAAAATAACTATTTGCAATAGGCTTGTTCGAGATTGGGAAGATTTGGCGGATTACTTTGATATTAAGTTACATGAGCGTGAAACTTTTGAAAAAGGTAAAGAAGCGCGACGTGTATGGGAGTGGTTAGAGCAAAGAAATAGACTTCACGAGTTAGAAGATGCATTAATTGCAATAGGACGTGAAGATTTAGCAGAAGAATTTAAGAAATAATAGGTACAAAATTATCTTGAGTTGTCTAAAAAGGCATCATGACTGATACACAAAATCGAATTCTCGATATTTATCTTCTTGAATACGAAAAGTTGAAGGAAGAGCAAGCACAGCGAATTGGTTTTCGCGACAATATGATTTATGTAACACTTGGCGTATTTGGTGGTATTATCTCTTTCGCTCTTACTAATAAAATCAATTACTATGCTTTGTTAGTAATTCCTTTTGTTTGTCTTATACTTGGTTGGACTTATTTAGTTAATGACGAGAAAATCTCAGCAATTGGAAGATACATTCGTCTTACACTGGTAGAAAAAATTAAGCAAGAAACTTCTAACAATGAAATAGAATCAATTTTTGGCTGGGAAATTGTACATAGAAGTGATAAACGTCGAAGACGACGCAAGATAGAGCAGTTGATTATTGATGAAATAACTTTTGTATTTTCAGGAATGCTTGGTTTAGTTGCTTTTTGGGTTTTAGTGCAACCAAATAACTGGGCTATTATTTTCCTGTGTATTCTTGAAATTCTTCTCCTGATAATTTTAGGAATAGAAATTGTTGTATATGCTGACTTAGTAAAAGGTCGATAACCAAGTATTAGATAGCTTTAGATAGCTACACTTTAATTCTAGTTCTAACATCCCCAACCGCTAAACTAAAACAAAACCGTTATTATTCCTCCCATGCTCTCCACCGCTCCCGAATTTCAAATCACCTGGGAAAAACTTCCCGAAGACTTTGTTTTAGACAGCGAACCCGTAGACAATATTAATCAACCTTTACTTGCTGCTGCTTTAACCGAAAGTTTAGAAATCACTAATAAATTACCAGATAATTCTCTTACCACTTCCAATTACGGAATCTGCGCTACTGTAAATCAAAAAATGGTAGTCAAAGCTCCAGATTGGGCTTATATTCCTAACATAACTGTACCCAGAGAGGAAGTTAAACGCAGCTACACTCCAAAACTCCAAGGTGATATTCCAGTTATCGTCATGGAATTTCTTTCTGATACTGAAGGTGGTGAATATTCCATAAAACCTACCTATCCTCCCGGAAAATGGTTCTTTTACGAACAAGTTTTAGAAGTTCCCAATTACATCATATTTGAACCAGATAGCGGTGAAATTGAAGTTTATCAATTGGATGATTCAAAACGCTATCATCTGCAAAAAGCTGATACTAATAATCGTTTCTGGATTGCTCAAATGCAATTATTTGTAGGAGTATGGGAGGGAAATAGAGAAAATCGCACAGGTTATTGGCTGCGGTGGTGGGATGAAAATAATAATTTTTTACTATGGGGTTCGGAAAAAGCAGAACGTTTAGCAGCACAACTTAGAGCAGCAGGAATTGAACCGGAAATTTAAAAAACTACCAGCATCAATTAAAAATCCTGCTTTAAAGAGATTAATGCAATTTCAATATTTAGAAATAAGAGAAATAAATAATTAAGAATCAATAATCAATAACCAGCAACCAGTTATTACTTATCAGTTAAACATGAGAATACAGGGAAAGACATGTAGTTTTAAAGCCCCAACCAACTATCTATTCCCCATACTCTTTGCTCAATTCCTGATAAACCAATTAGCTGTTAACTGCTAACTGTTAACTGGTGACTGGTCACTTAATCAACTACGGATTGGGAGCGTCAAAAGGTTCTACACCGCTAAACTTAAGTTTGGCAGCACTAGGATTGTCACCAATCTTGCGAGCATTGAAACGTACTTTTTCGCGACCTTCGTTAACCTTTTCAGGGAAGACACCATCAGCAGGATGCAATTTCTGAGTTTCACCACTAGGGTAAATCCGGTAAATTTTGTAGTCTTCTATTTTAGGTTTCATTTTCCGGAATTGAGCGCCCAAAGCAATGCCATACTCTTTACGAGCAATTTCCAGCATATTTTCGCCTTCAACCATGGTTGCAGCGCCACCAGTAGGCATTTCAAATACCTGTTCCTTGGTGCTAGTCCAAGTAATCGCGTACTTCTCTTCTTCTACCGCTTTCTTGAGCAAGCCGCCGGTACTGCCACCAAATAATGGGGTTTTTCCAGAGAGTGTTTCTGCCATAATATTCTCTCAACGTTTTTAGGGCATCGTAACACTCTAATCGGAACCATATAACCATTGCGTTAGGAACTTTAACAAAAATTGAGCATGGGCTATTGGGAATTGAGAATTGGTAATTGAGAATTGGGCATTGGTATGATTATATTTATGTCTCCCCCTCTCCTTGTTAATCCATCACCTACCTCCTCACAGCTATTGAAAACCTCTCCTCCTGACTACCTTCAACACTTGGTACGGTGAAGTGAAATTTAGAGCCTTTATCTTTACCCGATGATTCAGCCCAAATTTTTCCTCCCCATCCGATTACTATCTGACGACAAATTGCTAATCCTAAACCCGTTCCTCCAGTGGTGCGTCTTAAGGCTCCTTCTTCTTGATAAAAACGGTCAAAAACGATTTCTAAACGATTGGGTTCTATTCCTCGTCCGGTATCAGCTACTGTAACTTCAACCATTTGATTTCCATTACAATTCGCTTTGATGCTAATTTCACCTTCTGATGGTGTAAATTTACAAGCGTTGTCCATCAATTTTGCTAAGACTTCGACTAACCAGTCACCATCTGCTCTAACTAAAGGCAAATTTTCTGATATTTCTGCGGACACTTTGGGTAATTTTTCTAAAGTAGTACGAGCGTTAATTCTACTGATTGCTAAATCTACGCATTCTTGTAAAGTCAAAGTTTCTGGATGCCATTCGATTCGACCGCTTTCTAAATTAGATAGAGTCAGAAAATCTTGAATTAGCTTCCGCATTCTTTCTGAGTCAGAAAGTGCTGTATTTAACATTATTTCGCGCAGTTCTAAAGGCATATCTGGTTCGGTCGCTAGGCTTTCCAAACACACCTGGATTGTGGAAAGTGGAGTACGCAGTTCGTGTCCGGTAATAGCTATCAGGTTCCTGCGTGTACGGTCTAATGCTTCTAACTGTTGATTAAAATCTTCTAAATTCGCGTATGCTTCAGCTTGAATTAAAGCGGCTCCTACGGAAGTTGCTATGGCTGTTACTAAATCCTGTTCCCCAGTTTGCCATTCATGGGGTTTATCGTCGCAATATTGCAGTTCTATAATGCCTAACATTCGCCCTTGAAACCATACAGGTTCTATCAACCACGAACGAATAGAAAAACTTCTGACAAAATCCGCAACTTCGGGGGAATTAGCTACGCGAGAGTCTTCAAGGGTATCGGAAACACAAACACCTTCACCGGTTCGTATTACTTCTTGGAATATCGGATTATTTTGTAATTCTCTGGTTTGTCCTAAAAGTGATAAAACACCGGAGTTAATATATTCATGTTCGATGATGGCATTATTATCTCCGCTTTGAGCGCGGTAAATCAAACACCGACTTGCTGCTAAGTTTTGCCCCAACTCTTGTACGGCTACTTCTAATATTTCTCGCGGGTTTAGCGATCGCCGAATTGCAGTACTGATTGAGTTGACTAAACGTTCTTTTCGTGCTTGTGCGGCGATTGAGCGGTAAGCTTTGTGTAATTTGTATTGACTGGCTTGTAAATAGGTAACTAAACGCTGTACGAAGGGATTAGTATCAATGTCGCAAGCATATTCGCTATTTTCGTCTACAACCTTTTCGGTAAAACCGTCTCCAATACCAAAGCGCTGCCGTGCCTGCTTAATTTTTTCGGCTAACTCCGGACGATAAATAAGTATTTTATCTAGTAACAAGTCGGCAGCTTTAAGGCTTACACCTCTTTCAGCAGTCCAAATTCCTTCAAACCTCCGTGCAGTGTCCATATCAAGACCAGGACTGACCTCTGATGACATCTCTCTTTTAGCTATGGAAGCTGCATACTCTCGACAAACTAAACAAGTAGCATAATTAAAAGCAATCACTACCAAATGCCATTCTTGAGCAAGAGCGTCTTTAGGTTCAAAAGCTACCTTTTCATAAAATTCGGAACTGCTGCTAAAACCTGTTTCTGGTGCGGATAATACGTATACTTGATTGCTAATTTGCGACAATCGTTGATAGCGATGGGCTTCTTGACGATAAAATCTTTCCCTTTGAAAGTTAGCAATAATTAAAGGCTGCTCCATTGTTGCAGCCAAAACCTGGTCTTCCATCGCGTGGGAGAGCGCTGTTAATGAAGCTTTAAAATATATTTGGGGCCGCAGGTACGGAAGTGCCTGTAGCAAATCACTCAGCACGGAAGTCGAAATGCTCATGAATGTCGTTAAGGAGCCACTATCTGGATTTAAATCCACGTCACAGCTGCATTGTACAAACTACAACGAAGTCTAAGGTCTAGAAAAATGTTGCATTTTGTAAACAAAAATTAAATACATTTAAATAGCTGCTGTTTTTAATCACTATTCTGACAGGAGCTGCGATTACGCAGCCATATGTTAAACAAATGATATTAAATCCATGAAAACATTCTACCTTGCTCCCTGCGAATATTTCGACAAAAGAATCTGAGATTACTTTAAAAATTGTATTTATATACCTATCTATATATCTGTCGAACTGCTATCAGTTTTTGGTGTCAAGTGTAAAACCTTCTATATAAATAAATTGTATCTATCAACCTAGTTGGTTAAATTTATAGTCAATGGATTTACAGCAGTTTATTAATGTTCAAATGAACAATGCAGTGCTCGCTACTTTTTTGGTTATCTGATTAAAATATTTTTTACTATTTTTACTTTAATAGCATCAATTAATTTTAATATTTTTTGTTTATATTTTGCTTGTATGATGTACTAACTAATTTATTATTTTGTTGGTTTAGATAACATTAATATCATTTAAATGTTTAGAATATACAGATTATAGCTGCAAATAAATATACTTAATATTCCTAATTAGCTTGAAATTTTAAATATTTTTTTTTGCGATTATGGACGCAGAATAATGTTAGTTAATTATCTATGAATAATACCAGTATTGACACTATTATACAGCTATTCTTTTTAAGTATAATTAGCCTTACTAACAGTTTTTTAGTGATTAAGTTATCCACCTTGATAAACGATATATTTTGCAATTATCTGCTGTGTTCATGACTTATAGACAATTCAGATATTTCTATTTGTTCTCTAATTTTTAATAATATACACTTTTGACTTATATGCTAATCATAACTTTTCATACTTTGAAATTTGTCTTATATTAACAAAATACCGTATATTTTATCTCATATACTTATGGATAATTTGTCAGTAAAAATTTTATTTTTTCTGATTTAATATAGTTATTATCATCTATATCTTACTCGATAGCTATTTTAAAATATACAAACATTTATTAAGCATATTGCTAAAAAAAAAGGTTTAATGTAATATTACTTTGTCTGCACTCCAAGGTTGTTAAAGCAGTATTAAAGACTATTGAAATAATAGTTATAGAACTATGCTTATTTGATTAGAATCAGCTTTAAAGAAAAATTATCTTTATTGGCTCAATGATTCTGAAATAATCAGCAATACTAACAATCAATAGTTAAATACCTGAAATTGTTTAACTTTGATGACTGCTTAACTTTTCCGTCCAGTCTTGTTATTAATGTAAATGCGGCTATTTAAGCAAAAATATCGCAGGCTATAAACATCAAACAAGGCATAGCATAGTACTCCTAGTTTTAGAGAAAATAATCTATACGAGGCTAATATGCTTTATTTCCCACAACGTTGGTGAAACATGAGAATTGCCCAAATCTCTCCTTTATGGGAGCGCGTTCCTCCCTTTCGCTACGGCGGAATAGAACTAATTGTCAAACTAGTTACGGATGAACTGGTTCAAAGAGGTCATGAAGTCACTTTGTTCGCTTCTGGGGACTCAATCACCTCTTCAAAGTTACATTCAGTTCACGACCAAGCGTTACGGCTCGACTCTTCTATCCAAGAGCCAGATATTTACCATCAGATGATTCTTGCTGATGTTTACCAAGAAGCATCCACCAATTTTGATATTATTCATTCCCATATTGGTTATGCTGCTCTTCCCTACAGTGGTTTTGTCAAAACTCCCACCGTGCACACTCTCCACGGCGCGTTTACATCGGATTCTATCAAAATACATCGGCGTTTCAGCAATCAGCCTTTAATCAGTATTTCACAAGCGCAAAGAGAGCCTTGTTTGGATTTAAATTATCTCCATACGGTTTACAACGGTATCGATACATCTGTGTATCCTTTCTATAGCGAACCCATACAACCTGCTTACCTAGCTTTTATCGGTCGAATTTCGCCACAAAAAGGGGCTGTAGAAGCAATTAAAATTGCTCGTGCTGCTGGCTTACCGTTGAAAATGGCTGGTAAAGTTGACATTGTGGATACTGATTATTATCAAGAACAAGTAGAACCATTAATAGATGGGGAACTGATTCAATATCTTGGAGAAATTTCTCACGAAGATAAAGTCAAACTCTTAGGTCAAGCAACAGCTACTTTGTTCCCTATTACTTGGAGGGAACCTTTCGGTTTAGTGATGATTGAGTCAATGGCAACTGGTACCCCGGTAATTGCAATGAATTTAGGCTCCGTACCAGAAGTTATTGAGTCAGGAAAAACAGGTTTTGTTTGTGACTCTACGGACAAAATGATTGAGATGGTTCCGAAAGCAACAAAATTAGACCGTCAAACTTGTCGCGAATACATTGTCAGTCGGTTTAGCGTGGAATCGATGACTGATGCTTATGAAAAAGCTTACTCTATGGTTTTGAATTCGACTCAATCTATGTAAGAAATAAGCGCTTTTCTTTAATTAAAAACCTTTACAGTAGAGAATATAGTGAATTTCTGTGTTTGTAGAATACATTCCTAATTTAGCTACAAATACTTACTTCTACTATATTTAATGTAAAACTGCTGTATTGTATTTTGCTTACTTCTCCTTAAAGACGCGCTAGAAGTAAGCAGAATCTATCTTGCGGGTACTATTTCTCATTATTCTAACTGGACGGACTGTGGAAAAAGTAGCTGTAACTTTTGTCGGATAATACTTCTTTTTTTTCGTCTATCCTTTAAATTGTTCAACTTCCTAAAGTTAAATGGGCTTGTCTAAATTTTCTTATACTATCGGAATTAATGTTATCGCAAGTATTAAAATTTTAACTGCATTCTAAAAATATTTAACAGCATTATTTTGTCGTATTTATGGCTCAATTATTAAATTAGCTAATATTCTAAGTAATATTAAACTACATACTTTTTAACAAATACTTAGATGTAAAGAAGCAATCTTTAGTAAATTGGAATAATCTTTAGCGTTTTATGGTATATATAAAAAAATGCATAGTTTTTTCTCTGTTCAAGATAAAAAATAATGTTTATAAGTGTGGTTATATTTGCTTTACGTATATATAAATAGAAATAGATAAGAATAATATAATGTGTTTAAATAATTTACGATAATAGTTAATAGATAAAGTATACAGAATCTGGCTACTCTAATGAGTGTAGTAGCAACAGCCTAGGTGGTTATCCTATAAGAATTTGTAACTGCACAGCGCTTTCATAAATAAGTACGAACTAACTAATATTAATATTTAGTTTTGTTCGATAAGCATATTTGCTACTTACTATACTTTTTTTAATATATAGATTCATAAATATTTTATATATTAGCTCTGCCATGCGTTCCCTTGCTCAACTTTAGGCAATTGATGTTTTAAGTTAATGGCTCAAATGAGTTTTGATTAACGTCTTTTTTTTGAATTGACGTATTCCTGAAAAACAAAGTATACACCCGCACACGGAATTTTTGCTAATGACACCGGATACCCTGATGACACCGGAAAAAATCACACTTGACGGAAAAACTTTTGTTCCAGCCGACCAAATTCCCATCCCAGAGTGGCCTTGCGTTCTCAGCGAAAGACCCCAGGCATCGTTAACCATCAAAGACGATGACTTATTTCTAGTAACAGACACTTTAGGTAATATTGCCGGTTGTTCGCTTAATGATATTAATCCCAGTATGGGTCTGTTTTGTTGCGATACCCGCTTTTTAAGTAGATTGGATTTCCAAATCGAGGGACGCTCGCCAATTTTGTTAAGCAGTACTGCGGATAAAGGGTTCTCGCTTTCGGTGTTGTGTACGAATCCCAGGATTGAAGACCGTCTTCAAGCAGATACGGTAGGGATTCGCAGGGAGTTAGTGCTTAACGGTGCTTTATTTGAAGAAATAGAGATTTCTAACTATAGTACAACCACTGTCAGCTTTGAATTAAGTATCAGTTATGACGCTGACTATGTTGATTTATTTGAAGTCCGGGGTTTCAGTAGAGATGAACGCGGTAAGCTGCTGCGCTTAGTGGAACCACAATCGGAAGAAGAAAAACGGGATGAGGGAGTACCACAAGATGAAGATTCTTCACCCAGAGAAGAAGTTTTAACCCTTGCCTATCAAGGTTTGGATAACGCGATTATGGAATCGCGAATCCATTTTCAGCATCGTCAACCAGATTATTTTAAAGGCTACACTGCTGTTTGGCAGTTGGAATTAGCCAGCCACGAAACCCAAAAGCTGGGTTATCGGATAAATATGTTTACGAACAATAAGCCCACCTCCACCGTTAGCGCTCCCGTTACCTTGGTTCAGGCTAGGTCAGCCGAGATGATGGAGGAACAAAATTGGGTACAAAAGATTACTAAAATTCGCTCGGATAAAGGTACTTTTAATCGAGTTATTGAGCGTAGCGAACAAGATATGTATTTGCTGCGTCAATCTTTTGGTAAGTCGATGACTGTTTCGGCTGGGGTTCCGTGGTTTTCTACTTTGTTTGGCAGGGATTCGCTAATTACCGCTTACCAAACATTGATGTTAAATCCAGAAATCGCTAAAGAGACTTTGACTTTACTTGCTAAGTATCAAGGTAAAGTTGATGATGATTGGCGAGAAGAAGAACCTGGTAAAATTCTTCACGAGCTACGCTTCGGAGAACTAGCTCGTACTCAAGAAATTCCCCATACACCTTATTACGGTACGGTTGACGCAACTCCTTTATGGTTGATGCTTTACGCTGAGTATTTTGCTTGGACTCATGATGGGGAAACCTTAGAGCAACTTTGGTCAAATGCTTTAGCAGCAATGGATTGGATAGACCGTAATTTGAAAGAAACGGGCTATCTTAGCTACTTCCGTAAATCGAAGCGCGGTTTGGTTAACCAAGGTTGGAAGGATTCTGGTGACTGTATTGTAGACCGTAAAGGGGAATTAGCTAACGGTGCCATTACTCTTTGCGAAGTACAAGCTTATGTTTATTCAGCAAAAATGCGTCTTGCTGAAATCGCTCGAATGAAAAAGCGGCTTGATTTAGCAGACCGCTGGCAAGAAGATGCTAGAAATTTAAAAGCTCGTTTTAATAGAGATTTTTGGATTGAAGACCAAGATTTCTGTGCTTTGTCTTTAGATGGTGATGGTAAGCAGGTCGATAGTATTAGCTCTAACCCAGGTCACTGCTTGCAATTGGGCATTTTCACTCCTGAAAATGCTTATAGCGTTGCCGAAAGATTGCGGGCACCTGATATGTTTAATGGTTGGGGTATTCGTACCTTAAGCAGTTTGTCCCCAGCTTATAATCCAATGGGATACCATGTGGGTTCTGTGTGGCCTCATGATAACGCCATTATCGCTATGGGATTGCGTTCTCTGGGATTAGTTGACCAAGCTTTGGAAATTTTTCAAGGCTTATTTGATATGACTTCCATGCAGCCGTACCAACGTCCACCAGAACTATTTTGTGGTTACGAGCGTAACGGTGATGAAGCTCCCGTCAGATATCCTGTAGCTTGTACTCCCCAAGCTTGGGCTACTGGTTCTATTTTCCAATTGCTACAAATGATGGTTAACTTAGTTCCCGATGCACCAAACAATTGCTTGAGAATTATTGACCCCGCATTACCTGAGTCGATAAATAGTCTTTCTCTTCATAACTTACGAGTTGGAGCGACAATTCTTGATTTAGAATTTGAACGTTCTGGAAGTACCACAGCTTGTCGGGTTGCAAAGAAACGTGGAAACCTACGAGTAGTGATTGAAGCATAATCGAAAAATCGCATAAATTACAAATGTAGAGACGCGATATATCGCGTCTCTACAAACATTTTTGTGAATAACAAACCACTATTATCTAAATAATTCTTAATTTGTATCAGCCTTAGTAATTAGCAATTATTGATTAACCACTAATTACCAATTACCAATTACCAACTACCAACTATCAATTACCCTTCCTCTGAACTATCAGCTTTCCTTCCAGGAGATGATTCATAAAGAGCATCAAGCTGTTGGCGAGCATCTTCAACATTAATCGAGCGCATTACCAAAAGCGGCTCCTTGACAATGTTCCCAGAATTATCTAAAAGTTCTGGATGGGGTACATACTGTTTTCTTGATGCCGATAGCGAATAGTTACCTTGATTTCTACGAATTCCTCCAACCTCATTTCTTCCGAATCTTGCTGGATAATTTCCCTGTCTATCAAAGCTAAACATGACTAAGTTGCGAATCAAGTTAGCAACGGCTATAAAAGCAAGGGTAGTAAAAGCGAGAATGTAAAGCAGTTGTAATAGCATCTTCGTTTTCCTTTTGGGGCAGCAAATATTTAAACGTTCATTTCAACCGGACTTATCATCACCGTGAGCTACTAGCTGCAATATAAAATTGCTTCCACGGTTTGGATAAACCCATAATCAATCAAGTAAAGCAGTGTATACAAAAAATAATTTTTGTAGCATTAAATACATTTTCTCTCAAACGTCATTAATTTTAAAGAAGTCTAGAAAAAATATTTATTATTTTATAGTTTGTCTTGCTCTTGTGAAACATTTTGCCTAGAGCGAAACTGCATCGAAACATTCCAACATTCTGTAACAAGTTTATGCCAGGGCATAAGAGTCGCCATATCGATTCCCACCTTACCTTCAGCCACTGTAAATAACATTTTGGCTGCTTGAACTTCATCTGCTGCAAGCTTCACTCGTGTCAACAAGTCAGATTGATCCTGCTTATCCAAAAATGATAGCTGCTCTGTTTCCAATAGGGTTCGCGAGCGAGCAAACCAGTATTCAAAGTCTTCCAACAATGGCTGCAAGACTGTCTTCAGCAACTCTGGCTCCGGTAAATTAGAGTCTCGCATAAATGATAAGCAAAATTCGATTTTTATTACTAATATTAACGTTCTTTAATATTCTTAACATTTAAAGCGACATGTATATGAATGTAGAATCTTAAATAAATCTGTAATTTTTATTACACTTTAATTATTATATATATTAATTTTCATATTTGTACATATCCAAAAGATGGAATATGTAGATTATTGTTGTCAATAAAGCTTATGTAAATAAGTATGTAAATAGTGTTAACAACATCTTAGGGAATAGTGATGCAGTCTACCCCTGGGTCGTTAATATAGATGCAGTTCCATAATATATAGAGTAAACAGTTCGCCAATGGTTAAACAGCCGATATCGCCTCCCGAGTCTCATAATCAATCTGAAGAACCGAAAAAAATTAATCTACCGCGTACTAGCGAATCTGAGGAATTAAAAAAGATTCGTCATACAACTTCTCATATCATGGCAATGGCGGTACAAAAGTTGTTTCCCGAGGCGCAAGTTACGATTGGTCCGTGGATTGAAAACGGTTTTTATTACGATTTTGAAAGTCCAGAAGCATTTACTGAGAAGGATTTGAAAGCCATCTACAAGCAGATGGTAAAAATAATTAATCGTAAATTACCTGTTGTCAGGGAAGAAGTTAGTCGCGAGGAAGCGGAACGTCGAATTAAAGAAATTAACGAACCTTATAAGTTAGAAATACTAGAAGATATTAAAGAAGAACCAATTACTATTTACCATTTAGGGGATGAATGGTGGGATTTATGTGCGGGACCTCATTTAGAAAATACCAGCGAATTAACTCCTAAAGCAATTGAATTAGAAACTGTTGCTGGTGCTTACTGGAGAGGAGATGAAAATAAAGCACAATTGCAGCGTATTTATGGTACTGCTTGGGAAAATCCCGAGCAGCTAGCAGAGTACAAGCGACGTAAAGAAGAAGCAATGCGTCGCGACCATCGTAAATTAGGTAAAGAGTTAGGATTATTTATCTTTTCCGATTTAGTTGGGCCAGGTTTACCTCTGTGGACTCCCAAAGGTGCCTTGCTGCGGACACTTTTACAAGATTTTCTTCAGGAAGAACAGGTAAAACGCGGTTATTCGCCAGTCATAACTCCTCATATCGGCAAAATAGATTTATTTAAAAAATCCGGACACTGGCAGAAATATAAAGAAGACTTGTTCCCCATGATGGCTGAAGATGAGGAAGCAGCAGCGCAAGAAGAAGGTTTTGTTCTCAAAGCAATGAACTGTCCTTTTCACATTCAGATATATAATAGCGAACTGCGTTCCTATCGAGAATTACCAATACGTTTAGCAGAATTTGGTACAGTCTATCGTTACGAACAATCTGGAGAATTAGGGGGATTAACAAGAGTAAGAGGTTTTACTCAAGATGATGCTCATATCTTTGCAACTCCCGAACAACTTGATGAAGAATTTCTCAATGTTGTGGATTTAATCTTGTCAGTATTTGAAAAATTGCAACTAAAGAATTTTAGAGCCAGATTAAGTTTCCGCGACCCAGAAAATAAAGAAAAATATATCGGTTCCGATGAAGCTTGGGAAAAAGCTCAAAATGCGATTCGTAATGCTGTAGAAAAGCTAGGAATGGAGCATTTTGAAGGAATAGGTGAAGCAGCTTTTTACGGCCCCAAATTAGACTTTATTGTTAGTGATGCCTTAGAAAGAGAATGGCAATTAGGAACGGTACAGGTAGACTATATTTTACCTTCCAAAGAAAGATTTAATTTGGAATACGTTGCCGAAGATGGTTCTCGTCAGCATCCAGTAATGATTCACCGTGCGCCCTTTGGTTCTTTAGAAAGATTAATTGGGATTTTAATAGAAGAATATGCAGGTGATTTTCCTTTATGGTTAGCACCAGTACAAGCAAGATTATTACCAGTAACAGAAGTCCAATTAGATTTCGCTAAAGATGTCGCAGCCAAAATGAAAATGTTAGGTATTCGTGCCGAAGTTGATACTAGTGGCGACAGACTTGGTAAACTAATACGTAATGCCGAAAAACAGAAAATTCCCGTAATGGCTGTAGTCGGACAAAAAGAAGTAGAATCCAATTCTTTAAGTATTCGTACCCGTGCTTCCGGAGATTTAGGAACCATGTCCGTATCCGAAGTACTGGACAATATGAAGAATGCTATCACCAATTACAGCAACTTTTAGGAGACAATAGAAGTGGGCACTAGCCCACTTGCTATTACCGAATTTATATAAATACCCAAAAAATAACATTATGAGTACTCCAAAAGAAAGTATCGAATCTATTTTGAAACAGTTACCAGATAATTGTTCCGTCGAAGATATTCAATATCATTTGTATGTCAGCGAAAAAGTGCGACGTAGCATAGAAGTAGCCGATACTAGAGGAACAAGGACACACAATGAGGCCAAAGAACGTTTAAGCAAATGGCTTATCAAGTAGTATGGTCACCTAAAGCCTTAGATGATGTAGAAGCAATCGCTGTTTATATCTCTCGTGATTCAGCTTCCTATGCTGCTGCGGTAGTTAAAAAGATACTTGATGTAACTCGCAGTTTGGACCATTGTCCTACTTCTGGTGAAATCGTCCCCGAATTCGATGACGATAGCGTCAGACAACAGTTTGCCTACATGTATCGAATTATTTACCGCATCAAAGATGATAAAGTCACTGTCGCCACAGTAACTTACAAGAAGAAGCTGCTAGAGGAATTTGGCGAAGGTTAATACATCAATCTAAAGCATTAAATTGATTAAAGTAAAAACTCGGCTTATTTCTACAGCCGAGTTTTTTCTATGAAAAGGTTAGTGGTCAATCTTTGTAGGGTGTGTGACGCGGCTAATAAACTATCTACGAAGTTATAAGTTAGATAAGCGCGTCACGCACCATTCAACTTGTAAAACAATTATAAATTCCTCAACTGTATTTCATACCCACCAGGGGTTGCAAACCCCCGTCTAATTGCAGAAGTCCATTTCAATGGACTAAATATATAACTACCCTATTCCGCTCTAAAATTACCTATCTCTTTCTACCTCTTTCCTCTGCGGTTTTTTTAAATCGGTAATCTTCTGCCAGAAACGGGTTAATCAAATTCGTAATATTTTTTAATATTTATTTTTTATCAGTGTTTATACAAAAAAATCGAGATAAAGCGTGTGAGAATTTAATAATTATTCCTACGTGAATTAAATCTTTTTAAAATAATATTTTTTATCTCCTCCATATCTCTATCCTTTTCTCTCTATGAGTCTCTGCGGTTTTATAAAATCAGTAACTTTTCAGTCTAAGGAATTGCATAATTCGGAAAGCTCCAGAAATATATAAATATAGCCGTAACAAAAATTGCTTAAAGTTAAATTACAAGACATGAGCAAAAAACATCACCATGTCCGAGTTTTAATATATCGCGCCTTTGCTATATTTTTAACCGTATTTTTGATTTCCGATGTGGGGAGAGTATATGCTTCTAGGAATTTACAAATAATTGCCCAACAGGAAGAAGCGCAAGCGGATGCAATGCGTGCTGAAGCACTAAAGTTAACACAAGAAGGATTGCAATTATTATTTGATGAAGGAAGTAAAGAATCAATACTAGCAGCGAGGAAGAAATTTAAAGCAGCGCTGATTTTGTTGGAGAAACTGGGGGATAAGAAACATCAAGCTTTTATTATTTCTAATATTGGTAGAACTTATTTAGAATTAGGAGAAAATCAAAAGGCTCTGCAATACTACTATCAAGCTTTAGCATTAACACGTGCAGTCAAAGACAAGAATTTAGAAGCAACTACCCTTAATAATATTGGTCTAATCTACTCGAATTTAGGAGAAAATCAGAAAGCACTTGAATATTACAAACAAGCTTTACCTATATCACGTGCGGTAGAAGATAAGTATGGAGAAGCTAGTATACTCAATAATATCGGTGGAATCTACGCGGATTTAGGAGAAAACCAAGAGGCTCTGCAATACTACAATCAGGCTTTACCATTAAGACGTTTGCTCGAAGACAAGCGTGGAGAAGCCACTACCCTTAGTAATATCGGTGGAATCTACGCGGATATAGGAGAAAAGCAGAAGGCACTGCAATACTATAACCAAGCTTTACCATTAACACGTGCAGTGAAAAACAGGGGTGGAGAAGCCACTGCACTTAATAATATTGCTACAGTCTACTTAGATTTGGGAGAAAATCAGAAGGCTCTGCAATTCTATAACCAAGCAAAACCTTTATATCGTGCAGTGGGAGATAGGAGTGGAGAAGCCACTACACTTAATAATATTGGTAAAGTCTACGCGGATTTAGGAGAAAAGCAGAAGGCACTGCAATACTACAACCAAGCTTTACCTTTATTTCGTGCGCTGGGAGAGAAACGTGGAGAAGCCAATACACTCAATAATATTGGTGGAATCTACTCCGATTTAGGAGAAAACCAAAAGGCAGTGCAATATTACAACCAAGCTTTACCATTAAGACGTGCGATTGGAGATAGGAGTGGAGAAGCTACTACGCTCTCGAATATTGGTAAAGTCTACTTGGATTTAGGAGAAAGGCACGAAGCACTGCAAAACTTCAACCAAGCTTTATCTTTATTTCGTGCGGTTCAAAATAAGGGTAGAGAAGCCACTATCCTCAATAATATTGGTAAAGTCTACTCGGATTTAGGAGAAAATAAAAAAGCACTGCAATACTACAACCAAGCTTTACCATTGAGACGTGCGGTGGGAGACAAGGGTGGAGAAGCCCATACTTTTAAAAATTTAGCTAAATTAAAACGCAAACAAGGCAACTTACAAGCATCCCTCAAACACATCGAAAAGGCGATCGCCATTATCGAACAACTACGCACTACCTACACCAACCAAGATTTAAAAACCACCTATTTCTCTACAGTCCAAAATTATTACAAATTCTACATCGACTTATTGATGGAACAACACAAGAAAAACCCATCAAAAGCATACGATACTATAGCGCTACACATTTCCGAACGTTCTCGCGCTCGTGGTTTAATCGAATTATTAGCTCAAGCTAACGCTAAACTCAGCAAAAATGTAAATCCCGAATTTATTGCAGAAGAAAAAGAATTACATTTAAAACGTGAAGCTCAAGAAAGAATCATAGTTAAATTAATTAATCAAAAGCAACCACCGAAAGACACAATTAAACAAACCGAAGCCGAAATTCAAAATATCATCAACCAACAAAAACAGCTTAAAGTCAAAATCCGCGCTCAAAATCCAGAAAGGGATAAATTAACTAATCCAGAGCCGTTAAAATTATCCCAAATTCAACAGCAGCTAGATAAAGATACTGTTTTACTACAATATTCCTTGGGTAAGGAGCGTAGTTATTTATGGTTAGTCACTTCTAATTCTTTAGATAGCTACGAATTAGCTTCAGGTGAAGAAATTGAAAAAGTCGCTAAAGAATTTCACAGTGGATTATCAAGGAAGGGTTTCGCAATTAATTCAGCTAAAAAACTGAGCGAAGTTATTCTTAAATCTGTAAAAGATAAGTTGGCTGGTAAAAGATTGGTTATTGTTGCTGATGGTGTTTTGCAACAGATTCCTTTTGCTGCATTACATGACCTAACCTATCAACCGCAGAATAATAAATACTCAAAACAAAATCAAAAAGATTCCTCTTGTGGAAACAGTGGTGGTCTTCGTATTTGTGATAATAATAGTTCTTCAAACAAAATAAATGATTATCAACCGTTGATGCTCAATCACGAAATTGTTAATTTACCTTCAGCATCAACTATTGCTATCCAACGCGAAAAAATCGCCAAACGCAATATAGCACCGAAAAAAATCGCTATCCTTGCAGATCCGGTATACAGTTACAATGACAAGCAAGATAAAGGTCAAGAAGAAACAAGAAGTACCGAACTTGAATTAGAACGTTCTGCTCTCCAACGTTCCGCAAAAAGTCTAAATCGTAAACTTTGGGGAAGAATTCCAGATACAGCTACAGAAGCAAAAGCGATATTAAAACTTGTTCCTAAAGAATCGAGTTTTTCAGCATTCCGCTTTGATGCTAACTATAATTTTGCAACGAGTAAAAATCTCAATCAATACCAAATTCTACATTTTGCCACTCACGGTTTTGTTAATCCCGACCAACCGGAATTATCGGGAATTGTTCTATCTTTATTCAACAAAGATGGTCAACAAATCCCCGGTTATTTACGTTTAGCTGATTTATTTGAACAAGATTATCCAGCCGAATTAATTGTATTAAGTGCTTGTGAAACTGGACTTGGTAAAAACGTTAGTGGTGAAGGGATTGTAGGCTTGACAAGAGGATTGATGTATGCAGGTGCTTCACGAGTTGCGCTGTCGTTGTGGCAGGTTGACGATAAAGGTACGTCGGTATTGATGCAAGAATTTTATAAGCAGATGTTGCAGGAAAATAAAAATCCTGCGGAAGCACTAACGGCTGCACAGCGCAAGTTATGGGCTAATCCAGATTGGCGCAATCCTTATTATTGGGCTGCTTTTACCCTGCAAGGTGAATGGAACTAAGTTCGTTCGTAGTTGCGCTTTAGCGCCAAATATGTAGTGCAAGCACGAACAACTACTAATTTACAGATGGTGCGTGACGCGCTTCTGGTAATTTATAACTTCGTAGATAGTTTATTAGCCCCGTCACACACCCTACAAAAATTATTAAGCACATTATTGTTTTGATTCAAAGCTTTACAACTATCAACTATCTACTAACAACTAACCAAAATTAATGGGGGTGATGCATCATCACCCCCACCAAATATTTCTACAACGATTTAATAGCACCAGCCCGGAATTTCGTACTTAATTATTTTGCAATATCAACCAAACCAGCAACATTTGAATCAGCTACTGTTGGTGTAAGAAAAATTTGTGAATACAAGCTTGATGGTTGCTCGGATGCTACTACTGGTAGTGCTTCACGTGCATTAGCTGCTAATTCTTGTGTCTTCACATCATAAGTTTGTGTCGCCAATTTCGGATATAAACCGATACCGATAATTGGAAGTAATAAACAAGCGGTAATGAAAAGTTCGCGGGGTTTTACATCAGGTACTACTGCATCCAAATGTAATTCTTCGTTCTGCTTACCGTAAAATACCTGTCTTAATAAAGATAGTAGATAAATTGGAGTCAAAATTACGCCTACAGCGCTTAACAATACGACTACAACCTTAAAGCTAGAACTGTAAACGTCGCTGCTAGACATACCAAGGAATACCATCAATTCTCCAACAAAACCGCTCATTCCTGGTAATGCTAAGGAAGCCATCGCACCAGCAGTGTACAAAGCAAAGGTTCTTGGCATTACTTTCGCCATACCACCCATTTTATCCATGTCTAAGGTGTGGCTGCGCTCGTAAGTTACTCCGGAGAGGAAGAATAATGAAGCTGCAATCAAACCGTGGGAAATCATTTGTAGCATCGCACCGCTCATACCAATTTCGGTGTAGGAAGCGATTCCGATTAATACAAAGCCCATGTGAGCGATTGAGGAGTAAGCCAAACGACGCTTTAAGTTGGTTTGTGCGAATGCACAGCAAGCACCGTAAATAATGTTTACTACACCCAAGATTATTAATACGGGAGCAAAAACAACGTGAGCATTGGGCAGCATTTCCATGTTGATGCGGATTAATGCATAACCACCCATTTTTAACAATACACCTGCCAAAATCATCGAACCTGGTGCAGAAGCTTCACCGTGAGCATCTGGTAACCAAGTATGAAGAGGGAAGATTGGTAACTTTACACCGAAAGCAATCAAGAAACCAGCATAAGCAAGCATTTCAAGCGCTTTGGGATATTGCTTCATTCCCAAGGCTGCCATATCAAATGTCACGGTATCGCCGTAAAATGCCAATCCAAAGGCTGCTACTAAGATAAATATTGAAGCTGCTGCAGTATAAAGAATAAATTTAGTAGCCGCATAGCGACGTTTTGGTCCTCCCCAAATGGAAATCAGCAGGTATACGGGAACCAACTCAATTTCCCACATTAAGAAGAACATTAATAAATCTTGAGCGACGAATACGCCTACCTGAGCGGCGTACATCACCATCATCAAACTATAAAATAAACGTGGCTTATTTGTGACTCTCCAAGCCGCAAAAATCGCCAAAGTATTAATTAAACCTGTTAATAAAATCAAAGGCATTGACAAACCGTCAACTGCCACAGACCAATTTAAACCTAACTGAGGTACCCAAGCGTATTTTTCAACTAATTGGAATGATGCGTTCTGAAAATCATAATTCTGCCAAAAGGCACAAATCATTAATGCAAAGTCCGCCATCGCTACGCTCAAGCCAAACCAACGGACGGTTTTGCCATCTTTATCGGGAACTACGGGAATGACCAATGCTGCTACTAGGGGCAACAAGATTATAGAAGTTAGCCAAGGGAATTCGCTCATTACTGACAATCGTTTTACAATTTCTCTTAATGTTTACATTATATTAAGCATTCTATAGTTTTGTAAACAGAATTTACCCCTATAAAATGAAAATTTAGGCATTTTTTAGTAATAAATACTCAAAAAAATCGTAATTTGTATCATTAATATAAATTTTTGTTAACGAAACAAACAGCAGTAACTACTGCTACCGTTGCAATTTGTAACAATAACCCTATCTTGCGAGGGTTGAAAATTAGTAAAGTTTTTCAATGGTTAACCAAGAAGATAGATATATATGAATAAAAGGGAAGAAGTCTTTTCTCCGAACAGATAATATTTATAAGCTGAAGATTATTAACGTTCTTTATTCCTTGCTTCCCAATCAAACAACCCGATTAACAATCGTCCAAACATCTCCGTCGGAGCGAACGTAAGGAACTGAGATAGTTTTAAAGCCAGTGATAAACGGTTTGTAATAAACTTGCCAGTAAAGTGGAGTTAGATTGTCAGCACAAGTTTTAAGGCTGTGGATTTCTGTCGCTAGTTCTGCTGCTAGCTGATTTATGCGCTCTGCATGAGTTTTAGCTTTTGTTTTAGCTTCTTCCAATTGTTCTATTTGCTCGGAAAGACGGGTTATATATCCCGAACGAGATTTTTTTAGCCGATTTTCTTTTTCTGCTAGTTGAAATTCTAAAGCTGTTATTGCGTCATCTATTCCCTTAAGCTCAGCAAACAATTGAGGATTTTCTCTTGCTTGACGGCGATAAGCTTCTGCTATTGCTTGAGGTGAACTATCATCATCTTCAGAAGGCGTAATATTTACGCAAAGAGAAGCACCTTCTCGGCGTAGTTGATTAATTTGAGAGCGAATCACCGCAATTTCTGCTCTAATATCTTGCATAATTGCTTTTTATCCTTGAACGACGCTTCTTGCTCCTCGATTATCGATTTGGAGCGTTTTTACTTGTGCTTTAATTCCCTTATTCTCCCACTCAGAAACCATCGCTGTCGCTACAGCTTGAGAATTAGCAGTATTCGTTAATGCAAGTAATGTTGGTCCCGCACCGCTGATCACCATACCGTAAGCACCAGCCGACAAAGCAGCAGCGTTTACTGCATCGTAATGGTCGATTAGGTTTTTTCTGTAGGGCTGATGTAACTTATCTTGTAAAGCAGCCCGCAACCAATTTTGATTACCAGTTTCTAATCCTCGCAACAGCAACCCTAAATGTGCCGTATTGAAAATCGCATCTCCACGACTAACTTCAGTGGGTAATACTCGTCGTGCTTCACTGGTTGAAAGTTCAAAATCTGGAATTGCTACTACTGGTACAACATCATTACTCCAGGGTATATCGCAAATTTCCCATCCCGTATCGCTTGTTGCTGCTAAACGACATCCACCTAAAAGTGCTGGAACTACGTTATCTGGGTGTCCTTCTATTTGTATAGCTAATTCCATTATTTGGGCTGGAGTTAAAATTTCACCCGTCAATACATTAGCACCGATTAATCCACCAACAATTGCTGTCGCGGAGCTACCTAAACCACGTGCTAATGGAACCCCTAATTTGATTTCAATTTTTACTGAGGGTGGAGTTTGCTGTATATGTTGAAAAAATTTTGTAAATGCTTGATATACAAGATTGCTTTCATCGGTCGCTACTCGTGCTGCTTCAGTTCCGGTAACTGTAATAACTAGCTTTTGATTGGGATTAATTTCTTCTCGAATAAACTTCAATTCGTTATAAAGCGTTAAAGCTGCACCAATACAGTCAAAGCCAGGACCCAAATTCGCGGTTGTCGCAGGAACGATTACGCTGACGGAGGAAACAACAGACATTTAAAAAATAATTTTAATTTAACTAAAACAATCTTGAGCATTTAATTAATCAGCATCTCATATAAATCAGCACTTAAACAAAAAACTTGTTTTTCACTAATACAGGAAATAAGGAACCAGAAAAATAAAAGCAGTTGACTCTCCCCTTACAGGAGGTTGTTTACTGTGAAAAGTTACATCGACGAATTAATTAATTACTTACTTATGAAACACGAAGCAGTAAATATTTTAGTTCCAAGCATACCTAGATTGTTTATTGATTAAACCTTAGAGAAAAATGCTTAAAATCGGTGACTTTTCCAAACTTAGTCAGGTGACAGTGAAAGCACTCCGACTTTATGACCAATTAGGACTGCTCAAACCGTCTCGTATAGATGAATTCACTGGATATCGCTATTACTCAGTACAGCAACTACCGCGACTCAATCGCATCTTAGCTTTTAAAGATTTGGGCTTTTCTTTAGAACAAATTGCCAAGTTATTAGATGAGAATTTACCACCTACAGAAATACGCGGAATGTTGCGACTCAAGCAAGTGGAACTCGAACAATTGCTAGTCGAAGAACAAGCACGACTATTCCGGGTAGAAGCAAGACTTAAACAAATAGAGAGAGAAGACAAAATGCCAAATTATGAAGTTGTAATCAAAAAAATTGAACCAATCACAGTTGCTGGAATACGAGATATCATGCCCAACTATAGTCAGATGTCGCAACTTTACGAAGAGTTATTCGGTTATTTCCAACAACATGGAATTAAAGTAGATAATTACTGTGCGGGAATTTTACATGACCCAGAATATAAGGAATCTGATGTAGATGTAGAAGCTGTTGTTTCTATTGATGGTACTGTTCCTATCAACGAACGAATAAAAGTATATGAATTACCAGGTTACGAACAAGCTGCTTGTGTAGTTCATCAAGGTAGTTACAACACCATAAATCAAGCTTACACTGCTTTACTATCGTGGATTGAAAGCAATGGTTACAAAATTACTGATTCAAACCGTGAAGTTTATATCGTTGGTGGAAACGAACAAGATAACGATTCATACGTTACAGAATTACAATTCCCTATAAACTTGAAATAAAACCAAAAAACCCGGTTTATTTGAATAAATCGGGCTTTAACCTGATATTGAATTGCAGACAACTGAAGTTTGCGTTAAAAGATGTTAAATTTAATTTAGAGTGAAACAAGGCAAAAGGGACTGGGTAAGTCCCAATCCCGAAAAAAGCGGGTTAACCCCTATTTAATTAAGTCAACCCGTGCAGCTTTGGGAACGCGCAGAAAAATTTCTATTGCAATACCAACTTAACGTTAGCATTTTGCAAACCGCGTTGCTTGACTTCGGTCAAAGTCTTGTTAACAGCATACTTCTGGTTGATGGAGTTGATTAACTCGGTTTGGTTGTGCTTCTTAGCAACACCCCAAAGATCCGCGATTAAATCGAAGGAACCATCGCTGTTGCGAGACCAACCTAAATCGTATTCGCCTTCTAAAACTGCAACGATGTCTGCACGAACGCGCTGACCGTTATAACCACGAACATCAGCTTCAGACTTAACAGTGATACCTAAGTCGCTCAAAGAAGACTTAAGAATTTCAGAATCAGTAATTTTGGTACGTAGAGTGCTAAAGTGAGACATTTGGGTTTCCTCCAAAAAGAAGATTGAGATTAAGACAACGGTTTTTTAGGCTAAGCCGCGTTTATAATTACGCGGTTTTTTTATTTGCTAGCTTTGGGTTCGCTAGCCTTTGCTCCTGAATTAACAGGAGAAAGCTTTTTAAAACTCCATTCGCTGATATTCAGCGACGGAGGCTGCTGCTGGACGCGCTCGCTGTCTCGCCCAGTCTCGAAGCGCAGTGACTTGTTCTTGCATCGTTCGAGACAGCGGTAAAGTCGCTTTGAGTGCAGCAATAATATCTAGCTGGGTGAACTCGCGGTCTTGGGCAAAAGCTTCATACATTGCCGCTACTATTGCTTGTTCAATTTCTGCCCCAGAAAAGCCATCAGACATCTTGGATAACTGTTCCAAATCGAATCTGGTGATGTCTTTACGACGCTTTGTTAAGTGGATTGTGAAAATATCTTGCCGTTCCTGAGATGTAGGCAAATCCACAAAGAAAATTTCGTCAAATCTACCTTTTCTTAAAAACTCTCCTGGCAAGCGCTCAACCCTGTTTGCTGTAGCCATTACGAACACGGGTGATTTCTTCTCTTGCATCCAGGTTAAGAAAGATCCAAATATTCGGCTGGAGGTTCCTCCATCAGAATCGCCAGAACCAGAGCTACCAGCAAACGACTTATCCAACTCATCAATAAATAATATTGCTGGAGAAATTGATTCTGCTGTTTTTAAAGCATTACGCAGATTGGCTTCACTTCGTCCTACCATTGAGCCATCGTAGACTCGACCCATATCTAAACGTAATATCGGTAATCCCCATAGTTTTGAAGTGGTTTTTGCTATTAAAGACTTTCCACAACCCGGAACCCCAAGAATTAACATTCCTTTCGGTTGCGGTAAACCATACTCTCTTGCCTTCTCCGTGAAAGCATCAGAGCGTTGGGTCAACCAACTTTTTAACTCTTCCAAACCACCAACAGCTTCAAGGGTTTCATCCTCTTCAATGTACTCTAATATTCCATTGCGTCGGATAAGCTGTTTCTTCTCGGATAAAACTATATCTACTTCTTTTTCCGTTAGCTGCTTTTTAGTTACCTGAGCTTTGCGATATACCTTCTGTGCTTCATCTCTGGTTAATCCTAAAGCTGCCCTTAGTAACTTTTCCCTTGCTTCAGTTGTTAATCTTCGTGCATTTTGTTGACCTATATGACTGTCAAGAACTTTATTCAAGTCAGACATATTTGGCAGTGGGAAATCAAGTACCACAACTTCTTTTTCTAACTCGATGGGAACCTGCTGCACTGGTGACATCAAAACTATATTTTTTTGAGTACCTTTGAAGCTGGCAATAGCATCTCGTAAAGACCGAGTTGTTGCGGGTGCATCAATAAACGGATGTAAATCTTTTAGAACAAATATACCAGGTTCTTTCTGGCGAATTATCCACTCAATCGCCGCTTCTGGAGAAACAGTATTGTGTTGAGTTACGCTCCGACCCTGACCATACTCCACAATTCCGTGGGTTACAGTCCAAACATACAATCGACGCTGCGGCTTTGAAGATTGAGCGATGGAATAAATTGCTTGCTCGGCCCGCTCTTCCTCGGAGGTAACAAGGTAGATTAAGGGATATTGAGCTTGAATTAGTATACTGAGCTCTTCTTTCATATATCAACCTACTTGAGACCTAAAGACACTACAGACATCGTTCATCATTTTAAATTTCGGCAAAGACAGAATTATGAATTTATTTAACTATTCATAATTCGCGCTCGGTCAACAAGCAACCAACTTTTCGGAGTCTTCTTGATTAACCTCGCTATCTTGTTCTGTCTCGGTGGCAGAAACATCTTTACCAATAACTCCTGGCTGATTGCCTAAAGCAACCAACTCCCCTTCACGCAAGACTAGTGAACTTTCGCAGTTAGGACATGAGTAAACCCTGTGAGTTCTTCCGTAAGAACCTTCGACTTCATCTACTAATTCGGAATTCGCCAGATAAAATACGAGGGCACGCTCGGCAAGCTCTGACATTGGTTCGCTCTCAACTGCTGAACGTATTTTCAAACTTTTGTGCAGTTCGGGGGATAGATACAAAGTAACTTTTTGCTTAGCTTGCATATAACTCATTTGCGTTCTTACCCGGGTATGTATCTTACGATATCTACTCTCCCATAAGTTGTCAAGACAGCAAAGCGTTTTGACGGCAATTTTGTAACACTTCTTTACAAATAATCAAACATATTGTTTTAAATCCTCGGACTACAAAGCTGTGAAAAGCCTTCGTAGAGAGTCTTAACACCAATTATGGCATCATGGTTCTATAAAGTTGTAAATAGTTTATTTTTCTTCAAGGACGTATTTTTCATCGCTATATCCCCTTGAATCTAGGTTTTATTTGCCAAAAAACTTTGAGTTAGTATCACCATGATGGTTGAGAAGGGACACAAACCTGATAGATTTAGCTATCAGCGAGTATAAAAAGCGTAACAATGAAAGTCCTGGTTATTGGTGGCGATGGCTATTGCGGTTGGGCAACCGCTCTTTACCTTTCAAATCGTGGTTATGAAGTTGGAATTTTAGATAATTTAGTGCGACGGCACTGGGATAATGAATTAGGTGTACAGACTTTAACGCCCATTGCACCAATTCAACAACGTATTCAGCGCTGGAAGGATTTAACGGGTAAATCTATCGATTTATTTATCGGCGATATTACCAACTATGAGTTTGTCCAAAAAACTTTGCATCAATTTGAGCCAGAATCTGTGGTGCATTTTGGCGAACAGCGCTCGGCTCCTTTTTCGATGATTGACCGCGAACACGCTGTCTTAACACAAGTTAACAATGTTGTCGGTACCTTGAACATACTTTACGCGATGCGTGAAGATTTCCCCGATTGTCATTTAGTCAAGTTGGGGACAATGGGTGAATACGGTACGCCCAACATTGATATCGAAGAAGGTTATATCACCATCGAGCATAACGGACGGAAAGATACTTTACCCTATCCCAAACAGCCGGGTAGTTTCTACCACTTAAGTAAAGTTCACGATAGTCACAACATCCATTTTGCCTGTAAAATTTGGGGATTGCGAGCTACAGATTTGAACCAAGGGATAGTTTATGGAGTCCTGACCGAAGAGACGGGTATGGACGAAATGTTGATTAACCGTTTGGATTACGATGGTGTATTTGGTACTGCGTTGAACCGTTTCTGTATCCAAGCTGCCATCGGTCATCCCTTAACCGTGTATGGTAAAGGTGGACAGACTAGAGGCTTACTAGATATTCGAGATACAGTTAGATGTATCGAATTAGCAGTAGCAAACCCAGCACAACCGGGAGAATTCCGGGTATTCAACCAATTTACCGAGCTTTTCAGTATCAGTGACCTAGCCATGATGGTGAAAAAAGCTGGTAATGCAATGGGGCTGAATGTGGATATCAATAATCTAGAAAACCCCAGAGTAGAGTTAGAGCAACACTACTTTAATGCCAAAAACACCAAGCTATTAGATTTAGGTTTAGAACCTCATATGCTTTCAGATTCTTTACTAGATTCTTTATTAAACTTTGCCGTTAAGTATCAGCAAAGAGTTGATAAGAAGCAGATTTTGCCGAAAGTTTCTTGGCATAGAAAGTAAGGATAATGAATTTTTAGTAGTTAGTTTTTTAGCTATAAAGCTTTTCGGGCTAATGGCTAGCTACTAAAATTTCTTAATCGCTTCATAGCTAGCGATTAGCATCAAACAGTTTGTCTGTTATGACATTTGATTTGAATTTTATTCAAGTCAGATTAAAGTTTTCAGCTTATTTGTATTCTTTTGTGACGAAGATATTCGGCAATATTAATAATTATGATTGCTTCTCGCAATATCCCTTTTCAAAAATCTACATTTTTGCCAACGGTGCGAAATGCAATTGTCCTGCTACCTTGCGTATAGTGAATAATTTTGTATGAGAATTGCCTTATTTACAGAAACATTTTTACCTAAAGTTGACGGAATTGTAACTCGTCTTCGTCATACCGTCGAACATTTGCAGCGTCATGGCAACCAAGTATTAGTAATTTGTCCAGATGGTGGGATGACGGAATACAAGGGAGCTAAAATTTATGGAATTTCTGGTTTCCCTCTACCGATGTATCCAGAATTGACATTAGCATTACCTCGTCCGGCTATTGGTGAGGTGTTAGAGGAATTTAACCCAGATATTATTCATGTAGTCAACCCGGCAGTCTTAGGCTTAGCTGGGATTATTCATAGTAAAATACATAACATTCCTTTAGTAGCTTCCTATCATACTCACTTACCGCAATATCTGCAACATTACGGTTTGGGAATGCTAGAAGGGTTACTTTGGGAGTTACTTAAGGCAGGTCACAATCAAGCTGCTTTAAATCTATGTACTTCAACGGCAATGGTAAAAGAATTGACTGCTCATGGTATTGAGCGTGTAGATTTATGGCAACGAGGAGTTGATACAGAACTATTTCATCCAAGCCTGATTAGTGACGAAATGCGCCAGCATCTGTCGCGAAATCATCCAGAAAGTCCTTTATTGCTTTACGTAGGACGTTTGTCCGCTGAAAAAGAAATTGAGCGGATTAAGCCAATTCTAGAAGGTATTCCTGAAGCTAGATTGGCCTTGGTTGGAGATGGTCCTCATCGCGAAGCTTTGGAAAAACACTTTTCGGGGACAAATACTTTTTTTGTGGGGTATCTTACAGGAGCGGATTTGGCTTCAGCTTTTGCTAGCGCTGATGCTTTTGTGTTTCCTTCTCGTACTGAAACATTAGGATTGGTATTGTTAGAAGCGATGGCAGCTGGATGTCCTGTAGTTGCAGCACGTTCTGGAGGTATTCCAGATATTGTTACAGATGGAGTGAATGGATATCTTTTCGAGCCGAAATCCGATGATGCAGGTGCTATAGCTGCAACACTGCGTCTTTTAGGAGAAAATCAAGAGCGAGAAGTTATCCGTCAAAATGCTCGTCAAGAAGCGGAGCGTTGGGGATGGTCTGCTGCGACCCGTCAGCTAGAAAGTTTTTATGAGGGAGTTGTTTACTCCAAAACTCCAAAAGCCGCGTAATTAATTTTGACAAAGTAGGGTAGGGGCGAGTTTAATTTCTCGCCCTCATCGCAAAAAACTCATTTTTTTGCTATCACAATGTTTAAAACAATTCAGGACTTACGCAATTGTCACAATACCCAGCTGGTGCGTGACACTGACAACATTGTGACTACGTTCCTGCTTTGTTTAAAGTGTCACAGCACCCTACTAGAAAAATGTGCCGGTTGCGTAAGTCCTACAATTCTTCTCGTATTTTTTATTAAAATCGTTGTTTAAGAACTATTTACTTGTGATTAATAAAAAGTTAATTTCAAATTACTAATAATACCGATATTGATGTTTATAGAAGTCATAAATTGTGAGCTAATAGTTAGTTATTAGGAGGACTTACGCAATTGTCATAATATGCGATTGATGCGTGACACTGAATACTTTATTTCTACGTTCGGGTAGGAATCAAAGTGTCACAATACCCTGCGAGAGAATGTACCAGTTGCGTAAGTCCTAATTAGCTTGAAACAATTGTTTTCTTAAATACAAAATACTATTCAAAGCTAGTTTGGGAAGATAAGTTGATGGTCAAATAGTTGATGGAGAGAAGTTGGGGGGAAAGAATATCTTCCCCCCAACTCGCGAACTACCTGCGTGGGTAGAATTCAGCGCATCTTTATCAAGAAATGCGATTACGACGACCGTTTGAAATAAAATTATCTATTGTTTCCTGCACAATTAAGATTTTTTTATAAGTATTTATCTAAATTTGGCATAAGGTCACCCCACAGATTTTTGCAGAAATTAACGTGTATTTTATGTTTTCTATTTCCTATCTGTGCGCCTTAGCATGATAAAACCACCCCCGGATTCCTACATCAAATTTATGAAAAGTTTAGAAAATATGGGTTTTAGCTCAAAAACAGATAAATAAGACTACTTTCGCCAAGTAATATAGCAAGTTTCTGCATTTATATATAGTTATAAATTACAAAAATTAGATTATCATTCTGGTGGAAGTATAAAATTGTACCCAGAATCTAACCTCTATTATCTTGAATTGATAATTCCCATGACACTCTTAAATCCAGGTAGCGTACTAGCTACGTTAACTGAACTTACTCAAGTTAACCGTACCCACGCTCTATTGCGGCGTGTCAAAGACCTTTCTGTAAATGAATTTGTTTGCTTGTTGGACTTTATTACTGCTGAGTTCCAACAGTTTATTAGAGCAATAGAACTGATAAATAATGAAGCTCTAGAAACAATGCTAGAGAAAGTGCTTGAGGCTATCACGCTTAAAATAGGTCAAATTCTTCAAGCTGAACATACTACTATTTTCTTGGTTGACCATGATAAAGGTCAGTTATGGTCGAAGGTTCCCCAGAATAATATTAACAAGGCTTTAGAAATTCGTACTCCCATAAATGTTGGAATTCCGGGTCATGTTGCAAGTACCGGACAATATTTAAATATCGCTGAAACTACTACTCATCCATTATTTAGCCCGGAATTAGAAAAGCAATTAGGGTATAAAATTGAGAATATTTTGTGTATGCCAGTGTTAAGCAGCAAAAATCAAATCGTTGCTGTGGTACAACTGGCAAATAAAGCAGGGGAAATTCCTTTTGATAGCGATGATGAAACCTGTTTTCGTGAATTTGCAGCAAGTATCGGTATTATTCTTGAAAGCTGCCAATCTTTTTATGTTGCAGCTCGCAACCAAAGAGGTGCAACTGCTCTTTTACGAGCGACTCAAACTCTTGGTCAAAGTTTAGACTTGGAAGTAACTTTGCAAATAGTTATGGAACAAGCCCGAATTTTGATGCAAGCAGACCGCAGTACGCTGTTTTTGTATCGTAAAGAAATGAGCGAGTTGTGGACAAAAGTCGCGGCTGCTGATGGCGAAACTATGATGGAGATTAGCATTCCTGGCAATCGTGGAATTGTTGGTTATGTCGCATCAACTGGGGAAGCGTTGAATATTCCCGATGCTTATAAAGACCCTCGTTTCGACCCAACAACGGATAGAAAGACGGGTTATTTTACTCGCAATATTTTATGTTTACCTGTTTTTAATTCAGCTAATGAATTGATTGGTGTGACGCAGTTAATTAATAAGCAACAAGGGAGTTTTACTGCTTCTGATGAAGAGTTTATGCGGGCTTTTAATATACAAGCAGGAATTGCTTTAGAAAATGCTCGTTTATTTGAAAGTGTATTGTTAGAAAAGCAGTATCAAAAAGATATTCTACAAAGTCTATCAGATGCTGTAATCTCTACAGATATGGAAGGTCGAATAGTTACTATCAATGATGCAGCATTAGAATTATTAGGTTGTCCGCTTACAGGAGATGCAAGTAGTAGAGATAATAAAGTTCTTTGGGAGCAAAATTTAGTTGGTCGGCTACTGTGGGAAGTTGTACCAATTGAAAATTTACAGTTTCGGTTAGAAGATAGTTTAAAGAATGGAGCGAGACATTACGTTCCAGAACAAGGTTTGATGTTAGGACTGTATTACTTACCGGGAGAATCGGAAGAATCGGAAGAATACATATTAGCATTACCAAATTCCTCTAACCCAGAAGTCTTTATTCCTTGGAATCTACCACTAACTCCTCAATCTCAATTCGTGCATTCTTCTCAAGTTGAACCAATAGAAAGAAGTATTAATCTTACAGTCAATCCTTTAACTAACCCAGAAGGTGGGGTACGTGGTGGGTTGGCGGTATTAGAAGATATTAGTCAAGAAAAGCGTCTCAAAACTACCATGTATCGCTATTTAAACCCTCACGTAGCCGAACAGGTTATGGCTTTAGGGGAAGATGCTTTGATGGTAGGGGAGCGCAAAGAGGTCACTATCTTATTTTCGGATATTAGGGGTTACACCACATTAACGGAAAATCTTGGAGCAGCTGAAGTTGTATCGCTGCTCAATCAATATTTTGAAACTATGGTGGAAGCGGTTTTCAACTACGAGGGAACCTTGGATAAGTTTATTGGTGATGCTTTGATGGCTGTGTTTGGTGCCCCTTTACCTTTAACAGAAAACCATGCTTGGAGAGCGGTACAGGCGGCGTTAGATATGCGACATCGGCTTAAAGAATTTAACGAACGGCGAATTGTTCAAGAACAGCCACAAATCAAAATTGGTATTGGTGTTAGTTCGGGAGAGGTAGTTTCGGGAAATATCGGTTCTCGTAAGCGAATGGACTATACGGTAATTGGAGATGGAGTTAACCTCAGTTCCCGTTTGGAAGGAACTACTAAGGAATATGGTTGCGATATTATTTTAAGCGAATTTACTTATCAACTGTGTAGCGAGCGTGTTATAGTCCGCGAACTTGATAAAATTCGAGTCAAAGGCAAACATCAAGCAGTCAAAATCTATGAATTAATTGGCGATCGCACTACTAGTTTGGATGCAAATACTCAAGAATTCCTATCTTATTATCAAGCAGGGCGGGTGGCTTATTCATCCCGTAATTTTCCCCAAGCGTTGATTTGTTTTGAAGCTGCAAGGAAAATTAGACCTACAGATAAAGCGGTGAATATTCACGTTGCACGTTGCAACAAATATTTAAGACAACCTCCAGAAGAATCTTGGAGTGGAGTTTGGACAATGGTTGATAAATAATCAATTAATTTACGCTCATTTAGCGCTTAATTAGCTGTTTTTAAGGAAGTAGAAGGAGAAAAAAATGATGTTGCGTATAGAGTGAGTTAGTTAGAAGTGATAGATTTTTACTATTTCACTGCAATGTCAAAATTTTCGGATAATGCTCAATCTTTTTCAACCAAGAAAATTAATTCCCTCTTATTAATTTAATTCAGAGCTATTTAGAGCTATATAAACTAATTATTATGTGTTCCCTGTATCTCCTTCAGAAGAATCTTGATCAATTTGCAAACTGTTTTTTGATTTCTTCAGTTCCTTCCATAGCGCTTTTATTTCTTCATAAGCTTCTATGGTAGTAATTTTTCCTCCGGTTTCTAAATTGCAGATCAAATTTACCTTTTGAGCAAATTCTTGCAAGTTAGCATTGAATACTAAATTTTCTGGCTTTACCTGACCGTAGTAGCGACTGCGAGGGTAAAGAAAATCTTCTTTTTCCACTTTTTTGTTTTTATATATTTAAAACTGTTCGTTTCAAGTCTAAATCAAATTACTGACAGGTTGAATCTGTAATAGTTAATTTGATTTTTTTGACCTACTTTCTAGGTGTTGAGATTTTATAATGAAAACCGCAGAGAGCGCAGAGCAAGCAGAGGAAGAGAGTATAGAGAATTATTCGGTTAAAAATAAAATCGATGTTTACCCATCATATTTAATATGGTGGAGTAATAGTAGTCCTTTTCATAAAATTCTAAGGGGTCGGGTTTTCTGTGGAACTGTCGGGAGAGGTTATTTATAACGTCTCTACATAACGTCCCTAGAAAACAAAACCGTCAAAATTAATGAAATATACCAATAGTTGCTTTGATTAATTTTGGCTGATTCGTTTTCTTTGTAATCTTGGGAGACTTAGCGTTGCTACGTCTGGGACAAACCGTCGGCACTAATACTGTTTGACTAGATTTATTTTACTGGGTTTATACATTGATTATTAATGAATAACTAAAGATAAAATGGTTAAGCCATAACTCGGCATTAGTTCCCTTTTGCACTAAATAACCTTTCTACCATGTCTGTAACCTCGAAACTATACGAAGGAAAAGCCAAAATTCTTTATCAGACAGATGTACCAGAAATATTACTTGCTGATTTTAAAGATGACGCGACTGCTTTTAATGCTCAAAAAAGAGGCAGCATAAGTAATAAAGGAACAATTAACTGTAGTATTTCTAGCAAACTATTTCAAAAGCTCGAGCAAAACGGTATTAATACTCATTATTTAGATAACCCGAGTTCCAACCAAATGCGGGTTAAAGCGGTTAAAATAATCCCCTTGGAAGTAGTTGTGCGGAATATCGCAGCCGGAAGCCTTTGCAAGCAAACAGGTTTAGAGTTGGGAACTATATTAAAACAGCCCTTAGTAGAGTTTTATTACAAAAATGACGAATTAGGAGACCCATTGTTAACTAGAAAGCGTCTACTGTTGTTAGAACTAGCTAGTGAGGAACAAGTTGAGGAAATTATTCATCTAGCATTGCGAATCAATGAGTTTCTCAAGGATTTTTTCGGCAAATGCGACATCACTTTGGTGGACTTCAAGTTAGAGTTTGGTGTGGACTCCGAGCAAAACATACTTTTAGCAGACGAAATTAGTCCCGATACTTGTCGTTTGTGGGATAACTCTACAAATGACCCCCAAGACCGGGTTTTAGACAAAGACCGCTTTCGACGAGATTTGGGAAATGTGGAAAATGCTTACCAAGAAGTTTTACAAAGAGTGTTAAAAACAGTAGAAGCGAATGAATAAAACTAACTAGATTTTGTTTCATGTCATGAGTTATGACTGTGCTTGACAAATAACTGCTGACTGATGACAAATGATTATCATGTTGAACGATGGTGTGTGGAAGTGAATAGGAATCATAATATTATGCGCTTATCTCCCTTTTTAGTGGCAGTGATGGCTTTTGCGACGACCGCAGGAGTTTCTTTAAGTGCAAATGCACAAACTGCTGAAACTAATACAGAATCACAGAATATTTTCAAAGCTGCGAGTGATAATCCAGAAGATGCATCTGTGAATGTATCGCGAAAATCTTCTGATGCAGCAAAATTGCAGGTAGTAATACCAACTGCTAAAAACTCAACAACTGCACAAAATACTCCCCAAATTCCCCCACCGAATAATTTACCTGACGATAGCGAACAACCAGCACCAGAACTTACTCCTGCTGATGTTCCGTCTACCCAGCCTCAAATCCCTCCAAGACAGCCAGTAGAACCTCAACTCCAGACTCCAAACACAATACCAGGAGACCAATTACAGCAACAGCAGCAACAACAGCAGCAATTCCAAACTCCAGGAACTACCCAACAACAGCAGCAATTCCAAACTCCAGGAACTACCCAACAACAGCAGCAATTCCAAACTCCAGGAACTACCCAACAGCAGCAAACAGCTGATGAAACCCGTGTATTGGTATCGGAAGTGTTAGTAAGGTCAGCAAGCGGACAATTAACGCGAGAATTACAAGACCAAGTTTATAGAGTCATTCGTACTCAACCCGGACGAACTACTACTCGCTCGCAATTACAAGAAGATATTAACGCGATTTTTGGTACCGGCTTTTTCTCAAACGTTCAAGTTGCACCTGAAGATACACCGTTGGGAGTCAGAGTCAGCTTTGTAGTTCAACCCAACCCGGTTCTACAAAAAGTACAAATAGATGCAAATCCTGGTGCTAACGTACCTTCAGTATTACCAGACAAAACTGTTGATCAAATATTCAGCAAACAGTACGGTCAAATTCTGAACCTGCGCGAACTACAAGTAGGTATCAAACAATTAGTTAAAAACTATCAAGATAAAGGTTACGTACTAGCTAACGTGATTGGTGCTCCCCAAGTATCCCCAGACGGAGTAGTTACTCTAAGGGTCGCTGAAGGTTTGGTAGAGGATATCCGAATCCAATTTCTTAACAAAGATGGTGAAGCGAGCGAAGAAGGTAAACCCGTAAAGGGAAGAACCAGACCATACATTGTTCGTCGAGAGCTAGAACTCAAGCCGGGACAAGTATTTAACCGCAACATGGTTCAAAGAGATTTGCAGCGAGTATTTGGACTAGGTTTATTTGAAGATGTTAACGTTGCTCTCGACCCTGGTGAAGATGCCAGCAAAGTAGATGTAATCGTAAACGTTGTAGAACGAAATAGCGGTTCAATCGCCGCAGGTGCCGGTATTAGTTCTGCTAGCGGGTTATTCGGTACTATTAGCTATCAAGAGCAAAACCTCAACGGTAGAAATCAAGATTTAGGGGCAGAATTACAGGTTGGAGCGCGGGAACTATTATTTGACCTCCGCTTTACAGACCCTTGGATAGCAGGCGACCCTTTCCGTACTTCTTATACAGTAAACGCATTTCGTCGTCGCTCAATTTCGTTGATTTTTGACGGTGACGATGAAGAAATTGAAACCTTCGATTTAGCAGACCCTAGCGGTAATGATGACGCACGCGATCGCCCCAGGGTTGTTCGTACTGGTGGTGGCGTAAACTTTACTCGTCCTTTGGGCAAAAATCCTTATAAAAAATCGGAATGGGTAGCTTCTGCGGGTTTGCAGTATCAAAGAGTTAACATTACTGATGGAGATGGCGATACTAGAGAACAAGGTGCAATATTTGACGGTAGCACCCAAGTTTCACAGCCAATTGAATTAAGTGCTTCGGGAGACGGTGAGGACGATTTATTCTTAGTCAAACTCGGAGCATCTCGCGATAAGCGAAACAACCCATTACAACCAACTAAAGGTTCCTTCCTGCGTTTAGGTGTAGACCAGTCAATACCTATAGGACAAGGTAGCATTGCACTAACTAAGTTACGCGGTAGTTACAGCCAATATATACCTGTAGACTTAACCAACTTTACTAAAGGAGCCGAAACCCTAGCTTTTAACTTTCAAGCAGGAACAGTTCTCGGCGATTTACCTCCTTACGAAGCCTTTTCATTAGGTGGTAGTAACTCAGTTCGGGGTTATGACGAAGGTGGATTAAGTAGCGGACGCAGTTATGTAGAAGCATCAGTTGAATATCGCTTCCCACTCTTCTCAGTACTTAGCGGTGCATTATTCGTTGATGTTGGTAGTGACTTAGGAACCACAACAGAACCAGCAGAAATACTTAATAAAAACGGTACTGGCGTTGGTTACGGACTTGGAGTAAGAGTACAGTCCCCACTTGGACCCATTCGGATTGACTACGGTCTTAACGATGACGGAGACAGCCGAATTAACTTTGGTATTGGGGAAAGATTTTAACAGTGAACAGTTAACAGTTAACAGTTAACAGTTAACATTAGGGGGCACGGGAGTTAGGGGTTAGAAGTTAGGAGTTAGGAGTTAGGAGTTATTTATTCTTCTCCCCATCTCCTTGTCTCCCTGTCTCCCCATCTCCTTGTCTCCCCATCTCCCCATCTCCCCATCTCCCCATCTTCCCATCTTCCCATCTCCCCAATTCCCAATTTTCTGTTTTCCGTTTAACTTGCTAATTTTTACCTTTACTTAAATACTATTACTTAAAGCATCACTTCTAAAAATTTGAGCTGCGGCTGTTTGGGAGAATACTTTTAATACACAATTCATACGGGAAATTTTTTATTCCCAGAGTATATAAAGGGTGCCTTATGCAACAGCGTACAATAGCCTCCTCAATTAAACAAACAGGAACTGGATTACACAGTGGCATAATTACTAACGTCTGTATTGTTCCAGCGAAGCCGGGAAGCGGACGCTATTTTGTGCGGGTAGATTTGCCTGATGCACCAACTATACCAGCGTCGATTGCAGCGGTTAGTCAGACGGTTCTCTCGACTCAACTAAGGCATGGTGAAGCCAAAGTTCGTACTGTTGAGCATTTGTTGGCTTCTTTGGCTGGTATGGGGGTAGATAATGCCCGGATTGAAATCGATGGCCCGGAAGTTCCGCTTTTAGATGGTTCGGCACGAATATGGGCAGAAAATATATCCAATGTCGGAACTGTAGAACAAAATTCAAGTGTTGTTGATAAAGGCTTATTTTTAAAAGAACCGATTTGGGTACGTGAAGAAGATGCTTTTGTTTGTGCAATGCCGGGACCACAAACTCGTTTTAGCTACGGAATCGATTTTGATTTACCAGCAATTGGTAATCAATGGCACAGTTGGCAACCTGCCGTTGAACCGCAAAACTCTTATGAAAGCTTTGTCGCAGAAATCGCCCCAGCCCGTACATTTGGTTTGATGCATCAAATAGAACATTTAAAAACATCTGGATTAATTAAGGGTGGAAGTCTCGAAAATGCTCTTGTATGTGGCCCAGATGGCTGGGTTAATCCACCACTACGATTTCCAAATGAACCTGTACGTCATAAAATCTTGGATTTAGTGGGAGATTTAAGTTTATTGGGAATTTTCCCTCGCGCTCACTTCTTAGCTTACAAAGCCAGTCACAATTTACATATTCAACTGGCTAAAAGAGTCTTAGAACTGAGAAACTGAGATTTTAAGCTTTGAGGATTACTCCAAAACCTAAAATCGAAGACGGGAGTTTTGCGAAATAATCAGTAAATTCAATCTTCTACTTTCAATATCTGTCAGAAAAAATTTAACCCAACGAAACCAAATGTCAATTGTTACCGAAGTTAATAACAAAGCGAACCAACCAGCATCTACTGAAGATAAATTGGGTGACTCTAGCGCAACTAAATCGGAGAGCAAAACAATTTTTACAGTAGAAGAAATCCAAAAACTGTTACCTCATCGCTATCCTTTTGCATTAGTTGACCGAATTACTGAATATGTACCAGGAAAGCAAGCCGTTGGAATTAAAAATGTTACTTTCAACGAACCTCACTTCCAAGGGCATTTTCCCGGACAGCCTATCATGCCAGGTGTACTAATTGTTGAGGCGATGGCACAAGTCGGTGGTGTCGTAATGACTCAACTACCCGAATATGAAGGCGGACTTTTTGTATTTGCTGGCATTGATAAAGTGCGTTTTCACCGTCAGGTAGTTCCTGGCGATCAACTCGTAATGAACTTGGAACTGCTATGGGTCAAGCGTCGTCGTTTTGGTAAGATGCAAGGTCGCGCCGAAGTGGACGGTCAGCTAGCAGCGAAAGGCGAACTAATGTTTTCTCTTGTTAATTGAGGAATAACTTAAGTGAGTAAAGGCACATATAAATTGTGTCTTTACTGAAAGCTGAATTCTAAAAATATCAGTAAAAACAAGTCACTATAGTATAGTAAAAATTCCGAATTTTCGCTGCCCTCAAAATAATCGTTGCGAATCATCGATGCTTTCGGCTACTGAATACTAAAATTACTCAGCAAGCAAACTGTTCTGGAGAACCACCATTGAAGACACTAATTCACCCAACTGCCGTAATTCATCCTCAAGCACAATTGCACCCTACAGTAAAAGTTGGTGCTTACGCTACGATTGAGGGAGACGTTAAAGTAGGCCCGGAAACGACTATCGGTTCTCATGCAGTGCTTGAAGGTCCTGTGGAAATAGGAGCGCGAAATCGGATTTTTTCAGGTGCGGTTATCGGTTCCGAACCTCAAGATTTAAAGTACGTTGGGGAATTCAGTAAAGTTGTAATTGGCAACGATAATAGTATTAGAGAATACGTTACTATCAATCGCGCTACTGGTGTGGGTCAAGAAACTCGCATTGGTAACGGTAATTTACTGATGGCTTACGTTCATATCGGTCACAACTGTATTCTGGAAAATTCTGTAGTCATTGCTAACTCGGTTGCGTTAGCAGGTCATGTATATATAGAGTCACTTGCAAGACTAAGTGGTGTTTTAGGGGTTCATCAGTTCGTGCATATTGGCAGACGAGCAATGGTTGGTGGTATGGCACGTATTGATAGAGATGTACCACCATATATGCTGGTTGAAGGAAATCCCGCACGCATTCGCACTCTTAATTTAGTAGGACTCAAACGCGCTGGTTTTTCAACTGAAGAATTACAAATTCTTAAAAATGCCTTCCGTATTCTTTACCGTTCCGACATTACATTTAAAGAAGCCATAGAAAAATTAGAATTCTTAGGCGATACAGAGCATATTAAACATTTACGTAGATTTTTATTACTTTCTCAAATGCCTGGAAGACGTGGTTTAATTCCCGGTAGAGAATGATTTTGAGAGGGGGGACAAGGAGACAAGGGGATGGGGAGACAAGGAGACGAAAAATTAACCTTTAACCTTTAACCTTTAACCTTTGACCTTTAAACTGTAACCTTTAAACTGTAACCTTTAAATGCGAATATTTATTAGTACTGGCGAAGTGTCAGGAGATTTACAAGGTTCACTTTTAGTAACTGCACTCAAAAACCAAGCTGCTTCATCTGGATTGGAATTAGAAATTGTGGCTTTGGGTGGCGAAAAAATGGCTGCTGCTGGTGCAACTTTAATCGGAAATACTACTTCTATTGGTTCTATCGGAATTTTAGAAGCTTTACCTTTTGTATTACCAACTTTAAAAATACAGCGACAAGCAACTGCTTTTCTTAAAGAAAATCCGCCAGATTTAGTGGTGTTTATCGACTATATGGGAGGTAATCTGCCGATGGGTAAGTATATTCGCCGCAATATGCCAAATGTACCTACGGTTTACTATATTGCACCTCAAGTTTGGGTTACTTCTATTGGGGAAAAAGACACGGAACAATTAATCAAAATTAGCGATAAGCTACTAGCAATATTTCCGGAAGAAGCTCGTTATTTTCAAAATAAAGGTGCTGATGCAACTTGGATTGGACATCCTTTAGTAGATAGGATGCAAAGCTTTCCTGATAGAGAAACTGCTCGCGACAATTTAGGAATAGCTGACAATGTAACTTGTATTGCGCTTTTTCCTGCTTCCCGTTCTCAAGAAATAAAGCACTTGGTACCCGTAATGTTTGAAGCTGCACGGGAAATTCAAAATAAAATACCAGAAGTACATTTCTGGATTCCTTTATCTCTGGAAAAATATAGAGAAGAAATAGAAAAACAAGTAGACAATTATCAATTAAGAGCAACTGTAGTATCAAATCAACAGAAAGAAGTATTAGCTGCTGCGGATTTAGCAATCTCTAAGTCTGGTACGGTAAATTTGGAATTGGCATTATTAAATATACCGCAAGTAGTTTTATATCGTTTAAATCCCTTCACCTACTGGGTAGCTAAAAATATACTAAAAATCAAAATTTCCTACGCTTCCCCACCTAATTTATTAGTAATGCGGGAAATTGTACCCGAATTCATTCAAGAAACAGCGACAACTGAAAATATTGTCGAAGCAGCGATGGAATTTTTATTAAACGAACAACGACAACAACAAATGCAAGCTGACTATCAAGAAATGCAGCAGTTTGTCGGAGAAATTGGAGTTTGTGAACGAGCAGCGGAAGAAATCTTACAGTTAACAGCGAACAGTTAACAGCGAACAGTGAGCAATTAATAATTACCAATTATCTATTATTAATTACTATCAAAAATTCCTAACTCCTAACTCTTAACTTTCTCCCCCTCTCCCCATCTCCCCATCTCCCCATCTCCCCCTCTCCCCATCTCCCCCTCTCTTCCTCACGTCCAAGCGCGGAAAAAGTTACCGTCTTCCCAAATTCCAGCAACTTGCTTTTCGATTGCGGCTAGTTCTTTATCGTCCAATCTCTGAAAACTTCGCGCTACATTGACGTTTTCTTCTAATTGTTTGATGTTCTCAGCAGCAACTATGCAGCAATGTACTCCTGGTTGAGATAAGCTGTAACCCAAAGCTTGATTCATTCCCGATAATCCACCGGGCTTAAATAAACGTCCGTATGCTGGTACTTTCATGGCAGTTACGCCGACGTTTTTCTCTCGCGCTACGGGTAAAACCACGGGAAGAAAAGGACGAGGATGATATTTATCGGCTGCATTTACAGGAATTAAGGTGTGATCGAAAGGATAGCGACGCAACCCTTCAGCAATGATGTCAGGTTCGTGGTGTCCGGTAATTCCTGAAAATCGAATCAGTTTTTGTTGCTTTGCTTCTTCTATAGCTTTGACTGCTCCGGAATTAGAAAATATCGTGTCTAGTTCTTCGGAGAAAGAAACGTGATGCAATTGCCATAAATCAAGGTAATCTACGTTTAATCTTTTTAAACTTGTTTCTAATTCTCTCCAAGCACCATCTCTATCTCTAGCTGCTGTTTTGCTTGCTAAGAAGATTTTTTTACGGTGAGGTGGAAGTACTTTTCCCATATAATCTTCGCTCGGTCCGTAACTTGCAGCAGTGTCAAAGTAACGAATACCAAGCTGTAGTGCTTTCTCAATTTGTTCTACAGCTTCTCGTTCTACTCCATTCTTAGAAAGCGGTGTTTGTCCAGCACCACCCAAACCAAAGATAGGAAGTTTTTCACCAGTTTTACCCAAAACTTGTTCTGGCATTTTTGCAGGTGGTGCAGCATTGCTAATAGTATTTTGCTGTAAAGACTTACATCCGACAATACCACCAGCAACAGCCGCACTGGTAATTAAGAATTCACGCCGCGTTTTTTTCTCTGACATGATGACGGTAGGGGTGAAATTACTTTGTTATTAGTATTTTAGCGATAATAGTATTTAGTAGATGTTAATTAAATATTTGGATAGAGGGAATAGGGAATAGAAAAAACAAAAAACAAAGATTTCGTTTTTCTCGCAACTGTCGGGAGAGGTAACACTGTTACATCTCTACAACCTATTAAAAATAAAATAATCTAAAATCTAAAATAGAATGACCGTTTCAAAATACAATCAAAAATTCGCCGTTAATCTCCCTCTACAATATCTTCAAGCAATAAGACTTACTCATGCTTTGATGGAATCTGACTATACGGTAAGTATTCCAGAAGAACATCAAAACAAGTTTTCCCTTTTGAAAAATATTTTTAATTTAGAATATCAAGTTGGTATTGAAGAAGTTGCAATATTAGATTCTGTTAAATTTAATCATACTAATCCTAGTTCGCAAATTGGTTGTTTAAAACGAACTTTGATTTTTCCTCATGCAAGTTTTGATTATTGTCGTCAACTTTGGTCTGATAAGCGTAATATTCAAATTTGTTTTGCTGGTTTGGTTACTGAAAAACGCAACAAAACTTTAGTTAAATGGTTTAAAAACAATTTTTCAAATTCTCGATTTAAACTTCCGACTCAACAGCGTTTTGTAATTCGTTTGGTAAATAAATTATTCAGACAATTAAGTTTACCGATTTTACCAAGTACTTATAAAACGGAATTAAATGGAGTGGTATTTTGGTCATCAAATCGCGGAAGGGTTTTTCCTGTCAAAGCTTGGGATGAAGAGTATTTTCGTTTATTAGCCAATTCTCAATTTGTACTTTGTCCGAGCGGTGATTATATTTGGACTTATCGATTTTTTGAATCTATTATGTGTGGTGCGATTCCGATTATTGAAGAATATTGTCCGGCTTATGAAGGTTTTCGTTATTTCACTATGAATGATTCGATTTCAAGCTTGAAATGGTCTGAAGAAGATATTAATTATAATTTTCAGTTGTGTTTTGAACGTCTGACTGTTTCTTTTGAAGAGTTGAATCAGGAAATTGGTAAGGTGTTGTCTATTTAATTTTTTATTCACTTTTGAGAAGATTGAAAATCAATAAATCAAGAGAGAGATAGCGGGTTTGATGATTATTCAAATATATTATTTGATAATGAATATCTCTCCCTATTGAAACTTTAATTATTCAGCTTTAATAACTTGTTCTTCTGCTATTTTTACTCTCTTCTTATATTCCCCGATTTTCTGTTCGGCTACGATGAAATTAGGATTTTCTGGTGGTACTGTTTGCATTAATATCATTGCTGCTTTCCATTTACCTGCAACTTTATTCCAATCTTCTTTAGAAGTTGCTAATTCTTCAGTTTGTGCAGCACTATTTGCAAGGGTCAATGCTTCACTGAAGGAGTTACCTTGAGATGCTAGTTTAGAAACCTGATTATTAACTACTTTTGTTTCAGCACTAATTCTTTTTTGAATTTGCTCTCCAAAATTACCCGATGATATACTTTGCTGCACGTCTGGTAAGGTGAAGAACATATACATCCATGCACCTACTAAACTCATCACAAAAATATTCAGAAATGTCTTTGGTGATTTTTTCTTTTTAACAACAGTAGAATCATTATCTGCTTTAGTCGTATCGCTATCGCTTGTTGTTACTACAGTCGTTGAAACAATCTCATCCTCTTCAATTTCAACCTGTTTTGATTTAGCTTTAATAGTTTTTGGCTCATCTATACTATCGCTATCAACAAGACGAGCTTTAAATAAATACGACACTTGATAAAATACAGCAGCGCATAAAATCCATACAGCAGCAAATACTAATCTTAAATTGCTGGGATTTTCCGCGTATGTTGCTGCTATTTTTGTATAGTTAAGCTTGAATAATGGTAAAAAAGGCGTACAAATTAAGGTTGCTATCAGTGTAGATAAGATTATCACCAGCCAACTATACAAGCTTTCCCACCAACTTATTAATCCAGGAAAAAATCCAGTAGTCGCGTTTATTCTTTCTCCTGGAATCGGAGACATAAAACGACTGAGAAACAAATGATGGAATAGTGCAATAACTGGGATAGGTACAATAAAAAATAAAATTACAATTACGGTCAATTGCTCGGGAGTATTTGACCATTTGGGTAAATTGTAAAGCGAATCGGTATAACGTCTGAGGATACCTAAAAATGTACCCATTAATACCGATAACATTAAAGCACTTAACCAAGCGTTAGGATAAGGAATCCATAGGGGCAATGATGGGACTCTTTTCATAGGGAACTCTCTGTACTAATTTTGTCGGTTTTTTTTAATGAATTTTATGAATTTATGTAAATAACTATTGGTCTGAATACGATAAAGAATAAAAAGTTCTCTTTATCACCAAGCTCCGGTAAAAGTTCTCTCAAACGTATCAAATTTGCTTCTGTAAAAGTTACAGTGCAAAGCTTTTAGTATCTATAGATAGCTAATTATGGTAATAACTTAACTAAAGGCACTATCTTTGCATAAAATCATACGTTTCCTCAAGTATCAAGTTATAGATATTTAAAAAAGTTTATCAAGCAAGTAGCTTGATATAAGCTAAAGTAGTTTTGATTCTACTCTCTTGTCATGCAGTAATTATTTGAAATTGCTTTAAATACTAAAGTCTCACGACTTTCTCGAATGTCATAATATAAAAAATAGAGTTTCACTGCAATGGTTGCTTCGCTCAAATATACTAGAGAACCCCATAAGGAAACTTATAGTGAGATAATTGATGTTCGTTCAAGTAGCGAGTTTGCAGAAGACCGCATCCCCGGTGCAATTAATTTACCGGTTTTAAATGATGCCGAACGCGCTGAAGTTGGAACGATATACAAGCAATTCTCGCCTTTTAGAGCGCGGAAAATAGGGGCTGCAATTGTATCAAAGAATATTTCTAAACACTTAAACGAACACTTTGCTGATAAAGAAAAAAACTATCAGCCATTAATTTACTGTTGGCGAGGTGGTCAACGTTCTGCTAGCTTAGCTACAGTATTATCCCAAATTGGTTGGCGAGTAACTCTCCTTGAAGGTGGTTATAAAACTTACCGTAGTTATGTACGTCAGGAATTGGATTCTTTACCACGAGAATTAAATTACAAAATATTATGCGGTTTAACTGGTAGCGGAAAAACCCATATTTTAGAAAAAATGCGTCAGAAAGGTTTTCAAGTCTTAGATTTGGAAGCTTTAGCAAGTCATCGTGGTTCGTTGTTAGGTGAAGAATGGAAAGGTAAACCTTCACCTCAACCTAGCCAAAAGTATTTTGATAGCAAATTATTACAAGCACTTCAAAGTTTCAATCCTAATGAAACCGTGTGGGTAGAATCAGAAAGTAGCAAAATAGGACAAGTTCATTTACCCCAATCTTTATTGAAGGAGATGAAACAATCTAGCTGTGTAGAAATCAAATTACCTATTGATAAGAGAGTCCAATTTTTGTTAGCGGAATATCCACATTTAGTAGATAACCCTGAATTTCTCAAAGCAAAGTTAGAGAAATTAAAATCAAGCTGTGGTTGGAAGAAAATAAGTAATTGGTACCAGATGATAAACAATCAAGATTGGGAATTATTTGTTAGAGATATTTTAGAATCACACTACGACCCAACTTATCGTAAATCTATGCAGCACAATTTTAGCCAAGTCGAACAAGTTATTTCTTTAGATGATTTATCCGACAGTTGTATTGAAAATTATGTCGATTCTTTAGTTCCCAGTTTTGTTGGGATAAGCTAATTTCTGGTCGAATGACCGTGATTAAGAATAATACAACCATGTAGAGACGTAAAATTTTACGTCTCTATGTTTTATATCTATAAATTTCACATTTATATATTTATATTTACCTATAGATGGGTTAAATTATAAAAAAATACATTAAGATTACAAAGTGTAATATGCAGATAAAACAGCGTCATAATTGGAATTTGACCACATCAGAAGCAAAAATAATCCAAGAGGAATTACGAAAAGAAGTTATTACAGAAGATAGATTTGAAGAACCAGTAAAATACGTTGCTGGTGTTGATATGGGTTTTGAAGCTGATGGTACAATCAGTCGTGCTGCGGTAGCGGTGTTGAGTTTTCCCGATTTACAGTTACAAGAGCAAAGTATAGCTAAACGTCCGACTACCTTTCCCTACATTCCCGGTTTTCTATCGTTTCGTGAAATTCCGGCAGTATTAGATGCGCTGCAAAAGATAAATATAACACCAGATATAATTCTGTGTGACGGTCAAGGACTAGCTCATCCTCGTAGATTAGGAATTGCTTGTCATTTAGGTGTAATACTCGATATACCGACTATTGGAGTCGCCAAATCTTGGCTGATAGGTGATTATGAAGAAGTTCCTCAAGAAAAAGGAAGCTGGAAACCTTTAATACATAAAGATGAAACGATAGGAGCAGTATTACGTACTCGTGAAAACGTAAAACCATTATACGTTTCTAGCGGTCATCGGATTAGTTTACCAACCGCAATTGATTATGTATTGCAATGTTCTCCGAAATATCGTTTACCCGAAACTACTAGGATTGCGGATAAGTTGGCTTCTAATAGGTGAGAAGGATTGGGAGAGGGGGTAGAGGGGGAGAGGGGGAGATGGGGAGATGGGGAGATGGGGAGATGGGGAGAAAATTCTAGAAGTTTTAAATAAAAAACGAATTGTAGTGGGAGCATCCTGCTCCCTAACTGTGACCAATCCTCAATTCTCAATCCCCAATTACCAATTACCAATTACCAATTACCAATTCTCAATTCCCAATCCCCAATTTTCAATTTTCAAACCAATTGTTTATTTTAAGTTTTTTTCAGCATACTTGATTGCTTGTGCTTGCTCGTGTTAGGAATCGCACAGACAATAGTTGAAGTTGCTTAATAAAGGCTACATAGAAGCTAAATTCATGAATTCACTAACATTACAGTGGCACGATGCGGGTGAAGAGAAAACTCAGATAATTTACGAACAGCAGCCTAGTAAGAATCCTGGTACTGTCCGTATTGGTCGCGACCCTAAACGGTGCGATATTGTTTTGAGTCATCCGACTGTATCGGGTTTACATGTTGAAATATTTTTTAATGCTCAACAAAAACAGTTTTATATTCGGACTTTAAGAGAAAAAAATCCTCCTTTGGTAGATGGAAAACAGTTGTTTAGAGGAGATGCGTTTTTGAATCAAGGTAGCATTCTTTGTTTGGGACAAATGCAATTGAAAGTTATTAATGTTAATATTCCTCAAGTTAATAGCTTTCCGGCTACTATTTTGGAACCGCCTAAACCAGGTCAAAATAGTCAACCAGTAATTCCTGCTGTACCCTCAAAGCCTGCATCAACAGCACCTCTACACCAAGGTTCTTACGGTTTGCAATGTCCGAATTGTCATAAAGTTTCTGCTATCGAACATATTCAAGTTGGTTGTCCTTGGTGTGGGACTTCTTTAGCAGCAGCGGTTAGTGTTTTAGTTTCACCAGAGAAGAATCAGTGAATAGAAAATAGGGAATAGGGAATAGAGAAAAGTGAATAATTATTAATTCACTATTAATTACTAACCACTAATTACTAACAAATAACTACTAATTAAAATATATGAGTAATAGTTTAGAAATTAATTTAAGTTGGGAAGACCCGGCGACTGGGGAGTTACGAGAACCTAGGTTGAGGGTACCGATTGCTTTTGGTCGAGAATTCTCTCAAATGCCTGCGGAACTTGGGGAACAGCGTGTTTCGCGAATGCTGCTTGATAGTAGTGAAGTTTCTCGGTATCATGCGCTGATTGATTGGGAACAAGAGCAGTTAGTTGTGATTGACCAAAATAGTGTTAATGGTATTTATGTTAATGCTAATCCTCAGAAACGTAGCGTTATAAATAGTGGCGATACTTTAAAAATTGGGCCTTATGAAATAACTCTTTCTTTTACTTTAAGTAAACCAACCAATAGACCAATAAATAGACCTACCGCTCCATCTACACCCGCTCCAATATCTGCACCTACCCCAACTAATTCGACTATTCAATTTAATCCCGCGACTAATTTACCTGACCCTACTTTACCTCCAGAACAAGCTGCGACTCCTTTGGGTTCTAGTTTTCCACCTCCAATTTTTCAAGAGGAAAAGGTTCCGGTTCAAGCTCTTCACGCTACGGGTTTACGGGTAGATGAAACTGATTATTTAGCTTTAGGGGCCGGTTTGGGAAGTTATATCTGGGTCGATTTATTAAGAATATATGGTGTAAGTAGCGAAAAAATTATCGCTTTGGGTTTGGATAAGGAACCGTTTGCTCGATATAAGCGGTTGTGTTTGAATTCTCAAATACCTTTGCATGAAAGATTGCGTTCTAATTCGGATTCTTGTCCCGATAATATTTGGGGTTGGCCCAGTTACGGTTTGCGAGAAGCTTGGCGCGATTTTGGTAAGGGAAGGTTAAATGATTCGTTTAAATATTTATGGAAAGTCTTCGCAGAACCAGATTACGCTGAAACTTATACTCCCCGTGCAAATAATGTTTTTGATTCTATCGAAAGGGAAGTAAAGCGCATAGGTTGGGAGCAAATTTATCGTTATGGAAGAATACGAGCGATTCGTAAAACTGATGATGGAAGATATTGCGTCGCTTATTCAAAGGGAAGAGGTGACCATGCTTTTTATGTAGCTCGCTATTTACATTTAGCAACTGGTTATCCAGCAATTCAGTTTCTTCCCGATTTACAAGCTTATCGCGAACAGAATCGGGATTTTAAATCTGTAGTTAATGCTTATGAAGACCACAATCACGTTTACGAACAGTTAGAGCGTCAAGGTGGTAAAGTTTTGATTCGAGGACGCGGTATTGTGGCTTCTCGGATTATTCAACGGATTTACGAAGCACGTAAGAAAAATCCTAATATTACAATTTTGCACTTAATGCGATCGCCGAAACCAAAGGGTAATAAATTCGGTAAAACCGAGCGGATGGTGAAGCATCATTTTGAATTTCAACCGTTTAACTGGCCAAAAGCTTGTTGGGGTGGTGAATTACGGGTAATGTTGGAAAATGCGACTCCCGAACAGCGTAAAAGTTTGTTGGCTGACTGGGGAGGAACCACTACTGCAGACCGTCTTGATTGGCAGCGAATTACGGAAGAAAGTTTGCGAGATGGCTGGTATAAAATTGAATTCGGTGAAGTGCAAAGTGTAGAGCGCGATGCTCAAAATGGCACTCTTACCCGTATTAAAGAAAAAGGTTCTAACGGACAAATTACCCTTAATGCAGATTTTATTGTTGATGCAACTGGATTAGATGCTAAAGTCCAGGCAAGTCCGCTACTAGAGGATTTAGTTGAGCGTTATAGTTTGCCATTAAATCACCTATCAAGATTAGTTGTAGCAAACGATTTTGAAATAGTAGAAATGCGTAACGATAAAGGTAAAATGTATGCTGCGGGTGCGATTACCTTGGGCGGTCCTTATGCAGCAGTAGATAGTTTTCTCGGTTTACAATACTGCGCTTTACGAACTGTAGACGGACTCGCAATCGCTCGTGCTCCCGGAGTCAAGAAATTAAATGCCGTTTCATCTTTCAGACAGTGGATGAAATGGGTGTCAAATCAATCACCTTGAATCGGCGAACAGCGAGAAGTGAGCAGTGAATACTCCCTTCCCGGTGAAAGATTACCTATTGGTCGGAGGGAGGGAGTGAGAGAGAAATTATCATAGGAAATCTTAGAGCGGAACGGGAGTAGTAACCAAATTTTTTAAGTACTTAGGTAAAATTAATTGTGCAATTTACAAATGTAGAGACTTTGCAGTCCAACGTCTCTATGAATTTTATTTTACAATTACAAAAAAATTAGGTGAAATAAGATTATTATTCGTTACAAGCCATTACAGATAAGCTTTAACGGTTCAATGTATCTCATTTGACTTGAACATTAAGATTACTTATGAAAATATAAGCAACGGAATCACTTGACATCCCACTTACGACGTATTTTTAAGGCTCAATTGACCCGTTGAGCCTTTTTTCTCACTCTACCTTTTCATACATCAGGATATACGTATTATCCGATAATTTTTTCAGAATTTAGTAAAATTATATTATTCAAATTATTTAAATACGTATTTACTTTAACTCAAGTCTCTAAAAAAAGCATAAATAATTTTATAAATAGCTTCAATCAACCTGATAATCCATAAGATATAAATAGGACTTACGCGACCGAAACGAAGTATAGCGAAGCAATCACAGAATTTTAGAGGATGTTTTAAAAGTATCCGGCGAATATAATATCTCCCTCCGGGAGACGCTTCGCTAACGCTACTACACAGGCAAAGTCCACCTGTGTAGACTAATTATTTTCAACCCGCGCAGGCGGGTTTTGTTCGTGTAGCCGCGACTTACAGTCGCCAGGAAAGGTATTAAATAAGACTTTTCTGTCGCTCGGCCCGGACGCAGTTACCTTACTTTTGCGTAAGTCCTAATAAATAAATCCTCATAAATAAACTGTTCCTATATACAAAGCTATAGATTACTTATAAATCTTGTTCCTAGTGAATTATCTCTATTACCTGTTTTCTTAACCGACCTTACAGTTTTCAAAGCCAACCTATTTATCTCCGAAGAAATATCTAGTTCCTTTACACTACCTTTACAGAAAAAAGTCATTTCCTTAATAAATCGTTCAAAAAATTGCAATTTCTTCTTGAAGAAGTAAATAAAGTACCCTGAAATGGTGTAGAAATGTATAGAATCTTTTAAAGATATAAAATATAGTCTTTTCAGATGCAAACATTTGTAGCACCTTCAATGCAGCTATCTGTAGTACCGAATAGCGCTCAACCACTGAAAATTGTCGCAATAGGGGATAGTTTAGTTTATGGATTTGGCGACCCGGAAGGAGGTGGCTGGGTTGAAAGATTGAGACGAACTTGGATGTTACCCGAAAGTTCTGGGCACGTTTTATACAACTTAGGTGTACGTGGAGACCGTACTCTACAAGTAGCGAAAAGACTAGAAGTTGAATTTCGTAATCGAGGAGAGTTACGAAATCGGGTTCCTGACATAATTATATTGTCAGTAGGAGTAAATGATTCGGCTAGAGTTGGTCGTCCAGATGGCAAGAATTATACAAATTTCGTCAATTTTGAAGAGCAACTCACTTCCTTACTCCAACAAGCTCAAAAACTTTGTCCAGTGCTGTTCGTAGGTATGGTACCTGTAAACGAGGCGAAAATGCCTTTCCTCGATTGCTTGTACTACAATCACGACGACCAGCACCGTTATAAAGAAGCCACTAGACTTGCTTGTCGGAAACAGGGGATACCTTACCTAGATATATTCGACAAATGGATGCAGCAACCTGAAATTTGGAGGGTCAACCGTTTGAGTAGCGATGGTCTTCATCCCAACACCCTTGGCTATCAAACTTTACTAGAAGATGTAACCAACTGGGAAGCAATTGCTCGTTTTAATTCTAGCGACCACTACCGGCTAACTTCATAAAAACTTTACAATTTTTTTTTAAACCTAAGTATTTGCCGAAAGCGTCACAAGCTTATTGAATCGTTCAATATTCAGTGGCGTTTTTTAATATTTTATAGTTGTAGTTATAGTTATTATGCTGATTAATTAGGAATGGGTAATTGGTAATTGGTAATTAGTAATTGGTAAGAGTTAGAATTGCTTCTAAATCCTAACTGCTACCTGATAATTTTTAATCTAAAATCCAAAATCTAAAATCCAAAATCCTTATGACTCCAACTTTATTTGGCCGTTGGCAAACTCGTTTACTATTGCTCTTTACAGTAGGTTTATTTGTTAGCTTGCCATTTGCTACGGGTTTAATTGGTTCACCATCAGGAGATGTATATTTCTGGATAATTTTCTATGTCGCGATTTTTGGTCTGGGCTGGGATGTAGTGTACGACCAAATACAAAAGTATCGCTGGGATAGAGATTGGCCAGCAGTGCATCAATTATTGGCCGGAATTTGGGAATTTATATTTATAGTTTGTGGAGTAAAAATTTTAGGATTTTTACCTACACCTATTCCAAAAGAAGAATTACCTTTATTCTGGGTTTTCTTTCACTATTCTGTTGTTTGGCTTGCAGTTTTTCTTACCTCTCAAAGCATAATGCGAATTATTTTCGTTCGCTGGCGCTTTTTTGGCGGACAGTGGCTTTAAAGACTTATTCTTAAAAATGGATAACTTTGTAGAGACGTAGCAGTGCTACGTCTTTAAATTTAACAAATAGAATCAAACATTTGGGATGCTCTTCACAAATATAGTTGCTTAGTCAAAGCTTTAACATGAATTTTACAAACATCCTCTAAGTTGCTACCCGAGGATTAAAAAAAATAAAATATTGTAATATAGAGCAACTAATTCCATCAAAATTCTTACATTCTGAAATAAATAATTGCTAAAAATTGATTGCTAATTGATAATAACTTCATTCGCTTTTAGTTCCAAGCTATTAGCAATTATCAATTCATAAGCCATAACGTTGGCTTAATCTATGAAGGATAAAAATAATGAAAAAGCAATTCAATAATAGGCTCTTTGCGCGTAAGTGCAAGCGATTGATTCGTGCTAGCTTGTTTGGCTTGTATGCTGCAATTGCTTTCAATACTAATAGTAGTATTGCTGCACCCGCAGGAAAATTAGAAGACTGGCGATTTTCTCCTCAAGGTTCGCAGTTAGAAATCTCTGTTTCAGCACCAGTTAAACCCCAGTATTTCTATTTATCTCAACCTCCTCGTATTGTTGTCGATTTACCAGATACAAAGCTAGGTTACGTTTCTACCCAACAAAATTACAGCGGAGCAGTCCAAAGGATTCGAGTTTCTCAGCTAAATGAAGATATAACTCGTATTGTCATGGATTTAGCACCAGGAACTTTTTTCGACCGCAGTCAAGTACAGTTACAGCCTTTTTCCTGGCAAAATCCTACTCGTTGGTTATTTCGTCCTGTAATTGCAAGTAACGGAAATTATTTATCACCGGGAAATACTTCTATTGGAGGTGAACTACCACCTGGTGCTACGGGTCAATTACCACCTGGTGCTTATAATCCATCACAATTACCATCCAACTACCCTTATACTCCGCAACCACCAGGTGCTTTTCCTCAGCAACAACCACCCGGAGCATTACCGCAGCAACAACCATCAAATATTCTTCCACCCCTACAACCATCAATTATTCTGCCGCCCGGTCAAATATATAACAATCCTTCACAACTTCCACCAGGTATAAATACAGCACCATCTTCGCTGACAACCCCTTTTCCATTAGCACCTATGGAGAATAGAAATATAGGTCAACCAGATGTCAGAGTACCACCAATAAACACAATCAATTTACCTCCTTTATCCCCACAAATCCCTAATTCAGCTCTTCCACCTGCAAGATTTCCTTCACCATCAGGAAATTTTAATTCTCCCCCAACATTTCCCTCCACACCATCATCTACATCTAACTTTCCGATAACCAATACACAAACAGATTCAATTGATTCTTCTGGTTCCCAAGTTATTGATTTCGGACAACCCTTTCCCAATCGATGAAAAGTTTTAATTGAAATACAAAGCAAATTAAAAACAGATTTTTGCCGTCAATAGTGGATAAAAAATAGTAGAGACGCGATAATTTAATATTGCGTCTCTACATTAATTTTAGTTATTCGTATTAACTACAACACTAGAACCGTTCCGTTTCTGCTGGAGCGTTTATAGCTCCTTCTTCATTAATAAAGAAGTTTTTCGCTGCATCATTTTGATAGATGCATTTAATATCAAGCTCTTTACTATCTAATCTTCCTGTAAAGCCAAAAGTATTTAAACGGTTCTTACAATCTCTAACCTGATCTGATGTTACTAACTTTTTCTGTCTGAGAATCTCCCAGTTACTTTGACGTAAAACGCATCCAGGGCGCATACTGGGTTGAGCTACATAAACATTAAACGGATTAAGAGTTACAAATAGTCTGGCATCCATAACCATTGCACTCGCTCCATACTGAACGCAAACCTCTGGGTTTGGAGCTTTAGTATCAATAAAATCACGAGAAGCTACATTCGACGGAGAAAAAGTTGCGGTAGAACTAAAAGCGATACCAATACCAATACCTAAAATAAATATGCCCCCCAGAATGGCAATAGTTGTGAAATTAAATACTGAGGAGAGAGGATTAGAACCCCTTGAAGAGGTATTACTCGACCTATTATTATATCTACGTGTCATGGTTGATTTTTTAACTTCACGCCTCGGACAACAGAGAGTATTGAAAAAATATCTCCCTCTTTAAGTATGACGATTCTTTTATCAAATTGTCCGCTACTTTAACAATAATGTTTCAAATGAACTACAAAATAATGATTGGGGAATAGGGAATTACTCATGTAGAGACGTAGCAGTGCTACGTCTTAGCAGTTAGGAGTTAGAAATTGTTATTACCCATCCCCAATTCCCCATCCCCAATTAACTATTAGCTAGCTAAAGCTAAAGTTTCTTCTAAAGGCATAAAACGGAAAGCTCTGTCCCCACCTCTTTCGATAACAACTTTTACTTTTGGCTCGATTTTGGGTAGATTTGCCAAATACTGCAACTCTTGGTCATCAAGAATATGACCATCAATAATCCACAATACTAGTCCCTTGGATTTCGGGGGCAAGTTATCTAATTGAGTACTAATAATTGGCGGTACGTAATATACATAACCAACTGCTGCTCCTTTCTCAGTACTTTTTTTGCCTAAATGCGGGGGTCGTACACCGTGAACTCCAGTCAAATAAGCTGCTACATCACCCAAACCCTTACCGCTAATACATAAAGCATTGTAGCCCTTCGCACGTAATCGACGACGATACCGACCTTCAAAACCGCCTTCCAAAGGTGCATATACCCCAAGAGCGCCGAATTTCTCTAATTTACGGATAAAGCCGCCACCAGTAGTTAGTAATGCCATAGACCTTTTTCAAATATTGCTTCGATAATTCTATTATCAGTCAACAGTTAACGGTTAACAGTTATCAGTTATTCACCCAGAGAGTGTGGATCGTCAGTTATCACTCACCAGTGAATAGTTCAGAGCTTTACATACTAACTATAAAAATAATTAGCTCACCTTACGGTGGGCTTTGTTTATGTAGCCCCAGACTTACAGTCTGAGGTCTACCGGGTAAATGCTAACTACAAAATTCTGGACAAATTAAAATAGATAACTTACAATCTTAGATTGTGACCAATTTTTGTAAACAAGCCGTTTTATTGCTCAAACTCTCGACTGAGAACATTTTTAAGGTTTTTTAGAAAATCTGTAAAAATAAGTTAGTCAAAGTTGACAAGAGAGTGGTAAATTAAGAAGTCTTGAGGTAAACTTAGGACGTTTGACTGAATCTTAAATAAATTTTTAATAATTTAAGATTTTTGAGAACAAAGTGGTGATGTTGGTGACGGCATAGCGTCAGCCTTTGAAAGAAGGATACTGAGCGGGTTTAGCTGCTTAAGTCCAGCGAACGAATAATATAGGTGCCAAAGTAATTGCTCCAATAAAGCAATACTGCACGAATCGCAAAGCAACAAAAAGCATTGCATTTTTAAATCTTTAGTCCTTTCCTTATTGGGAAGGTACTTTTGACTGCGCCGATAAATCAAAGATAGATACTTATTGTTTTATTATTTATTTTTCTTTCTTTTATTCGATGTAGTGCAGATGGATGAAGGACAAGAACTCTCCGATGGAAGTTGGATAGCTATTACCTAAGCATTTCCGGACTTCTGAGTTTTCTTGATAATAAGGCGGGTAGTTTCTTGGAAAAGAAACGATACTGATTGCCTCCAACATCTAAAGTTCCGATTTAAGCGGGAAACGTAGTAGTTAGGAGACTTGTAACTGTGTCTGTAGGTATTCTCGGAACAAAAGTGGGTATGACTCAGGTTTTTGACGATGCAGGAACAGCAATTCCTGTAACCGTTGTCAAAGCCGGGCCATGTACTGTAACCCAAATTAAAACACAGCAGACCGACGGTTACTCCGCCATTCAATTAGCTTATGGTGAAGTAAAAGAGAAAGCTTTGAATAAGCCGAAGATGGGGCATTTAGCGAAAGCTTCAGCCTCACCTTTACGGCACCTAGAAGAATATCGTGCCGAAAATACGGGTGATTATTCTTTAGGTCAGCAGGTTAGCGCTGATATTTTTGAAGCAGGTCAGCTGGTAGATGTAGCTGGAACAAGTATTGGTAGAGGTTTCGCGGGGAACCAAAAGCGGAACAACTTTAGTCGAGGTCCGATGTCTCACGGTTCTAAGAACCATAGAGAACCGGGTTCTATCGGTGCTGGTACTACTCCCGGTCGTGTTTATCCCGGTAAGCGGATGGCAGGACGTTTGGGAGGTAAGCGTGTTACGGTTCGCAAGCTGAAAGTCGTGCGAGTCGATGCAGACAAAAATTTATTGTTAATTAAGGGAGCTATTCCTGGTAAGCCAGGAGCATTAGTTAATATCCTCCCTGCAAAAGAGGTGAAATAGTTATTCGATTTTGGATTTTGGATTTTAAATTTTGGATTGAATAAGCTCAAATCGACGAGCTAGAAATCAAAGTTTAAAACTAATCATTGACTTTACGCGAACATAGTTATTTGGCGCTAAAGCAAATGATAGATAACTAAAGACAAATGAAAAGTAACTAATTTTAAGAAGGACACAAAAATGGTAGATTGTGCAGTTAAAAATTGGCAGGGAGAAGAAGTCGGGCAGAAATCCTTGGAGTTGAAAGTTGCTAAGGAAGAAAGCGCTTCTCATGTCGTCCATAGAGCCTTGGTTCGACAAATGACTAATGCTCGCCAAGGAAATGCTAGTACTAAGACCCGCTCCGAAGTTCGAGGTGGTGGTCGCAAACCCTGGAGACAAAAGGGAACTGGACGCGCTCGTGCGGGTTCTACTCGTTCGCCATTATGGCGCGGTGGTGGTGTAATCTTTGGACCAAAGCCTAAAGATTACAACTTAAATATGAATCGTAAAGAGCGTCGTTTGGCTTTACGTACAGCTTTGGGTAGTCGTTCAGAGGACATGATTGTAGTTGAAGAATTCAACGAACAATTGCAGCGTCCCAAAACCAAAGAATTAGTGCAAGCTATTTCTCGTTGGGGTTCTCAACCAGAACAAAAGACTTTACTGATATTGTCGGAACGTTCAGAAAACGTATATTTGTCAGCCCGGAATATAGAAAACGTCAAGCTGATGGTAGCAGACCAACTTAATGTTTTCGATTTACTACACGCAGATAAAATCGTAGTTACTGCATCAGCAATAGATAAAATCCAGGAGGTCTACAGTGCCTAAATTTGACCCCCGCAATCTTCCCGATTTAATACGTCGTCCGATTGTTACTGAAAAAGCAACAATCCAGATGGAATACAACAAATACACTTTTGAAGTATTGCCAAAAGCAACTAAAACTCAAATAAAAGCCGCAATTGAAGGCTTATTTGATGTCAAAGTTTTAAAAATAAATACCGCAGTTAAGCCTCGGAAAAAGAAGCGTGTCGGTAGATTTATCGGATACAAACCTCAGTACAAGCGAGCGATTGTCACAGTAGCATCTGGGGATGAAGATAAGATTCGTCAGGTTCTATTCCCAGACGTTTAATTAAGGTTAAAGGTGAGGAAAGTTAGGAGTTAGGAGTTAGGAGTTAAGAATTAATAGTTAGTAATTAATTGTTGTTTCTTTTCTACCCCCTCTTCCCCCTCTCCCCCTCTCCCCCTCTCTCCTTCCTGCGAAATGATTTCTAAATAAGTTTAAAGTTTAAAATTATGGGTACTCGTTCATTTCGTCCATATACACCCAGTAACCGTCAAGCGACTACTTCCGATTTTGCCGATATTACAAAGTCAAAGCCGGAAAAATCCTTAACTCAACATATCCATAGAGCTAAAGGAAGAAATAATCGCGGTGTAATTACCAGTCGTCGTCGGGGTGGTGGACACAAACGTCTTTATCGGATTATCGATTTTAAAAGAGATAAGCGGGGTATTCCTGCAACTGTTCAAGCAATTGAATATGACCCCAACCGTAATGCAAGAATCTCCCTCGTACAGTACGAAGATGGCGAGAAAAGATATATCTTGCAGCCTAACGGAATGAAAGTTGGCACCACAATTATTGCTGGTCCAGATTCTCCCATTGAAAACGGTAATGCTTTACCTTTATCAAATATGCCCTTGGGTACTAGCGTTCACAACGTAGAACTGGTTGCTGGAAAAGGCGGTCAGATAGTACGTTCGGCCGGTGCTAACGCTCAAGTAATGGCAAAAGATGGTAATTACGTAACTTTGAAATTACCTTCTGGAGAAGTCCGGATGATTCGGCGCGAATGTTACGCCACCATCGGACAAGTAGGTAATGTAGAAGCCAGAAACCAAAGCTTGGGTAAAGCAGGTAGAAATCGCTGGAGAGGTCGCCGTCCCAAGGTTAGAGGTAGTGTAATGAACCCTTGCGACCACCCCCACGGTGGTGGTGAAGGACGCGCTCCTATCGGTCGTAGCGGTCCTGTAACTCCTTGGGGTAAACCAACTTTAGGTAAGAAAACTCGTAAGCCTAAGAAAGCGAGCAGTAAACTAATTGTTCGTCGTCGTCGTAAGTCCGGTAAGCGCGGACGTGGTGGTCGTCAGTCTTAGAGATTTTGGATTTTGGATTTTGGATTTTTAATTCAAATTTAAAATTGTTTTGATTTATCGGTGGTAGTGGGAGCATCTTGCTCCCTAGTAATTAACAACATCTTGATTCCTCGTAATTACTTCAAGGTAGAGTTTATTCCTAGCGGTCAAGATAGTCGCACTACGAAGCAAAATCTGAAATTCAAAATCTCAATCCAAAATCTAAAATCTAAAATCTGACTAATCCAAAATCCAAAATCTAAAATCTAAAATCGTATTATGGGTCGTTCTCTTAAAAAAGGTCCTTTTATTGCGGACCATCTACTCAAAAAAATCGATAAGCTCAACGAAACCAATAAGAAAGAAGTTATCAAAACTTGGTCTAGAGCTTCTACTATTTTGCCTATGATGGTTGGTCATACCATCGCGGTTCACAACGGTAAACAACACGTTCCAGTTTTTATCAGCGACCAAATGGTAGGTCATAAGTTAGGAGAATTTGCTCCGACTCGTACTTATAGAGGTCACTCTAGAGATAGAAAAGGAGGAAGATAACCGACGTTGCTAATCGCTAGTTGATGCAATTAGTAATGGAGGGAAAATTATTATGGCTACTGATACTAAAGAAGTAAAAGCAATTGCTCGATATATCCGGATGTCACCCTTTAAAGTACGCCGAGTACTTGACCAAATTCGGGGACGCTCCTATCGGGAAGCATTGATAATTCTAGAATTTATGCCTTATAGAGCCTGCGACCCAGTGTTAAAGGTTCTTAGAAGTGCTGCTGCGAATGCAGAACACAATGAGGGAATAGAGCGAGCTTCTCTAATAGTTTCTACTGCGTTCGCAGACCAAGGACCGGTATTCAAGCGTTATCAACCTAGAGCGCAGGGTCGTGCTTATCAAATTCGCAAACCCACATGTCATATAACTGTTGCGGTGTCTGCTGACCCAGCAGCAGCGGAATAATCAGGAAATTTAACAGGAGAACATAAGTGGGACAAAAGATTAATCCAATTGGATTTCGTCTGGGAATTACAAAAGAACATCAATCCCGTTGGTATGCAGACCCTTCTCGATACCCAGAATTACTGCAAGAAGACCATAAACTTCGACAGTATATAGAGAAAAAGTTGGGTCGGGAAGCTCAAAATAATGCCGGTATTTCCGAAGTCAAAATCGAGCGTAAAGCTGACCAGATTGATTTAGAAGTACGTACCGCAAGACCTGGTGTGGTCGTAGGTAGAGGTGGACAAGGTATTGAAGCATTACGTACCGGACTGCAAAAAGAATTAGGTGGTAATCGTCAAATTCGTATCAATGTAGTTGAAGTACAGCGCGTTGATGCAGATGCTTTTTTAATTGGTGAGTACATTGCTCAACAGTTAGAACGACGGGTTTCCTTCCGAAGAGTAGTTCGTCAAGCTATTCAAAGAGCGCAGCGTGCTGGCGTTCAAGGAATCAAAATACAGGTGAGCGGGCGCTTAAACGGTGCAGAAATCGCTCGTACAGAATGGACTCGTGAAGGTAGAGTTCCTCTACATACTCTACGAGCTAACATCGATTACGCTTACGTTACCGCAAAAACAATTTACGGTATTCTCGGCATCAAAGTTTGGGTATTTAAAGGAGAAGTTATTCCTGGAGAAGAAGAAGAACAAACTTCTAATCCTAGGAACGAACGCGAACCACGTCGTCGTCAAAATCGTCGCCGTCCTTCCTTTGAAGACCGTTCAAATGAGAATTAGTTATTAGTTATTAGTTATTAGCTATTAGTTCTATTTACTAACAACTAACAACTATCCATTAAAAACTATTCACTAACAACTAACTACCCTTCGGGTATCTCCTATGTCCTTCGGACACACTACGCTAACGGAGACGCTTCCCTAACGCAGTCGCTTATGGGGGAAACCCCCTGCTCTGCGCGCTGTCTCACTAACCACTAACAACTAAAATGTTAAGTCCTAAAAGAACTAAATTCCGCAAACAACATCGCGGACGGATGAGAGGGTTAGCAACACGAGGTTGTAATATCAACTTTGGTGATTTTGCGCTTCAAGCTCAAGAACCTTCTTGGATTACCTCACGTCAAATCGAAGCTTCCCGTCGAGCAATGACTCGTTATGTTCGTAGGGGTGGAAAAATCTGGATTAGAGTATTTCCCGACAAGCCCGTAACCATGCGTCCTGCGGAAACCCGAATGGGTTCTGGTAAAGGTAACCCAGAATATTGGGTAGCTGTAGTCAAGCCAGGAAGAGTCATGTTTGAAATTGCTGGTGTAGCTGAAGAAACTGCTCGCGAAGCAATGCGTTTGGCCTCACACAAGCTACCAATCAAAACCAAGTTTATTTCGCGTTCCGACCAGGAGCCTTCTTCATAGATTATGCCTTTCCCAAAGATTTCTGAAGCAAGAGATTTGAGCGACGAGCAATTAGTGCAAGAAATTAATGCTACCAAAAAGCAATTATTTGATTTGCGCTTACAACAAGCAACTCAACAATTAGAGAAACCCGCACAGTTCAAACACCTTCGTCATCGTTTAGCTCAGCTAATGACTGTAGAAGGAGAACGTAAACGTGCTGCAACTTCTAAAGATTCAGAGTAAATAATTGATGAATATTTGGTAAACAATTATTTTTAGCTTGTCACTCATAACAACATGAAAATAGTAAATTATGGCTATTAAAGAAAGAGTTGGCCTAGTGGTCAGCGACAAAATGGAAAAAACCGTAGTAGTTGCCGTTGAAAACCGCGATAGCCATCAAAAATACGGCAAAATTGTAGTTACAACTAGACGCTACAAAGCTCACGACGAAGAAAATAACTGTAAAGAAGGCGATCGCGTTCGCATTCAGGAAACCAGACCCCTAAGCAAGACTAAGCGCTGGCAGGTTAAGGAAGTCCTCAGCAGTAGGAATAATTGATAAAAATTGGTTGTTACATAGCTAGCAACTTTACAACGGAGAAAAATTGTGATACAAGCCCAGTCTTACCTTAATGTTGCAGATAACAGCGGTGCCCGTAAATTAATGTGCATCCGCGTTCTGGGTGCTGGAAATCGTAGCTATGGCAGCATTGGCGATAGAATTATTGCTGTAGTCAAAGATGCCCAACCAAACATGGCTATCAAAAAGTCAGATGTGGTTCAGGCTGTAATCGTGCGTACCAGAAAAGGCGTAAATCGTGACAGTGGCATGACTATCCGCTTTGATGATAATGCCGCAGTCATCATTAACCAAGATGGAAATCCCAGAGGAACGCGGGTATTTGGTCCCGTAGCGCGTGAATTGCGCGAAAAAAACTTTACTAAAATAGTTTCTCTGGCACCGGAGGTACTTTAATGGCAGTTAAGAAAAAAACAAAGCCTCAATTTCATAAAATGCACGTCAAAACTGGAGACACCGTACAAGTAGTTTCCGGAAAAGATAAAGGCAAAGTAGGTGAAATTGTTCGGGCAATTCCTAAAGATAGTAAAGTTATTGTCAAGGGTGTAAACGTAAAAACCAAACACGTTAAGCCACAACAGGAAGGTGAATCGGGGAAAATTGTTACCCAAGAATTTCCTATTCACAGTTCCAACGTGATGCTTTATTCCACCAAGGAAAACGTAGTTTCTCGGGTTTGTTATACCTTTACCCAAGAGGGTAAGAAAGTCCGCATGTTAAAGAAAACTGGCGAAATCTTGGACAAATAGTTGAAAACTAAGACTTATAGAGTTAGGAGTTAGGAGTTAGGAGTTAAAAGTTAGGAATTAGGAGTTAAGAGTTAAAAACTAGTAATTAGTAACTAGTAATTAATTATTAGTAAACCTTTGACCTTTGACCTTTGACCTTTGACCTTGAACCTTAAATCTTTAACCTTCAATCTTATTTTTAACAATTTTATTCCCTGACAAAGCCCAGGGTATTGGAGAAAAAAAATGGCAGTAGGATTAAAAAGTAAATATCTTGAAACTATTGTCCCCAATCTCATGAAGCAGTTTGAATATAAAAATATTCATGAGGTGCCCAAGGTTACAAAAGTTACCGTTAACCGAGGATTGGGGGAAGCTTCTCAAAATGCAAAAGCACTAGAAGCATCTTTAAGCGAAATTGCATTAATTACCGGTCAAAAGCCAGTAGTTACCAGAGCTAAAAAAGCGATAGCGGGTTTTAAAATTCGTGAAGGTATGCCTGTAGGAGTGATGGTCACTCTTAGAAGCGGTAAAATGTATAACTTTCTCGACCGTTTAATTAACTTGTCATTGCCTAGGATTCGTGACTTTCGCGGTATTAGTCCGAAGAGCTTTGATGGTCGTGGAAACTACACTCTGGGAGTTAGAGAACAATTAATTTTTCCAGAAGTAGAATACGACAAAATTGACCAGATTCGTGGAATGGATATTTCCATCATTACTACAGCTAGGAATGACGAAGAAGGTCGCGCTTTACTAAAAGAAATGGGAATGCCCTTCCGGGAGCAATAAGTTCATTTAATAGAGGAAAAGATGGCGGCAAACGACACAATTGCAGATATGCTGACGCGCATCCGCAACGCCAATTTGGCTCGGCACCAAACAACACAAGTGCCAGCAACAAAGATGACTCAAAGCATAGCTAAAGTACTTCAAGAAGAAGGCTTTATCACCGATTTTGAGACATCTGGTGAAGGATGGAGCAGCAAATTGGTAATTTCTTTGAAATACAAAGGGAAAAATCGTCAACCAATTATTACTACTCTCAAAAGAGTTTCTAGACCTGGTTTGCGAGTTTATTCAAATAGGAAAGATTTACCAAGAGTACTAGGTGGCATTGGCATAGCCATCATTTCAACATCCTCTGGTATTATGACTGACCGTCAAGCACGCCAACAAAATGTAGGTGGTGAAGTTCTTTGCTACGTTTGGTAGTTCAGGAATTTTGGATTTTAGATTTTAGATTTCTTTGCTATCAAAAGCTGTAGAAAATTAAAGTCTTGAATTTATCAAACTCCTCGCTTTCCTTTTTAATAATAAATTTGGAAGCTTGAGAAAAGGGTCTTTTTGATAAAGGAATATTTTTATATTCTTCAATCCAAAATCCCGGACAGTTACTCATCGGGGAAACCCCCAAGACCGTACTGTCCTCAAAATCCAAAATCCAAAATCCAAAATCCAAAATCCAAAATCGAAATCGAGACAAGAAGCCATGTCCAGAATTGGTAAGCAGCCAATAACGGTACCTGCAAAGGTACAAATAACAATTAATGGAAGCTCCATATCCGTTAAAGGTCCGAAAGGAGAATTATCTCGCGAACTTCCTTCCGAGGTCAGCGTGGTTCAAGAAGGCGATATTTTAACAGTATCCCGCCAAGATGATTCGAGAGTATGTCGCCAAATGCACGGTTTAAGCCGTAGTTTGGTTTCCAACATGGTAGAAGGTGTTTCTCAAGGATTCCAGCGTAAATTACAACTCCAAGGGGTTGGTTATCGAGCGCAGGTGAAGGGGAAAGATTTAGTCTTGAATGTTGGATACAGCCATCCTGTAGAAATTACTCCTCCTGATGGAGTTCAATTTGCTATCGAAGATAAAGGTCTGACTATTGTTGTCACCGGTTACAACAAAGAAGTAGTCGGCAACATCACAGCAAAAATCCGTGCCGTTCGTCCACCAGAGCCTTACAAAGGCAAAGGTATTCGTCACGAGAATGAAGTTGTCAGACGTAAAGCTGGTAAAGCTGGTAAAGGTGGTAAGAAGTAGATTATTAAATCATGAAATTTACCCGCAAACAATCAAAACAACGTCGTCACAGACGCATCAGAGGCAAGGTATTCGGTTCTTCCGAACGTCCGCGTTTGGCTGTATATCGTTCTAACGAGCATATCTATGCTCAAGTAATAGACGATACTAGTCATCGGACTTTGGCTACTGCATCGAGTATAGAACCAGAATTAAAATCCAAATTGAGTTCCGGTTCCAATCAGCAAGCTTCTACGGAAGTTGGTAAAACTCTAGCCGCAAGAGCGATTGAGAAAGGTATTAATCAAGTCGTTTTCGACCGTGGGGGAAACCTCTATCACGGACGTGTTAAAGCTTTAGCTGATGCAGCCAGAGAAGGTGGTTTGAAATTCTAGGTTGGTTTTCTCAGCGGTTTCTCAGTTTATTGGTGATGTTTTGAGCTTAATAAATAGTAGATACAGTTAACGAACATATATTTACTAGTTATTTATAAGTAGAAGGCAACCGATAAGTAAAATCATAGAATGATTAAGTGTTTCAAATATGGCAAACAATCGTCGTAAAACGAGCCGAGCGAAAAAAGAAGAAACTAATTGGCAAGAGCGAGTAATCCAAATCCGACGGGTAAGTAAGGTTGTTAAGGGTGGTAAAAAACTCAGCTTCCGAGCAATCGTAGTTGTTGGAAACGAACGCGGTCAAGTTGGTGTAGGTGTAGGAAAAGCTAGTGACGTTATCGGTGCCGTAAAAAAAGGTGTAGCCGATGGTAAAAAGCACTTAGTCGATATTCCGATTACTAAATCCAATTCAATTCCTCATCCTACTGATGGTATTGGTGGTGGAGCTAAGGTTATCATGCGACCCGCAGCCCCAGGTACTGGTGTAATTGCTGGTGGTGCAGTTCGTACCGTATTAGAATTGGCTGGAGTTAAAAACATCTTGGCCAAACAACTCGGTTCTAACAATCCTCTTAACAATGCTAGAGCTGCAATGAACGCTCTTTCTGTATTGCGTAACTTCAAAGAAGTTGCTGAAGACAGAGATGTCAGTATAGAAAAGCTCTACGCCCAGTAGAGTTTAACTTATGATTTATCGTGTAAATTAATACAAGAATAAATAATTATGAGACTACACGATGCTCGCCCTCAGAAGGGTTCAAAAAATCGCGGTCGGCGTGTCGGACGCGGTATTGCAGCCGGTCAAGGCGCTAGCTGCGGTTTTGGTATGCGCGGTCAAAAATCTCGTTCTGGTAGCGGAACTAGACCTGGTTTTGAAGGTGGTCAACAGCCTCTTTATCGCCGGGTACCCAAACTTAAAGGTTTTCCGCTCGTTAATCGCAAAATATACACTACGATTAATGTAGAGAAACTATCTTCTCTCCCAGCAAATACAGAAGTTAATGCGGCCTCTTTACAAGAGAATGGTATTCTCACTACCGTAAAAAGTCCATTAAAAATTCTGGGAGATGGAGAACTGAACGTTGCTCTAAAAGTACAGGCCGCAGCTTTTACCGGTTCGGCTCGTAGCAAAATTGAGGCAGCTGGTGGTAGTTGTGAAATTGTATAAGTGACTCCAGTAAGTTGCCTGCTCCGGCAGCACTTCCGCCATCGGTTGCCTGGTTAACATTCGTCTCTTTTACCATCATTATGATCAGTCGAGATAAAGCACCATCCGCTCAGGAAACCTTTATGCAGATGGCACAGGCAGCCGGTCTGAGAGGACGGCTGTTTGTCACCATAGGTATCCTACTTTTGATTCGCTTGGGTATTTATATACCGATTCCAGGTATAGACCGTGTAGCTTTTGGCGCTCAACAAAATAATGGTCTAGCAGGACTTTTAGATATCTTTTCTGGTGGCGGATTTTCTGCTTTGGGTGTCTTCACTCTAGGTATTTTACCTTTTATTAATGCCTCGATTATTATCCAGTTGCTTACAGCGGCCATCCCAAGTTTAGAAAAGTTACAGAAAGACGAAGGTGAAGCTGGAAGACGAAAGATTTCTCAAATTACACGATATGTAGCCTTGGGTTGGGCAATTGTTCAAAGTATATTTATTTCAGCAGTTTGGCTCAAACCCTTCGCATTCAATTTTGGTCCAGTTTTCGTGTTCGAGACTGCTTTAGCTCTTGTAGCTGGTTCTATGTTCGTAATGTGGGCATCGGAAGTGGTTACAGAGCGAGGAATTGGTAATGGAGCTTCATTACTTATTTTCCTTAATATCGTTTCTTCTCTACCTACAACTTTAGGTAATACCATCCAGTTGGCTCAAACTGGAGGTCGCGAAACTGTAGGTCAAGTAGTTGTATTACTACTGCTTTTCTTGGCCACTATTGTTGGTATCGTGTTTGTTCAAGAAGGAATGCGTCGGATTCCAATCATTTCGGCAAGACGACAAGTAGGCAGAAGAGTTTTAGCCGAACAGCGTAGCTTTTTACCCTTGAGACTCAATCAAGGTGGAGTAATGCCGATTATTTTTGCAACCGCAATCTTGAGCTTACCACTGTTAATTGGTAACTTCACTCAAAACCAAGCAATAGCTGCCTTTACAAGTACTTATCTAAGCCCAGGTGGTTCTGGTTGGTGGGCTTACGCACTAATATACCTGTTTTCAATTATTTTCTTCAGCTACTTCTATTCTTCATTGATTGTCAACCCAGTTGATATTGCTCAGAACTTGAAGAAGATGGGTTCTTCTATTCCGGGGATTCGTCCTGGTAAAGCAACCAGCGAATATCTCGAAAGAGTGTTGAATAGGCTTACCTTTTTGGGTGCTGGCTTTTTGGGATTAGTCGCGATTATTCCTACCGTTGTGGAAAGAGTATTAGATGTGCAAACTTTCCGAGGATTAGGCGCTACCTCTTTGCTAATTTTGGTGGGTGTTGCTATCGATACAGCCAAACAGGTTCAAACCTATGTTATTTCTCAGCGTTACGAAGGGATGGTGAAACAATAGTGACCTTTCTCGATTTTAGATTTTGATGATGCGACCTCACCGAGGTATTCTCAGTTGTAGGAAGTGTCAGGGATTTTAGGTTTTTGATTAAAGATTAACAAGCCAACGAGAGCATGTATCTTAACAGGAAATAATTTGAAATTAATTTTAAGATTTAATTTTAAGATTAGTTTTGAAATTAAAATTCTTGAATTCTAGAATCTTGATTTAAAATCTAAAATTTCTGCTGTACTCGAACCTCTATTGTTCTAGAGGACAATCCAAAATCTTCCCAAAATCATCAATCTAAAATCTGAATCGAATGACGCGAATAATTTTTTTAGGAGCTCCCGGAGCGGGTAAAGGGACTCAGGCTCAAACCCTAGCAGAACATTGGAAAATTCCTCATATTTCAACTGGTGACATTCTCCGCTCAGCAATCCAAGAGCAAACACCTTTAGGGGTAAAAGCCAAAAGCTTTGTTGATAGCGGTCAGCTAGTTCCTAGCGAACTAGTTCAAGATATGGTTGAAGAGCGCTTGCAAAAAGCGGATACTAGTTCTGGATGGATTCTTGACGGTTTTCCCAGGACTGTTGACCAAGCTGCTTTTTTAGATAATTTGTTGAAAAAAAAGAATTTAGGTGGCGCACTAGTAATCAATTTAGACGTACCAGATGATGTGGTAGTTGACCGTTTGCTCGAACGCGGACGAAAAGACGATACCGAACAAGTTATCCGTCGTCGTCTGGAAATTTACCGTTCTGAGACTACACCTTTAATTGATTATTACGGAGAGCGCAAACAATTAGTAGTGATAAACGGTAATAAATCTGCCGAAGAAGTCACTTCTAATCTTAAAGACTTAACTGTCAGTTGCTAGAAGCATTTCCATGGTTAGTAGTTAGTAGTGAAGCAGCGCGCAGAGCGGGGGGTCTCCCCCATGTAAGCCGGAGGCTTTCTCGCAGAGTGCGACTGCTGTTAGCGCCTAGCGAAGCGTACCGTAGGTATTGCGTTTCCCGGAGGGAGATACCCGAAGGGTTGGTTAAATAGCTGATTTTAATGAAACTACTAACTGCTAAAAACTTTCTCCGAATCGGCAAGAAAATTTTGAATAAGATATATTAATAAATTGTTGATATATTCGTTAAAAAATTGGCAGTCTCGGCAACTGCAATTGAAAAATACCGTTGAGCTAAAGGAAAAACAAATTGTCCAAACAAGATTTGATTGAAATGGAAGGCACGGTGACAGAATCGTTGCCTAATGCCATGTTCCGTGTTGACTTAGATAATGGCTTTAACGTTCTCGCTCACATTTCTGGTAAGATTCGCCGGAACTATATCAAAATTCTACCTGGCGACCGCGTGAAAGTCGAGTTAACGCCTTATGACTTAACCAAAGGCCGAATCACCTATCGATTGCGTAAGAAGTAAGTCTATGTGAAATATTATACTACAATCTAATAGTTTTTGCTTTACCCAATTTGACTGAAAAAGCTTCTGCTTTGTGTTATAATTTACTATTTGGAGTTTGATTTTAAGGCAATGAAAGTAAGAGCCTCCGTAAAAAAAATGTGCGAGAAATGCAACGTGATTAAGCGTCGCGGTCGCGTTATGGTAATTTGCGAAAATCCAAAGCACAAACAAAGACAAGGATAGTCGATTATTTTTTGAGTTTAATTGTCCTGCCTTGTTTTTGTTTGAGATTTTGCTGGACACGACTATGATTGATGCGAAGCGGAAATTTCAGCAATCGCAAATCTAGAAATCTTAATGCTGGGGATTTAGCAAAATAAATAAGCAGCAGGTTTAGCAGGAAATCGTAAATCCCTACATCAAATAGTAGGAATTAAAGCTATCTCTCTAAACTTCGGATATGTTTCAACAAATGTAAGAACATCCGAATTTGAAGGGTGGGTTATAGATGAATATTGAATATTAGGAGAATTCTATAATGGCACGTATTGCCGGAGTAGACTTACCACGCGATAAACGTGTTGAAATAGGTCTAACTTACATTTTTGGTATCGGCTTAACCAGCGCAAAAAAGATATTAGCTAGTACCGGTGTTAATCCTGACACTAGAGTTAAGGAACTAAGCGATAGTGATGTTGCATCCTTAAGAGCCGAGGTAGAGAAAAACTATCAGGTTGAAGGTGACTTGAGACGTTGGGAAGCAATGAATATCAAGCGCTTGGTTGATATTGGAACCTACAGAGGTCGTCGCCACCGTATGGGTTTACCAGTCAGAGGACAGAGAACTCGTACCAATGCTAGAACTCGTCGAGGCAGAAGACAAACAGTAGCTGGTAAGAAGAAGGCACCGGGTAAGTAAAATAATCAGTGCAGGTTAATTGTTTTTACTTCAATTAGCGGTTAAACAATAGTTAGCGATTTATTCAACTATAACGATATGGCGCGACAATCAGGAAAAAAAGGCGGAAGCAGAAAACAGAAGCGTAATGTACCTAACGGAGTAGGCTATATCCAGTCTACTTTCAATAATAGTATCGTCACAATTACCGACCCTAACGGAGACGTAGTTTCCTGGGCTTCTGCTGGCTCAAGTGGTTTTAAAGGAGCAAAAAAAGGAACTCCTTTCGCCGCTCAAACAGCAGCAGAAAGTGCAGCTAAACGAGCTATGGATCAGGGTATGCGTCAGATAGAAGTTATGGTCAGCGGTCCGGGAGCAGGTAGAGAGACTGCTATTCGGGCAATTCAGGGAGCAGGGTTAGAAATAACCTTGATTCGGGATATTACTCCGATTCCTCATAACGGCTGTCGTCCACCCAAAAGACGTAGGGTTTAGACGTAGCGATTCAGAAAACGTGGCTTTCGGCAACGAGTAATAGATGTGAACTCACACTCAAATCATAAACTTTGTCAGCTGATGCAGGAATTTTAGATTCACTATTTTAGATTCACCAATGCGGTTTACTCAAATATATTTTGGATTTTGGTTTAACTTTATAGATTCATAATCTTAGTTAAAACTAGTATCGAGATTAGTTTCAAAAGATTTAACCGCTGATAATCCAATCTAAAATATAAAACTTAGAATTGTCTGGGTCAGTTTCTTATCGCTCGAGAAGACAACAGTTTTAAATTACATTTGCCGATTCAAAAGCCAGTTCCCCTCACTCAAGACAGTGGCCGTCCGTAGAAATGGCATAGCTTATGTAAAAAGCTGTAATCGTTTCTTTAATATTGACAAAAACAAAAAATCTCTTGTCTTTGTGATAATTATTGAAAAATTCATGATATCACGGGCCAAAAGGGAATTTACTTTCATAGAAAGAGTAGGCAATAAATTAAGATTGCCTGCAATGATAGGACCTGATTCAGAAGGGAGGCTACTCCGTGGCGCAGTTTCAAATTGAATGTGTAGAATCCAATACAGAAGAAAGTCGGAGCCACTATTCTAAATTTGTTTTAGAACCTTTAGAGAGGGGTCAAGGAATTACAGTTGGCAACGCTCTGAGACGGGTTTTACTGGCTAATTTAGAGGGGACATCTGTTACAGCGGTACGAATTGCGGGGGTAACTCATGAGTTTGCCACCGTAAAAGGCGTGCGTGAGGATGTACTGGAAATTCTAATGAGAATGAAAGAACTTATTCTTAAAAGTCATTCTCCCCAAGCTCAGATTGGTAGATTATTAGTTAATGGTCCTGCAACAGTTACCGCAGCCCACTTTGACCTACCAAGTGAAGTAGAAGTTATAGACCAGACCCAGTATATAGCTACCTTAGCAGAAGGTGGCAGACTGGAAATGGAATTTCGGATTGAGAAAGGAAAAGGCTATCGCACCGTAGAGAGAGGTCGTGAAGAAGCTACATCCTTAGACTTTCTGCAAATAGATTCAATATTTATGCCAGTGCGGAAAGTAAATTACAGCGTTGAGGAAACCCGTGGAGAAAACGGTTATCCCAAAGATAGATTGCTTCTAGAAGTTTGGACAAACGGTAGTGTTGCTCCTCAAGAAGCGCTTTCTTCTGCTGCTGGAATTCTAGTAGAATTATTCAATCCGCTGAAGAATATTGAAATTAATCCAGAGGATACGGTTTCAGAAATTGACCAAGATCCAACGGCTCAAATACCTATTGAAGAATTGCAGCTTTCCGTTCGAGCTTATAACTGTTTGAAGCGGGCACAAGTCAACTCGGTTGCAGACCTATTGGATTATACCCAAGAAGATTTGCTAGAAATCAAGAACTTTGGTCAGAAATCAGCAGAAGAAGTAGTAGAAGCCTTGCAGCGACGCTTGGGTATTACTTTGCCAACAGAAAGAGCTTCAAAACACGTCTAAATTAAACAATAAATAACCTAAGTAATAGTGCAATCATGCGTCACCGTTCTAAACTCAAAAAACTTAGTAAGCCAGCCGACCAGCGTCGTGCTTTGCTGCGAGCGCTTTCTACTGAGCTAATTCGTCACGGAAGAATTACTACTACTATAACCAGAGCAAAAGTAGTGCGCTCGGAAGTAGAAAAAATGATTACTTTAGCTAAAGACGGCTCTTTAAACGCACGTCGTCAGGCTATTAGTTATCTTTATGACAAAGACTTAGTTCATGCTTTATTTGAACAAGTCCCCACTCGATATGGCGAGCGTAAAGGCGGTTATACCCGTATTTTACATACAGTACCTCGTCGCGGTGATAACGCTCAGATGGCAATTATTGAATTAGTGTAATTGGGATGAGGATGTAGTTTTTCGCGACATCCTTAATTTAATTGTATGTCAGAAAGCCGACCACCCGAAATTTCTCAAAGGGTTGCCTTGGTAATTCAATATCAAGGCACTTATTTTCATGGTTGGCAGTGGCAACCCAATTATCGTAGCGTCCAGGAAGAGATTGAAAAAGCAATTTCGACTGTAGTAGGTAATAAAGTTACCTTACATGGTGCGGGGAGAACCGATAGTGGGGTTCATGCAGCGGCTCAAGTAGCTCATTTCAATGTCATAAGTAAGATTCCACCATCAAAGTGGGCATCTATTTTAAATGGTTATTTACCTGAAGGTATATTGATCAGAAGCTCCGCAGCCGTAAGCAACGATTGGCACTCTCGTTTTGATGCTACGTATCGACGATATCGATATACGCTCTATAACGAAAAAACACCAAATCTGTTTGTTAAACCCTTTAGCTGGCACTATTATCACGCTCCTCTAGATGAAACCTTAATTGCAGCAGCACTTCAGCCCTTACTTGGAAAGCATCACCTAACAGCTTTTCACCGTGCTAATTCCGGACGCAAGCATTCATGGGTCACAGTACAGGATGTAAAATGTTATCGTCGTGGGGCATTGGTACATATTGAAATTCAAGCAGATGGATTTCTTTATGGTATGGTTCGTTTGCTGGTAGGAATGCTGGTTCAAGTTGCTACCGGAAAGCGAACAAAAGAGAATTTTACTCAAATCTGGCAACAAGAACGTCGCGAGGAAGTAAAATATGCTGCACCTCCCCAAGGACTGTGTTTATTGCGGGTAGGATACGATGAATTTCCTTTTCCTCCCGAAATTTGGTACGATAGCCAACCCCTATTTGATTTTCCAGATAATTTTCCAGATACTTCTGTGAATAAAAATTCAGATAATATCCTAGGTGAAATTACTGCATAAAAATGTAAATTTATTAATAGTCAATCGTAGTTAAATGATGACCAAAACTTACCTTCCCAACCCAGTAACAGTACAGCGAGATTGGTATGTAGTAGATGCTGCCGACCAACGTCTCGGTCGTCTAGCAACTGAAATCGCGATGATTCTACGCGGTAAAAATAAGCCACAATATACCCCACATATGGATGCAGGGGATTTTGTAGTTGTGATTAATGCCGAAAAAGTTGTAGTGACTGGTAAAAAGAGTTCTCAAAAACTTTATCGCCGTCATTCCGGTCGTCCTGGTGGAATGAAGACAGAAACTTTTGAACACCTACAAGGACGTTTACCAGAGCGTATTATCGAAAAAGCTGTTAAAGGAATGTTGCCTAAAAATAATTTGGGGCGACAGTTATTCAAAAAACTCAAAGTTTACGCTGGTTCGGAACATCCTCATTCCGCACAACAGCCCAAAGAATTAAAAATTAATACACTTCCAGGAGAGCAACAATAATGCAGGCAACAGAAAATGAAAGCGGACGCGCCGTATACTGGGGAACTGGTCGTCGTAAGTCCTCAGTAGCCAGAGTTCGTCTCGTTCCCGGTAACGGAAAGTTAACCGTTAATGGAAAAGAAGGCGATTTGTATTTCCAGTTTAATCCCAACTATATCGGAGGAATTAAAGCTCCTTTAGAAACATTGGGATTGGAAAGCGAATACGATATTTTAGTCAGAGCTAATGGTGGTGGTTTAACCGGACAAGCAGATGCAGTTCGTTTGGGAGTAGCACGCGCTTTGTGTCAGCTAGACCCAGATAACCGTCCCCCATTAAAAACTGAAGGCTATCTTTCCCGCGACCCCAGGTCTAAAGAGCGTAAGAAATACGGTTTACACAAAGCTCGTAAAGCTCCTCAGTATTCTAAGCGTTAATATAGCGCTACGAAGCAGGTCAAAGGTCAAAGGTTAAAGGTTAAAGGTAAAGAATTAATTATTCATTCATATACTTCAGCCTTGATTAATGTCTTAACCGAAGTTGCCTAGAGCTATATATAGACGAACATCCTTGTGATTGGGATGAATAGTAGATAAGAGCAATAACAAATTAATAGTATTTCTAATTACGAATTACGAATTACGAATTACGAATTACGAATTACGAATTACTAATTAATTATTGTTGCGTCATAATTGATATACACTCACCACGAATCAGAAAATGGCAAAACCAGAAATTCATCCGGAGTGGTATCCAGAAGCCAAAGTTTACTGTAACGGTCAGGTTGTAATGACCGTCGGCTCTACCAAACCCGAATTACACGTAGATGTTTGGTCTGGAAATCACCCTTTTTATACAGGTACACAGAAGATTATTGACACCGAAGGTCGCGTAGAACGCTTCCTACGTAAGTACGGTATGTCCAGCAGTCAAACTAAACAGAACGAAGAAGAAAAAGGCGACGAAACCAAAAAATAGCCACCAGGCAATACTTCAATCAAACGACTCAGCTTTACTGAGTCGGTTTTTTAGTATGAGCCTGTAAATCTATTTTTTTTAGGAGCGTTGCACCATCATGGCCGAACAATATTTGCTGGAAAAACTACAATCCGTTGAACAAACATTTAACGAATTGACTCGTCGCTTAGGTGACCCCGATACAGCCAGAAACCCAGAAGAGTTCCAGGAAGTAGCAAAAGCCCGTTCTGGATTAGAAGAAGTAGTGAATACCTACGAAACTTGGAAAAATACCCAAGAAGAATTAACTGGAGCGCGTGAAGTCGCAAAAGAATCCCAAAGCGACCCAGAATTGCATGAAATGGCAACTTTGGAAGTAAAAGAACTCGAACAAAAAACAGAAGAACTCGAAAGCCTTTTAAAAGTATTACTATTACCCCGCGACCCCAACGATGAGAAAAACATCATGTTGGAAATACGTGCCGGTACCGGTGGTGATGAAGCCAGTATCTGGGCTGGTGATTTGGTACGCATGTACGAACGCTATGCAAGTACTCAGGGCTGGAAAGTAAAATTACTCAGCGAGTCTTTGGCTGAAATGGGCGGTTTCAAAGAAGCAGTTCTAGAAATTAAAGGTAATAGCGTCTACAGCAAACTCAAATTTGAAGCTGGAGTCCATCGAGTGCAGCGCGTACCCTTAACAGAGTCTGGGGGCAGGGTTCACACTTCTACTGCCACTGTCGCGGTAATGCCAGAAGTGGATGACGTGGAAATTCATATTGACCCTAAAGATTACGAAATGTCTACCGCTCGTTCCGGTGGTGCTGGGGGACAAAACGTTAACAAAGTTGAGACAGCAGCAGACCTTTATCACAAGCCTACGGGTATCAGAATTTTCTGTACCGAAGAACGCAGTCAGTTGCAAAACAAAGAACGAGCATTGCAAATTCTACGTGCGAAACTGTATGAAATGAAACTGCGCGAACAACAAGAAGCCGTTACAGATTTACGTCGCTCGCAAGTGGGTACGGGTTCGCGTTCCGAGAAAATTCGCACCTACAACTATAAGGACAATCGAGCTACCGACCACCGTCTTGGTGAAAACTATTCGCTCAACCCAGTTTTAGAAGGTGATTTAGACCCAATAATCCAATCTTGTATATCCCAAGACCAACAGGAGCGTTTAGCGGAACTTGCTGCTTCAGTGAACAATTAAAATTAATAGACAATTAAAAAATTAGGAACTGGATACAAAAGGTTTGAAATATTCCCACTCGCTAGCCATTCCTACATCATCAGAAGCCGTCTCTTGTGCCATTGCTTTCAATACACATAGGCGGTTTTGTAATGAATTGTAGATAGCGTCTTCCATCTCCACAGGATAGGGATAACACTTAAATTCCCGCTCCATGATGTGATTGATTAGCTGTAATCTTTTAAAATTTGGACTTTTTTCAATTAAAACTTCTACTTCCTTCTGCCAAGTCGGGAAAATGCGATAGCTGAAAAATCCACTGCAAACCCCACCTGATTGATTCCAGTAGGAAATACAAACCTTGTGTTTTAGTAAAGTAATTTTTTTAATTTTTTTGACATCTAAACCAGTCGCTCTCAAAGTTTCTTTCGCCTCAGATGACGAAAGTCGCCATAAATCTGGTTTAATTTTATTAGAGGTAATTAAATTTTTGCCCTTTGGGCGGTATCGATTCTTTTTAAACTTTTTGCCGAACATGATGCAACCTGGGGATTCGCAGAAATAATTGATAAGTAGATTCTTAAGTTAAATAAATCAAAAGGACAACAGCTTAAGCTACAACTGAAGTTTTGGAATTAAATCTATAGTTGCATGAAAGGGATAGAGCTGTCAACAGAAAAATTAAACTAGTAATATAGAAACGAAAGTGTTTGATTTTTATAGTTAATTAGCTAGCCTTTAAACGTGGATACAAAAAGCAGAGAAAAACTTGTAGAAATAATAAAATTAGCTCGTGGTTCACTTTCTCAGCGTGCTTTCGGTAAGAAGTTGGGAGTATCCGCAACAGCTGTTCAAATGTGGGAGAAAGGAGTTAAGATTCCAGACACGGAAAATTTGGCTCAAATCGCGGCTCATGCTGGCTACACTCTTGAAGAGCTATTATGCTGCCTAGAAGGAAAGCCAGTTCCAGAAGCTTCTGACTTGAATGTGATTCTCAGGCAAATAAATAATATGCCTTTATCTGAAGTTGCAGTTATTGCTCAAGCTGCGGTTGCAAGATTTGCTGCTTCAACTCAGCCAGTTAATAATGAGGCAAAAGTGAGTTAAGTCTTTGTTGTCAATGGCATTGCGCCATTTTCCATAAATTCTCATAGTCATGATGCACCTTAATAATTAGATGAAAAGGTCAACTAATTCGTTCTCTTGCGCACACGCTGTTTACTATAAAAAACATACACTTTATTAAAGACAAAGCTGTCAATAAAAAAATAAACTTATAATATGGAAACGAAAGTTTTCAATTTTTATAGTTAAGTTAAACTCTTCAAACGTGGATACACAAGCTAGACAAAAACTGGTAGAAGTAATTAAACTAGCTCGCGGTTCAATGAGCCTACGGGCTTTCGGTAAGCAGCTAGGCGTTTCTGCGAGCGCTGTCTTAGCCTGGGAGAAGGGGGAAAAAGTTCCAGATACAGCTAATTTGGCTTCAATAGCTGCTCGCGCTGGTTATACTTTTGAAGAATTATTTTGCCATCTAGAAGGAAAGCGTATACCTGAAGCTTCTGAATTGAGTGTCGTTTTAAAACAAGTCAGTAATATGCCATTGTCTCAGGCAGCAATTGTTGGTAAAGCGATTATGGATAGATTGGCTGCTGCTGCTGAATCTACAGGGAATGAAGCGAAAGTCAGTTAGATTTACTAAGCAAGATTTGTAACTAAACCAATTTGAAATAAATCTATTAAATTACACGCAAAAAAAGCAAAGAAGCGTATCGCGTGAATCTTTCGTGATATTATGTCAGCTTTAACTAATGCCTTAAATAGAATAGTAGCTTGTTGGGAAAAAAACGGTAATGAAAAGTTAGTGCATGATTTAATGCCAGGATTAAGTCATGCTGAAATTGAAGAATTGGTTCAAGATTTACCAATTCAATTACCACAAGAAATTTTTGAGCTTTATCAGTGGAGAAATGGCTCTAAATATGAAGAAGATGAAGGATGGTACTTACCATTACAAGATGCGGTTAAATTTTATTTAAACAGAATCGAATATTATGAACCTCCCTTCAATGAAGGAAATGTAGCAATTATTTGTCTATTTTTTTATATTTTTCCGCCTGACCCTGTATCGGAACAAGTAGGCTATATATTAATTCCAGAAAGTCTTGATGCTTGCCCTGTAATTTTTGAAACTATGAATTCAGAACCTTCCATTACAAGGAAGTATGCCAGTATTACGGCTATGATGCTGACGATAGCGGAGCTTATGGAAACTGAAATTGATGCTTATAAAACAGAAGAAAGGTATCAAATTTGGCGTAAATATAATATCAGCATTGTGGATAATGCGTTGGCAAAGCTGACAAAGAATATTTGTTTACAATCTTTGGTCGAAATAACCATAGATTTGACGATGTTTAAAGATTCAAGAGCGGTAGAACCTCTGATTAATTTATTAGAAGGTTCTTCATTAGAGGTGAATGAAGTAGAACAAATGGGAATCCGAGCATTAGCAGCAGATATTTTGGGAGATTCGAGTGATTCAAGAGCAGTAGAACCTCTCATTAATGCTCTACAAGATGAATATCAAGGAACTAGATACAACGCAGCGATATCATTAGGAAAGTTTAAAGATGGGCGAACAATTCAACCACTGATAGACGCATTGCAAGATAGCGATTTTGATGTTAGACGAGCTGCTGCTGGTTCTTTTGTACAACAAGAAGCAATAGAACCTCTAATTAAAGCTTTAAATAGTAATGATAGAAATGTCCGCTTTGAAGCTTCATGGGCACTAACAAGATTAAGAAACCCTAGAGGTTCTGAAGCTCTTTCTGGAATTATAGAAGATGTAGATCCAGAAGTTGGGTTCTAAGCTGAATTATCCTCTTACTTCTGCTTTCGCGTATTAGTTAGACAAAGCCTATATTCACAATATACGGTGTGTTAATCGAATAATTACATAAATTAAATCAAGAGACGTAGCACTGCTACGTCTCTTTTTACTGGAATATCACGAAAATTTCTCCCCTTACAGCAATCCCAACACGAAAAATGTAGTTAAATTTTGTTAAGATTGGACACAATAGAAAAGCGGCGCGTTCCCTTACCCAAACCATCCCTTACCTTGGAGATACTTGATGCTACGACTAGAACATATCAGTAAAATTTATCCCACAGGCGAAGTTCTCAAGGATGTCAACTGGGAAGTTAAAGTTGGCGATCGCATTGGTTTAGTTGGAGTAAATGGTGCGGGAAAGTCCACCCAGTTGAAAATCATCATTGGTGAGATGGAACCGACATCTGGCGAAATAATTCGTCCCAGCAGCCTGCATATCGCTCATCTCAACCAGGAATTTGAAGTAGATCCGACTCGTACCGTAAACGAAGAATTTTGGACGGTATTTGAAGAAGCCAACGCAGTGCAGTTAGCTCTGGCTCAAGTGCAGCGAGATATGGAAAGCGCTGACCCAGACGAACTAGATAAATTAATAAACAAACTAGATAAATTACAAAGACAATTTGAAGCTCTAGACGGTTACGGTTTAGAAGCTCGTATCGGCAAGATATTACCAGAAATGGGATTCGACCAAGAAGATGGAGAACGTTTGGTAAGTTCTTTTAGCGGTGGTTGGCAGATGCGAATGGGTTTAGGTAAAATCCTGTTGCAAAAACCCGACTTACTGCTGTTGGACGAACCGACAAACCATCTAGATTTAGAGACTATCGAATGGCTGGAAACTTACCTTAAAGGTTTGACAACCCCAATGGTAATAGTTTCTCATGACCGAGAATTTCTTGATAGACTTTGTACCTCAATAGTAGAAACCGAGCGCGGTGTTTCTACTACTTATTTAGGTAATTATTCTACATACCTATTACAAAAAGCAGAAAATCAAACAGCACAACTAAGTGCATTTGAGCGTCAGCAGAAAGAGTTAGATAAACAACAAGCATTTGTAGAAAAATTCCGCGCTAGTGCTACTCGCAGTACCCAAGCGAAAAGCCGCGAAAAACAGCTTGATAAAGTAGAGCGTATTGAAGCTCCGGTCGCTGGAATGAGAACTTTACAGTTTAAATTCCCTCCCGCACCCCGCAGCGGTCGCGAAGTAGTAGAAATCAAAGATTTAACTCATATTTACGACGATAAAATTCTATTTCTAGCAGCGAATCTATTAATTGAAAGAGGCGATAGAATTGCGTTTTTAGGACCTAATGGTGCTGGTAAATCTACTTTGCTGCGGTTGATTACGGGTATGGAACCACCCACAGAAGGCGAAGTTAAATTAGGTCAACACAACGTTATTCCTAATTATTTTGAACAAAACCAAGCCGAAGCATTGGATTTAAACAAAACCGTCATGGAAACAATCCATGATGAAGTTCCCGACTGGAAAAACGAAGAAGTTCGTACTTTGTTGGGGAGATTCTTGTTTAGTGGTGATACAGTTTACAAAAATGTTGATGCTTTAAGCGGTGGAGAAAAAGCACGTTTAGCACTAGCGAAAATGCTGTTACGTCAAGCGAATTTGCTTATCTTAGATGAGCCGACAAACCACTTGGATATTCCTGCAAAAGAAATGCTGGAAGAAGCTTTGCAGAATTACGATGGTAGCGTAATCGTAGTTTCTCACGACAGATATTTTATTTCCAAAGTAGCGAATAAAATAGTTGAAATTCGTGATGGTGAATTTCGAGTTTATTTAGGAGATTATCATTACTACTTGGATAAAATTGCTGAAGAGAAAGAGCAAGAGAGATTAGCAGCCATTGAAGCTGAAAAAGCAGAAAAGAGAGCAGCTAAGAAGAAAAAAGCAGCAGCAAAGCGTAAGTAAGTTTTTGGCAGCGGATGTTTTTAGTAACGGATGCTTTTGTTTTGGATTTTAGATTTTGACAGCAGATGAACTGTTTTGGAATTTTCTAAAGTGTTTTTTCGTCTAAAATCTGAAATATATTAATAAATTTAGAATTTCACAAACCCTTCTTTTTTAAGAAGGGATTTTAATCTCTTCTTTTAATTCTACTTATATTTATATTTTTCTTTCTTAATATAATTTTCTCTAACAATTCAAAATTAATATAAATTTTTAGTATTGCTTCCAATTAGCAATCACCAATTCTCAATTTCCTATACAAATAAGTAATATGATTAATCAAACCAACTTCTTATAAATTAAAGCCACTCGTAATAGAAAAGTTGGCTTGTCAACTATCTTTTGTTATAAAAAATTAACTAAACACAAGACAATTGTAAGAAATATATATATAAATTAGAGATAATTCATAAAATAATTTAATAAGCAAAATAATAGTAAGCAAAAATTCACTTGCAGTTGTGAGTGTCAATGGTATTATTCGGATATTACGAAAAGTAAAGGGCAGTATTGTTATGGCACAAGCACCTGTTTCTCCCGTGGTGCTGGTAATATTGGATGGATGGGGTTACTGCGAGGAGACCAAAGGAAACGCCGTTGCCGCCTCTTCGACACCTGTAATGGATAGCTTATTAACAGCTTATCCAAACACGTTGATAAACACTTCCGGAAAAGCGGTAGGTTTGCCAGAAGGGCAGATGGGCAACTCAGAAGTAGGACATTTGAATATAGGTGCTGGTCGAGTTGTACCGCAAGAATTAGTTAGAATTTCTGATGCGGTAGAAGACGGTTCGATAAATCAAAATCCAGCATTGGTAAAAATCTGCCAAGAAGTACAAGGTCGTCAGAGCAAACTACATTTAGTAGGATTATGTTCTGAAGGAGGAGTACATTCACATTTAAGTCATCTATTCGGCTTATTAGATTTAGCTAAAACTCAGGGGATCTCAGAAATTTGCATTCACGCTATCACTGACGGACGCGATACTAAACCCAGTGAAGCAGTAAAAGCAATTGGACTTATTCAAGATTATATAGACCGCATAGGAGTAGGACGCATTGTCACTATCAGTGGACGCTACTATGCAATGGATAGAGATAAACGCTGGGACAGGGTTCAAAGCGCTTACGACGTAATGACTCAAGATGATTCTAGCGATAGCCGTTCTGCTGTAGAAGTAGTCAAAGCATCTTACGCAGAAGGGGTAACAGATGAATTTATTGTTCCTGTCAGAATAGCTTCCGGAGCGGTTGAAGCAGGAGATGGGGTAATCTTTTTCAATTTCCGTCCCGACAGAGCCAGACAATTAACTCAAGCTCTTGTTAATCCAGATTTTGACGGTTTTGAAAGACAGCAAATTAAACCATTGTCTTTTGTTACTTTTACTCAATACGAGCAAGACTTACCAGTAGAAGTAGCATTTAAACCCCAGAATCTGAATAATATTCTCGGTGAAGTAATTTCCCAAAACGGTTTAAAGCAATTCCGTACTGCTGAAACTGAAAAATACGCTCACGTCACCTACTTTTTTAATGGTGGTTTAGAGGAAGCACTCGAAGGAGAAGACCGGGAATTGGTAAGCTCTCCAATGGTCGCGACCTACGACAAAGCACCTCTGATGTCAGCAGCAGCTGTCACCGATGTAGTTTTAGCCGCTATAAAAAAGGGTATTTATTCTTTAGTAGTAGTCAATTATGCTAACCCCGATATGGTTGGTCATACAGGAAACATGGAAGCTACCGTCGAAGCATTAGAAGCGGTGGATAAGTGTTTAGGAAAACTACTAGAAGGAATCAGTAAAGCTGGAGGTACGGCATTAATTACTGCCGACCACGGTAATGCAGAACACATGATAGATGAGACAGGAAACCCCTGGACTGCTCATACCACCAACCCAGTTCCTTTGATTGTAGTTGAAGGTGAAAAAGTTAAAATTGCCGGACATGCTACCAATGTGACTTTACGAAGCGATGGTAAATTAGCCGATATTGCTCCGAGCATTCTGGAAATTTTGCAGCTTCCCCAACCAGAAGAAATGACCGGAACATCTCTATTCAAACCAGCAGAATACGATGTGAAAGTTCCTCGCAGCCCCATGAACTTGGTGATGCAGAATAATTGATGGTTAGTGGTTAGTTGTTAGCTGTTAGTTGTTAGCTATTATATCGATGGCTAACTGCTAACCCCTAATGCAGCCCTCTTTATTAGAGTTTTATATAAGAATTAAGTTAAAATCTGTTAAATTATCAGTTGTTGGATATTACTCTTTTTACTAACTGCTGATAATCACTAAAAATTTATTACAGAATTATGACTGTTTCAAGCGTTATACAAGGAATTTGGGCATTTTCTGCCATTGGTTTGATTGTTCTAGTATTGCTCCACAGTCCCAAAGGTGACGGGATTGGTGCAATTGGTGGACAAGCGCAATTATTCAGTAGTACTAAAAGCGCTGAAAATACTTTAAATCGGGTTACATGGACATTAACAGTAGTTTTTTTAGGATTAAGTGTAGTTTTAAGCGCGGGTTGGCTTCCTACTTCTGCTTCTAAAATTACTGCTCCCTCTGTTCCCGTAAATTCCGCTCCTAGTAACCCATCCGAACTCTCTGCTCCCGAGACTGAGACTTCACCAGCCCCTGCTATATCTCCAGCTCCCTCTGATTCCTCCCAACCCTAAAATTACTTTGTTTTAGAATTTCTAAACTGCAAAAGTTGCAGCTTTGTAGGAATGAGAAAAAATCTAAGCTTGTTTAAACAGGTAAAAATAGCTTTAGGATTGGTAATCACCACAGCACTGCTCGTTATTTTTACTAACGTGCAGTCATTGGCTGTGTTTACAAATATTGACTTGACAAAAGCACCGCAATATCAAACGGATATAAAAATAGAACAAGGTGAACGGGAAAAGCACTTCTTACGGACATCCCTCTCCTTAATAAGGAGAGGGAAAGAGAGTGAGGTTTTCAATGTATTAGAATCGACCGACAATATCTCTCAAAATCCTTCTCTCCCACCAGAAAAAAATCATCCTCTTCCATCAACTTTAGCAAGATGGCAAGATAATAATAGCGGTGATTATTTTGATGAAATTAAGCCAACTAAATACGGTTATTTAATTTGGTCGCAATTGCCGGTAAAAGTTTATTTAGAAACACCAAATACAAACAATAACCAGCAATCTCAACAATGGATTAACGCTGTCTCAAAAACAGTAGAAGAATGGAATAATTATTTACCTTTAAAAATAATTGAAAATCCAGAAGACGCGGATATTAAAATTATTCGGAAATCTCCACCACTACAGTTTACTCCCGGTAAAAAACTTCCTCGCGCTCGTTCTGCTTTAACTAGCTACAAAGTTTATCAAAAAGAAAATAATTTATATCATCGCTTCACTATTTTATTGAGTCCTAGTCAAACAGGTAAATATCTTTTAGCAGCTTCTCGTCACGAATTAGGACATGCTTTAGGAATTTGGGGACACAGTAAAGATAAAGGTGACGCTCTATATTTTTCTCAAGTTAGGAATCCACCATTAGTTTCTGCTAGAGATGTGAACACTTTGAAGAAGATTTATCAGCAGAGTACTAGTTTGGGGTGGGAGAGAGCTAAGAATAATTAAAGACAATCAAACAATAAAGAAATAGATTTGTAGGTTGGGTTAAGCAGAGCGCAACCCAACAATTTAAATTTTAAATAATTATCTATGATTCCAACTTTGAATAAACTTGTTTAACCGTAGGAAATTTAAATAAGCCCCATTTAAATTAATTCCAGCAAATTCTCTTTTTCCAGCAGAATAACGCTGCAACAATTGCTCAACAGTAATCTGACAATCCATTATTTAGCATCCTAAATTATTGACTCCAAAATGGGTATTACTGTCATACTATACCTTTGTATTTATAAAGTATGCTGTCGCTCTAGTGTAACGCAGGATGATAAATCATATTAGAGACAAATTAATTTATTAAAGCCATATTGGAAGAGTTAATCATTTCAAATAACTTTATCAATAGGCTATGAACGAAAATTTTAATAATATCAATTGGGACGAAATAAACGAACCAGATATTCACGAAGAAATGCTGTTTGCTATCCGTAATTTAGCTTCAAATGATGAGGAGATACGCTCGGAATGTTTATGGAATTTGTTTGATTGTATCTGGCATCAAGGAACTTTGTCTCCTAGAGCAGCTTTTGCTGTACCATTTTTAATTGCAAGATTACATCAAGAAACGGAACCAGGAATACTTGTAAATATTTTGTATGTATTAGCGAGTTTGGCAACCGGGGATTCGTATCATGATATTAATCCGGGTTTAAGAGATAACGCTGAAAGAAATACAGTTGAATTCCAAGAGCGAATGGAAGAAGGATTAAATGATGTAAAGGCAACTTATACAGCAGTATATAAAGGTATCAATGTTTATCTTAATTTATTAGAACATGAATCAAAAGATGTAAGAATAGCTGCGGCTTGCGTTCTTTCCTGTTATAAGCAAGATTTAGCTAAGATTTGCAGTAATTTTTATGCAAAATTTGACCGTGAATCTGATGAATTAGTTAAAGCAGCAATCCCTTTATGTTTAGCATATCTTAGTAAAAGTACACCGGTACAAATAGCTTTTTTTAAAGAAACTCTAAATTCAAACGAAAGCGATATAGTTAAACTTTCTGCTGGTATTTCTCTTGCTTATATTGCTGGGGAGCATATGTCTAATAGCGCTTTGGATACCTTAACTGACAAACTACAAAATCCTAATTTATTAAATAAACTTTATGATAATTTTGAAAATCAACTTGTAGATTTTTACTACTTATCAATTTTAGATTTTTTTAGTAGTTTAAATCATCAACAGTTAGCAAGAGTTATTCCTGTACTTTTACAAGTAAAAACAAACTGCTACGGTTTAGATGATTTATTTGAATTAGTATTTAACAACCGAATTATTCCAGAAGGGTCATTTTTTCAAGATTTAAGCGATACAGAGCAACTGATTATTAAAGCTGTTATTGAAGATGATAGTTTACACAATGTCAGCTATATGGGTGGATTTTTAGATAAATTAGGGGGAGATGGATTAGTTATAAAACAAAAATTAGTCGGATTTATTAATGGTGAAGGGTTGAAATATGATAGATAGATAGATTAATTTGATTTAATTTGATTTAATTTGATAAAAATATTTTTTAACTAAATTATCTCTATATAACCTAAAATACGGGGAGACGTAGCACTGCTACGTCTCTACATTAATTTATTAATTTTCACGGTTTATATAATCACACCGTTCTCGCAAAACACAATCACCACAACCCGGATTTTTTGCAGTACAAACCCCCGCTCCAAAATCAAACAGCGTTAAATTCCATATCCCCACATTATTTTCTGGAGCTATTTCTTCTGCTTTTCTCCAAAGTATGGGACATCGAGATTTTACTCTCCCTCCCTCAATACCAAAAAACCGCTCGAAAATCCGCGCTACGTTAGTATCAATCACTGCTTTACTTTGTCCGAAAGCATTTGCACAAATTGAACGTGCTGTGTATTTACCAACTCCAGGTAATTTAACTAATTCCGCTTCTGTATCGGGAATTTCCGCTTGATATTCTTCAATTAATATTTTTGCTGTTTTATATAATCTTTCGGCTCTAAACGAAAGCCCTAAAGGCTGTAAAATATTTTTTATATCTATAAATTCTGCTTTTGCTAACGCTTCAACTGTCGGATACTGCTCCATGAATTTCTTGTATAAAGGAGCAACTAAAGACGCGTTAGTCTTCTGTAACATGAATTCTGCAACTAAAATAGCATAAGCATCTGTTGTATTTCGCCAAGGGAATTTTCTACGATGCTTTTCTCCCCAAGTTAATAATTCGCGACGAAACCATTTTATTTTTTGATTTATTTTTTGGATTTTATTTACATCGAAATCAAGATTCACTAATAGACTCCAAAAATTAGACCTCTAAAATAGATATAGTGCGACATCAAAAGCACATGGCTTAATCCAATCGCACTACAATTTTAAAGATTAGTCTGTCAAGCTCAAACAGCTTTCTTTGTTTGTTGAGGACGGAAATGCAAGCTTTGTCCTTTGACAATTTCTTCGTACAGTTTTTCTAGCTGGCTTATATTCTTGCTGAGAGTATAACGTTCTAGTACTCGCTGTCTTGCTTTTTTTCCTAACATCAATCCTAATTCTGGATGGTCTTGAAACAATGGTAATAAAGTGCGTAATTGCGATCGCACTCTATTTGTATCAAGTACTACACCAGCACCGTCTTGCAATACTTCGCCATCGGCACCTACTTCAGTTGCCAAACAAGCCATACCGCAAGCCATACCTTCTAATAGAGATAAAGATAAACCTTCCACTAGGGACGGTAATATAAATACATCTGCTCCCCGTAAAATTTCTATACGGCGCTTATCATCACCAATGAATCCCAGCCAGTGAACGCCATATTCAGGGCCGTAAAATGGCTCTAAACCGGCTCTTAACGGGCCGTCACCAACTATCAATAATTTACTTTGGGAACCCATTTCTGCTTGTCTCCAAGCACGTAATAAGGCTTCGACGTTTTTTTCGGGGGCTAATCTACCTTGGTAAACGAATAAACGCTCGGCTTGAAATTCGGCTTTGATAGCTGATAAACCGGGAGAATATTTATCTACGTCTACTCCGTTAGGAATAACCGCAATATTTTCTGCGGGTACTCCCATACGTGCTAGTAAATCTCGCTGGAGTTGCGAAAATACAATAGTACTATCGTAATTACTTAGAAACGGTGCATAGAGTTGATACGCTAACAGCTGGGTTCCCGATACTAGTTTTACTCCTTTACCTGCAAACGGGGGATGAAAAGTAGCAATTAACGGTATATTTAGCTTTTTGCAAATTTCTGGTAACAGAAAATCTAAGGTAGATAACGTTAAAGAAGCATGAACGATATCTGGTTTAATCCGTCTGAGCGACTCGGTTAAAACCTTTGTTGCTTTGAACGCAGGAATTGTATAAACCTGAGATTTATAGATAAAAGGTAAAGGTACCTCGGTACAATTTAACTCCTTTGAGCCTTGGGATACTTCTTGAGCAAAATGAAGAAAGCTAACTTCGTGTCCCCGCTCTAGCAAGGAATTAGTGATTTCTCGACTGTAGGTAACATTGCCACAAAAGGGCGATTTTTTTCCAATCCAAGCTATACGCATTCTTGATTAGTAATCTGGAAAGGGGGTTTATTCGGTCAGCAATTTCTTGGAATGTTAATAATATGAATTTACTGTTGCACTCTCTGGCTCTGTTGATATCATAATATTTCAATCCTATTAACTGACAACGCAATTTTTTACGTTTTTAAAACAAGTAAATTTTTAATTTATTTATGCCATAATAATGCTGTTAATTACTATACGTTTTTATATAACAAATTGAGACTATATGTATAGCATCTATCCTATACGCATTTTATCTCGAATATTAAGTTGCAAATTAATGCTCATGTAATTTTACCACGACGGTAAAAGCAATAGTCAATATAGCTATAATATCAATTGAATTTTTGATTTTTAATTTTTCATTGTACAGCTTGTCTGCGCTTAAAATAAAGCGTAATAAGACTTTTTTCCTATTGTCAAGTATGATTCGGACTTTTTATAAAATTTACAATAGCTCGGTTGAACCAACTGATAATAATTACTATTGATTACTTTCGATACTAAATTTGTCTCAAAAAGCAGTTATTACTTACTACCTTAGAAAGTAAATTATGCTGTTGACATAGCATTACACTTTTATTTCATATTTATTTATTATTTGTGATTTATTGTTTCTCGCTCCTGACTTTCTCTTCCAAAATTAACAATGATTACTTAATAACTTTTAGCTTATGCATATTACGCTGATTTGTATCTAGTTAATATACCAGCGCAGAAGACAATCGCAGCTAATGTCAGAAAGACTGTCTGCAAGCCAAAAAAAGTTTCTGCAATACCTGCTAATGCTAAAGGTAAAGTTAGAGCAATGTTAACTAAATTGTTTTGTAAGCCAAACACTTTTCCGCGCATTTGGGCTGGGGTTTCGGTTTGAATTGCAGTTTGTAAGGGTATACCAATTAATGCACCAGAAATGCCCATCAAGCATATAAAACCAAGCACAACCCATAATTGCTGGCTAAATATTGCTAAACCAGCTAAAGAAACTCCCATTCCCATACTTCCAGCTAAGCTCAAACGAGGGGTCGAGAAATATTGTCCAAACTGACCCAATACCATTGCACCAAGAGCGATACCAACACCACCAGATGCTAATAAAAAGCCAAATTGTTCGGCTTTGAGATTGGGTATAACTTCTGCAATCCGAACTGCTAATACCGTTAATGCAGCCAATACCGAAAATAAGATAATTAGCTGAATCAAAGCATTACGTAGCCGATTATTTTCTCCCAAATAAACCAAACCTTCTTTTAAATCGGAAAAGATATGTTGTGATTCTTTCTCCTTTTCTTGAGATTTTTCATTCGTTACTAATAACAGCAAAATTAATCCAGCAACGATATAAGAACCACCAACTAAAATTTCTTTTCCCAATTCACCGCTACCCACAAATTTCAGCCACAAAGCGTCTGCTGCGGATAAAAGTGGTTCTCCGATAGCAAATCCCACAATTACTGATGCCATCATAGTTGTAGTGTAAAGCGAATTTGCACTCAACAAATTGTGCGGTTTTACTATCAAGGGAATTACAGTTTGCTCTGCGGGTGCAAAAAATTGCGTTAGGGTCGAAACCAAAAAAGTCACTGCCAAAATTATTAAAAAACCAGCCGGAATATCACCTATTCCTTGCCAATCTTTTGCTAACCATAACAGCGGAACAATTGCTAAAACTAAAATACCGCGCCAAATATTAGTTGACACAAGCACCTGTTTTTTCACCCACCTATCAACAAACACTCCCGCTAAAGAACCAAATAAAACTGCGGGTATAGTGAAAGTCATCATCAAAGCCGATACCCAGCCACTAATACTGCTTCCCTGAGATTGAAACTGAGTATTAATCAAAGCAATCATCAGCACCAAATAAACTTTATCTGCTAGCTGACAAAATACCTGACCTGCCCACAGAGCAAGGAAATTAGTATTTTTTAAGACGGGTAAAAAGCCTTGTTCGCTTGTATCGACATTAACTTCATTTTTTTCTACAGAAGAATCGGATTTATCGGGATTCATCGTAGCAACTTGAGAATTTTCTTCAAGCTGATTGTTCTTAGTATTCTGGGAATATAATTCATTTTTGTTTTTATTTTCCCAATGTTTATTTGGGTCGGATTTGATAATTTCCGACATTGGTGTTTTGTGATTTCTATCGTTTTTAGAAACGTCTCCTGCTGACATTTCGTTTGTAGTTCTAAATCTACTTTATGGTGGACTTGAGAAAGCGTGGTTAATTCAATAAACGAGAAAATTATCTTGCATAACCAAAAAATACCAGCTTATTGGCTTTTAAAATCATTTTTTTGGCATTATGCCGCAAAAACCTTAAATATCTTTATAGATTATTTAAACTTAGCCATGAATTGTAGCAAACAAAGAGTCGATTAAAGCTGCCGAACGAATTGAACGACCGAAATGATATTGAGCGTATTGTCTTAATAAACGTTCAACATACAGCCACTCTTGGTTGATAGCAGTTTCTTCTATTATCTCTGATTGCGGTAACTGCTGTAATAAACTTAGTTCCGAAGCACTCAAACGACGTAGCAAAGGTGGTAATTCTTCTTCATGGACAATAGTTTCGTACATTTGGGAAGAAGAATTTTCGGTTTGACTAGTAGAATAAACTCCACCTGACTCCTTCGCAACAGAAGCAACTTCTAGCAAATTGTTTTCTTCAATTCTTTTTCTTTTTTCTGCTTTGGTGCGGAGATTTTCCCAAGCGGATACCGAAACCACACCACCAGCATTGATGCTAAAAGCCGTCAAAGCTTTAGGATTATCAAAATCCGGTGTCACCCGATTCTCAGTTAAACAACAAGCTTCGACTTGAGGTTTTAAACCAGCTAAATCTAAAAACTGAAAGATTCCATGCACCAGATAAGCTAAAACATTTAGATTTTTTGGTAACTTTTCCAAACGACTTAGGTGTTTGTTAAAAAGTTCAAACAATTCATCTTGAGGGTATTCGCTTAACGCTTGAGCAAGAACTATTTCCGCTAAATACTGAGAAGCAGCCAATTTACCCAAATCCCCTCCCAAACCCGGATAAGTTTTGATAGTTTGTGCTTGGGTAATTTTATCGATACTTCGCCCTTTTGCAATCAGTAATTGATTCACCACAAACATCCCACTTCTACCTCCAAGACTGGAAAGATGCTTGCGTGCGCCGGTTGCAATAGCTCGAATCAACCCAAATTCCCGCGTTAAAATTGTCACAATCCGGTCAGACTCGCCAAACGCTGTGGCTTTTAAATTAATTCCAGTCGCTTTGTAGGTTCTACTCATTAATAGTTAGTTAATAGTTATTAGTGGTTAGTTGTTAGCAATGAAGGGGATAGAAGGAGATTTTTAAAATAGCGAATAACGAGTAGCGATGGTAGTTTACTTACTACTTACTACTTGCTACTCCTAGCCTTCTTCCCGCTGACGAATTAAATCAACACCTCTAGAAGTACCTAACCTAGTAGCACCTGCTAATATTAATTCTAAAGCTTGCTCAGCAGTGCGAATACCTCCAGAAGCTTTAATTTCAACTCTGTCTTGCGCTACTTCTTTCAATAGCTTTACATCTGCTACTGTCGCACCACCGTTCCAACCAGTACTAGTTTTCAAAAACGCCGCACCGGCATCCATCGATACCTCAGCAGCCAGCTTCTTCTCAGTATCGGTTAATAAATTAGTTTCTAAAATAACTTTGACAACTTGTCCGGTTTCTTCACAAATTGCAGAAATTTCGCGATGCATTTCTTCGGTTTTACCAGCTTTCAACCAACCCAGATTTATTACCAAATCTAATTCAGTTGCACCGTTTTCTACTGCTTCTTGTGCTTCATAAAGCTTCACAGTGGAAGTAGTAGCACCAGTAGGGAAACCGATTACAGTACAGACCTTTGGCTGCTTTCCATGCAGAAGTTCCGCTGCTAAACGCACCCAAGTAGGGCTAACACAAACTGACGCAAAATGATATTTATCTGCTTCTTCACACCATTGCTCTAGTTGTTGTTGAGTCGCTGTTGGGTGAAGTAGGGAGTGGTCGATAAATGGCGCAATATCAATATCCGTGTACTCTGCTGCCATCGTTTTTTATACTAGTTATGATTTTCTCTTCTCACTAAGTAGAGTAATACTATTTTTGATATTTTGGGCGTTTATTTTGGAAAAATTCTTGAATCAACCTTCACAGCTAATCATCCACTCCAATTACGCAGGACTCGCATCTCTATTAGTAACTGTAGCGAATTACTTAAAACAACAAAGAAGGATTTTATCATTATCATTTTTTCTGTAGCTGGCGATCGCCGTTGTAAAAATAATTTTATCTATGGGTTAGAGAAGAGTATTTATTAATTCTTCCTTCAAGAAAGTCCAAGGGTTTTGAGCTAGTACATCACATAAGCTTGCACAATAAAAGGAGAAAAAGGTCTGAAAGTCTTATCTGACAAGACTTATAATTTTATTCAGCAAACCCTAGTTATAATACTCGGCTAAAACTAAAATTATTCCGAAGCGTCATAACACACTCTACAACTTAAATGCATCACTATCAAAATTTTAATATTCAATTACAAGAGCTTATAAAAAATGATTTTTACGACTATCCAGAAGACGAATTAAATGAATATACAGATTTTGAAATCTGTTTAAAACGGTTTTGCTTTAACAACAATCGCAATGTTTTATTAGAAATAGGCGGTGAGAAAATAATTTTACATTTATATCATGATATTCTTGATGCCTTAGAAGATAGATGGCAAGAAAAAATTACTAAACTATATGCTTTGAATAGAGTTAATATAACCTTTGGTAGCGATTTCGATTTAACATTTCATCCAATTAAAAATAAAGATGAAGTAATTTGCGAATATACTTTTTTAGGTATGGGTGAATATAAATCTTGCAATTTGTGTTTATCTCAAGTTGTCAAAATAATGAATTGCTTTGTTAATGAGGTTTTTGAAATAGCAATTCAACAAGACTATATTACCACTGAAGATTTTGCTGAATTTATATCGATGAACAAAAACAAGGAGACGTAGCAGTGCTACGTCTCTACATTAGTATTATGTTGGGTAAATTTAAACTGCTGCATTCTCAATCGCAACAACTTCATTCTCAGCTTCTGGTAATAAACGCTTAACACCTTGCTGAACAAAATTTTGCAAAAATACTACTTGCTGATTTTGTGCAAATACTTGCTGTAAGCTTTGTCCAAATTTCTCTAAATTAAATTCGTTTCCAGAATTCGCAGCAATTTCCTGCTGTTCAAAATATTCAACTAAAGCTAAACCCGCAATTCTAGTTAAATAAGCTGCACTTACACCTTGTACAACTCCACCAGCTACAAAAGTAATCGCGTTACTTTTCAATACTGTACTAATCGTCTTGGTAGAAAGTTCGACCAAACCAAGTTTCAACATCAAGCTTCCCATTTCACCAGCAACGGTTTTTGCTTGTTCTAAAGAAAACTTCTGCTGATAAACTCCACCTAAATCCATTACCATTTGAGCATTAATCGCCGCAGTTGCTAGTATATCAAGGGCTGGTACTGGATTCGCAAATGCCGCAGCAGCACTTATCCACTGATATTGTTCGATTACTGGAGTAGCACGTAATTTTCTAACTCCATTCAATACGCTTCTAGTTTCAGTTTTGAGCAACTTTGCTTTTCGCATCGTAGTTGCTAATACTAATTGTTGTCTTTGAACTAATACTTCATCCAGCTTTTGATTTAAATCTTGAATATCTGGTGCTGGTTGTTCCATCCATTCTTGCACGGAATTATCTTCAAGGTGCTTCCGTACTTTAATCGGTTGAGGACAAGCTGCTATTGCTGCGACATTTCCAGCAATTCGCTGTTTCAAAGATAGCAATACGCTAGCTCGTTCATCCGGTAAACACTGGTCTTGTTTGTTGTAAACCAGCATCAACCTTTGATTTTGGACTTTTAACTGCTCCAAACTTTGATATTCTGTATCTGTCAAATCACCATTGGTGAGAAACAGTACGAAGTCGGATTTTACAGCTTCATCTATTGCTTCTGTATCCGAATTACCTTGAATAAATAAAGGTGATGTTTCTTGAAATTCTACAGATTTAAGATTTTGATTTTGTAAAACTTCAACCAAGGTGGTTTTACCCACCGATTTACCACCAGTAACTGTTAATTTAATTGATTCTCTATCTAATTCGCTCTGTAGCTGAGGAATTTGTGATTGTAGCAAAGCTGCTTTTTCAACAGCTTCCTCACAATTACCTGCTTCTTCTACCAATTTATTTATTGCTATTTCGCTTTGAGCAATGGTATTTTCCACCGTCGCTCTATCGATAGCCATTTCATCTAATTTATCTTCAGTACGCTTAGGTAGATTTTGTTTTATTAACCACAAACCACCACCTACAGCAAGTAAACTCAGCAAGCTAAATTCACCAAACTGCATGACTTTATCATGCCAACTTTCTAACATCCACAGAGAAAAGGATAAACCCACTCCTCCCACTAAAATAGGACGCTTTAATTTCCAACCCATAATTAAATTAACCCAATTACAATGGATGGTTTTTCTTTTCCAGAGTATATCAAAATCTTGTCAACAAAGAATTACAAGGGTGAACTGATGGGTTTTGGTTTTTATCTTCTCGTTCGATTGATTATTTATTGTGGAGATAAAATTTGAAACGAGATTTTATATGTGTTTTCTGTGGATATGTTTAATATATTTAGCAACTATTTTGAAGAAAAGTTCTAATATTATAGTGCGTTGGTGCAGGGTGTCCGCAGGACATTTATGTTGCTTACTAATGCTTCTAAAGCTTTGGCGCTGAAGCGCAACTACGAACAAAAAAATCCCTACGATTACAATAATCATAGGGACTTTTTTATTTTTCATTTGGTAGCGGGAAGTGGATTTGAACCACTGACCTTCGGGTTATGAGCCCGACGAGCTACCAGGCTGCTCTATCCCGCGTCGTCTTTCTTTAATCAATATAACCTAGACTCTATTATCTGTCAACTACAAAATTGATAATTCTCCAACGACTTCCAAACGCTTGTATTGAGCTAGTGTCATAAATTTTTCTTCAAGGGCTTCGGCTGTGCTGGGGGTAATCCAACCGAGTTGAGTTAGTAAATGTATGGCTACGGCGTATTTTGCTCGCTTGGCTCCATCCATTACTTTAATTACTAAACCCATCCCTTCACCAAGCCTACTAATGCACTGCAATCCCTCGGCTCCTGATTTACTTATTAGCTCTCCGGGAGTTAAATTCATCAGTTCGGTGTCAAATTTGCCTGCACCAGCTAACATCTGTGGGTGATGGGTCATAGCACGAACGATACGCTCCATATCGAGATTATTACCTGAAGACAAACGAGCGTAAAGGGTAGCGATTTGACAAAGCTGCATTAAATAAGTTGGAACCCCACAGTCATCATGAGCGCTAATAAATTCTGCTGCTGGCATTCGCAGCAATTCTGAGACTTTATTTAATACTAATTGCTGCACTGGATGCTTTCGCTCTAAGTAATTAGTCAACGGCCAATTGCACTGCTGACAAACTGCTAACATTCCCGCATGTTTACCAGAGCAGTTATATTCTAAGCTGCTGCGTCTGCCTTCGGGAACCGGACACTGTAGTGCTGTGGGGTCTATATCGGCTCGCCACAAAATATTAAATGCCTGCCTAACGTGTTCTATACTTCCAGCATGGGAACTACAAATAATTGCTAAGTCTTTATCGTTGAGGTTATAGCGTTCTAAAGTTCCCGTACTAGTCACGGCTAGGGCTTGAAATGGCTTAAGTGCCGAACGGGCAAATGTAGCTGTTTCGGCGTTTCCTGCCACAGAAAGAACCCGTCCTCGTTCGTCGCAGAGTGCAGCTTGAACTATATGCTTTGATTCAATAATTCCTTCACGCAGCAATCTTACTTCTACTGCGGGTGCTTGAGTTCGTTTTGCCATTTCCAATCCTTAGCCACAAGTTATGAGTTATTACCTATTAACTCATAACTTATAGATTATCACCGTCCCAATTTGAGATTTTGAGGACACTGTATTAGGTGGTTACCTAGCTCGAAGCAACTGTCTCGTATTGTGGATTTGAAATTAAGTAAAATCTCAAATTTTTACTTATAAAAAAGATACTTCTAAAATTTGTACTTAAATTCTTACCTCAAAAACGATTTCAACACCTCAAATTTTGGATTTCCAAAATCTAAAATCGATTAACGATTTACAGGAATTGCCAAATCGCAATACCAGCAAAAAATAATATAACCAAAGATAAACTGGTTATCTGTAACCTTTGAATAATCGGTTTAATCTCGTAATTGACAACCAAACGGTCTCTATCTAAAACTTGTTGGGGTTTCATCCAGTTTTGACCGTCGTACCATCCCGATTCTTCGTAAAAAATTACCGGACTGACCAATCTACCGCGCACGTAAGACCAGCCCAAGTACAAACGCAATACAAGTAGAACTACTCCTATACTTGCTCCTGCGGCTCCACACAGCACAAATTGAGCGGCATATTTATGCGGGGGAAAACTGGAATAAGCTACAGGCCCAGCAATGAACCATGATAAACCCCATGCCCAGGCTATTTTACTTAGATAAGAGCGCATTGAAAGACCGCAATCGCGAAATAGCCAGGAGTTTTTCAACTGTTCGTATTCATTCAACGGTTGCTGTTCGGTAGGAACTGGACAACTCGATACCTCATAATCAATCATATTTATTCACCCCCCACCCTTTTCGGATACCTGAAAATCGACACGTTCAGCATGACCCCAGAATGCTTCTAAATCATAAAATTCTCTTTCATTAGGCATCATAACGTGAACGATGACTTCGCCATAATCTAAAAGTATCCAACTTGCTTCGGTTTTACCCTCGGTTCGCAAGGGTTTGCGCTCGCATTTCTCTTCTACTTCTAGTTCTATGCTGTTGGCAATTGCTCTTACCTGTACGTTAGAATAGCCAGTCATCATCACGAAGTAATCGGCTAGGTAAGATACATCCCTGACGCGAAGCACCAACATATCTCCGGCTTTGCGGTCTAATCCAGCTTCTGCAATGGTTGAAGCTAGTTTTGCTACGCTCAAATCTTCAGTATCAAGCTGTTGAGAATCAATTCTACGGTTGGTAACAGCAACAAATTCGGATTGTAAATCGGCTTGGGAATAATCAGACATTAAACCTTGCTCTGATAAATGTGGGTGAGGTTTTGAGTTTTGCTGGAGTCAGCGGGATCGACTGCTTTGTTAATTGCAAATATTAATCAATATGTTTCTTAAATACTAGCAAAAAACAGATGTTGATGACCCAAAGAATATCAATACTAGCTAGTATTTGCACTTAACTAAAAATTTATTTCGGGTCGCAATTAATCGCGGATGAATCAAGCGAGGACTATCCAATAACTTTTCTAAAGTGCGGTTGCAAGTCAAATATACCGCTTTATAAATATTCTCTTGACTGACTTGTCTTAATACTTTTAGAGAAGCAGAATCGCCTCAACAAGCTCTATACTATCGGCTAAAAACACGATACAAGAGAGCGGACTCATCCGAGGAGAACCTAAAGTATGGTTGGATATTGCATTTAACACTTGCTCATCTTCCACTCCAAATGTATCCCTAGCTACAATAGCACTAACATCTGCGTGTAAAAGATGAGGATTTGTTTCCAAAATGTCATCTAGAATCAATCCTTCTTCTCGTGCCATATACAGAAGCCGTTGGGGCTTAAAGCATTTAGCGGGTCGTCATGCATTATACCGGCGGTAGCGGCTTTTTGTTTATCTAAACCGTGAACGGTAGCCAAATTGGCAGCCGTTTGTTCAACTCGAAGAATATGATTTACCCGCTCTGGGGGAACGTTTTGTGATAGATAAGTTAATACTTGTTCGCGCATTCCAACATAGTTGCTGGTAAAAGAATTATTCCAGTTGAGATAGTCATATACTTTTTATTGTAACGAACTTTTCAGTCTAGACTTTTGCAATAAATTACAAAGCGTTGCAAAAAATTAACCCCAGCCGGTCAGACTGGGGTCAAGAAATACATCCTTATTATTTTATTTTTGTTAAAAGATTAGCGGTTTAAGGAATTGGAGAGGAAAAGAATCAAGGAGACTGCTCGAAGAAATTCGCTTTTTTCGAGCCTGACAGTTTTGATTACCATCTATTTTCTCGGCAAGCCCTAAATTACACAAATTTGTCTCCACAACAAAAAATAAATCGAAAAAAGCCTAATCAAACTTCTTGCTTTGAAACAACCCTAGTTTCGATTGCAGAATTATTTTCCTTCACGGATTCAAATAAGGACTCGTAATTATTCAAAGCTTGGTCGAAAGAATATTGCTCAACAGCATATTTACGGCTGTTATAACCTAAAGTCTTAACTTTTTCTGGATGCTTGTACAAATCTAAGACAGCATCAGCCAAACCTGATGGTTCTTCTGGAGGAACAAGAACCCCACCACCACTTTGTCGAATTGCTCTAGCAGCAGTTCCACTATCGGGAACGGATGCGACTATTGCACTACCGCTAGCAAGTAAAACTTGAATTTTAGACGGCATATTGAAAGAAATCACGTTTTTCTTCTGTACTACTAACCCGACATCAGCAGCAGCCAGCATTTCTGGTAAACGTTCTCGGGGTTGGAATGGTAAGAGCATGACGTTTGATGCGCCGCATTTATTACATTCTTCCTGAAGTCGCTGCAAACCACTAGCTTCACCAACAATCACAAAAGCAATATCTGAAATATCGCGTAATTTCGCAGCAGCTTTGACAACAGTCTCTAAACCTTGAGTTAAGGCAATATTCCCCGAATATAAAACTACAAATTTATTTTCTAATTTATGTTCTAGTCGAAAAGCATTTTTTTCTTTTTGCATCGGACGAATAAAATTCACGTCCACCCAGTTAGGAATTTGGACTATTTTCTCTGGTGGTACTTTCTTAGACACCAAATTATCTACAAACCCATCGGCGATAACACTAATTTTATTCGCAGAGCGATAAGCGAATTTTTCTAAAATCGAAAATACACGAATTAGAGATTTGTTTTTTAGCAAACCGACATGAACGGCAGCTTCCGGTAATATATCTTGTAGATTTAGAATTACCGGGCATCTGTGTAGCCACCCTAAAAGGGTAGTTGGCAAGCAAACTGGTAAAGATGGTGATGTAGACAAAATTACATCCGGTCGCCAGCCAAAAAGAGCGGGTATAAAACTAGTAAACACGAAGCTAGCATCCAACATTACCCTATCGATAAGATTGGGTTGGGGACGAATCCAAACATAGCTTCTTTGGATTTTTACGCCGTTTTTATATTCTGTGAGATAAAACTTGCCTCGGTAATCTTGATAAATTTTACGCTCCGGGTAGTTAGGCATAGCTGTAACGACACGCACTTGGTGACCTCTTTTAACCAAGCCCTCTGCTAATTCTGTCATTAATGGAGCAATACCAATTGGTTCTGGATGGTAGTTGTATGAGTAAATTAAAATTCGCATAGTAAAAACTGCAAGAACCCACAATTGGTTCTTTTAAAGTCAACATTTATTTTTAAATTCATTCCGCACTTAAAAAGCGCCTGTATTTAATTTTCCTTGCAATATCTTTTAACGTCAGTCTATTTTTATTGAAGATTAAGTAAAAATTAATGTCATATACGAATAAGTACTGCAAGCCCAATGTTATTCATTAACTAATATTAAGAATTATTGTTTAGTATTAGCACTTAAGTAAAAACAGCGTTTATTTCAATTAAATATAATCTTTAAATGTTTTATTTTCTTGTCAACTGTATTATTACAGACTTTCTAAGAAATTCTTATCGAAGAAACCATAATAATCATTCTATAAAGCAAATATGTATCAAAAATATTTTTTAGTTAGGACAAAATATGTTGAAATAAGGTATATTTAATAACTTTACTTACAGCAATTGTACTTCTGTAAGAATGAAAATTTTGAAATCAATTCTGCGTTCTCCCGTTAGTGTATCAATTTAAAAATAAAAAAAAGAGGTTTGAATAGAAAATTTCCTTCATACCTCCTCTCAACAAATTTGTTAATAAATAAACGATTTAATTAACTTCTTAATCACATAGCACCACTTCTCTTATTAAATAGAATTGCGACTGTTTTAAAAATAAGCTTTATATCATATATCAAGCTCCAATTTTTTTGATACTGTAAATCTAAACGAATTACATCCTCAAAATTACGAATACTGGAACGTCCGTTTACTTGCCATTCCCCAGTCATACCTGGTTTGACATCTAAGCGTTCCCACTCAGGTACTTCATAGCATTCAACTTCATCAGGTGTTGGAGGTCTAGTACCAACTAAACTCATTTCTCCTTTGAGAACATTCCAAAACTGTGGAAGTTCATCTAAACTGGTACGACGGAGAAAACTACCGACCTTAGTTACTCTTGGGTCATTATCAATCTTGAAAAATGCCCCTTTAACTTGATTAAGCTTTTGCAATTCGGCTTTTTTGGCTTCTGCATCTACACACATAGAACGGAATTTCCACATCCGAAAATGCTTACCCATCCAACCGCAACGAACTTGACCAAAGAAAATTGGACCGGGGTCATCAATCATTATGGCGATAATAATCGGAACGGACAATATTGCTGTAATTACCAAGCCGACTAATGCCCCTATGATATCAATCAAGCGTTTAGTCCAGGAGCGCACAGAAGGATGGGTTTCGGGCAGTTTTTCTTCACGTTTTGTTGAATTACTTTGTGAAGATACAAGTTCTCCCTCTTCAATTGTAAAGACATCTACTAAACCTGTAAGGTTCAGCACTGCCATCACTTGAGGAGTAACATGTTGCAGTACTAATTCAATCCCTTTTTCTTGGGCATTCTTAAAGTTACTAATTAAAGCACCCAAGCCACTACTATCCATAAAAGTAGTTTGTCCAAAATCAATAATAATTTTTTTTGGAGTTGGGTTTGCATTAATCAGTTCTTCACAAGTTTGCTTAAAATTTAGAGCTTCAAGAACACTTAAACGAGCGCTTACCTCGACCTTAGCCGTTTCGCCTAAGAATTTTACCGGAAAATTGACCTCTATAGGTTGATTACCCATGAAACCTTGAACTTTAGTTGCCATATCAGTGTTTTACTGCCTACATTATCTGGGTCATAGTGCTTTATTCAAAAATGCTGCCTATTTATCAACTGTTGCGGAAAGTTTGGGGTGAGACTAGTTGGGGGTGTCGGTTTCCGTCCCCCAAACTAGCGTTAGCGAAGCGTCTCTCGAAGAGAGATACCCGGAGGGTGTCGGTTTCCGTCCCCGAAGTTTGGGGGAAGAGTATCTTCCCCCCAACTTCTCTTCCAAAACTTTACAAGACAAAGAGCTTAGGAAGAGAAAATTTAGATTGAAATCGAATATTATCCATGACGATTCACAATAGAACAAGAAGTCAACTAAAGTCGGTAAGTGCCATTAACTATGATTCTAAGCATAGATATTTTCTTGCAGAGAACCGTAGCCAAAAGCAAGGCTCTTTCGAGGATAAACCAAGAATCCCTCCGAATAATTGAAATTTGAGTAAAAACTTGCCCTGTTGTATCCCCTTTCTCGCTTATATTAAGCTGCCTTCATCCTATGACCACCAAAACTACTGTTAATCAAACCGCTAGCCTGATAGAAGTATTCTCCGCAATCCAGGGAGAAGGACTCAATGTTGGAACACGTCAAATATTTATTCGTTTTGCCTTTTGTGACTTGCGCTGTCACTTTTGCGATAGCGCTCATACTTGGAATGCACCCGCCACTTGTAGGATTGAACAAACTCCAGGATCTCGCGATTTTGAAATTTTCTCAAACCCTGTTTCATTGCCCATGTTAATAAAATGGGTTGAGCGGCAAAATATACCTCGTTTACACGATAGCATTAGCTTAACTGGAGGCGAACCTCTACTCCATGCCAGGTTTTTATCAAAATTCCTACCACAAATCAGTTTGACCACTGGTTTACCTATATACTTAGAATCTGGGGGACATCGCCCGGAACAACTCGCTACGATTCTACCTTACTTAGACTCTGTAGGAATGGATCTAAAGCTACCTAGTGTTAGTGGTGAAAGTCGTTGGCAAGAACACGAAAAATTCCTCCAAATATGCTATGAAGCTCGAACCGAAGTGTTTGTAAAAATCATCATTTCTCGGGATACAGATGTTGCCGAATTAAAACGTTCTGCTGAGTTAATAGCAGCGGTAAATGCAGCAATACCAGTCTTTCTACAGCCTGCAACCCCATTAACTGATGTGAGACAAATTAAGGATTCAGCCGTGCTTACTCCGACTCCCAAACAGGTTATTGATTGGCAAGCTTTAATGAAAAATTTCCTTAAATCAGTCCGCGTAATACCTCAAACTCACAAAATGATTGACCAGCTTTGAATCATACTGATAAGTAAGGGTGAATATACGTAGATACAATCTGATAAACCTTTATTTCAAGCGAGCTTGAAGTTAATATAACGCAATTGACAAATTTTTGAATGTTTCTAAATTTATCTTTTTAAGTTGGTTTTATGAAGATATTGCCAAGAAAAAAAAAAGTTTTTGTAAACTATTAATATTGAGGAGATTAGATAAAAAAATTATAGAGATTTAGTGAAAAATCCTTGATGAATAAATCTCAAAAACTTTCTACATTAAAAGTAAAGCCAAAGTATTTTGGTTTAAGTTCTTAAAAAAAATTCATCCTCGACTTTAACAAAATAAAAATCGCAACAAATCGAGATATTTTTACAAGCTATAAGTGTTTAAATATACTTTAATAGAATTGATACTTGTGTCGGTTTTTTCTTAACAAATATTTGTGATTATTTTTATGCTTATGCGAGCCATTAGTAATAAGACACAAAAGAAAAATATGCTTAATTGCTAAATCTATTGATGATAATGGATATGATTCACAAAGAACAGTGGGATATTTAAAAATTAAATTAACCTTGATTGAGTAAGCAGATAAATTTTGTGCGGATGGGAATCCCCATCCTCACGAAGGTTAATATGAATATCCGCCTTCATCCATATTGCGAGATTTAGATTTGGCTTTATTAGCACTGCGCTTGAGTGCAGAAAGTCGCGCTTCATATTTCGACCTTTGGCGCTTGCTAGGAGATTTTTCAATTAAGGTTTTTAAAGCGCTGCCTAAACTTTTATAAGCGTTAGGCAAACTGTAACCAAAGCGGGTTGCTAAAGCAATGGCTTTTTCATCAGCTTCAATTAGTTCTCTAGCTTGCTTTTCGCCATTATTTTTTTGGAACAATCGCCAGCCAGAAACGCCACATAATGCCAATGCAAGTACTAATAGCAATCCATCCTGTACCCATAATTCACCAACAGCGCCGCCTAAACCTATGGCCAAGGCTGCCATTTCCCAACCATCTTTAGGGATAGTATCGTTTTGAATCCGAGCGACTTCGTGCCAGAACAAGAGATTTCGCTGGTCCATTGCCAACTCATCCCATTTTGCCAGGTCTATTTGAATTTCCACCTGGTCTTTACCGATTTCCTCGCTACGAACCAGGATTGGATTAACCTCGGTAGTACCTTCAACCGTAACCCAGCTTTGTAATTCCGGAGGTAGTAAGCCTTTTAATCGCCGGAGTTCGCTCATTTCCGCTTTAGCAGAAGAGGTTGCGTAAGATGTCATAAACCACTTACCAAGAAAACTACAGTATATAGTAGGTGTGCCCTACAAGGAGTATAGCTATTTTCCACACTAAAGATTGTTGCAATCAACTTTATTCACTAGGGAATCGTCCACGTTTTTTCCTTGCTTCCATCGCTTTTTCTAGCAAATCTAATAATCCAGGAGCTTGTTCTTGAATGCTCAATAACAGCCTTTCACCTACCTCTACATTACCTGGGTCGTGACCAGTTTCCATCACTTCTTGGAGACGAGGTATTGCTACAGTATCAACCAGTTGAACTAAACCACTCAAACAACGATTAAATTGTTTCTCGGTCAGCGTAGAATCTTCTATAGGAAATTCGATAATCGCTCGGATTTCTCCGTCAGATGGGTCGTATTCCCATTGCAGCATTTTGGTTTCCCAAGAAATAACCAACATTGTTTGTAAAATTGCTGCTTTGTGAGGATGGTCTTTGACACCACTAAGAACTTGAGGTGCAAATACGCGGAAGAATTTACCATCTTCATCAAGCTGAACTACAATCAAAAAATCTTCAACATTGTCACCTTCCACACCCGTAACAATGCGTTCTTCTTCTTCGTCGATGCGATAGTCCCAACCAAGTTGGTCTAGATATTTGGCAATTTCTTGCACGTTTACTGCCATAAAAAGCCCCTTTACAAACCCTCTGTGCGGCTGTTGCCAGATTTAGTTTAACTTGCCTAGGGCGGAGCTAATAAGTGAAATTGCTACCATCGACTATGCTTTTTACAAAAAATGTCATTTAATTTACTGATTGAATGCCACTTACGCACCCAGAACGAGACAAAGAAGGCAGCAATTTTCCTCCTCAAGGCATATTTAGCAGAGTCGCAAATAGCCACTTAAAATATAACAAATTTAGAATCTGTCTCGAATCTACCTAGAATTTGTTTCAAACAAACAAATAAATTATAAAACCCGGAGTTAAGCAAATCAAAATTACATCATTAATTGTCGTTATAAAACCTAATTTATTACGTAGCAAAACAAAAATACCTGCAATTAAAAATTCAATTGATAAATTGGTAAAGGTATTATATAGCAATTTTCGGTTGAGTCGAATACACTTGCAACCTCACCCCGTCCTGTCGGACACCCCTCTCCTTATCAAGGAGAGGGGACGGAAGTGAGGTCGAATTTGTATTGTATCTAAGTGAAAACTGTTATATATCCGAGAATAAAGGTTGGATTTCTTTTAATTTCGTATAAAAAACTTTTTCTATTCTCTGAAAAGAGTAATTTATCAAAAATGTATATTGCAGCAGTAAATATATATAGCAGTTTTCAGTTGAATAGAATACACCCCTCTCCTTAATAAGGAGAGGGGAAGGGGGTGAGGTTTATGTGAGTGTATTGCACCCAAATGAAAAACGCTATATAAAATGTAATCCGATGAAAAATGATTAACGAAAACAGTATAGCTAGTCCCGTTAATAGGTTAATCATTAAGATATTATTCATAGAATTTATACTAATAATGATTTCGTGGATTATTTAATTATAAAATAGTAATATAGTGGTGCGTTGCGTGCAGCAAGCAACACACCCTACTGTTATGTCTAATTAATTTTGATAGGTAGGAAAGTTTGTAGTAAGCGATTTATCGCTATGATTTAGGACTACAGTCCCAACTACAAACCCATTATAATTTTATGGGACAAAGCACTATCTTTAAATTGGAAGAAGTTGATATGCTAAGAAACCCGGTTTTAAAAAAAACCGGGTTTCTTAAATCTTACAAATAACCTGGAACAAAGTTTTTTAAACTTTTGCTTCTTCTTTAACTAATTTATCCCAACCTAAATCTTTCAAGCTATTATTCCGACGCAAGGGACGAGTTACCAATTCTAAAATATCCCGTGCATTGGTAAAACCATGAATTTGAGCAAAGGTAAATTCTACCGACCATTTGGTATTTATTCCCCGTGCTTCTAAAGGATTAGCATGAGCCATTCCGGTAATTACTAAATCAGGATTCAATTGATTAATTCGCTGAATTTGATTGTAGTTATCCGGTTTTTCAACGATTCTTGGTAAAGGTACGTCCATTTCATGACAAGTCTTTTCTAAAAGTTGCAATTCAGCAGCTTGATAGCGTTTGTCCATGTAGGGAATACCGATTTCAGGAACTGTCATTCCGCAACGAATTAAGAACCTTGCTAAAGATATTTCCAGTAAATTATCTCCCATGAAGAACACGGATTTACCGCGAATCAACTTGACGTATTCCTCCAAGTTTTCCCAAATTTTCGCTTCTCTTTCATCCAAACCTTTGGGAGTAATACCGAATACCGAACACATTTTCTCAATCCAAGCGCGGGTACCATCTGGCCCAATCGGAAATGGTGCGCCAATTAATTTACATTTTCTGCGTCGCATTAAAGTTGTAGCGGTGCGACTTAGGAAGGGATTAACACCAGCTACATAATACCCTTCTTCAATTACTGGTAATTCTGTAAATCTCTTTTCGGGAAGCCAACCTGTTACCTTAATACCTTGTTTTTTTAATTCCAAAGTCAACTGAGTGACAACTGGGTCGGGTAAGGAACCAAAAAGAACTAAAGGTGGGTGGTCTACATATTCTGAATTGGATTCTTCTACTTCTTCTTTTTTCTTACCAAAATTAAGCAGCTTTTGAATACCGTTTCGCTCTTCTTTCTCTTTTTCTACTTGGGGTGCTTCCTTGGGACAGCGATTAGCCATTGCAGCTAAAACGGTATCTTCCCCTTGAGTGAAAGCATAGTCTAAGCCATTTGCTCGCGCTACTACCACGGGAATGCCGATTTCGGACTCCAATCTTGGCGCTAGACCCTCCAAGTCCATTTTGATGATTTCGGTGGTGCAGGTGCCAATCCAGACGATGACACTAGGATTGCGATCGCGTTTTATTTGCAAGCACAATCTTTTGAGTTCTTCATAATCGTTGAGTTGTGCTGAAATATCACCTTCTTCCAATTCTGCCATTGCATAACGGGGTTCTGCGAAAATCATCACCCCCATTGCATTTTGCAAGAAATAACCGCAAGTTTTAGTACCAATTACCAAAAAGAAACTATCTTCAATTTTTTGATATAACCATGCTACGCAGCTAATCGGGCAAAAAGTGTGGTAATTACCTGTTTCACACTCAAAATTTAAAGCTTGTGGTTCAGCAACTGTCATTTTACGATCTCCCCTTTAATTTTTTAAGTTAGGAATTGACAAGTGTAGAGACGTAGCATTGCTACGTCTGTATGGGAGCTATGGAGACGTAGCATTGCTACGTCTCTACAGAAGCCACAACAACTTATAACTCCTAACTCATAACTTTTTGTATTAGCTATTGGGGAAGAGACGGGCTATTTCCGAATCGTCAATAGAACCATCTGTCATATCTTCCCCTGAAAATATTTCGTTATCTTTTTGTGTAGAACCTTCACCCCACACGTCTGTTAGCGCATCCCCAAAACCAGTGCTATCACCGTCTTTGAATTCATCAAAGGAAATATCGCCAAATGCGTCTTCAGATTCTCCACTTGGAGCTTGCTGGGACTGGTCAGAACTTGCAACTTGTTCTTGAGTATCAGAACTATCAGAGCTATCAGACATATCTCCCAAACCATTGGCTTGGATGTCATTGAATGAGTTCTCTTCGCTGCTGGATTCCTCTTCTATCTCTTGTCCACCCCAAGCTTCTTCTACTACCAAAGTTCCGTCTTGAGAATCTCCCAAGTCCATATCTGGAACTGCAATATTGTCTACTTCCTGAGAGTCTTCTTCAAAAGAAGCAACATCAGCATATTCGCTGGGGTTTTCATCTACGGAGAATTCTGGGGTTTCATCAGCCTCTTCTTCTTGTAGTTCCGGCTGCATGGGCTGCTCTCCAAGAGCTGTATCTGGGTCAAAGTGCAAATCAAGCACTTCAATCAAGGTGTCAGCATCAGCATTCAACTTGGAAAATGGCAACATCAACTGCGCTAATTTCGGCTCCAGGGCGTTTGCTACTCCCAGGATGAGGTACGAAGACGGGCGCTTACCACCATCGGGTGTGTAAACCGAGTCCACTTCCATGTGTAATTTTATCCAGTCGCGATTCGATGCGTAGAATTGCAACCACTTCTGCTTTAACGAATCCGTGAAACTATAAAAGAAAGCCATTTTATCTCCTCATCCTGAGAAATAAACTAATGATTTATACAATCATTAAGTCTAGTTCCTCTTCGGGATTAGGAACCTGTGGTTTATTCGGATTTAGATAAAAATCTGACAACAATGAGAATAATTCTCGGTCTGGAGAATCCTGTGGAACTACCCCCTCGGGTCGAGCCAAAAGCTGGTCGGCAATACTGAGATAATAGTCACAAACGAAGTTTAAGGAAGGTTCTGTCTCTGCCATTTCAAATAAAGTCTTACCTTTGACTCGGGAAACACGGATATCTTCTATCAAAGGCAGAACTTCTAAAACTGGCATCGGAACCGATTCAATATATTTTTCAATTAAATCGCGTTTTGAGGTGCGGTTGCCAATCAAACCCGCCAATCTTAATGGATGAGTCCGGGCTTTTTCTCTGACTGAAGCGGCGATACGGTTAGCAGCAAATAATGCATCAAAGCCGTTGTCGGTCACAATTAGACAATAATCAGCATAGTTGAGCGGTGCTGCAAAACCACCACAAACCACGTCACCTAGAACGTCGAACAATATTACATCATACTCATCAAAGGCGTTGAGTTCCTTGAGTAGCTTTACGGTTTCTCCAACCACGTAACCACCGCATCCAGCACCGGCTGGAGGACCACCAGCTTCTACACAATCAACTCCGCCATAGCCTTTATAAATAACATCTTCGGGCCAGATATCTTCGTAGTGAAAATCTTTTTCTTGCAGGGTATCAATAATTGTAGGAATCAAAAATCCTGTCAAGGTAAAGGTGCTATCGTGTTTGGGGTCGCAACCAATTTGTAGGACTTTTTTACCGCGCTTGGCTAAGGCCACGGAAATATTACAACTTGTTGTGGATTTACCGATTCCGCCTTTTCCGTAAACTGCTAGTCTCACTCTTCTTTCCTCTTATAGTTTCTTGTCAAACTTTTAGCTTTATGACTTTCCTTTACCCAGACAGACCTTGGGGTTGCAATGTATAAGTCGTTTTTACTCGTTAATGTCCAAGTTACACCCAAAACAAAAAAGCTTTTAGATGTAACCCTTGTTTATAGCTAATTATTTTGCTTCATTACTTAATATTTAAAACACTATTACCTATAAAAGTCTATCAATCGTTAAACTAAGTTAATAATAGTTTTTGTTTATTTATTTATATAAAAATAGTTACAATAAACAAAAAAATGAAATCCTTTATATATATGTCTTTTATCTATTGAAAATCACTATAGGACTTACTCAGAACTAACGTAACCGCTGGAGTATACTGAAACTTCCTAAGAAGACTTAGATATGAACCAGTTAATGTTCAATTCCGGAAGAGATTTTTTCAAATTAGGTCATCTTACTGAGTAATATTTTATAGATAATCGCTACTGTCAGTAAAAATATGGCTGAGCGTTAAAAAGTTGAACATAGTCAGGAATATCGGCTTTTTAGCTCATTGCGTGCTTAAGTAAATACTCGGTATCTTTACAAAAAAAAGTTAATTAAAAATTATATAGAATAAAGCAGTTATTACTTAACCAATTCTCACAAGTCGTTCTGAAATTATTGATAAACATTTTGATAGTGAAAGCCTTGCAGGATAATAACTTTAGTTTAAAAAAATAAATTCACTAATGTTAAAAAAAATCACATTTTCTGAAATGTACTATTTTTTTGCAATTAACCAGAATATAAAGGATAAATATGAAAAAAAGCTTAATTTATAATCTTGATGTCTCTTGGCAAGAGTTGGATTTTAGGCTAAATTTTTGAGCTATATTTTGAATTTATTTAGGATTCAAATTTATTAGAATTTAAGAATAATTTAATCAATATATTTAGAAGAATCTCAGCAAACATCTTCATTCTCAGTTTGAGCCATTTCTTGTAAAGACTGCCATCCCGGTTGCCAATTTGAGCGGTCTTGCAACAACTTAGCATTAATCCAGAAACGAACTTCAGAATCGCAAGAAGCGACCATTTCTGCATATACCCACCTTCCTTGGTTCTTGCGGTTAATTACCTGAAAATGCCGCCAACCATCAATTTTTTCTCCAGATGTCCACTTGGAACCGAGTAAATAAGGGAATTTCTGTTTTTTAGCCATTGTCTTATAGTGTTTTTCTCGTAATTATGTTAACCCGCTATGGGAGGGGTGGGGAGATGGGGAGATGGGGAGATGGGGAGATTGGGAGATTGGGAGATGGGGAGATG